>NZ_JBPPFW010000003.1:0-837166 GCF_052040145.1 Natronorubrum amylolyticum
CTACGGTCAGTAACCACCGATTACGGTTTGACGACGGTTCGATTCCGTTGATCGGCGTTACGGCGGCCAGAGCGGTGAGGTTCCTCCCGTACCCATCCCGAACACGGAAGATAAGCTCACCTGCGTATCGCGGAGTACTGGAGTGCGCGAGCCTCTGGGAAATGCGATTCGCCGCCTTCACTCATACTCGGCGGTCCCCTCGGGATCGCCACGCACATTACCCACGGAGCCACAGCGTTGGCTCTGTGGGTTTTTTGCATGTTGAACACACGAACGCACGAACAGCATCGCGGCCATCATGGCTGCATAACGTGCGGTTTAGCGGTACCAAATACTTTTGGAGCGGGACTTATTCAGGTATGGCAGAAAGCCCGTAGTATGACAGTATCAGCGCTCTCCCTGGATACGATATACGGGATGCTATCGGAGTCTCGCCGTCGTTACGTTCTGTACTACTTCCTAGAGAACGATCATGCGAATATCGAATCCCTCTCTCTGCAAATCGCTGCCTGGAGTCAGGACGTAACTGTCGATGCGATCACGGAGGAGATGAAGGAATCAGTGACGACGTCGCTGATTCACAGTCATCTCCCGAAACTCGAGGACCACGGCCTCATCGAGTACGACGGACGAACTGGTGACGTGATCGTCGCCGATGGGTTCGACGAGATTCGGACGACGATCAGCCGCGCCCGAGCAGCAGAAGAGGAAGTCGAAGTGACCGGCTCCTCCATCGAATCGTTCCTGTACAGCGAGCCGCTCACGCAGCCCTCGAACGCGGATAACTGACTGTATTCTCGCCAAAGATCATTCCGTATGAGGGCTAGCGCTCGCAGCTATCCGATCGGAGACTGGAAGCGCCGCCTCCTCGATCGGTCGTCCAACCGTTGGCGCTGTTGCTCTATTGTATTGAAACGGTGTCACCCGGAACACTAACGTCCAGCCTCATCCCGTGGCGGCATGCCGCGTCGGCTGGCTAACCCTCGTGCCGGGCGGAAGAGCTTCGCGCTCTTCGGTCGGGTGGGCGACGCCCACCGAATCACTGTCGCGTGCCCGGGTTCGCCGTGCTGTCATCGCACCCGAATGGGTTTGCTCGGACGGGGACTGAAGGCACGCACCCGAACTAGGTGCGTCCGCGGTTTAACCCTTTCAGTGCTCGGCAGCGTCGACCGGGTGCCGACCGTCACTCACGAAGGATCGGGTGCCGTCGCTCGCTCGCCTTCGTTGTCTTCGAGCCACTCGTCGTACACCTCGGGGTCGACGACGACGACGTCGGCGTCCATTCGGGAGTGACCGGCCCCACAGAACTCCGTACAGACCGCATCGTAGAGGCCGGTCTCGTAGGCGACAGTTCTGACACGCGTAAACTCGCTCGGGAACGCATCCTGTTTGATACCGAGTTCGGGGATGAACAGCGCGTGAATAACTTCGTCGGCGGTCAGCCACAGTGTCACGTCCTCGTCGGCCGGTATCACGATCTCGTCTCGAGTCGTCACATTATGTTCGGAATGCGTCGCTTCCCAGCCCCACTGGTAGCCCCGGACGACAACCTCCTCGTCGTCGGTTTCGGGGAGGTCCTCGAGCGACTCGATCTCGTCGTCGACGATGTCCCCGTCGCCGGTGAGGTCACCGGGCTGTGAGGGTGAGACGTAGGGGCTGACGAGGACGCTGTAGCCGGCGATACCGACGAACAGCAGGATGATCGCCGTCGCGGCGGTCCAGGTGATCTCGAGGGCGGGATCCTCCGCGGTCGGTTTGGGATCGTCGTTGTCGTGGAACTTGACCGCCGCGTAGACGAGGATCATGAGGACGAACAGCGTCAGCGGCAGGGCGACGTAGAGGAGTTGGGCCTCGAGCCCGTCGATGAGTTCGCGGTTTTCGGACTGTGCGGCGACCGTTCCCGAGAGCGCCAGCACTCCGGCGACTCCACCCGCCGCGAGCGCGAGACCGCTTCGTCGACGACCCATTGCAGTGGGGTTCTACGACGGCCGTGTTATACGGCCTGCATCGATGACTGAAGTGTCTCGAGCTCGTGACGTTCTTCGAGCCGGTACTCCGGCGGATCGCGACTGTTAGTGTCCGTGAGAGTCGTCGAATCGTGGAGTGGCCTTATTGGAGTCGGTGATGAGAAGTCGGCTATGCAGGCCGGCGACCACGGCGGTCAGAGCGTTGCCACTGGGGGAGGCGAGCGACGATGAGTCGGGCGCTCGTGCAGGTGTCGCTGTTCGCGCTCGTGGCCGTCGGCTGTCTCCTCACGCTGTTGGCAGCGCGACGCCTCAGAGCGGATCCCTCACCCGATGGCGGCTACGGAGCGATCACTGAGCGCGAGTTCACGCTTGACGAAGCGAAGGCGGTGATCGTCCATTGGACGACAACGACGAATCATCGCGAGATCGGATTACTCTACATCGCATTCGGGACCGTCGCTGCGGTGTGGGGCGGGATCGACGCGATGATGCTGCGAACGCATCTCCTGACTCCAGCTGCGGACATTTGGACGGAGCAGACGTACAACGAACTGTTCACGATGCACGGGCTGACGATGCTGATATTCTTCGTTGCCCCCGTCTTCTTTGGCCTCGGGAACTACTTCCTCCCGCTGTTGCTCGGCGCCGACGATATGGCGTTCCCGCGGCTCAACGCCGTCGGCTTCTGGCTGTTGCCGCCGGCGCTCTTGCTGTCGCGACTGGGGATCATCGCGGAGGTGACGGGGAAGTCACTCGCGGTGGTCGTGCCCGAGTCGTGGCTGTCGTTCCTGTTCGCATTACGGGAACCGGCGATCGGGTGGACCATGTACGCACCCCTGTCGTCCACCTCGCCCGATCCGCAGATCAACTTCCTGTTACTCGGGCTCCACCTGAGTGGCATCGCTACCACGATCGCGGCGATCAACTTCATCACGACGGTCATCTACGAGCGCGACGAGGCGATCGGCTGGGCGAACCTCGATATCTTCTCCTGGACCATGCTCGTCACGAGCGCGATCGCACTCTTTGCGTTCCCGCTGCTGGGGACGGCCCTCCTGATGCTCCTGTTGGATCGGAACTTCGGAACGACGTTCTTCGCGACAGAAGGGGGCGGACCGATCCTCTGGCAACATCTGTTTTGGTTCTGGGGTCATCCCGAGGTGTACATCATCTTCCTGCCCGCGACGGGGCTAATGAGCTTGATTCTCCCCAAATTCGTCGGTCGGAAGCTGTTCGGCTTCAAGTTCATCGTCTACTCGACGATCGCGATCGGGGTCCTCTCCTTCGGCGTTTGGGCCCACCACATGTTCACGACCGGGATCGATCCCCGAATCCGAGCGAGTTTCATGGCGACGTCCATCGCCATCGCCGTTCCGAGCGCGATCAAGGTGTTCAACTGGATCACGACGATGTGGAACGGGAACGTCAAACTCGCGGCCCCCACCATCCTCTGTGTCGGCTCGATCGGACTCTTCATCGTCGGCGGCGTCACCGGTATCTTCCTCGCCGTGATCCCCGTCGACATCATCTACCACGGCACCTACTACGTCGTCGGTCACTTCCACCTCATCGTGATGGGGATCATCCCCCTGATGATGTTCGCCGCGAGCTACTACTGGTATCCGTTACTGACGGGACGACTCTACGACCGCAGACTGGCGCTGTTCCAGTCCTCGCTGCTCGTCGCCGGCTCCGCGCTCACGTTCATGACGTTGATGGCGCTGGGTTTTCTCGAACTGCCGCGGCGCTATGCGACCTACCCCGCCGACTTCCAGTGGCTGCAGGTCGTCGCCACCGTCGGTTCGTATATCATCGGGCTGAGCGTCCTGCTCTGGTTCTACAACATGATCTGGTCGTACTTCCACGGCGAACGGGTCGAGACCGCGGATCCGTGGGACCTCAAGTCGACCAACCAGTTCACCCCGGAGTGGCAGTGGTTCGAGCGGAAACTCGAGCGCGAGCGCGGAATCCCGCCGTCCGAACCCGAGGAGGTGCGCCGATCCTACGTACCCGCCCAAGAGGGGAAGCCGCCGTCGCTGTACGGGCGGATCAAGCCGGTCGCGCGGACGGTCGCGAACGACGCGGGGTCGGGTGCCGTCGGCGGCCTCGTCGGCACCCTCCTCATGTCGCTCGTGCTCGCGGTGGCGGTGGTCATCGGCGTGTTCGACCTCGAGTCGTTCGCCGGTCTCGCGGTGCTCGTCGGCCTCCCGGCGAGCGTCACCCTCGGCTATGGTGTGTTCCTCGCGGGCGGGATGCTCACCTGGCCGCTGCTCTTCCTCGCGCTCGGCGAGTATCTCCCCGGTGAGCTCTCGTTCGTCACGGGGCTGTGGTTCTCGACGGTCATCGCCTCGGGCTTCGCCATCGCGTTCCACACCGATCAGGTTGGACTCGAACTCGTCGGCTACCTCGTGTTCGTCCTGCTGGCCCACTGGATCTACGGGCTAGGGCTCGCGGGGACGGTCGAGTATCTAGGTGGTCGTCACCGGACACCATCGGAGGACCGACGATGAGCGATGACGACGGCGGGCCGTCGGATCGATCGGAGGACGGCGGGAGTGATATGGAGAACGGAGCGGAGCCAGCGGAGGATCCGCCGGCGACCGGCAAGCCGACGGAATCCGAGGAGTCGTACCTCCTAACGTACGCCGCCCCCTTCCTCGGCGTGCTCCTGATCGCCTCCGGAATCCCGATCGCGCTCGTCGGCGGCTACGTCGTCATGCAGGACACGCTCGGTCTCTGCGGCGATCCGGACATCGAGATCCGGGCCCTTGAGGACGGCGACCGACCCGCCTCTACCGTCGACGAGCTCGAGTACGACGAGCTGTCGGAGACCGAACAGCGAGCGCTTCGGGAGGCGATCGACAGTCCGCTCGAGGAGGCGACGGTCGACGGCGCGGGGCTGGAGAACGAGGCGGCGTTGCTTGAGGGCGTGGTCATCGAGGTCGACGGCCAGGAGTACTACGTGCGCATCGCGTCGTTGAACTCCTGTCTCGAGGCCGAGCCGTTGCTGTTCCCGATCGGTTCGGTGGCGATTCTGGTGGGGATCGCTGGCGTGTTGACGCCGCCAATCTACCGCAAGATGGCCGGCTTCGAGGAGCGAATTCAGCGGGATCGATGACGATAGCGAGCGTCTCTGAACTCGAGACCGGTTGGAACGGTGAGTTGGCTGCTGGCGTGGCAATCCCGTGGTTTTCGAAGGGGAAAGCATGCTGCTCCCACTGGCAACGACGATGGCCACATCCTCTCCAACCGATTTCTCCCCACGCTCCGGGCTGTTACTGCTGATCCGTCCGGCACCGATGGATAGCCTCGACCGTCAAATCAACCGGGATGACCAACCACGATTCCCACCGGGGGTTTTACCCGCTGGCGCTGGTACGGCCCACTCGACCGAGGTGAGCCCAGTGGGTGAATACGAGGAGGACGAGAAGCGACGGGCCGCGGCGAAGTGCGAGCGCTGCGGCGAGATCGGAATCGTTCAGATCTGGCCCGACGGCCAGCGCAAACCGCTCGGTCAGTCGGCGTTCTGTGACTGTTCCGATCCGCCGCTCCGCGTGCTCGAGGAGAATCTCGACGCGGGCGACGACCTGTCGTGAGTTCGCGGTAGCGCTCCGTTCAGTAACTCTTCAGAGCGTGCCCCCGACGTAGAGGACGATCACGAGGAACACCCAGACGAGATCGACGAAGTGCCAGTACAGCGAGACGGTCGCGACGGAGGTGTCTCGCTCGGGCCCGTAGTGGCCTTGCAATCCCCGCCAGAACACCACGGCGATGCCGCCGACGCCGAGTGCGACGTGCAGTCCGTGGAGTCCGGTCAGTGCGAAGAAGCCGCTGCCGAAGACGCCGCTGCCGAGGGTAAAGCCCTCGTGAATAATGAACTCGTAGTACTCGAGGGCCTGTCCGCCGAGGAAGATCACGCCGAGTGCGAGGGTCGCTCCGAGCAGCCCCAGAAACCGCCGTCGATTGTCGTCGTGCAACGCTTCGTGAGCGTAGTGGATGGTGACGCTGCTGGCGATTAGGATCAGCGTGTTGACCAACACGAGCGACGTCAACAGCGGAGGGAGCGTCTCCGGCGGCCAGGCGCCCAGCCGGACGAAGAAGTAGTAGACGAACAGCGCGCCGAACGTCGAGACGTCGGTCACGAGAAAGAGCACCGTCGTCGACACGTACGACTCTCGCGACTTCGTCTGCCCGGCACGCTCTCGAGCGGGTGCCAGAAACGCCTCGTCGACCCAGCCCGCCACCCCGGCCAACAGGACGATGGTCCCCACGACGGCGAGTCCGATGCCGAGAAGCGGCGGTACGACGCCGGCCGCGGCTCCCAGCAGGTAGATCGCGACGCCGCCGTAGAGCCCCCCGGCTCCGAGTCCGGTGACGAGCGGCCAGCGGCTGCGGTGTTCGTGCTCGTCGTGGTCGCCGTGATCGCTCGGCTCGTATGGGCTGTCCGGGCCGACGGGGCCGTCGGGATCGGTGAGCTCTCCCTGATCGTCTCGCGCGTGGCCGGCGCCGTCCGCTCGAGTCGCTGCCGTCTCGGACGGCTCGTCGTCCCGACCGGCCGAGCCGTCGAACGGAGCACTCATACGTTTGGCCTCCACCTCGAGTGGGAAAAAGGATACCCGCTTACAGGACGGTCGGTCGTCGGTACAGTACCGTACAGCTCGGATATCCGGCCCGAACCGGTTCCGGGAAGCGTGTGCGTACGGTCTCCCCACGGTGACGGCGAATTTGTATCGGGTCGTCAGACCTTTGTAGTACTGTGACATGGTACCGAGTGTACCGGTATGAAACCGTGCCAACACTGTCAGGCGGTCATCGACGAGTACCTCTTGGATAAACAACTCGAACCCCTGCGCGGACTCACGGTCGACGACTTCAACATCTGCGCCGACTGCACGACCATCGTTTCTGACTCGTGCGTGGAGTGTAGCGGTGCGGTCTACGTCCCTCGGGGCGACACTGCCACACCCGACTACTGTCCGGCGTGCCGAGCCGATCACATCGAACGGACGGGGCAGGATCCCGGCTGGACCCTCGATACCGCGTCCACCTGAACGGATCGTCCGTCCTTCCTCATTGATTCCGTCGCGCGTTCTCGCGCTCAGCGCAGTCCACGTCGACCGTCAGACCCGGCGGTTCGGACACAGTCGCGAAACATCATTTGGAGGGACAGTCGGGCCGACGAGTTCGCCACGTGCTGAACGAACTCGAGTCGAAAACCGAGGCTCAGTAGAAGTAGTCGTCTTCTTTCAGCTGGACGTAGCCGCCGTTGCGGTAGGCGTACTTCCGTCGCTTGTAGGCGAGCATGATCTTCGAGGCACCGAGGCCGGCCGAGTAGCTCCGTCTGATCAGGTTGCCGCCGGAAGCCCCCTGTTGCATGTCGGTGATGGTATCGAACGCCCAATCCCAGTCGTCGGGCTCGTAGTCTTTGACGATATCTGCGAAGGCGACGTTCCGGAGGATCTCGTCGCCGATCGCGCGCTTCCAGACGTCGTTGTAGCTCTCGAGCGAGTCCGTCGCGGCCAGTCGGCCGGCGATCTTCCCCGTTCGGACGGCGACGTGGTAGCCGCCCTCGTGGAACGCCGAGGTCGTCCCCATCGCGCCGCCGGCGACGGCGATGTTCGCGCCGACGGGCGACTCGATCGGTCGCGTCGAGGAGATGGGATACGTCTCGGTCCCCTTCGACTTCCCGCGGTCCTCGACGATCGGGATCTCTTCCTCGATATCGTACTCGTCGCCGTACTCCTGTTCGAGCAGGCGACGGATGTACTCCGAGCCGGAGGGTAGTCGGTCGTCGTCCGGACGAAGAAGTTTGTACGCGCCCGGGTTCGTCACGTCCTCGAGTTCCATCCCGATGGGCATCGTCAGGCCGACGCGGGCGACCGTGCCGTCGTTGGGGAACACCCACGGGTAGGCGGTCTCGCCGGGCATGTAGCCCCACCAGAACTTGAGGGTGTCCTCGAACTCCTCGAACAGCTCGGGGGGAAACTCTCGATACTCCTGGTAGGCGATGTGGTTGGCCGTCGGCGGCGAGAGGTGGTCCGAGACGCTGCGGCCGGGGGCCGTGAACTGGTCCAGCGCGTCGAGGGTGATCCGTCGCTGCGGGCCGTCGGCGAGGACGACGTACTGGGCCTCGAGCTGGTCGCCGTCGGCGAGGGTCAGCGTGTGAACGGGCCCCTTCGCGCTGTCTGCGCGCAGGTCCGTCTCGAGGTCTTTGATGCCCGTTCCGACCCGAAGGTCGGCCCCGGCGTCTTCGGCGCGCTCGTAGAGCCAGTCGTCCATCCGTGCGCGGTGGAAGGTGTAGCCGAACTTCGGGTAGCTGGCTTCCATCCCGGTCGTCCGTAGCTCGACGCGGCTGTTCGGACCGACGAACTCGGTCGCCTCGAGCTCCCGATGGATGACCTCGTCGGGAATCTCCCGGTAGTCGAAGTCCATGATGTCGATCCAGTAGTCGAGCATGCCGGCGGCGTCGGTCGAGTCGGGGCCGAGTCCGTCGCGGTCCTCCCGCGGGACGCCCTGTTCGAAGAGGACGGTCTCGGCACCGTGTGCCGCGGCCCGCTCGGCCGCGGATGCCCCAGCGGGGCCGCCACCGACGATCGCGACGTCTACGCGTTCCATACTCCGTTGGAACTCAGTGGCCCATTATTAAATTGCCTGAACGTCTCGGTGAGGGGAACCGATCTCGAGGGCGACGATGGGCTGTTCGGCGCGGGTCGGCGAACCGTGTATGCGGCCCGCGTTACTTGCAGTGGTCCCTCGAGACCCGTTCCGGGAGACGAACGCTTTTGCTCGCACCGACCGACGCCACGGACATGAGTGACACTGACGAACCGGATGTTCTCGTCCTCCGGACCGGAACCCACGGAATGCCGGTCGAACAGTACGTCGCCGCGATCCGCGAGCGATTGCCGGAGCAGACGGTCGAACTCGCGCGCACGCCCGGCGCAGAACGTGATCGAATCGAAGATGTCCGGTTCGTCACCGGGATGACCCTCGACGAGGACCTCCTCGAGGCCGCCGAAAACCTCGAGGTCTTCGCCTGTGCCTACGCGGGGACGGGCCACCTTCCACTCGAGCAACTCGAAGAGCGCAACGTCGCGGTCACGAACGCCTCGGGCGTGCACGGTCCGAACATCGGGGAGCACGTCCTCGGCGCAATTCTCCGATACACGCGCCGGTTCCACGTCGGCGCGCGCCGACAGGAGCGCCGGGAGTGGCGCCACTACCAGGCCTACGAGTTGCAGGGATCGACGGTAACGATCGTGGGCCTCGGCGCGATCGGGGAGGCCGTCGCGGAACGGCTCGAGCCGTTCGGCGTCGAGACGATCGGCGTGCGGTACTCCCCCGAGAAGGGCGGGCCGACGGACGAGGTGATCGGTTTCGAGGACGACGCGTTCGACGACGCGCTTGCGCGGACGGACTACCTCGTGCTCGCGTGTCCGCTCACCGACACCACTCGCGGGCTGATCGGCCACGACGAGTTCGTGACGATGGATCCCGATGCGGTGCTCGTCAACGTCGCCCGTGGCCCGGTCGTCGACACCGACGCGCTCGTGGCGGCGCTGCGCTCGAGTTGGATCCGCGGCGCCTCACTGGACGTCACCGACCCCGAACCGCTCCCCGAGGAACATCCGCTATGGACGCTCGAGAACGTACAGATCACGCCCCACAACGCGGGCCACACCCCCGAGTACTACGAGCGACTCGCTGATATCGTCGCGGAAAACGCCCGACGGTTCGGCGAGGACCCGGAGACGGAGCTCCGGAATCAGGTGCGTCCCTGAGCCGGCCGTCGGCCGACTCCCTCGACTGCAGTTTTTTCAGTGACCGGCTCGAATCTCGGGTATGGCGCTGTCACCGACTCCGACTGTCGATCCGACGATCGTTCGTAATCGAGCGACGCAGAGCGCGGAGGCGTCCCGATGACGCTCGCCTTCGACGGCACGGTCGTCGTCCCGGCGGCGGATCCGGACGACGGCGAGCGGACGGCTGCGGCGCTCGCTCCGCATCTGACACCGACCAGTACGGTCATCGCGGTCAACGTGATCGAAAAGTCGGGCGGCGGGATCGACAAGGCGCCCATGGAACAGCGAGAGGAGTACGCCGACGAAATCTTCGAGCGAATCCGGCGCGCGCTCGAGACGACCGACGCGACGGTCGAGACGGACGTCCTCTACGGGACCGATATCGTCGAGCGAATCTTCGCCGAAGCGAAGGAGAGAGACGCCGACGCCGTCGTCTTCACGGCACGGGAGGGGAACCGACTAGCGGAACTCCTCACCGGCGACGTTGCACGACGGATGGTCAAGGAAGCGTCCGTCCCGGTCGTCGCGCTGCCACAGACGGACGCCTGAGTTTTCGGTGAGCGCGAGATCGCCCGGAGAACTCGTTTCAGGCGAAGACGGTCTGAGAATCGATCCGCGCTCCGAGAACGTGTCGGAGACCCACGACTAGCCCGTGATCCGGTCCACTGGCCCAGATCGCCGTCTCTTCGATCTGCCCCGGACGGGTTCGGTCTGCGACCGCAGCGAGGAGAACGGACCGACGATCGACCATGACGATCCGACCGAGGCGCTTGACGTTCAGCGAGGCGGGGTCGTCCGCGAGGTCCGTGACTACGACGGTGGTCTCCGGTGTGACATCCTGTACTCGTGCTTCGACCTCCTCGGAAGAGACTTCGATCCGCGTATCGACACCGCGCTCGCTCGCCGCGGCGAGCTGCTCGAGAAACTGTCGATCGAGCGCGCTCTCGTCGGCGAGAAGCGCGTACACCTCCTCAGTCGCTTCCTCGAGAAAGCGTCCGACCTGATCGGTGACGTGATCGTGATCGGTGATCGCCCACGCTCCGCCCTCCTCCAAGTCGTCTCCAGCCTTTGAACGACGGAGTTCCGAGAGGGCGTCGTCGGCCGCCTCGAGCGTCGTGTTGTACCGTTCTTTCAGCGATTCGAGCGCGGCCGCCTTCGAAATCGCCCGGTACTCGCGCGGCTCGGACTGCTGGATGTCGACCAGTCCACGCCGGTGCAACCGGTCGACCGCGTCGTACACCCGCGAGCGCGGCACGTCCGAGAGGGTGGCGACCTCCGACGCCGTCGCCGTCGAGACGCGCGAAAGCGCGACGAAACAGCGAGCCTCGTATTCCGTGAGTCCCAGTTCGACTAGGAGCTGTACCGCCTGCTCCTCAGTAGGCATCGTTCCATGCATTTTTCGGCTGACTACTGGACGTGGTGCTTGCAGCCGCCACGCTACTCGGTAGTTGTCTCCAGTCGAGCGAGTAGATCGGCACCCGTCTCCCGCACAGAAACGGTGTTCGCCTCGAGGTCGAACTCGACGACGTCGGCGGCGGCGAGTTTCGGCACGTGGTGGTGTCGGAGTGAAATCCGGACCCGTCGACGAGTTCCCAACAGCGCGTCGCCACAACCCGCGATCGCGCCGCGAGCCCAACCTTGCTCCTCGAGGGCGACGTGGTCCGCTAGCTCGTTCAGCGAGACCGGTTCGTCGGTGTCGTCCAGATACTCGAGGACGGCTCGGCGGCGCCGATCGGCGAGCAGGTCGAACGCTCGCCCCGTCTCGTCGGCGGACCCCGTCGACGCAGTCGCGGAAACCGGTGTCAGGGATTCGGGATCGGAGATCACGGGAAGCATACGCTCCGTTGGGTCCATCCCTACTTGTGGGCCCTGCCAAACCACGCAGGGTCTGTGACGAAGAAATTACTAAAACCCGAGTGAAAACGACTTAGAGGTAGCCGTTCTCGAGCAGCAGTTCGCCGTTCAGTACGCTTGCGCCCGCCGCACCGCGGATGGTGTTGTGCGCGAGACAGTTGTACTGCAGTCCGAAGGCGGACTCGCGGAGCCCGCCCGCAGCGATGGCCATGCCGTCGCCGAGCGTGCGGTCCATCCGCGGCTGCGGACGGTCGGGCTCCTCGAAGACGTGGATGAGCGGGTCGGGCGAGGAGCGAAGGTCGAGCGACGGGTACTCCCGCATGGCCTCGGCGGCCGCGTCGGGGGTCAGCTCGTCTTCAGTTTCGACCCAGACGTTCTCGAGGTGGCCGTCGATCGTCGGGATGCGGTTACAGGAGGCCGCGACCTCCATCTCGTTGTGGCTCAGTTCGGCGCCGTCGAAGCTGCCGAGGAGCTTTCGGGACTCCGTCTCGAGTTTGTCCTCCTCGCTACCGATGTAGGGGATGGCGTTGTCGATGATCTCCATCGAGCTGACGCCGTCGTAGCCCGCGCCGGAGACGGCCTGGAGGGTCGCGACGTGGACCGTCTCGAGACCGAACTCCGCCAGCGCGGCGAGCGTGGGAACGAAGGTGATCGTCGAGCAGTTCGGATTCTTGACCATCGCGCCGTCCCAGCCGCGCTCGTCGCGCTGGACCTCGAGCAGGTCGAGGTGGTCGGCGTTGACTTCGGGGATGACCAGCGGGATGTCGTCGTCCATCCGGCCGTTCGAGGAGTTCGACGAGACGACGTAACCATCCTCACAGAAGCCGGGCTCGACCTCGGCCCCGATGCTCGAGGGGAGCGACGAGAAGATGAGGTCGACGTCGTCCGGCACCTCGCCGGGGTCGGTTTCGACGACGGTCATCTCCGCGACGTCCGCCGGAATGGGGCTGTCGACGCGCCACTTCGCGGCCTGCCGGTAGCTCTTCCCGGCGCTGGATTCGCTCGCGGTCAGTGCGGCGATCTCGAACTCCGGGTGGGGGTCGAGAAGCTGAATCAGACGCTGTCCGACGGCACCGGTCGCACCGAGGAGGCCAACTCGTACTGCCATTTTCCCGGACTCCGAGTTGTGTGCGCAAAACCGTTTGGGTTTCCGTCGCACAGCAACTGTCAGCGAGAGACGAACACCCCGTCGTGTCCGCTACGATTCGATCGTATCGGTCACCATTGCCGTCGCTCACGACGATAGGAACTCGAGGACAAAAGCGAGCTTACGCGGTGGCCGTCTGGGCGCTTTTCTTCCGGGTGACGTAGCCGGCGATGCGGTTGCGGACGCCCTTGGACTCGACGTTGGTGAGCTTCGTGACGCTGTCTTTGTTCTGTTCGAAGTCGGTCGTGAACGCCTCCGGGTAGCGCTCCAGGAGGAGGTTCCCGGTCTTCTTGACATAGGCCGGTTTGATTGCCATGGAGGAAGGTTCCGTCCAGAGGCTCTTAATCCCTTTCTCTTTGGCGCTACGGAAACCCACCCCCGTCGCCACTGGCGAGCGGCGGCTCGTCCGCTCGAGACCGTTCGCGCCGTAACCGATTACGAGACGAATATTCGACGACGCGGAGCCGAGCGAAGGGCTACGCCCCGCTACTCGCGACGGGCTGCTCTTCGGACTGGGTCGGCCGTTCGGCCGGCGTGTCGTCGTCGGCCTTGCTCACGAGCTCTTGGAATCGGTCGGATCGCGCGGCGATCCGTTCCATCGTCTCGCTGTCCGGCGTCTCGTCTCGAGATTCGACGAGGAACGTGGTGATCACGACGGTCTTCACCCACGGTTTGAGGAAGCCGGTGTAGAGGGTCAGAAAGAGCCCACCGACGACGACCCAGCCGGCGACTTCGACCGTTGCTGAGAGTCCACTCAGGACGCTCGCGATCGGCGCCAGGGCGAGCAAGAGCGCGAACGCGGCCGCGTACAGTCCGAGCACGATGAGCATGGTCGAGCCGAGCACGGGCTTCCAGTTTTTCCCGTAGAGGACGACGCCGTCGCGGGCGGATCGCCACGGATTCTCCTCGTCGCTGACGAACATGTGGGCGATGATCGCCTCGTCGATGTAGGAGGCCGCGATAGCGATCGCTTTGCCGACGATCCGGATCAGTTTCTTCAGCGCCGGCACGAAACTGAACAACCTCGAGAAGGAGACGACGCCGCTGTTGAACTGCTTGACGACGGCTTTGATCACCTGATCGACGGCGAACAGGGCGCTCGCTTCGGTGAACCGTTCGGTCACCTGCCCTTTGCCGTACCGGATCTGGTTGTCGGGGACCTCGCCGGTCTCGACGATGTGGGCGATGACGGCGATGTGGCCCGCTTTGATCAGATAGAGCACGTATCTGCTGAACAGTCGCCAGAGCCAGGCGAACAACCCGATTGCTACGAGGAGGCCGGCTATCGCGATCCAGCCGGAGATCGTCCCCGCGCCGAGCAACCTATAGCCGACGTAGAGAACCACGCCGAAGTAGAGGACGCTGAGCACACCGAGTAGAACACCAATCCCCAGTCTGAGCAGTACGAACGGCATGGTTTTCGCGAAGATACTCGTCGCCCGTCTGAAGTGGAGCACCATGTAGCCGCGCTTGGCCTCGGCTTCCTATTTAAATTTAGCTTCGGTAATAGCGAATGCACAGACGAGACCGTTCCGACTTACCATCCGCCTGGTTTACCACGCTGAGTGCTCGCGGACGCGCTCGAGCGCCTCGTGCTCGCGCGGGCTCCCGGCCCGGTCGACGACGGCGGCGAAGTACGCGAGTCGCTCGCGCAGTTTGTCCTCGTCGTAGCCCGCGACGTCGAGGCGGGAGGCGGCGACGGTCGCTTCGACGACGGCCGCGAAGCCGCGGTCGACCGTCGGCACCGTCTCGGCCTCGACGGCGGATTCGACGGGGCGAAGCGCCCACTGCTCCCAGTCGGTCCCGTCGTCGGTCCCCGAGTCGATCCGCTCGACCGAGACGCGGGCCCACGCGTGCGCGGACTCGAGTACGGGCACCTCGTGCTCGACGATCGAGAGCGCGGCGTCGGCGAAGACGACGGGGTCGTCGACGAACAGGACGTAGCCCTCGCCCTGGCGGTGGAAGTTGCGTCGGGTCCGGGTGTTGCCCCACGTTCGCGCGGTAATCGAACCGTCTCCGGAATCCGCGGCGAAGAGACCGAGCGCAGCCAGGTTCCACAGGCCGTTTGGGCCGAGCGTCGCGACGATAGATTCAGTGACGCCCGACAGGGAGACGGGCCACTCGGCGGTCGGCTCGGCATCGAGATCGCCGTTCGGCGACAGTTCCTCGCCCGTCATACGGTGATCGCCCCGCGCTCGAGCGCGATGAACAATCCCGCCGCCGTGATATCCGCCGTCGTCCCCGGGTTGACGCCTCGATCGACGAGTTCGTCGGCGAAGCGCTCGACGGTCTCCTGGTCGGTCTCGAGGGCGTCGCGCTCGACCAGTTCGGCCGCACATTCGGTCACCTCCTGTGCGACGCCCTCACCGCTGCGGGTCGCGACGAGCGTATCGGGTCGCTCGGCGAGCAAGGAGAGGAAGACGGCCGCGGCGCGCTCCGTCAGCGGCCCGTCGGTCTCGGCGAGCCGTTCGGCGGCGATAAAGGACCGTTCGAAACCCCGAACCCACTCGCGAGCGACGTCGTCCCCGGGGACGCTCTGCTCCAGTATATCACGTAGCGTCAGTCCGCGCTCCTCGAGGGCGGGCACCGCGTCGCTCCCGCGGCGGACGTCGAGCGGTTCCATCTCCGCGGGTGGCTCGCCGACGAAGACGTCGACGTGGTCGAACGCGCGGTAGAAGCCGGCGGCGTCCGCGACGGTAGTATCCTCACAAATCGCCTCGACGACGGGCTGGGAGAGGTCGTCGGCAGCGGCCCGAACGAGCGGGACGAGCAACAGGAGCGCTCCGAACTGGGTGTTGCCGCCGCCCTGTGCGGCCATCCCTTCGACGCTGCGCTCGAACGCGGGACCGACCGCACCGCCGTTGGCCGCCTGCTCGAGACCGGCCTGAGCCCCGACCGCGCCCGCGAGGAAGTGTTCGAACAGGAGGTCCTCGAGGTCTCGGTGTCGGTCGACGTTACCTGGTTTGGGCGTCCCCGCGACCTCGAGGAGGAGCGCCAGATGTGCGTTCTGCGCCGGCGTTCGCATACCGATGCCTACGATTCGGGCGGGTTAATGGCTGTGGATCCCGGTGCCGTTCGGCGTGGACACTCGAGGCGACCTGCCGAGCGAGATCAGCGGTAGATGTTCCGATACGCCTCGCGGTACTCCCGAAGCGCGATCCGCGCCCGGCGCCGCGATGTGAAGCCGAAGCCGACCGACGGACAGTCGTCGATCGGACACTCCCAGCGAAACGTCTCCGACTCGTCGTCTCTGTGGACTGGGACATCCGCGTTACAGCGTGGACAGGTCCAGCCCCAGCGCATATCACCCGCATGTTCGTCCGAACTCGTCATACTCTACGTTCGGATTGTCCTCACCACTGAAAGCCCTCCGCACACACATAGTGACGCTTTAGGATCGCTAGCAGTCGCCGGACGCTTTCACCCTCCCGTCGGCGACACTACCCACTTCGATACTGCCGTGGCGTACGGCGTCCACAGATGATCTCTCGCTCCCGAATCTCTCGCTCCCGGTACGTCTCCCCTCGGGGAGTACTCAATCGTCGAGCTAGCTCTCGATACTGTCGATCGTTACCGGGAGTGGTCGTGATCGTGGTCGTGAGCGTCGGAACCGCCAGCACCGTGATCGTGGTCGTGTTCGCCCTCGACCCACTCGGACGCGTCGCGATCACCGACCGCGAACTCCCGCGCCCGTTCGGTTAGCGCTCCCGACTCGAGGACTCCATCAGAAACGAGCAGTCGCTCGAGGGCGGCGAGCCACCGACGGTAGTAGTCCGCCTCGGAGGCCGTTCGGTCGGCCGGAACCGCGGCGCCGTCGGCCCGCTCGATCTCGGTGGCCAGCCGATCCTGAAACGTGTCCCACTCGTAGGCACCGTCGGCAGAGAGCGCGACCGCGATGGCGAACGCGCGGGCTTGCCACGGCGCGTCGAACGTGGGGGCGTCCTCGCCCTCGAGCGCCGCAAGTCCGGGGGCCGGGCTATCGTCGTGGTCAGCCATTCTGTCCCTCGGCGAGTCGATCGATGCCGATCATGGCGTCTCTGGTCACGCGCTCGACCAGTTCGTCTTCGGTCATCCCTTCGGTTTCGGGTGGCTGCTGCGGAAGCACCATGTATCGGAGTTCGGACGTGCTGTCGTGGACGTGGATCTCGAGGTCGTCGTCGAGGTCGGTCCCGAACTCCTCGCGGAGTAGGCCGCGTGGGTCCTTTACGGCCCTCGAGCGATACTCAGGGGTCTTGTACCACGTCGGCGGCAGTCCGAGCAGCGCCCACGGGTAACAGGAACAGAGCGTACAGACGACGAGGTGGTGTTCGTCGGGCGTGTTCGCGACGACTTCGATATCGACGACGTCTTCGTCCACGTCGACGACCTCGGCTGCGGCCGACATCCCCTCCGCGAGCAGTCGCTCGCGGTAGTCGGGGTCCGTCCAAGCCCGAGCGACGACTCGAGCGCCGTTTTTCGGCCCGATCTCGTGTTCGTAGGTCGCGATGATGTCGTCGACGGCGTCGCTCGAGAGCAGTTCCTGCTCGATCAGCAGCGACTGGAGTGCGCGAACCCGCGCTTCGGGATCGTGTTCGCGGGCGTGTTCGTCGACGTCGAACTCGTCCGGCTCGGATTCCGTATCGTTCGCGGCTGGCGTCTCGTCAGTCATCGGTGCTCTCCACCTCGTCGACCGGATCAAGATACGATTCCCACAGGTCGATCGTGACCTCGAGGTCGCCGTCGGCGTCCGAACCCCACAGCTCTCGACCGCCGAAGGCAACCTGGTAGAGCGGTTCGGCCGCGTCTTCGCCGTGGGCGCGGGCGTCGGGGAGGACGTGCGCGCCGCGATCGGCGACGATTTCGCCGCGAGCGCGGCGCGCGTATCGCGGACAGCGGGTGTGGCCGTCGGGATGGTCGTTGCGGACGACCACGGTGTCGCCGACCGCGAAGGTCGACGATTCGGCGGGCGCGTCGGACTCGTAGGACGCCGCGACTCCAGCCGCGAGTTCCGGGAGCAACCCGGGCTCCTCGCGCTCCGGGACGGTCGCCTCGCCGGCCTCGAGTGCCGCCGTCCGTTCGACGAACGTCTCCGGATCGATCACGTCGTTCTCGAGCAAGAGTCGCGTGATCGCGGTCGTCCAGCGATCGTAGTACGACGAGTCGAGGTACTGCGCCGGCGGCATGCGCTCGATACTGTGACGAAACTCGTCGATCGAAGCGATCTCGTTGCCGAGCGTCGCCACGAACGTGGCGTACGTCTCGCCCTCCCACCGGTGATCGAAGGTCTCGGGTGTATCGGGGTAGGCCACCGAGCCGAACCCGTCCATCCCGCCGAGATCGTGGATTCCGTTCATGGACGTGATCTCCACGGGAACCCGAATAAGCTCTAGGGCCGTCAAAACCTGTTAGAACGCCGAGTATACGACAATCGTGAACGGACCACCACGTGTACTCCGCTCACTGCGACGATGCGCTAACCTCACCCTCGACGCCGAGGTGTCGGTCGACGGCGCCACGCACTCGCTCGAGGACGACCGGGTTGTCGCTGGGTCGCCCGACGCTGACCGCGTCGGCCCCGTAGTCGGCGTACTCGCGGACCGTCTCGTCGTCACGGACGCCGTTGTTAGCGATCACGAACAGGTCGGTCGCGTCGACGATGTCGCGGACGACCGACTCGGAGTCCATCGCGTCGACGTGGACGAACGATGCGCCCGCGGTCTCGAGCACCCGCGAGAGCGCCGGCAGATCGACGTCGGGAACCTCCGCCCGGACCTTCACGCCGACGATAGCACCGGTCTCGGCGGCTCGCTCGACGTACGTGCGGAGCCGTTCGGGATCCCGAAGGAGCGTCTCGCCGCAGCCGACCGCACACAGTTCGTCCTGTCGGCAGTGAGCGTTGATCTCGAGCAAGGCGTCGTGTTTCCGGCAGATCCGCGCCGCGTCCGGGATCGGATCGGGTGTCGCGCTCCGGACGTTGAACGCCGGCTGGACGGGGACGTCCTCGAGCGCGGCGAGTTGGCGGTCGACGAACGCGAAGGGATCGTCCGGCAGGAACTCGTTGCGATCCCGCGCGACGAGTTTTCGGGCTGCGGCTCTCGAGTCGTCGTCGAGGGCGATGCCGCCGAGAAACGCTGCGCCCGCGTAGTCGGCACCCGCACGGGCCCACTGGGCGTCCGCTTCGCCGCTGAGACTCGCGAGTGCGAGCGGTGGGGCGAACATGGTCAGTCGACGATATCGATCGCGCTCTCGACTGCGCGGGTAACCCGTGCGGCGTCCTCGGGTGAGTCGATCCGGATGTCGGTCTGGATCGTCGGCCGATCGAACGCCGCGTCGTCGCTGTTGTCGACGACGAACGCGTCAGCGAAGGGGTAGGCCGTCGCCAGCCCTTCGGTGTTGGGCTCGGCGTTGACCGCCGCCATGAGGTCGCCCGCCGGCCCCGAGAACGCATCGTCGCCGAGAAACGGTGAGACCGCGACGACGGTCGACTGGGCGAGCGCGTTAGCCACGCCCGGCAGCGTCAGCATCGGGCCGATGCTCGTGACGGGGTTCGAGGGCCCGATCACGACGGTGTCCTCGAGGGCGTCGATCACGCCCGGTGCGGGCTCGGCGTTCGAGGATCCCCGAAACTCGACGGTCTGGACGGTTGGCTCGCCCCGGTGGGCGACCCAGTACTCCTGGAAGTGCATCAGCCCCTCGTCGGTGTGGATGAGACTCGCGACGGGATCGTCGCTCATCGGCAACAGATCGATCGTCAGGCCGAAGGCGCCGGCCAGCCGCTGGGTCGCCTCGCTCAGCGTCAGTCCCTCGTCCAGCAGACTCGTTCGCGTGATGTGGACGGCTCGGTCGCGGTCGCCGATCGTCATGAACTCGCCGGTCCCCGAAAACCGGCGCCAGTTGGCGATGTCTCGTCCCGCGGTCTGTTTTTCGTCCGGCAGATACTGCGGGCCGTCGGGCAGCCCCGCGGCCGAGGCGATGTCCGACAGCGCCGCGTTGGTCCGATGCGTGTCGCCATCGATTCCCCACCACGTCTCGCGGTCGAGTACCCCACCACCCTGAAACAACAGCGTATCGACGTCCGGCGAGACGAACAGCCCGCCGAGTTCGACGTCGTCGCCTGTGTTCGCGACGACGGTGGTTTCCTCCGGCGAGAACGCGGCGGCAGCACCGTCCAACAGCTTCGGCGTTCCGGTGCCCCCGGAGAGGAAGGTTACCATAGTCGACACTCTCGAGCGTGGGTACTTAATCACTTGCGGCCGCCGCTGCGGGATCGACGGCGCTCCTCGTCGACCGACGGGATCGGCCGTTCCACCGGCTGCGCTTCGGTCACCGGCTGCCCGAACGCCAGCAGTTGCCTACAAATTCCGCTGTCTCGTCGGCCTCTAGTGGGATCTCAGGCCACGCCCGTAGCGCGGCATTCGTACGGAGAGCGACGCATATCGAAGCTGGAGTCCGATTCGGACGGACCCTCGACGCGATCGCAAGCGGCTCCGGAACCGGCTCGGTCGAGAGATCCGGAGGGACGAACCCATGTCACAATCACTCGACGTCGACAAACTCGAGCAGGAGGTAAAGGCAGTCTATCGAAACGTTGCGACGGAACCGGACGGCGAGTTCCACTTCGAGATGGGACGTCCGCTGGCGGAGCGACTCGGCTACCCACCGGCGGATCTCGACCGGATTCCGGACGACGCCCTCGAGTCCTTCGCGGGCGTCGGCTACCACTTCGATCTTGCCGATCTGCAGCCAGGGGAACGCGTACTCGACCTCGGCAGCGGCTCCGGAACGGACGTCTTCGTCGCGGCGCTGCACGTCGGCGAGGCGGGGAGCGTCACGGGCCTGGATATGACGGACGAACAATTAGCAAAAGCGCGCGAGCTACGAGATGCGGCGGGGATGGAACAGGTTTCCTTCGAGAAGGGCTACATCGAGGACCTGCCGTTCGAGGACGAGTCGTTCGACGTCGTGATCTCCAACGGCGTCATCAACCTCTCCGCCGAGAAGGACCGCGTCTTCGAGGCGGTGCGTCGCGTGCTCGAACCCGACGGCCGGCTGGCGATCTCGGACATCATCAGCGAGCAGCGACTGGCCGAGAGCATCAAGACGAACGCGGATCTCTGGGCGGCGTGTATCGGCGGCGCCGAGCAGGTCGACGACTACACGTCGCTGATCGAGATGCCGGGATTCGACGTGACCGAGGTCCGCGAAAACACGCAGTACGAGTTTACCTCGGACCAGGCTCAGGGAGCGTGCCAGAAGTACGGCGTGAAGAGCGTCTCGCTGACCGCACACAAATAGGAACACGAGAATACATGAGTAGCGACACAGAACGGATCGACGGCGTCCTGCGCCGAACGGTACTGAAAGCGAGTGCAGTTGCGGCGGGTACGCTCGGCTTGAGCACGTCCGCAACTGCCAATGAACACGAAAACGGCGAACTCGAGGACAACGAAAGCGACACACACGGCGACGACCACGAGACGGATGCCGACGGTGACGCTTCCGAGGAACCCGCGGTCGATGAACCCGACGGTTTCGACGTCGACGTGATCGCAGAACACGCACCCTTCCCCGACGAACTGGCGGCCACGTTCGAACTGACGTTCGCCGGCGACGACGCCGATGCTGAAGCCGCCGACACGACCGACGATGCTGTAGCGAACGGCGACACCAATGACGCCGCGGATGACGCCATCGTCGTCGATCTGGACGACGCATCGACGGTCATCGTCGCCGAAGTGACCTGGACGGAAGGCGGGACGTCCGGCTGGCACCGACACCCCGGCGTCTCCATCGTCAATATGGTCGACGGCGAGGTCGAGGTCACGTGGGAGCACGACTGCGTCCCCCGCACGTACGCGGCGGGCGAATCGTTCTTCGACCCCGGCGAGGTCCACACCGCGGCGAGCGACGGTGGTGCGACCGCCTACGTGACCTTCCTGGGCATTCCGGACGGGGAGCCCGCGACGGAGTGGGTCGAACCGGTCGAGTGTTGAGGTCACCGTGGCTCCTCGGAGCCGCGCCACCGGTTTCGACCGACGGCTGGTCCGACCGATTAGTCCCCGATCCAGTCCGCGAAACTCCCCTCGAGCAGCGTCTCCTCCTGTCGGCGCACGTAGCCACGTTGCATCGTCGTGATCGCCTCCTCGAGCGACGCACCGTCCTCGAGCGCCTCGCTCACCTGCTCGTGTTTCCAGCGGGCGGGCGTCACCCGCTGGCGGACGCGCCGCCGGAGCGGGTAGAGGTACTTCGCGGCCTGCTCCTCGGTCAGTCCGCGGTTCGTGAGGCCGTCCTCGGCGTGGGCCAGCAGATCCTCGTAGAGTTCGAGGCTGTCAGTCGTCTCCTTGCCGTCGTTGGTGATCCACGTCAGGTCGGCCCCGAGTCCGTCGCGCATCGCGCCGTAGAAGTTCTCGCGAGCGATCTGCCAGTCGAGTTCGACGACGGGGTGCTCGAGTCGGGTCAGGCTCTCGAGGACGCCGGCGAAGGCGGCCAGGAAGGCGACGGAGTCGCGGACGGTCGGCTGGGCCGGAATGGGGCGGAATTCGATGCGGGCGTTGGCGGCCGAACGGGTCGGCCCGCCGAAGACCGGGCGGACCCACCGCCAGTAGGTGCCGTGTTTGCGGCGGAAGTGGGGGAACTGGTCGTCGAACCGCTCGCCCGGTTCGACGGGCATCGGGACGATGGTGTCGTCGTCGACGATTCGGTCGACGGCCTCCTCGACGCTCCCGAGGTCGCGGGGGAATCGCACTTTCCCCTCGGCCGCGGCGGGGTCGTTGAGCGCAGTCTCGAAGACGCTGATCCGGTGTTCCATCCAAGCGTCCGCGAGGATCTCCTCGGGAGTCGCGTCGTCGTCGTACAGATCGGCGGGGAAGAACGGGGAGTTGACGCCGAGCGCGAGGAGGGGACCCGCGGCGCGCAGCGCGTAGTTGAAGTACAGCGGGAGGTCGGGGGCGTGGGCCACCTGGTAGTGGGGCTGGATCGAGGTGATGAGGCTCTCGGGCATGACCGTGTCGGCCTGCAGCGAGACGTTCGGGGCCTCGATGCGCATGCCGGCGGATTCTGCCTGATCGGTGTTCGCCATCGCGTGATAGCGCGCCGAGTCGCTCATGTTGGTCGCGACGCGGATCGATCGTTCCTCGCCGTTCGCGTCGGTCATCGTCCGTTCGACGCTGTCTGTGAGATAGGTCGCGGCGTCCTCGCCTTCCGGCGGAATCGTCCAGAGCGCGTCGCTGACCAGACGCATGCGTTCGGACTGCGTGACGTCGAGCGCCGTCTGCAGACGGGCTTTGATCTCCGATTCCTGGGCGAGGAGTCCGTGGCCGTTCAGCGGCTGTGGACTGGTCGTCATCTCCGCGTTGTGGAGCCCGAGTTCCTTCTCGAAGCCGATGAGTTCGAGGAGGCGACGCGGCACCCGCCGCAGCGCACAGTCGTCGTTCTTGATCGCGTAGAACTCGTACTCGAAGCCGATGATCGCCTGTGGGTTGTCGAAAACGCCGTCGTGGATGGCGTCCGTGATCACCTCTGCGTCGGCCTCGGCCCGAGCGCGAAACTCCTCGGCGTCGACCGCCAACACGTTCGCGACCCGCGCGGCGAGTTCCTCCTCTGGCATACCTCCGAGTGCGGCCCGGCTGTTTTTAAAGTCTGCCCCTCGAGATGACGTCGTGGTGAAGACACACGGGTCGTTGTCACAGACCCTCGACACGAGGCTTCGTCGATCTCAGAACCGTTTTACTCTCGCCGCCGATACACACCGCCGATGGAGTTCGCCACGTTCGCCGACCGCGCCGCCGCGATCGAAGCCGAGCCCGCAGATCTCGAGATCGTTGATCTCGTCCGAGAGATGCTCGAGGAGTCGGACGCCGATCTGGAGCTCGTCGCCCGATTCGTCCAGGGGCGGGTCTTCCCGGCCTGGCGGTCGCGAACGCTCGATATCGGTCCGAACAGCTGTTACGAGGCGATCGCTCGCGCGGCCGGGACGAACGTGGGGAGCGACGACGTCGAGGACCGACTCGCCGAGGTGGGGGAGATCGGCGAGGTGGCCGCGAGCTACGAGTTCGGCGGACAACAGGGGTTGGGTGCGTTTACGGCCGGAACCGATGACTCGGGAGGCGCTGGCGGAGCCGGCGACGAGTTGACCGTTCGCGAGGTGTTCGAGACGCTCTCCGAACTGGCCGCCGCCGAGGGGTCGGGCAGTCAGGATCGCAAGACCGACCTCCTCTTTGGACTGTTCAATCGCTGCTCGAGCGAGGAAGCCCGATATCTCGCTCGGCTCGTCCTCTCGGAGATGCGCATCGGCGTCGGGGAGGGGTCGGTCCGGGACGCCATCGCCGAGGCGTTCGACGTCCCCGTCGAGGGCGTCGAGCGCGCCCTGCAGGTGTCGAACGACTACGGTGAGGTCGCTCGGGTCGCTCGCGACGAGGGGATCCACGGGTTGGATGCGATGGATCTCGAGGTCGGCCGGCCCGTTCAGGCGATGCTCGCCCAGGCCGGGACGGTGACGGACGCGCTCGAGGAGTGGGAGGAGGCGGCTGTCGAGTGGAAGTACGACGGGGCGCGGATCCAACTGCACCACCGCCCCGCGGAGTCCGACGAGGCGGCCCCGGAAACCGGCGTCTTCTCGCGCAACATGGAGGACGTCACCGACGCCCTCCCGGAGGTCGTCGAGTACGCCGACGAGACGCTCGAGGAGCCGGTGATTCTTGACGGCGAGGTCGTCGCGATCGATGAGGACGGTGATCCGCTGCCGTTTCAGGAGGTTCTCAAACGATTCCGGCGGAAACACGACGTGGAGAAGGCCCGCGAGGACGTGACCGTCCGGCCGGTCTTCTTCGACTGCCTGCACGCCGAGGGCGACGACCTGCTCGAGGAGCCGTTGACGACCCGGCACGACCGACTGCGGGCGGTACTTTCCGATTCGGACGGCCCCGAGCCGAACGCAGCGGAGATCGAGGGACTCTCGCTGCTGTGGCGCACCGACGACCCCGACGAGATCGAGTCGATCGACGCCGAGGCCCTCGAGGGCGGTCACGAGGGGATCATGCTCAAGAACCCCGAGTCGACGTACTCGCCGGGCCGACGCGGGAAACACTGGCGAAAGCGCAAGCCGGACGTCGAGACGCTCGACTGCGTCGTCACGGGCGCGGAGTGGGGCGAGGGCCGTCGAGCGACGTTCCTGGGGACGTTCGAACTCTCCGTGCGCGCTGGTGACGACAGCGAGGAACGACGTTCCTCGGGCTCTGCGGTGAACTCGGAGAACCTCGAGACCGTCGGAAAAGTCGCGACCGGGATCACCGACGAGACACTCGAGGAGCTGACCGAGTTACTCGAACCGTACATCGCGAGCGAGGACGGACAGGCGGTCGACCTCGAGCCCGAAGTCGTCTTCGAGGTCGGCTACGAGGAGATTCAGACCTCGCCGACGTACTCGTCGGGCTACGCGCTTCGATTCCCGCGGTTCCAGGCCGTACGCCACGACAAGGACCCGGTCGATGCCGACTCCCTCGAGCGACTCGAGCGACTTCGGGAGGCCTGACCGACTCCAACCACGAAGAACTATGAGGGCCGCTTTCCCGTCTACTACCGATGAATCTCGGACGGCTTCTGGAACTCGTCGTCGCGATGGTTGCAGTCGCGATTGCGGTATCGGTCGTAACCACCGACCTGCTGGCTGCCGCCTGTCTCCTGCAGTTTGCGATGCTGATCGTCTTAGAGCACGATTCGGAGACGTTCCGCACCCTAATCGACGGCTACGAGCGTGAGCTGACGTTCTGCAAGTGGGCGCTTTTGCTCGTCGCGTTCGTGAGCCTCTGGTGATCACGATTTTCGGGTGAATCGGCCGTGATCTCGGAGACGAAGGCATAGTAGCAGGGATCGAAGACGTGTTCTTCGAACCGCCCCCTCAGTTCGAAGAGCTTCAGCCCACCCGTTCGAGGGTCACTGTGTCTCTTGGCCGACGGGAAAAACCGTTACGGGTGCAGCCGAAGCCTCGAGGCGTGACTCCTCGTCGCCAACGGTTGTAGACGGAGCGTACGTCGTGAGTAGCGGTTCTTGAACAATAGCTACCGGACGTTTCGGTGCCAGTGCGAATCGATCGACCGCTCGAACACACATGAACGGAAACCGATAACCGGTCACGGGCCCCGGCGTCACGTCCGGTGAGTGAACCCCTGTGGAACCGATCAGTGCGCCCCGGATATATTTGAGAGGGTTGATGTATTCTGTACGTGAATGTTGAATAACCCCGTTATACGCCGCTGTGGACAGGTCAAATAGGAGTTGATGAAAATAACCAGATGTGACAGATTAGACATGGTTTGATGTGTGGTGACCACGATACGTCGGCTATGGAACGGCGCACGTTTATCGCGACCACGGGAACCGGGATCGGAATCGGGGTCGCTGGCTGTCTGGACGCCGGGGGTACCGCGGACGAAGGGGACGAGACGACAGCGATCAACGATGGCGAAGAGCCCCAGGAATCAGCGGTCCCTGCGACGTTCGAAGTGTCGTCGATGGCCACGAACTCCCCCGTCGGGGGTGGGGAGCTACTCGTCGTGAACGCGACGATCGAGAACGTCGGGGACGAGGAGGGAACGACCGACGTTGATCTCGTCGTCGGTCACGATCCCAACGTCGAGGATAGCGAGATGCTGACGCTCGGAGCTGGCGAGACCGCCGATCTCACGCTCGAGTTCCAGGCCGGCCACCCGGCGGGCGACACGGAGGAGTTCCCCGTCTGCGTCGACACGGGCGCCCACGAGGCCTGCGAGACGGTCGCCGTCGGGGAGGCGGAGAACGGGAACGGCGAACCGGACCCGGGACCGGACGTCACGTTCGAATCCTGCGAGCGAGCGACCGTGAGTGGCTCGTTCGAGGAGGGCGATATTGCCTATGCGAGTACGGGGTTCTACACGGAGGCGGGCTTCGGTAACACGATCATCGAGGACGGGGTCACGATCGGCGAGGATGTCGCGCCGTTTACCGGAACGATCACCTTCGAAATTTCGGACGGCGGGGCCGTCACCGAGGGCGTCGACGGGGTTACGGTCACCGTCCCCGACTACGGGGAGTACGGCACGGCGATCACCGGGCTGACGACCGACCCGGACGACTTCGCCGTGGCCGGCATCACCCACTCGAACCCGCACGCGGAGGACTGCCTCGCGGAGTTCGAATCCGAGTGGGAAGACGAGACCGGCCAGAACGGGGAGCCGACGCCCGCGACGTTCGAGGTGGCGTCGATGTCGACGAATTCGCCCGTCGGTGGCGGCCAGTTGCTTACGGTGGACGCGACGATCGAAAACGTCGGCGACGAGGCGGGAACGACCGACGTCGACCTCGTCATCGGCCACGACCCCAGCATCGAGGACAGCGAGATGCTGACGCTCGAGGCCGGCGAGACGGCCGATCTCACGCTCGAGTTCCAGGCCGGCCACCCGGCGGGCGACAGCGAGTCGTTCCCGGTTTGCGTCGATACGGGGGCCCACGAGAGTTGCCGGACGGTGACGGTCGAGTGATCCGGCCGCAGAGACGATTCGAGGGGGCGGCTAGCGCAGGCGCTAACTGTCGTGGCGCCGAACGGCCCGTATGAACGTCGCGATCGTCACCGTCGGCGACGAGTTGCTCGCCGGGACGACGACGAACACGAACGCCGCCTGGCTGGCGACCCAGATCACCGAGCGCGGGAGCACCGTCGAACGGATCCTGACGATTCCCGACGACCGAGCGCTCATCGGCGACTACGTCGCTCGCTGGGCCGACGCGTTCGACGCGGTCATCGTTACCGGCGGGATCGGCGGCACGCCCGACGACGTCACCATCGAAGCCGTTGCGGACGGACTGGGACGCGACCTCGTCGTCCACAAGCGAATCAGGGATCGGTTGCTCGAGAAGGCGGCCGCGTTTCGCGACGAGAACCCGGATCTGGTCGACGAGTACGACCTGAACCTCGATCTGGATGCCGCAGCGTCGATTCCCGAAGGTGCGACGCCGCTCGTCACCGACGCGGGATGGGCCCCGGGCTGTGTCGTCGAGAACGTCTACGTTCTTGCGGGCATCCCCGACGAGATGAAGGCCACGTTCGCCGAAGTCGCCGACGAGTTTCAGGGCGACGCCGTCGCCCGAACGATCTACACGCCCGCACCCGAGGGATCGCTGCACGACGCGCTCGAGGGCGTGACCGAGGAGTTCGACGTCACCGTCGGCAGCTATCCCCGCAGCGAGAATCGACCCGGCCGACTGCGCGTACGGGGAACGGACGAGCGCGCGGTCGAGGCGGCGATAGCGTGGCTCCGAGAGCGTGTCGAAACGACGGAATCGACTGCGTCCGAGTGACGGGAAACTGGGTTGGGATCAGCGATAGAGCGAGAGGTAGAGCATGCCGAACCCGACGATAAAGGGGACCGTTTCGGCGATGTAAAACAGCGTCGGGGCCGACGAGAGTTGCGAGTTGATCGTCGTGAGCCCAACGCCCATACTGAGGAAGGCAAAGCCGATGAACGCCGATTCCAGCCGCTTCGATTTGGTTTGCGTGTACGACTGAAAGCTGATGAGCGTCAGTCCGAGCGAGAGGGCGAAGACGGCCATCTGCATCAGCATGAGCACCGCGTCGACGATTTCGTTCATTCGTACTCACCGATCCGCGACTGGTGTGTGTGTCCGCGACGGGCGTGAACTGTACCGTGCATCTGTACGGGCGTTATTTCACACCGAGTTCGTCCCAGAGCTTCGTGAACCGGTCCGGCAGGTTCTCCTCTCGGAAGATTCGGACGTCGTACTCGTCGTCTTCCAGTGAGATTACGGTGCTGTTGAAGTTACACGTGTACTCCTTGTAGTGGTTCCCGTCGTCAGCGACGAGGGTTCGATCCTCGATCAGTTCGTTCTCCTCGAGAAGTTCGAGGCGTCGGTAGATCGTCGGCTGAGAGAGTTCGAGGCGCTCGGCGAGTTCTTTCGCAGAGCCGGGTTCGCGGCTGATCGAGGCGAGGACGGTTCGAGCGTGCTCGTCCCCGATCGTATTCAGAATTTCCTCGATGGAGGACTCTTCATCCATATGCTATTGCGTTGGGGGACTCATAGCAAAAGGTTTTCCGAGTGTCGAGGAGCTTCATTTTCGTCAACAGTTTCGGATGGAGGATTGTCGATACGACAGTCGGAGAGCGCCTTCCACGAGCAACCGGAGGGGTGAATTCGGTACCCAAGCTCGCCGTAATCCACATGGCTAAAATTTGATATGTACTCGATCAGAAAGGGCGTCTTCAGATCGCGAGAACACCTATTTATACCCCTTCTCTCGCTCCGAAGTCAGTGTCGGTGATATATCGTGGACGGCTCTAATGGGCAGGTATGGCAACGACAGGTGGCGTATCAAACGGGATGACCGAACCGTGTGACGTCTGTGAAACCAACACACTGCACGAAGTCAGCATTCAGCTCGTGACAGAAAGCACGAACGAAGATAACGCGCAGTACTCCCGGGAACCCTACCGGGTCCGAGAGTGTACACGGTGTGGCAACCGCGATAGTCAGCGAATGAACAACGCCTAAACCAGTTCGTATTCCCTTACTGGTTTTTCTCGGCGTTTCGCGTCGTCTCGAGGAGACAGGACGCGACCGACACGTAACTGGCGGCGACTCGTCTTCAGTAGGTACTTGAGTCGACCGTCCGACCGTCGCATATGAGCGGCCGTGGGCCAAAACGAGAACTCGCGGAGAAGATAGCCGGGGAGATTACGCTGAGCGACGACCCCGGTGCCACCCTGCGCAAGTGGCGGACCGACTTCGACATCTCCCAGACCGATCTGGCGTCGGAGCTGGACATCTCCTCGTCGGTCATCTCCGATTACGAGAGTGGCCGGCGGGAAAGTCCCGGCATCGGCGTCGTGCGCCGACTCGTCAGGGGGCTGCTGGCGATCGACGAACGACGGGGCGGAGACCGCATCCGACAGTACGGCCGCGTCCTGTCGGCCGGCTTCGACAGCGACGTCGTCTACGACCTCCAGGAGTACGCGACCTCGATCCCGCTCGCGCGACTCCACGACGATCTCGACGCGACCGTGGTCTCTCCGGGCAACACCGATCACATCAGCGGCCACACGGTGATCGACAGCATCGAGGCGATTACCCGCCTCTCGAGCGAGGAGTTCTTCCGACTCTACGGCCAGAGCACGAACCGCGTGCTGGTGTTCACCAACGTCACGCGCGGTGAAGGCGTCGGCATCGCCCTTCGCGTGCTCAACCCGACGCCGAACGCCGTGATCCTTCACGGCCTCGAGGAGGACGAACTGTGGGATCACGCGGCGGAGCTCGCCCGCATCGACGGCTACTCGCTCGCCGTGACGAACGCCGGGTTAGACGAAATGCTCGAACGACTCGCCAGCCTCGAGTGATCGACATGCTCGACCGACTCGACCGGGCCGAACGACTGACGGTCGCGTTGACGGTTGTTTTCACCATCACCCTGTTGGTGACGTTGCAAACGGAGAGCGCGATCGTTTGGGTCGTCTGGGGAGCCGCGATGGTACTGCTGTCGGGAACGGCGTTGGTCGTGATGAACCGAGCCGACTCGTCGACGGACGAAGCCGACGACTGAGCTGACCGGTCAGCCGTGGCCCGCCAGAAGCCACAGGAGACTGATCCCCGTCCCCGTCAACGCGACCGCCGCGAGCGCACAACCGGCGATCGTTCGCCGAAACTGGTGGTCGACGCTGCGTTCGCACCCGCTGGCGACGACGAACTCGCCGAACGAGTCGCTGGCCGTGATCGTCGGGAACGACGTCTGACGCGGATTGGCCTTCGACGGTGGTCTGGATTCGGCGTATCTCTCGCGGTCGTCCCCCGACTCTCCTCGTGCGGTCAGTTCCGCGGTGTCGATCGATTCGACGGACGAGTCGGGACGAGCGACGCCGATGACCGATAGTTCGTCACCCGGTTCGATCCTCGTTTCTCGATAGCGCTCTCGGCGCTCGGTCGCCTCGTACTCGGTCTCACGGACGAGATACCGGAGCAGCGAGCCGGACGGACGGTCACCGTTGGGGACGACTTTCGTCGTCTCGGTTTCGAGTCGGAGCGCGGCGTCCGTCGGGTCGACGGCGATCCGACCGGTTTCGTCTTCCAGGACGAACGTCGTTCGGACGTCATCGATGGGAATCGTTTCCCGAAACGCCGACGAGAGCAGGCCGGTCGAACCGCCGGTCTCGACGTCGTCGCCGTCCGACGTCGACTCGTCCTCGACGAGGTCTCGAGCGACGGTCAATTCGTAACAGACGGCGTCGCGACCCGAGAGCGGGGCTTCGTGCGAGTCCGTCGACGCTCGGACCGTTCCCGAAACCTGAACGCGGCCCGTCTCGACCGCGGCAGCGTCGACGACGGGCGTTCGTCGGACGGCGGCGTACGATCGGAGGGCGGTCACCGCGCCGCCCGCGTAGTAGAATCCGGCCCAGACCGCGGCGAAACTTCCGATCAACAGGACGATAGCGAGCCGTCGCTCACTTCGAGCGCCGCCGAGCGCGATCGGGTACGTGCCGCCGAGTGCGAACGGGAGCCAGGCGACGACCGTCGCGAGCAACGCGAGCAACGCGTACTGGCGGATGCTGAGATCGATACGCTGACTCCAGGGGAGCCCGGAGCTCTCGCTGTAGGCCGCGAGGCCGACGCCGACGAGCCAGACGTGGAGAAGCAAGAGGAGTGCGAGGAGGTCCAATCCGGTGATCGACGAGTACGCGAGGACGTCCGATGACGGGATCGACATAGTGTGCTACTGTGGACACTGTGCTGTGGGCGAAAGTACACTTTTCGAAGTAACGGACCAGACCGAGGTTGTCGGTCGGAGCGCAGCGGCGCTCAGGCGATCTGGTCTTCGTACTCTTCGGCGCTCAGCAGTGCCTCGAGTTCGTCGGTATCGTCGGCGTCGATCTCGAGCATCCAGCCCTCGCCGAACGGATCTTCGTTGACGAGTTCGGGGGCGTCGAACAGCTCCTCGTTGACGGCCGTAACCTCGCCGCTGACCGGCGCGTAGAGGTCCGAGACGGCCTTGATGGATTCGATGACGCCGAACTCATTTTCCTGCGTGAGGTCGTCGCCGGTCTCGGGGAGTTCGACGAAGACCACGTCGCCGAGTTCGTCCTGTGCGAAGTCGGAGATGCCGACTCGAACGGTGCCGTTTTCCTCGAGTGCCCACTCGTGCGATTCCAGATAGCGTCTGTCGTCGGGAATTTCGAAACTCATAGTTATACGGTATCGATGAAGGGTGTCGTTTCAACTCTTGCCTTTTTAGACTGGCCGCGAACGACGACCTGTAAGGTCGTCCCCGGCTCCGCGTACTCGGTCGGCACGTAGCCGAGTCCGATCGCTTTCTCGAGCGACGGACTCATCGTCCCGCTCGTGACGGCGCCGACGACCCGGCTCTCGGTGTTCGTGATGTCGTAGCCGTGGCGGGGGACGCCGCGGTCGATCAGCTGAAAGCCGACGAGTCGCTCCTCGCTTCCCTCTTCGCTGACCTTCGCGAGGACGTCCCGGCCGACGAACTCGGTGTCCAGCGCGACCGTGAAGCCGATGCCGGCCTCGTAGGGGGTTCGCGGGTTCGACTCGAGGTCGAAGTCCTGGCCGGCCAGCAAGAGCCCGGCCTCGATCCGCAGCGTGTCTCGAGCGCCGAGTCCGCAGGGCTGGCAGTCGAACAGCGACCAGGTGCGTTCGGCTTCCGACCAGGGAACGATCAGTTCGAAGCCGTCCTCGCCGGTGTAGCCCGTGCGGGCGATCCAGCAGCGGACGTCGTCGACCGTCCCGTACCGGGCCTCGAACCGGGAGAGGTCGGTGACCGACTCCTCGGTGACGTCCGCGACGAGGTCGGCCGCGTTCGGTCCCTGAACTGCGAACATGGCGTACTCGTCGGTTCGGTTGTCGACGGTCGCCTCGAGGTCCCACTCGTTGCGGTAGCTGATCCACCGTTCGTGGGTCGCCTCGTCGGTTCCGGCGTTGGGAACGAAGAGGTAGGTCGGCTCGCCGACGGCTTCGTCGTCCGGCAGCCGGTAGACGACGGTGTCGTCGATGATGTGTCCCTCCTCGTCGATGATCGCGGCGTACTGGGAGTCACCGACCTCGAGCCGGCTGACGTCGTTCGAGGTGAGCCGTTGCATCAACTCGGTCGCGTCCGGTCCGGTGACGTGAATCTGGCCCATGTGCGAGACGTCGAAGATGCCGACGTCCTCGCGGACGGCCTCGTGTTCCGTCCGGATCGAATCGAACTCGACCGGCATATCCCAGCCGCCAAACTCCGTGAACTTCGCGCCTCGCTCGGCGTGAACCCCACGTAACGGCGGCGTCTGAAGCGGCATATGCGGGTCATCGCCCGCGGAGTAGTAATGTCTTTTCGTCGGTCGGCGGCGAACGTGGGGGGTTCCTGCAGTTCAACTGATGGTTCGGACTCGTGCATACGTACCTTTTTGCGCCTCGGGATTCCTCACTTCGTTCGGAACCTCTCGGCGCAAAAATCTACGCTAAAAAGACCGCTCGCTCCCGTTGGTCGCTCGCGGGTGCAGCGCTTGTACTCCGACCGCAGCGGTAACGCTTCAGCCTGTACTGAGCGATCACTAGCCCTCGCAAATTTCGTCTCACCCTGTACCGCATCCGCGCTGTGGGTGCAGCACGACGCTACACCCATCATCTGAAACGGATAGAAGTTTTACCGCCGTACGCTCAGCGAGTGAGCAACCGATCCACCGAGACGAGACTGAGTCCGTCGAGCCGGTGTCGCTCCAACCCGGTTATCGACCCCGTTCGTCGATACGGAGCTCGTATTCGCCGCTATCACTGTCGGTGTAGACCTGCATTCTGAGGTCTCCGTCGCCCGAGAGCTCGAGTGACAGTTCTTCGGAAGCGCCCGACCCCGTCGACGATTCGTCGTGGATCCATCTGCTCGGCGGGAGACCCCCGATAGTCACGTAGAGGTCGAAGTCGGCGTCCGACGGTCCCTCGAGCGTGAGCGTCGCTGAACACGGGTCGTCCGTCTGAAGCGAGTACGTGTGCCGGTTGCCGTCGCCGGTCCAGCCGGCGTCGAGTTCACCGTCGAAGCGTTCGCTCGCGGTTTCGTTGCCGCACCTGGACTCCTCGTCGTCTTCGTCGGGTTCGTCAGGCTCGTCTTCGTCAGGTTCGTCCTCGTCAGGCTCGTCGTCGTCGGGTTCGTCGGGTTCGCCTTCATCAGGCTCGTCGGGGTCACCACCGGTTTCGTCGATGACCTCCTCAGGGGTCAGCTCCTCCCTGTCGAGTTCGATCCACATCACGTCGGGTTGGTCGACATCGATCGACGTTACGGGGCCGTCGACGTAGAACGCGTCGCCGTATCCGCCGCCGGTGATTCCGCCGGCGCGGACCGTCTCACCCTCTTCGTCGATGAAGTCTTCGGCCCTATACGTTCCGCCCTCGATATTCCTGCCGGACGGGCTGTCGTACGGCGCGTCGGCGAACTCGACGGCACCCTCGGCCGTGAACTCGTAACGCGCGGTGTCGGCGTCAGGCTCGGTGACGAACGCGAGCAGGCGACCCGCCGCATCGTCCTGTTCATCGTCATCTTGTTCGTCGTCGTCCGGTTCGTCCTCCTCGCCGTCGCGCTCGTCACCGTCGTATCCGTCGGGAACGGTGGTCACCGCTTCGCCGGCGTCGACGCGACCGTGACCCTGCGCGTTCGAGGAGAGGCCGACATCGACGGCGGTCGACTGCAGGTGCTCGCGTAGCTCGTCACCCGAAAGATCCGGATAGGCCGACAGCACCAGTCCGGCGACGCCGGCGACGACCGGAGCCGCCATCGACGTGCCCGACATTCTGGTGTAGCTGTCCCAGGGGACTGCCGAAATGAGACGGGTACCGGGCGCAGCGAGGTCGATCTGGGAGCCTCTGTTGGAAAACGATGCGAGCGAATCGTTGGCGGTGAGCGCCGAGACGGCGACGACGTCTTCGTAGGCCGCCGGGTACGCGACGCCGTACGACCCCGAGTTTCCGGCGGCCGCGACGAGCAACACGTCGTTGTCGGCGGCGTACTGACAGGCCGCTCGGAGCGTTCGATGGTTGCTCGAGGAGCCAAGCGAGAGGTTGACGATATCCGCGCCGGCGTCGACCGACCACTGGACCGCGTCGGCGATGTCGGAGAGCGATCCCCGACCCTGCCGATTGAGCGCTCGAGCGGAGAGCAACGAACAGTTGCTGATCCCGGCGTGGCCGGTGCCGTTGTTCGTTCCGCCGCCGGCGATGCCGCCGACGTGGGTCCCGTGTTGTTCGTCGCCGGCGATCGGGTACGGATCGCTGCCGCCGCCGACGAACTCGCGTCCGTAGTTCGAGACGCTGTCGTCCATATTCTCCTCGAGCACCGGGTGATCGTACTGGATACCCTGGTCGACGATGGAGATCGTGACGTCGTCGCTCCCGTAGGTCGTCTCCCACGCCGTCTCGCAGTTGACCTGCTGGGGTGCGTGCTGGGAGCCGTAGTGGGGATCGTTGGGCGCGCTGAGCGCCTCGAGCGTCGCGTTCTCTTCTGCGTACTCGATCTGATCGATGTTCGTGAGCGTGTCGACGAGTGAGTCGCGAGTCGACTCCGGCGTTTCTTCCGGGAGAGAAATGAGCGCGTAGTGGATCGTCTCGTTCGTGTGCTCGATCCAGGCGTCGCCGGGAATCTGCGGTCCAATTTCGCTCTCGATGTCCGACACCGACGGCGAGATACCGATGATGAGTTCGTCCTTCTTCGGACCCGGGTTGCGACCCGGCGTCGCGCTCGCCAGCCCGCTCGAGCCGATTAGTCCGCCTGCGGCGATCGTTCCAGTCCCAGTCAGGAATCGCCGCCGATTGTACGTCGTATTCGAGCCGTCGTCCGCCGAATCGTCTTGTGTCATCCGCTGACAGTCATCAAACACTGAAATTAGTAAAATCTTACCGAACTGAAAGTTTGTTTATTCAACATTGTTTGGGGGAGAACGTATCAGCACGGAAGATAATTGGCAAATGAACGATGAATATATGCAGTTATCCGTTTATACGATCGTAACGTATCAAAACAACGCACCTGACGTTGTTTCCGGAGCTGACACTAGTGTCGCGGATTCGGTCACGACGGCGGGCCGGTAGCGGGAGCGTCTCACCCGTCGGTCGGACGCGTTCGGAGCGCCGCCGCGTTCCGTCACACCTATTTCGTGGCCCCGGAAACGCTCGAGCATGTTCGACCGCGTTCGCGCCCGTCTTGCCCGCCTCGCGGGACCCGATCCCGAACTCGAGACCGAGCCGACGGTGGGCCTGCTCGTCGACGGGCCGAACGTCCTGCGCGACGAGTTCGACGTCGACCTGAACGATCTTCGCGACGTCGCCCGCGATCTCGGGCACGTCGGCGTAATCCGCCTCTATCTCGACGAACACGCCACGCCGGGGCTCATTCAGGCCGCCGAGGCCCGCGGCTTCGAAGTGATCATCACTAGCGGCGATGTCGACGTCAAACTCGCCGTCGACGCGACCGCGTTGTGCAGCGAGGGAACCATCGACCGGCTAGCGGTCGCCTCCCGCGATACGGACTTCAAACCCGCCCTCGAGTACGCGGGGACCGTCGGGGTCGAAACGATCGCCGTCGCGCCGGGGTCACACGGTCGCTCGGACGCGCTGCAGAACGCGGCCGACGAGGCGATCACGCTCGGCAGCTGACGGCCGATTCACTCGAGTTACCCGTCCGATCCGTGACGTGGATCGTCGACGAAAGACGACGGTTCGCGGCGAGGGTGTTCAAGAGTAACGCTTACACTGATCCCATCACTATCGCTGGTAGCATGGATACGTCGGCGACCGATGGGGTGCTCCAAGTGCGGATCCACCAGCAGGAAGTCGTCGCTGACCTCGGACAGAAGGCGTTGGAACTCGACGACCTCGACGAACTGATGCACGCCGCGTCAGTCGCCGTCGCCAAGACGCTAGGCGTCGAGTACTGCAAGGTTCTCGAACTCCTCCCCGGCGGGGACGAAGTGACCCTCCGAAACGGCGTCGGCTGGCGGGAGGGGCTCGTCGGGTCGGCGACGGTTCCGACCGATCTGGACTCGCAGGCGGGCTACACCCTCATCTCGAGAGAGCCCGTCGTCGTCGACGACCTCCGAACCGAGGTGCGCTTTTCCGGACCGGAGCTGTTACGCGATCACGACGTCGTCAGCGGGATCAGCGTCGTCATCGGCTCCGTCGAGGAGCCGTGGGGTGTCCTCGGGGCGCACACGACCGACTCTCGAGAGTTCACCGAACACGACGCGAACTTCGTCCAGAGCGTCGCGAACGTCCTCGCGTCGGCCGTCGAAAACGAGCGGACACAGACCGAACTCGAGGAGATGTACGGCCGAATCTCGGACGCCTTCTTCTCGCTCGACAGGGAGTGGGAGTTCTCCCATCTGAACGCGTCTGCTCACGATCTCATCAATCCGAGCGGCCGCGAACTCGTCGGGACGAACATCTGGGAGGCGTTTCCGGACGCGGTCGAGCGGAAGTTCGAATCGAAGTACCGGTACGCGATGGACCGACAGGAGACCGTCGCCTTCGAGGAGTACTATCCGGACCCGCTCGACGCCTGGTTCGAGGTGCGAGCGTATCCGTCCGAAACCGGGCTCTCGGTCTACTTCAGGGACGTCACCGACCGAAAGGAGCGAGAACGCAAACTCCGCCAGAGCGAACGGCGCTACCGCACGCTCGCCGAACAGTTCCCGAACGGGATCGTCACGATGTTCGACGACGACCTCCGCTACACGCTGGCGGCGGGGAAGGGGTTCGACGAACTCCCCGTCGATCCCGACGTCCTCGAGGGACGACACGTTCGAGCCGTCTGGAAGGGCGAGTTCGGCGATTCGGCCGAAGCGATCTGTCGGGCCGCACTCGAGGGCGAGGAACGGACGGCCGAACTCGAGTACGCCGGTCGAACGTGGCAGATTAACGTGGTTCCCGTCGCCGACGATCGAGGCACGGTGTTCGCCGGCATCGCGATCGCACGGGACGTGACCGAGCGGCGAGCGCGCGAGCGAGACCTGCGGGAGACGAAAGCGCGGCTGGAAGCGGCGACGGAAGCCGGTGCGGTCGGGACCTGGGTGTGGAACCTTACCGAGGGCCGGATGGTCGCGGACGCGACGTTCGCCGATCTGTTCGACGTCGATCCCGCGGCGGCACACGAGGGTGTCGACGACGGGGAGATCATGTCGTCGATCCACGCTGCCGACCGCGAGCGGGTCGACGAAGCCGTCGAGGAGGCCATCGAAACCTGTGGCACCTACGAGGCGGAGTACCGCGTCCGGAACGCCGACGGGGATCTTCGGTGGGTCGTCTCCCGCGGCCACGTCGAGTGCAACGCCGAGGGCGACCCCGAGACGTTTCTCGGCGCCGTCACCGACATCACGGACCGAAAGCGCGTCGAGCAGTCCCTGCAGGATCACAAAGATCAGTTCGAGACGCTGTTCGAGGTGTTACCCGTCGGCGTCGAGGTCGCGGACGCGGACGGTCGACTCCTCGAGGTGAACGAGACGGCGATCGAGATCTGGGGTGAGGGACCCCCCGAAACGGACGCTATCGAGGACTACTCCCGGCATTCGGGACGGTGGGCCGACACCGGCGAGCCGGTCGCCGACGACGAGTGGGCGATGGTTAGGGTGCTCGAGGGTGAGGCACTCACGGAGCCCCACGTCTACGAACTCGAGGGGGGTAACGGCGACAAGCGAATCGTGCTGGCACACGGGATGCCAGTGAGGGACGAAACGGGGGCGGTCCGTCGCGGCGTCGTCACGCTCACCGACGTCACCGAGCGGCGCGAGTACCAGCGACAACTCGAAGAGACGGTTTCGAAACTCGAGGCGTCGAACGAACGCTTAGAGCAGTTCGCCTACGCCGCCAGCCACGACCTGCAGGAGCCGTTGCGGATGGTCTCGAGCTACCTCCAGCTACTCGAGAATCGGTACGGCGACGACTTCGATTCGGACGCCGAGGAGTTCCTCGAGTTCGCCGTCGACGGCGCCGATCGCATGCGTGCGATGATCGAGGGGCTGCTCGCGTACTCGCGGGTCGAGACGCGCGGCGATCCGTTCGAGTCGGTCGAGCTCGACTCGGTCGTGGCGGCGGCCCGCGAGCAACTCCGGCTCCAGATCGAGGAGGAAAGGGCGGAGATCGCCGTCGAATCGTTGCCCCGGGTTCGGGGCGACGCCGGACAGTTGCGACAGGTCTTCCAGAACCTGTTGAGTAACGCGCTGACTTACAGCGGGGACGAACCGCCGCGAGTGCGCGTCTCGGCGGAACGGGCGGGTGCGGAGTGGATCGTTTCGGTTCACGACGAGGGGATCGGCATCGAACCCGACGAGCAGAATCGCATCTTCGAGGTGTTCGAGCGCCTCCACGCTCGCGACGAGTATCGGGGAACGGGAATCGGACTGGCGCTGTGTCAGCGGATCGTCGAACGCCACGACGGAAAGATCCGGGTCGATTCCGAGCCCGGCGAGGGCTCGACGTTCTCGGTGGTGCTGCCGGCGACCCGCGGCGAGTGACCGACGGTCCGTAGGGACCGACCGAACGTCGACTGTTGTCCCTCCGGTGGTGACAACGGGTTCATACTCGTCGCCGCGTTATCGGGATCGAATGTGTTCTCACGGCCACGAAAAGCTGACCGACGGTGGTACGCGGGCGAGCGACCGGAGCGGGGCGCTCGGACTCGAGAGCGGTCTCGAGGCGCTGCGCTCGAGCCCGGAGTTCCGTGGCCCGGTCGAGTCGCTGGGCGATCACGACCCCAACGAACACCTCGCGGTGATCTACGAGGATCAGGACGAGCAGTTCGCGGCCGTCGTTCCGTTCATACGTCAGGGTCTCGAGCGCGGCGAACGCTGTATGTACGTCGTCAACGAGCACTCGGTAGCCGAGATGACCGAGGCGATGGGGGCGGGCGGGATCGACGTCGATGCGGCCCTCGACTCAGGCGCGCTCACGTTCCATACGATTCAGGAGACCTACCTCAGAACGGGCACGTTCGATCCCGACGACATGCTCGAGTGCTACGCGGAAGCCATCGAAGAGGCGAAAGCGGAGTACGAAGGGTTGCGCATCAGTGCCGAGACGACGTGGATCTTGGACGAGGGGACGAGCCTCGAGAAGTTCATGGCGTACGAGAGCCGGGTGAACGATCTCTTTTACGGCGAGGACTGTATCGCGCTCTGTCAGTACGATCGCAACGTGATTCCGGCGGAGATCCTCTGTGACATCGTCCGCACCCACCCACACCTCGTCTACGACGGCGCGGTCTGTCACAACTTCTACTACACGCCGCCGTCGGAGTTCTTCGGCCGCGACCGGCCGGAGCGCGAGATCGATCGAATGCTCGGAACCCTCCACGAACGGACGACGGCGAAGGTCGAACGAGACGAGACGATCGAGGAACTCGCGGAATCCAACGAACAGCTTCAGCGGTTCGCCTACATCGCTTCCCACGACTTACAGGAGCCGTTGCGGATGGTGTCGACGTATCTGCAGTTGCTCGAGCGAAACTACCGAGGGGAGCTCGATTCGAACGCGCGGGAGTACATCGACTTCGCCGTCGACGGCGCCGACCGTATGCGCGAGATGGTCGACGGACTTCTCGAGTTCTCCCGGATCGATACGGGGGAGACGGCGTTCGAACCGGTCGACTGTGCCGACGTCATCGAAACTGTCGTTACCGACCACCAGGTGCAGATCGAGGAGAACGGGGCGACGATCGAGACGGGATCGCTCCCGACGGTTCGCGGGGATCGCACACAACTCGAGCAGTTGTTCTCGAACCTGGTCGCCAACGCGATCAAGTATCGCCGCGAGGAGCCGCCGCGGATCGAAATCGACGCGACGGAACACGGCCCCTACTGGCGGCTCACCGTCGCGGACAACGGGATCGGAATCGAGGCGGAGTACGCCGACCAGATCTTCGACGTGTTCAATCGCCTCCACGCCGAGGGGGAGTATCCGGGAACCGGGATCGGTCTGGCGATCTGTCGGAAGATCACCACCAATCACGACGGCGAGATCTGGGTCGACTCCGAACTGGACGAGGGATCGACGTTCTCGGTGGTGCTGCCAGCGGCGCGCTCCGAGACGTAGTCACGGGTGTCGGTCGCCTCGGTTCGACCCGAAGTCGGAGATTTTTCCCGCGCGGGCCGCCCACCGTCGGCTATGATCGACGACGAGACGCCGGTACTGGATAACCACCTCCACCTCGATCCGGATAATCACCGCGGCATCGACGCCGTCCGGGACTTCGCCCACATGGGTGGCACGCACCTGCTCGTGGTGAACAAGCCCTCCTGGCACCTCGGCGTCGAGGCCGAGACGGGCGCGGACTTCCGGGCGGTTTTCGAGCGAACCATCGAGGTCGTCGCGGCGGCGAGCGAGGAACTCGAGGGGCGAGCCTGGCCCGTGCTGGGCGTTCATCCCGGCCTCGTCTCGCGGCTTGTTGACGACCGCGGATTCAGTTCCGAAGAGGCGCGTGAGTTGATGCAAGCGGGAATCGACGTCGCCGCCGAGTACGTCGAGGCCGGCGACGCGCTGGCGCTGAAGTCCGGTCGTCCACACTACGACGTCGAGGACGCGGTCTGGGACGCCTCCAACGCGGTGATGCGGCGAGCGTTCGAGCGCGCCGCCGATCTCGACTGCGCCGTGCAACTCCACACCGAAGCCAGCGAGGATCTGACCGAAGTGGCGGAGTGGGCCGAGGAGGCGGGACTCCCGCGACAGAGCGTCGTCAAACACTACGCGGGCGGCCGACTCGCGGGGCCGATTCCGAGCGTCATGTGTGAAAAGGACGCCCTCGAGACGGCCGCCGAACGCGGCGAGCCGTTCCTGATGGAGACCGACTACATCGACGACCCGGACCGGCCCGGAGCCGTTCTGGGACCGAAGACGGTCCCGCGGCGCGTGCGGTGGTTGCTCGAGAACGGTCACGAGAATGCGGTCAGAAACGCACACGTCGAGACACCGGAACTCGTGTACGGAATCGACACGGAAGGAACTCTCTAACCGGCATAGGCCGTCCGTACGGCTTCGTTCGGTTCGGCATACAGTAGAGAAAGGCATTTCAAGCGGCCGGTGTAGGTGTCTGTATGAGCAATCCCCCGACCGAGTTCTACTCGGAGGAACGCTGGCAGAACTGGATCGACCGAATCAAAGACGAAGAGATCGATCCGGAGGACGAAGACTCGGCCCGACTCCTGCTCAACCTGCAGGACGACACGGCGATCGCGATCGCGAAGATCGTCGCCGCCTACGACGACGGGGACCTCGAACAGGAGAACGCGCTCGAGGAGATCAACAAGGTCCGCGAAATCGTCCTCAGCGAGGTCGATATCGAAGACGAGGAGAAACTGATCCTCGTCGACGGCGTCCAGACGAGTCTCGTCTGTGTCTTCTTCGCCGCCGAGGAGTTCATCGCCGGCGGCCCACCGGAAGAAGGCAGCGTGGGCGACTATCTCGGCGCCGCGGCCGACGCAGAGGCCGACGAGGAACTTGACGCCGCGCTCGGCTACGCCGCACAGGCAGGAACCCTCATCATCGACGGCGAAGCGCTGGATATGGGCGTCGCGGAGGATCTCGAGTACGGGCTCGTCACGGAGTGGATCAACGGACTCGACAGCCTCCAGAGCGCGATGAGCGATCCGGAAGTCGTCGAAGAAGACGAGTAGCGACGTCGGGTCCCGTCGTTCGAGTGAGCGATGTGGCCTCCGACGACCGGGGCAGTCCGAACCGGGGATTCGATCCGATCGCCGTTCGGCGAACGTGATTCTTCGTGCCGTTCGTTACGTCCAGCGACTGACACGCCGTCGTTCTGGACCGAACGGGCGGGAGCTACTCGAGCATCTCTGGGCACGTTCCGAATTGGGGTACTGTCAATATTGACCGCATATTGTCGTCGGGGATATTTCCTTCCCCCGCTGCCGGACTGGCCGTATTGTGACCGATCCACACGGGGATAGCTGTCGATTCCTCCCCGCCGAGCAACGACGGCTGGGCCGTCGAAGTGGCAGCACAGGGACTTTCGGACCCGAATGTCGACGACTATCCCGACATCCATCGACCCGAGACGCACGCGCAAGCACCGACGCCGACCGATCGTCTCAGGTCCCGTCAGACGTTTCCGGTCCCCCAAAGGGTTTAAATGTGGTAATTATATCTCATTACACTGCATGACAGAGAACTTCCCCGAGTACGTCGACGTCGATTACGACGATGGTAAGGGCGAAGATCCCGAGGACTACCCGCACGTTCAGGATCGAATCGAGAAGGCGATCGAGGTCACCCGGAAGGGTCTCGAGGAGTACGAGAACCCGGCCGTAATGTGGACCGGCGGCAAGGACTCGACGCTCACGCTGTACTTCATCAAGGAGGTCGCCGAGCGCTTCGACCTCGAAGTACCGCCCGCGGTCTTCATCGACCACTACCAGCACTTCGACGAGATCCACGACTTCGTCGACCACTGGGCCGACGAGTGGGATCTCGAAGTCATCTACGCACGCAACGATAACGTCGGCGAGTACGTCGACGAACACGGCCTCGAGCCCGGCGACGAAATCGAAATCGCCGAACTCTCCGACCACAACCAGCACCACGTTCGGGAGATCCTCGAGTACGAGGAAGACACGTTCCCGTTCCTGCTCGACACCTACGTCGGGAACCACCTGCTGAAAACGGTCGCGCTCAACGACGCGCTCGAGGAGTACGACATCGACGCCGTCATCTCCGGCGTCCGCTGGGACGAACAGGAGGCTCGCGCCGACGAGACGTTCTTCTCACCGCGTCACGATCCCGATATCTACCCGCCCCACGACCGCATCCAACCCATCCTGCAGTTCGACGAAGCCGCGGTGTGGGAGGCGTTCTGGAGCTTTGTAGTTCCGGACACCGTCGAGAACTTCCCGGACGACGGCTACGTCCCGCAGAGCGACGACGACCTCCCCGAGGGCGTCGAACGGGAGGATATCCCGGTCTCGCCGAAGTACTTCGCCGGCTTCCGCTCGCTGGGCAGTGAGGTCTCGACGAAAAAGAGCGAAGATGAACCTGCCTGGCTGCAGGATCTCGAGGGGACGACCGAGCGCGCGGGCCGCGCCCAGGACAAAGAGGACCTGATGGAGCGCCTGCGCGACCTCGGCTACATGTAACCGCGACGGAACGAACAGCGACTACGACAGCGGCAACGCTCGGGCGAACGGGCGACGCTGACTCGCGCCCGTCGCCGAGGCTCGGGTCGTTTTTTCACCGACGGATTCGGGACCTCCCGTGGCGGCGGTTCCCGGCGGAGTCGTGCCAAAACCGCTATGGCGCTCCGAATGAACCGACGAAACAACCGTGAACATCTACCGAACGCGGGCCGGTCTGCGTCACCAGTTCAGAGACGTGCTGAACTTCTACTATCCGGACTGCATCGACACGTCGGTCGGCGGCTACCTCGCCCAACTCGATGAACGCGACGGCCACGTCTACGACGCCCGGACGAAACATCTCGTGGCGACGGCGCGGGGCGTTCACAACTTCAGTCTCGGCACGCTCGAGGACGGCCCCGACTGGTGTCGCTACGCCGCCGAACACGGCCTGCAGTTTCTCTCGACCGTCCACTGGGACGACGAGTACGAGGGGTACGATTGGCTGCTCGACGGACGAATGCCGACCGAGCGACGGCGGTACTGTTACGGCCACGCGTTCGTCCTCCTCGCGGGAGCGCGTGCGCATCAAGCCGGGATTCCCGGCGCACGGGACGAACTCGAGCGAGCGTTCGACGTCCTCGAGGAGCGTTTCTTCGAGCCCGATCACGGGCTGTACGCCGACCAGGCGTCTCCCGACTGGGATGCCCTCGAGTCCTATCGGGGACAGAACGCGAACATGCACGCCTGCGAGGCGCTGCTCGCGGCCTACGAGGCGACCGCGGAGGATCGCTTTCTCGAGCGCGCCTACACGGTCGCGGATCGGTTCACCCGCGACGTGACGAGTGTGACCGACGGCCTGCTGTGGGAACACTACACCGAGGACTGGGAGCCTGACCTCTCCTACAACCAGGACAGTCCACGACACCAGTTCCGTCCGCCGGGGTACCAGCCCGGCCACCACGCCGAATGGGCGAAGCTGCTGGCGCTGCTCGCCGAGCACCGATCGGAGGCGTGGCTGCTCGAGCGAGCGCAGGAGCTGTTCGACGCGGCGGTCGACCTCGGCTGGGACGACGAACACGGCGGGCTCTTCTACACGGTCGACGACGGCGGCGACCCGATCGTCGCCGACAAGTACGGCTGGGTCCACACGGAGGCGATCGGTGCGAGCGCGCTGTTGAGCCGGTTCGACGACGCGTACGGCGAGTGGTACGACCGACTCTGGGCGTACGCACGGGAGCAGCTTATCAATCCCAAGTACGGCAACTGGTACGAGCGGCTCACGCGCGAACATGGTCGCAGCGGCCCCAACCACGGGCCGGAAGTCGAACCCGGCTACCACCCGCTGACGAACAGTTGGCTCGCGATGCGGGCGCTCGAGGCCGACCCCGCCGCGTTCGCCGACGACCGTTAGGTCGCCACCGCGTAGCCGCGAGCGATCCGTCGGCTCGCGACGAGGACGGCGTACGCGCCGACGAACGAGCCGACGACGGCGAAGAGCCCGCCGAGGTCGACGAACGCGCTCGAGATGGCGACACCGACGAGGAGCAACACGATGCCGGACGTCCAGCCGACGAAGTAGGCGGCGTCGCCGGCGACGCCGAGGAGTCCCGAGACGCCGGCCCGAAGCGCCCCCTCTCGGACGTAGTTTCCGAGCGCGATCGGCAGGACGTACGCGTAGAGAGCGAGGACGAGTAGGACCGCCGTCGAACCGGCGAGGAAGAAGAGTGCGTTGGCCTCCGTCGGCGGCTGATCGCCCTCGGTGAACAGTCGAAACGTCACGAGGGCCGTTCCGATCGGAACGAGTCCGTAGGCGAGCGTCAACGCGGTCGCACCGACGCTCCGCGAGAGAACGCCGCGCTCGAGAAAGGGCGGCGGATCGGCGTCGTGGCCGCGAGAGAGGACGGTTGCGGCGTACCCGAGAAGCGGCGCGAGCGCGACGACCGGCAGGACGATCGCGTGTGCGAGCACGCAGAGCCACGCCGAGAGCAGGGCCTTCTCCGCGTGATCGCCGCGAATCGGGTACGTGAGTGCCTCCCGCATAGGAGTGACTCGCCGCGCCTGGTTCTTACCTGTTGTGCGATGCAGTCGTCGGTGCGACTGGTACAGCCCCTAGTAACTCCACCTCGACGCGATCCCGCTGGACCTCGTCTCGCTCGAGAACGTGTCCTATGCGTGATAGTCACGGTGTCTCACTATGCGTGATATCACTACTCACTCGGGAGTAAATGCCATAATATTATATAAATCGGGACCGTCGATGATGATAGTTACGTACTATGACAAGGGGAGACATCCTGTCGCGACGACGGTATCTGCAAGCAACTGGGGCGGCCGGTATCGCGGCGTTGGCCGGCTGTTCGGACGAGGCGGCCGACGAGGATCAACTCGAGGTCGTCCACTGGTGGACGGCGGGTGGAGAGGAGGAAGCGTTCGAGGCTCTGATGGACGGCTTCGAGGAGGAGTATCCCGACTACGAGCCAAATCCAAACCCGGCGCCCGGTGGGGCCGGGACGGCCATCGACACCGCGATCCAGACGCGCGTTCTCGACGAGGATCCACCGAGTACGTTCCAGATCTGGCCCGGCGAAGCGCTGCGGACGTACACCGACGCCGACGCCTTAGCGCCCGTCGGCGATCACTGGGAGGACGACGCACACGACGCCTACCTCGACAGCGTCGTCGAGGCGTCCAGCCCCGAGGGAGACGTCGTCGCGGTGCCGATCAACATCCACCGACTGAACAACGTGTTCTACAACGTCGAGGTGCTCGACGACGTGGGCATCGATCCCGAGGAGATCGAGAGCCCCGAAGACCTCCTCGATGCGTTCGAGGCCGCCGACGACGCGGGCTACGTCGGTCTCGCCCAGCAGACCCAAGAAGCGTGGGGGATCCTTCAGCTCTGGGAGGTCGTCTTCACCGGTCAGCACGGCGTCGACGCGTTCCAGCGGTTCCTGGACGGCGAGGCGGCCGATCTCGAGGAAGAAATTCACGAGTCGCTGTCGCTCGTCGAGGAGTACAGCGAGTACTTCAACGAGGACGCGAGCACGGTGTCGTGGGACGAGGCCAACGCGGGCGTGATCACCGGCGACACGGCGTTCCATCACAACGGCGACTGGGCGGCCGGCGAGTACCAGGCCGCGGACGACGACGAGGACTTCGCGTACGGCGAACAGTGGGACTACATGCCGTTCCCCGGCACGGAGGACGTCTACACGATGGTGATGGACTCGTTCGTTATGCCGACGAACAACCCCTCGCCCGACGCGACTGAAGCGTTCATGGAGTACTGTTCGACGGTCGATGCCCAGGAGCGGTTCAACCCGCTCAAGGGATCGATTCCGCCGCGAACCGACGTTCCGACCGACGAGTTCCCGCCGTTCCTGCAGGACCAGATGGACGACTTCGAGGCATCAGCCGAGCAGATCACGTCGATCTCCCACGGCAGCGGCTTAGAGCCCGGACTGTCGAACGAAGTCGAAGAGGAGTTCGCGGTGTTCACCGACAACTGGGACCCGGACGAGACGACGCAAGACCTCATCAACATCTTCTGAGGAACCACCAACGAGTATTCTATGGGTTTTGACATACGACGGTTATTCGATCGTATTCGTCGGAAATGGAGCGACGATGCATCCGCCGACGTGAACCGATCCGACGAACGGAACGTCCGGACGGACGGCGGAACGACGGCGGAGCGCGGCGGACGGTTCTCGCGGTTGCGCCACAGCGACGCCGTCCAGGCGTTGCCGTTCTGGTTGCCGCCGGCGCTGTTGATGGGGCTGTTCGTCTACGGTGCGGTCGGCTGGAACCTGCTCATCTCGCTGACCGACTGGAGCGGGCTCGCCCAGCCGGAGTACACCGACCTGACGTTCGAGATGTACGCGCAGATGCCGGGCGACGCGTCGTTCGTCGCCGCGTTCCGGAACACGGTCGTCCTGCTGGTCGCGTTCACCGTGGTGGCGCTGGCTATCGGTCTCGTGCTGGCGATCCTCGTCGACCAGAACATCCGCTTCGAGAACACGGTCCGGACGATCTACCTGCTTCCGATGGCGTTGTCGTTCGTCGTCACGGCGATCTTCTGGTCGTGGATGTACAACCCGTCGACCGGGACGATAAACGTCGTCCTCAGCGGGATCGGGCTGGACTTCCTCACGATGGACTGGATCGGCGACCCCCGCACCAGGCTCGCGGCGATCATCTTCGCGCTCACCTGGCAGTTCAGCGGCTACGCGATGGTCGTCTACCTGGCCGCGCTTCGGGCCATTCCGGACGCCCACTACGAGGCGGCGAAAGTCGACGGTGCGAGCTCGATCCGGATGTACTGGCGCGTCATCGTCCCGCAACTCAGCGCGGCGACGACGTCCGCGGCGGTCGTCCTGATGGTGTTCGCGCTGAAAGCCTTCGACTTCATCTACGTGATGTTCGGAACCAACCCCGGTCGGTCCGCGGACATCCTCGCGGTGATGATGTTTCGCGTCGCGTTCTCGCGGACCGAGTGGGCCTACGGTGCGGCCATCGCGACCGTCCTCTTCCTGATGGCGCTCGCGGTCGTCGGCCCGTACCTGTACATGCAGTACAAACGAGGTGACCTGTGATGACACACCAGACACGACGCGCTCGAGCGAGCGGAACCGGACACCGCGGTGATCGTCGATGACCGCGGCCGAACGAACCGAGGCGGAGTCGATCGGCGACCGTCTCTCGGCGACGCTCGAGGACGTGGACATCCAGCGAGTCGCCCTCTACACCGTTCTGCTCGGGTTGATCGCCTTCTACCTCTCCCCGCTGTGGGGCGGGCTAACGACGGCGTTCAAGACCGATTCGGGATTCGTCAACACGACGCCGTTGACGCCGCCGCTTCCGTTCGGCCCGGTCGAATTCCTGGGTATCGAGTTCGCGACGACCACGCTCGAGCCGTGGGGAGAGGCGTTCGGGACCGTTCAGGGCGGACTCCTGAACAGCGTTCTCTTCGTCATTCCGGCGACGCTCCTGTCGGCCACGTTTGGGAGCCTCGCGGCGTACGGGCTGACCAAGCTCTCCTGGCGCGGCCAGGTGGGGATCCTCGTCATCTTCCTCGCCGGCGTCTTCCTGCCGTACCAGTCGGTGCTGGTGCCGCTGCGACAGTTCTGGTCGACGGTCGGGCTCGCAGGACTGCTCTCGTTCGCTCCGTTCCTCGCGAACCGGGCGGACCTGATCGAGCTGACGATCACCCACACGGCCTACGGGATCCCTATCTGTACGATCCTCTTTCGGTCGTACTACAAGACGATGGGCGACGACATGATCGAGGCCGCGAAGATCGACGGCGCGAGCGCCTTCGCCATCTACAAACGGATCGTGTTCCCGCTGTCGATGCCGATGTTCGCGGTGGTGTTGATCTACCAGTTCACCCAGATCTGGAACGACCTGCTGTTCTCGCTGGTGCTCGTCACCTCGCGATCGAACTACGTCGTCACCCAGTCGCTGAACGAACTGCAGGGCTCGATGTCACAGGAGTACAACCTCCAGATGGCGGGCGCGTTCATCGCCGCCTTGCCGACGATCATCATCTACGTCGTCTTCGGACGGCAGTTCGCCAAAGGCATCACCGGTGCATCATGAACGGAATCAGTACGATCGAACACGCGGTAGCGGACGAACCCACGATTACGACCCGACGCGCGACCATGAACCACACGACTACGCACGCGAACGAACGGACGGATGCGAACACGAACGAGACGGTGACCATCGATGGCTGAGCTCACACTCGAGAACGTCACGAAACGCTTCGACGACGACGGCGACGAGATCCTCGCCGTCGACGACGTATCGATCGACATTGCGGACGGCGAGTTCCTCGTCCTGGTCGGTCCCTCCGGCTGCGGAAAGTCGACGAGCCTGCGGATGATCGCCGGACTCGAGACGATCTCCGAGGGCACGATTTCGATCGGCGCCGAGATTGTCAACGAGCAACCCGCCCAGCAGCGGGACATCGCGATGGTGTTCCAGAGCTACGCGCTGTACCCGCACATGACCGTCCGGGAGAACATGCGGTTCGGGCTCGAGGAGTCGACCGACCTCGACGACGCCGAGATGGACTCGCGCGTCGAGGAGACGGCGACGCTGCTCGAGATCGACGAACTCCTCGACCGAAAGCCGGGCGAACTCTCCGGCGGCCAACAACAGCGCGTCGCGCTCGGCCGCGCGATCGTTCGCGACCCGGCCGTGTTCCTCATGGACGAGCCGCTGTCGAACCTCGACGCAAAGCTTCGTTCGGGCATGCGAATGGAGCTCCAGCGACTCCAGGACGAACTCGACGTCACGACGGTCTACGTCACGCACGACCAGACCGAGGCGATGACCATGGGCGATCGGATCGCCATCCTGAACGACGGCCGACTCCAGCAGGTCGCGACGCCGCTCGAGTGCTACCACCGGCCGACGAACCTGTTCGTGGCCGGCTTCATCGGCGAGCCGTCGATGAACTTCTTCGACGTCACCCGGGACGGAGACCGACTGATCGGGGCCGGCTTCGAATACCCCATTTCGGCGTCCATTCGGGACGAACTCGACGATCGTGACGAGTTGGTCCTCGGCATCCGGCCGGAAGATATCGAAATCGTCGAGGCCAGCGAGACCGACCACGACTTCCCCGTTCACGTCGACGTCGTCGAGCCGATGGGCAACGAGAACAACCTGCTCGTGGGCTTCGACGCCGAGGCGAACGACGAGACGTTCACGGTCACCGTCGAGGGAATGCGCCGGATCGACGAGGGCGAGCAGTACGTCGCTCGCGTCCCCGAATCCGCGATTCACCTCTTCGACCGGGAGACGGGATCGGCGATCCACAACCGCAAGATCGAGGCGGAAGCGGAGCTGCTCGAGTCGCGTCTCTGATACGGTCCGCTGTAAGTCATCTCTGGCGGGACCGCGACCTTCTGCGTTCCCACCAGTACATCGTTACAGGGAGCCGTATGAGGCACTCGCTCGAGCCGGTCGATTTTCGTCGTCGAAAGAAATCGGTGAACGGACCGCTCAGTTCGTCGCTCGGTACTCGCCGAACTTGACGCCGATCCCGAGCATGATCGCGCCGAAGATGATCATCGACGGCGCAACCATCATGAGGATCGTGTCCGTCGCCATCATATCCGAGGCGATCATGCCGCCGACACCGATGGCGATCAGGCCGATGAACGCGACTGCTGTCGTGACTTCGTTGAACTCCATATCCGATCGTTAGCAGTCCATCACCTAATCGTATCGGAAATCGGAACTCCGTTTGCGGCCGTGGAAAACGAGCGTTCGACCGACGCTACTGCGAGGGCCGAACCAGATTCGCGAGCGCGACGAGCGTTCCGAGGAACCAGCCCAGCGGAATCGAGATGCCGAGCCACATCGCCGCGTAGGCAGCCCCCTCGAGTTGGTAGTTACCGCGCAGATACTCGTTCAGGCCGCCGACGAAGAGGACGTTGTCGAGCGCCCACGCCGCGAACTCGTAGCTGGGGTCGAGGATGTAGGGATGGAGCGACGGCGTCACGAGGGCGGCGACGACCGGCGGCAGGAACAGCGCCGTCATCGCGAACGGATAGGCGAGGACGACCGTCACGATACGTCCGCCGACTTTCGAAAACGTCGCGGCGAGCGCGGTCGAGAGCGTCGCGACGCCGCTCGCGGCGGCGACGGCGAGCACCGCGTCGAGCGGAATGTCGGCCTGATCCATGTAGGACATCGCCCCCCAGACGGCCGTCAGCAGTCCCCAGCCGAGCAAGGCGACGCCAGTGACGCCGACGATGCCGAATCGGGTGCGCGTCGAGTCGAGTTTCGCCGCGTAGAAGCGGGTTGCGAGTCCGATGACGGTGAGCGGGTAGAGGAGCAGTAAGCCGAACAGTCCGAGAATGCTCCAGCTATGGTAGCCGACCTTCTGGGGGAGCGTTTCGGGTTTCCACTTCCCCATGACGGAGTGGCCGCGGCCACGTTGCCGTGGAAAGACGAGTTCCATCCAGGCACCGTGTAACCGCTGTACGTCGGTCCGGATCGCACCGACGACCCCACCACCGCCACGTTGTCGTGAGCGGGTGGACATACGCGTGCCAAAAAGCCGGGCTACCGTAAACTTTCCTGCTTATTCCCGATCACAGATAGGTCAATAATTGTACGTCGGCCGACCCACAGCCCGCAGTTACCGGTCAGCGGCCGTCAGTTCCACGGTGCGAAGTCCGGATCGACCTCGCGATTCGTCTCGTCGATACTGTCTATCCGCTCGATATCTTCGCGATCCAACTCGAGCGACAGCGACGCCCAGTTGTCGCTGAGGTGTTCTTCGCCCGTCGCTTTCGGAATCGCCGTCACGCCCTTCGCGCGCAGCCAGGCCAGGCTAACCTGGGCCTCGCTGACGTCGTGTTTCTCGGCGACCGCCTGGATCTCGGGCTGATCGAACACCGCTCCGCGAGCGATGGGCGAGTAGGCGACGACCTCGACGCCAGCGTTCTCGCAGGCGTCCCGAAGCTCCGGCTGCGGGAGCATCGGATGCAGTTCGACCTGATTCGCCAGAATCGGCGCGTCACACAGTTCGACGGCTTCCGCGACCTGCTCGGGCAGGAAGTTGCTGATGCCGACGCTCTCGATGAGCCCCTCGTCGTACAGTTGCGAGAACGCCGCGAGCGTCTCCTCGCCCTCGTACGCTCGGGCCGGCCAGTGGACGTACAGCAGGTCGACGGAGTCGACGCCGAGTCGATCGATGCTCTCGCGGGCCGTCTCGAGGACGTCGTCTGGTGCGAGGTTCGACGCCCAGATCTTGGTCGCGAGGAAGACCTCCTCGCGGTCGACGTCGGCCCGTGCGATCCCGTCGCCGACGGCCTCTTCGTTATCGTAGATTTGTGCGGTGTCGATGTGACGGTAGCCCATCTCCAGCGCCGTCCGGACGCTCTCAGCGCACTGTTCAGGGTCGTCGTTCTGCCAAGTCCCGAGTCCGAGCATCGGCATCCCGTTCGCGGTTGGACACGTTCCCGGCGCGACGGTGTCGGCGTCTTCTGTTCCCATGTGCGAGACGAGGGCCAGGACGCGAAAATGGGTTTGGATTGCGGTGAGCGATTCGGGTTCCGACGCGACTCCCGTAGTCGTTCCGCTCAACTGCGACGAACCGCAAACACAGACGGGCTTCGGAGCGCTCAAGGCGACCCCACCTCTGAATACAACCAGTGGTACAGGTGCTCGAAACCGTCCTGTTCGCCGATCCGTTCGTCGCGATGAACGCGATCGGACTCGTCGCGTTCGCGCTCGTCGGTTCGAGCAAGGCGATCCGCGAGTCGTTCGACCTGTTCGGTATCGCCGTCGTCGGACTCGCTACGGCGTTCGCCGGCGGCGTCACCCGCGACCTCCTGGTCAACCGCGTCCCGCTCGCGCTCAGCGACCCGAACGAGATCGCCCTTGGGCTGTTCGGTGTCGGGCTAGCGATCGGCCTGTCGATCGCGCTCGAGTCGCCGGACGATCACCCGATCACGCTCGTCTCGGACGCCGTCGGACTCGCGGCCTTCGCGACCGCCGGCGCGATCGTCGCGACCGAAGCCGGCGTCTCGAGTTTCGGCGTCGTAGCCATCGCGACGATCAACGCGGTCGGCGGCGGGGCAATCGCGGACGTCCTGCTTGATCGGACGCCGTTCATCCTCTTCGAGGATTTCTACGCGAGCTGTGCCGTGCTGGGCGGGGCCACCTACTGGCTCGTGTTGGCTCTCGGCGCCTCCGGCAGCGTCGCCGCAGCCGCGTGCGCAGCCGTCACGGTCGGGACGCGGCTCGCGGCGGTCACCTACGGCTGGACGCTCCCGACGGCACAGACGCTCCGCCCGATGCGCAAGAAGTTCGGAAAAGATCGGTGAGCGGTCGGAACGCCAGGCTACTCACCAGTCGTACAGTGACTCCCAGAGCCGCTCCCGTTCGAGTGCCCCGCTCGCCGCGAGCACTCGATCGTCCTCGAATCGGGAGCCGATCAGCTGTAGACCGACGGGGTGGCCCGCGTCCGTCAGGCCCGCTGGAGCAGCGCCGACCGGATGGCCCGTCCAGTTGAACGGCCAGGTCAGCGGCCAGTCCCACGCGCTGGACTCGAGGTCCTCCTCCAGCCCGACGTCGGCCCGCGAGAGCGTCGGCGTCACGATGAGGTCGTAGTCGGCCAGCACGTCCTGGACGGCGTCGAAAAAGCCCGTGCGAACGACGCCCGATCGGGCGAGTTCCTCGGGACCGAACCCCTCGCCGATGTGGATCATCGCGAGCAGGCTGTCGGTGACCTCGTCGGGATGGTCGCGGAAATCGACGCCGTGTGCCTCCTCGACGATCGTCGCGGTCTCGAGGATCGAGGTCATGTACGTCGCCATCGTCGCCTCCTGTAGCTCGGCCATCGAGTAGCCGTGGCCGATCGAGACTTCATCGACGGTCGCGCCCGCCGACTCGAGCGCGCCGACGCCCTCCTCGACGACTTCATCCACTGCCTCGTCGACCGGGAACACGTCCAGATCCGGGCTGTAGGCGATCCGATAGTCGTCGATCGGGGTCTCGACCGCCCCTCGGTAGTCGATATCGACGGGGACGCTCGAGGGGTCCGCCGAGTGCGGCCCGGCCATCGCCTCGAGCATCACTGCAGCGTCCTCGACGGTGCGGGCCATCGGTCCCTTCGTGACGTGCTGGGTCGTCCGACCGAACGCGCTCGGTCGGCCGTCGTCGGGCACGAGGCCGAACGTCGGCTTGATGCTGTAGATGCCGCATGCCGCCGCGGGAATCCGAAGCGAGCCGCCAGCGTCGCTGCCCGTCGCGAGCGGGGCCATTCCCGCCGCGAGGGCCGCCGCGGAGCCGCCCGAGGAGCCGCCGGCGTTGAGATCGGTGTCGATCGGCGACGCCGTTGGCCCCACGAGTTCGTTGGTCGTCGTTCCCTTGTGGCCGAACTCCGGCGTGTTCGTCTTCCCGATCACGATCGCGCCCGCGTCCTCGAGTCGCTCGACGATCGCCGACGTCTCTTCAGCCACGTTGTCCGAAAAGAGTGCCGAGCCGTAGGTGTGGCGAACACCCTCCTTGAGCGCCCCGAGGTCCTTCAGCGCCAGCGGGACGCCGTGGAGCGGTCCGACGTCCTCATCGGATTCAACTGCGCGGTCGGCCTCGACGGCCGCCTCGAGCGCCTCCTCTCTACAGACTGTAACGAAGGCGTTGATCTCGTCGTCCAACTGTTCAATTCGCTCGAGGTGTGCCTCGACGGCCTCCCTCGCGGTCACGTCGCCGTTGCGAATTCGAGTGGCCAGTTCGGTCGCGGAGAGCCGCGTGAGTTCGGATTCGAGTGACATACCGCTAGCAGCGGTGCGCGGTGTGATATAAGTTAATTCGACCTCGCGTCTGCGAAAGGGTCTCGCCGCCGCGAGCGACCATCAGATGACGACGGAGTGCCGCGAGATGCCGACCGCGCCGCCGCCGAGGTATTCGAGACCCTCGAGCGGAAATCAGCGAGACGGATAGCCCGTCTCGACGAACGAATCGATTCCTAGTACTTCGGCTCGGCACCAGTGATGTCGTAGACGCGATCCATCACGGAGTCGCGTTCCTTCTGCCAGGCCTCGAACTGACCGGGGCCGTCGGGATAGCTGTCGTAGACGTCTTTGAGCGAGCCGGCCGCGTTCTGGACCTTGTAGAGGTCGTAGAGGGTGTCCCAGTGGCCGAACGTCTTCACGAGCGTCTTGAGCTTGAGCCCGAGGCTCATGTCGGTGGTCCCCTTCTTGCCGATGGCGTCGACGAGTTGCTGGCCGGGGAGCGCCGTGACCATCGAGACCAGATCTTCCTGATCGCGGGCGGTGCCGAAGATGTTGTACAGGTCCATCGCAGCGAAGCGCTTGCCGAAGTCTGTCTGGACGCGACGGTTGTACTCCCAGAGCGCGGCTTCGCTCACGTCGCCGTCCTCGATCGCTTCGACGGCAATCTCCGCGGCCCAGTGACCCGCCTTCGCGGCCCCGGGGATCCCTCCGCCGGTACAGGGATTGACGTGTGCGGCGGCGTCGCCGACGGCCACGTAGCCGGGGTGGACGGCCGAGTCGTAGGGCCGCCGCGTCGGCAGGGCCGCGCCGAGTTTGTTCTTCACCGTCGCGCCCGCGAACTCCGCGCGGTTCGCGATATCGTCTTTGAGGACGTCGACCAGTTCCAGGGGCTGCTGGCTCATCTGGAAGCCCAGGCCCGCGTTGATCTCCGTCGACGAGCGCGGGAAGTACCAGAGGTAGCCCAGTTCCTCGGTCGGCTTGAAGACGAGCGCGTCGTCCCAGTCGACCGGTTCGGGCACCTCGAGCACCTCGCGATACGCCGAGCAGAACTGCGAGTAGTTGACGTTCGTGTCGAACGTCGACCCCGAGAGATCGGTTTTGTCCTGCAAGACCGAAAGCGCGCCCGCCGCGTCGACGACGACGTCGGCCCGATATTCGAGGTGGTCACCGTCCCGAATCGCCGTCACGCCCTCGACCTGTCCGTTCGGCTGGATCACGTCGTTGACGACCGTATCGTAGTGCAACTCGACGCCGGCGCGGTCGGTCTCCTCGAGCAACACCTGTCCGTACCGGAACCGGTCGACGACCGCGCCCGTCTCGTCGAACGGAATCTCGAGCGACTCGCCAGACTGTGGGTTCTCGAAGATGCCGCGCGTGATCCCCTGGTTGGTGAACGATTCGTCCCGGAGTCGGTCCCGGTCGACGACATCGGGGAACGTGCTCTTGCCCTTGATACCGTCCCCACAGGCGATGTAACCGCCCTCGTCCTCGCACTTTCGCTCGAGGAGAACGACGTCGAGTCCCGCTCGGGCGGCGGTCGCCGCGGCGAAACAGCCACCCGTCCCGCCACCGACGACGACCATGTCGTACGATACCGACTTCGTTGTCATTGTTATTCGCTCGAATGAGTTCGGGAATTAAAAATACGTGGGAAGTGTTCTGATGGCTACATACCAACAGAAAGCTCGGATCGGCTCGAGAGCGGATCACACGGCGGAGATGGACTCGATCTCGGTTCGGATCTCGGCCGAATCGCTGTGCAGTGTCACGAACTGACGACGACGGTTTCGGCGATTCGGTCGCCGAGCCGTCTCGAGGGTGTCGAGAACGCGAGCAGCGCGATTCCGACAAGGTAACAACTGAAACGATGTACACACCGATCGAACAGCTCACGGGTCACGTTCGTTCCCCGTCTGCTCACGGGCGCTTGCGCCCGTTCGCATGGTTCGCGGGATCGAAGATCCCGCGTTATTCGCCTCTCCGCGGTTCTCGCTCACTCCGTTCACTCACGGGTCGTTCCTCCCCGTTCGCCTCTTTGCGGTTCTCGCTCACTTTGTTCGCTCCGAACCGCGTACGCTCCGAACCGCGTTTCCCTCCTGCGATCGCGTGTGCAGTGACGTTCAGTGGCTACTATCGTTGGCCGCCTGTATCAGCGGCGAATTACAACGGAACCGAGAATGGCGATTCCGGTAAGAATCCATAGTCCCGTCGTCACCGATCGAGGCACGACATCTAACCCCTCGGAACCAAATGCGAGGGCCAGTAGTATCCAACTCACGAGCATGAGTAAGTAGCCCCGTTCCCCCGTGATCGCTTCCTCTCGAGAGTAGTATTGATAGCTACGGTATCCAAGAACCAGTACGCCGAATACGGCAAGCGCCAGCCAATGAACGGTCATAAATGCAATTGAATAACTGAAACCGATAGTAGTAGGTATCGGCTTCGTACTCTTTTAGTTGATCTTCTGCATCGCACTTCTCACAAGTCTACCGTACGTGTGGTAGATCGGCCTACTGGTACATCCGCAGCGGCTGGGCCTGCGAACTCTCCTCCTGTCCGATCTGTTGCATCTGCTGGGCGAACTGCTCGCGTTTCTCCTTGATCTCTTCGGCGCGGTCGATGAGGTCTTGGACGTCGATCTCGAGGTCGGCGATCGGCGCGATCCCCTCCTCGAGAAGGACGCTCGCGGCCTCGGGGTCGGGGAACTGCGGACTCGACTCGACGACCAGGCCGACGCTGTCGAGGTCGCGGTGTGCGGCGCGGTTGATGAGCGCCCCCGTCGGCCCGGTGATGACGCCGTCCTCGGGCGGGACGGGGATATCGTTGGCCTCGAGCGTCTCGCCGGCGTCGCCAGTCGCGATGCCGTAGATATCCGGCGACTCCTCCCGTTCTGACGGAAGCCCGCTGAGATAGATCGGCGTCGCCTCCTGGGCGACGGTCCACTCGGTCACGCAGTCGGCGACGGTGCCGACGGCCTCGGATCGGATCGGCGCGTCGCTCTGGAGCGCGAACAGATCGTGCTCCTCGCTGACGTAGATCCGCACCGGCGGGCGAGCCGTCCGGTCACCACCGCGATAGACGCCGATACGGGGCAGTCCCTCGCAGTCGACACCCGCGTAGTAGCGCATGTCGAGTTCGCGGACGAGGTGGTCGGTCGCGATCTTTCCGACGAGACCCAGCCCGGGAAAGCCCTCGATCAGCGTCGGCTCCTCGAGGTCGGCCGCCGAATCCTGTAAACAGATCTGTGCCATGTGTGAGTGCACTGCTGGCGGCGTCTTAAAATCGAGGGCGCCCGTCTCGATCGGCTCCGGGCGCTTCGAAACCCACAAACGCCGGGCGTCCGAATTCCGGGCTAATGGAGCCATTCGAGCGGTATCGACCCATCGTCGACGATTTCGAGGCGTTTCTCGCGGCCTGCGAGCGACCGCTCGGCAACGCCGTGCGCGTCAACACCATCAAGGCGTCCGTCGAGCGAACGCTCGAGACGTTAGACGAGGACGGCGTCGCGTACGAACAGGCGGACTGGAACCCGCGAGTGTTGCGGCTCGAGACCGATTCACCGGGATCGACGTGGACATCGTTCCACGGCTTCACCCACGGCCAGGAGGAGGTGTCGGCGGTGCCGCCGGTCGTTCTCGACCCACAACCCGGCGAGCGAGTCTGGGACTGCTGTGCCGCGCCCGGGGGGAAAGCGACCCAGATCGCGGCGCTGATGGACGATCGCGGCACCGTCGTCGCGAACGACAACAACCTCGGTCGCATCTCGGCGCTGCGATTCAACGCGGAGCGACTCGGAGCGACGAGTCTGGCGGTGACGGTCGACGACGCGCGCAACTACTCGCTGAACCGGTTCCCCTTCGACGAGTTCGACCGAACGCTCGTCGACGCCCCGTGTTCCTGCGAGGGGACGATCAGGAAGAACCCCGACGCGCTCGACAACTGGTCTGAGGGGCACATCTCCTCGATCGCGGGGATCCAGAAGGGTATCCTGCGACGGGCGATCCAGGCCACTCGCGAGGGCGGCACGGTCGTCTACTCGACGTGTACGTTCGCCCCGGAAGAGAACGAGGCCGTCGTCCAGCACGCACTCGAGGAGGAGTCCTGTCGCGTCGTCGACTTCGATATCGGACTCGAGCACTCGCCGGGACTCACGGAGTGGGGAGGCGAGACCTTCGACGAGAGTCTCGAGCGAGCGATTAGAATCTATCCACACCAGAACGATACTGGTGGCTTCTTCGTCGCGAAACTGGAGGTGACCGCCGAATGACCGAGCAAAACGACGGCCAGCGATTCGATCGGCTCCCCGAAACGCCCGACGAGCGAACCGTCGAGGGCCGCGCCAGTCGCGAGGAGGTCGTCGACTACTTCGAAGACCGATTCGGCATCCCGGCCGAGACCTTCGACGAGTACACGTTCTGGGAGAAAGGCGCCGGCAAGATCTGGATCTACGCCGGCGAGGCAGAGACGCCGCTCGAGATCGAGGCCATCGGAATGACCTGCCTGCGAACCAGACAGGAACACTGGAAGCCGACGACGGACTTCGCACAGCGCTTCGGCCGATACGCGACCGACTGCGTGATCGAACTGGATCGCGAGCAAGCACGCGCGTTCGCGGCGGGCGAGGACCAGGATCTCGAGTGGTGGAACGGCGACTGGGGCTACCTGATCGGGGCTCATCGAATAGCCGACGAACTCGAGCCCCTCGGCGTCGGTCTCTACGTCCACGGCGAACTGCGCTCGATGGTGCCGAAAGGCCGGCAACGAGAGCTGTAGCGGGCCAGCCGGCGATATGCCGGCAGCGTCGTTTTGTCGCTGGGTCCGTAGTATCGTCCACGTGAGCCGTACCGCGAGTGATCACGATGGCCGGTGAAGACGGCGAAGCCAGTGAGGACGTCGGCGACGACGAAGCGGAACCGCCGTCCGCGTCGTTGGACGATACGTCCGTCTTCGAGCGGCTCAACGCCGAGGAGTTCGTCCGCTGGACGTTCCTCTACGGCGACCGGCGCGTCATCTCCGGGCTACTCCTGCTCGCGGTGTTCGGCGCCTCCCTGTTGCTCATCCGGGGCGGACTGATCACGCCCGCCGAGGCCGGCGACATTACGGCCATCAGCGCGGCGCTCGTCGGCGGGATGCTCCCCTTTATCACCGTCGTCCTCGCGATCAACCAGCTCATTCTCTCCGAGGAGTTCGGCTCGACCGGCGCCTTCTTCGAGCGACTCGAGGAGACTCGCGAGTACCGAAAACGGATCGAAGACCACACTGGTTATCGGCCGACGCCCGCCGAGCCGTCGTCGTTTCTCCGCGTCCTCATCGAGTCGAAACGCCGGACCGCGCTCGGGTTGCAGACCATCTGTCGCGACGGGCCGGACGACCTGCAGTCGCGGGTCGACGCGTTCGTCTCCCAAACCGACTCGCGAGATCGGGACGCGATCAGGACGCTCGAGGGCGCCACGTTCGGCTCGTTCACCGTCATCTCCGTCATCTTGCACTACAACGATTCCTGGCAGCTACAGATCGTTCGCCAGCTCCGGGAGGGTCATCGAGACGAGCTCTCGGCGGCCGCGGACGGACAGCTCGAGCGACTCGAGGAACTGCTCGGCGATATCCACATCGCTCGCCAGTACTTCAAAACGGTGTACATGCAACAGGAGCTCGCCGATCTGTCGAAGATCCTGCTGTACGTCGGCTTTCCGACACTGCTCGGCGGCGCGTTCGTCATCGTCTCCTACGGGAACCTGCTGGCGATGGGGCTGCACCCGTCCGTCTACGTGTTGGTCGTGAGCGCGACGGTGACGGCCCTGTTCAGCCCCTTCGCCGTCCTGCTCGTCTACGTCCTTCGGATCGCAACCATCGCCCGGCGGACGGCCGCGGACTTCGGTCCGTTCGTGCTGCAACAGGAGCTTCCACAGGAGGAAACCGAGATTATGGAGTCGTCGTGAGTCGGCGCTGACGAGCGTCTGACTGGCCGAACGATCAGCTATCGACAAACGAGGGTCGGAGGATCAGCCGTCGACAGACCGAAAGTCGGCCGATTAGGGGGAGAGTACCGGCAATCCGGCTTCGATCTCCTCGCGTCGGTCCTCGAGCCACTCGGTGAGGACGAGCCGCTCACCCAGCGAGTCGAGTTCTTCGTCGACCGTGTAGCCCGGTTCTGCGGTCGCGTACTCGAAGAGAATTCCGCCGTGTTCGCGGGCGTAGACCGACTCGAACCACTTGCGGTCGATGATCTCGGTCGGGCGGAGCCCCCTGTCCATCAGGAGCTGGCGCCAGTCGGGCTGGTCGTCTCTCGTGACCCGAAACGCGACGTGGTGGACGGTCCCGGCACCCGGAATTCCCTGCGGCGCCTGCGGATCCTCGAGTACGTCGACGACGTATCCCAGTTCACCAGCGGATTCGTAGCGGTATCGGCTCCCGTCGCGGTCGGTCTGACGATACCCCATCTCTTTCAGGAGCTCGCCGGTGGCGTCGCCGCTCGTCAGGGAGAGCGTGACGCCGAAGAAACCCCGAATCGCGTGGGCGTGGGGAACCGGGCTCTCGGGAAGGTTCGCCGATGGTGCGTCCTCACGGGCGACCAGCTCTAGGGGGAGTCCGTCGGGATCGGTAAACGAGAGAACGGTGTCGCCGAACCGCTCGCGGGGCTCCTCGAGGTCGACGTCGGCGTCTGCGAGTCGGTCGCGCCAGTAGTCGATCGAGCCGGTGGGGACGAGAAACGAGACGGCGCTGGCCTGGCCTGAACCGACTTGCCCGGGTTGGGCATCGGTGTAGGGGAAGAAGGTCATACTCGTCCCGGGCGTCCCCTCGTGGTCCGCGTAGAACAGGTGATAGACCGAAACATCGTCCTGATTGACGCTTTGCTTGACGAGTCGCAGGCCGAGCGTCTCCGTGTAGAACTCGTAATTCCCTCGTGGATCGCTCGCGATCGCGGTGACGTGGTGGATGCCGGGCGTGTCGTCGGGCATACTCGTTTCTACACCGCCTGCAGGGATAATGCTGGGGCCATACCGACTGCGATTTCGAACGATCAGAACGTGTGATAACAGGAATCGTTAGATTAGGCCGGGGCCGGGGGCAGCGTCGCCTCCTCGAACCAGAACGCCTCGACCGCTTTTCCAAGTTTGGTGAACTCGTCGGGGTTGCTCGGCTTGGTGAGATACGCGTTCGCACAGAGTTTGTAGCTCCGTGCGATGTCCTCTTCGGCTTTCGAACTCGTCAGGACGAGCACCGGCGGCGCGGTCAGCTCGTCATCGTTCTTGATCTCCGCTAAGACCTCGAATCCGCTAATCCGCGGGAGATTCAGATCGAGCAGCGCGAGGTCGAGTTCGGTGGTTGAACCGGATCGCTGTCGCTCGCGAAGCAACTCGAGGGCCGCATCGCCGTCGTGAACCGTATGGAACGTCGTTTCGACGTTCGCCTCCCGGAACGCTTCCTCTATCAGGCGGACGTCGCCGGGATTATCCTCGACGAGCAGGATATGCATGGGTTCGGTTGAGCGAGAATCCTTCACAAGTCGTGCACATACGGATGTTGACACCTCAACAGGTTAAGGCTGCCCACTAATATCGTTGGGACGACACCCGTTCTCACGAGCGGGAATCGGCTGGTGTGGGAAATCCGACTACTCCCTACTAATGGAATAGCTGTTCGGCGCCATGCGGGCTCACGCTACCGTTCGACCAGCGTCCCACCCGCCAGCCCCTCCCACTCGACGCGGTAGCCGAGCGCCGAGAGGAGCGCGCTCGAGTCGGTGATCCCCACGTCCTCGAGCACGGACTCGGCCTCCGCGAGATCCATCCCGCTTTCGAGATCGGCGGCGAGCGAGTCGAGCACCGTCGGGCGAACGAGCGTCCGGCCGACTCGCTCGTGCTCGGGCGTCGAGACATCGGCGAGCGCGTCCTCGCTGACACCGCGGTCCGCAGCGAGAGTCTCGAGCGACACGACATCCGCGTCGGGCCGCAGTTCGTCGGGCAGCGAGGCAGCGCTTTCGGCGACGAGTTGGCGTTCGTACTCCCGGAGGACGTCGGCGACGTCCTTGACGCGGACGGTGTTAGTGTAGGGAATCGCCCGAAAATCCCGGGCGGCGATCTCTTCGCCGACGCCCAGCGATTCGTCGACCGCGACGAGCAGTTGGACGTCCTCGAGTTCCTCGAGTTGAGAGAGCTTCTTCGCGACGTACTCGGGCGTCCAGAAGCCCATGATTTCGAAGTAGACGCGGAACTCCGCGTGCTCGTAGTCGAAGGCAAAGTCCGGGATCATCACTCGAGTGCCGGTCGCGAGCGGCGCCGGCTCCCGTACGAGGTCCCACTCGAGACCCAGATTCGAGAACCGAGCGGCGAAGTCGGCCTCGACGCCGCTGTCGAAGGAGACCTCGGCGACCGGATCCGCGTCGGGGACGCGGACGGGATCCTCGTGAGACAGCGCGAGCGTACGCTCGGTTCCCCGGTCGTCGACGGTCGCCTCGAGGTGCCACTCGTTGGCTTTCGCGACGGTTCGCAGGAGTCGCGCGAAACGGGTGCCGTACCGGCGGGTCGCTCGGAAGAGCCGGGTGGGTCCGGTGACGATCACCTCGCGTTCGACGATAGTTTCAGACCCGTCGTCGCCGTCGTTTGCACTCTCGCCCTCGAGTCGCCGAATCTCGTACATCAGTCGCAGCCGTTTGATCGCCGAAATCAGCGCCTTCGGCTCGCTCGAGCGTACGCGAATCTCGGTCGCGTCGAACAGCGCCGTCTGGGCCAGCGAGAGGTTGTACTGCGCGACGAGGCCGTCGGGATCCCACGGCGAGTCGAGTTCGGTCAGGAGCTGCCGTTCCTCGAGGTCGGCGTACAGCGCCCGGTCGAGGTCGTCCGCCGAGATCCCGAGCGACTCGCCGGCCCGAACGAGCGCCATCGCTCGCTCGTCCTTTGTGACGACGCCGACGGCTTCGGCGGCCTCGAACGCTGCCTTTCGAGCGCGTTCGGGTCCGACGGCGGCGTCCGTCTCGAACGTCGCTTCGCGCTCGAGCAGGGCAGAAAAGCCGCGGACGAGTTTGAAGTCCTCGGCGTCGCGCTCGAGGTCGGTGAGCGCATCCTCGAGCGCCGAGCGAGGTTCGCCGACGTGGCCCTGATAGGTCCCGATCACGCGGGCGGCCAGCGGTCGGTGCTCCCGGTCGGCGAACTGGGGATGGTAACCGCCGCCGGCCCGCGAGACGCGCAACAGATCCTTCGTCAGCATCCATCTCGGTATCGGCGCGGCCCGCTCAAAAGTAGCTCGCTCGCCTGCGACCTGTGCCGCGCGGACGTTCGTCGGATAGCTGCGCCGGTCCGCCCTCGTTCAGGCAGCGAGATTACGGGGATCCGGGACGTACGAACGGTATGGACGACGACCTCCGGATCGCCTACGAAGACCACGAGGGCGTCCAGGAGTTGATCGACTGTCTCACCCACACGCTCGAGTCGATCAGCCTGAACTTCGACCGCTGGAACGAACAGTACGTCAAGGGACCCGGAATGTACGTCGCGGTCGTTACGGGCCCCTCGGTCGCGGAGTTCGCGGACCCGATGGGCCGAAACCGGTGGCCGACAGATCGCTGTCGTGACGTCTGTTTGGACATCCAGAACTTCTTCGAGACGGCTCGAGAGGTCGCGATGAACCGAGACGGAGCGCTCGTCGTCAGCGTCGACGGGGTCGTGCAGGAACAGATGGTCCGGTTTACGGATCTCCTGCCGAGCGAACTCGAGACCGTCGACCCGGCCGGGGCCGAGTACGAAGACTGGATGGGGTCGCGCCACATGAGCGCGCTGGACACCTCGCGGCGGCAGAACGTGATCTCGGCGCTGACACTGAGCGAGGAGACCGGCCGCGTCACGACTTTCGAGAGTGGGTCGTTCGAGACCAGCAAGCGGACGGAACTCGGCGGGGAGTGGAACCCACACACGTACTCGTGAACGACGACCGGTTCGAGCGGGCAACCGGCGCTACTGAATCGTCCGGGACCGTATTCAATACTGAACAGTACATTCTGCGCGGAATCACTCTTTTATCGATTCGCGTGAAACGAGTACTCCCGCCCGACCGAACGGAGTCGACAGTAGCAGATCGAATCTCAGCAGGCTTTTCGACACATTGGTTCGAGGCCGATTTCGAACTCGACGTCGACCGGGTGTTCCACAACGTCAACACGAATCAGGAGCAGTTTATTGAGGCGTTCGGAGACCACGTGCGCCCGGAACTCGAGTGAAAACGACGTGGTGCCGTGTGAATGACGGTCGACTACTGGAACGCGTCCTCGAGCGGCGGCACGACCTGCTTCTTGCGGGACATCACGCCGGGTAGGAACGCCTCTCTATCCGTCAGCGAAACGTCGAGTCCCGCTTCGACGGTCTCCGCGTGGTCGCCCGCGACGAGAGCGGTGGATTCCTCCTCGAGGAGGTCTGTGACGAGCAACACGAGCACGGCGTACCCCCGCTCTGCGACGACCTCGTCCATCGCCTCGAGCACGGCGTCGCGCTGGGTCAACACGGCGTCCGGTTCGACCGTTTCGATCTGTCCGATGCCGACGTCGTGGGAGCCGAACTCGAACTCCTTGAAGTCTCCGAGGACCATCTCTCGAGGCTCCTTCTCGCCGAGTTTGCTCTTCTGCTGGAGCAGTTCCTTCCCGTACGTTTCGTAGTCCACATCGGCGATATCGGCCAGTCGCTCGGCGACGGTCCGGTCCGTGTCGGTGGTCGTCGGCGACCGGAGGACGACCGTATCACTGAGCAGTCCGCTGAGCAGCAGGCCCGCGGTCTGGGCGTCGATCTCCACGCCCGCTTCGTCGTACAGCCGCGTGAGAATCGTCGCCGTAGAGCCGACCGGTTCGTTCCGGAAGAAGATCGGGGAACTGGTCTCCACGTCGCCGATTCGGTGGTGGTCGACGATATCGGTGATCTCGGCCTCCCGTGCGCCGGAGACGGTCTGACTGTGCTCGTTGTGATCCACGAGGGCCAAGCGTTCTCCCGCGGCGTCCTCGAGGAGTGCCGGTTTCTCGACCTCCCACCGATCCAAGACGAACTGCGTCTCCGGGTTTATCGCTCCGGCTCGAGCCGGGGCGGCGTCTTCTCCCTGCGCCTGCTTCAACCGCGCGTAGGCGATCGCAGAGATGATGGTGTCCGTATCCGGCTGCTGGTGACCGATGACGTAACTGGGTTGTGACATGGTCGAACGTCACCCTACTGCGGTAAGAAGATAGGCGATTTGGTGCGAAAGTCGCGGCCCCAACCCCCCCTCGGAATAGCACGCGCTGACTTTCCGTGGGCACGATGACCCACGGACCGAGCGCGTTCACTCACGGACGCTCGAGTCCCGCAGAGACGTCCCTGAGGGTACAAGCCAGTGCGATATCCGCGTCTCCGCCGTCGTTTTCGGTGATGACCGGCACCCACACGTGGGCGATTCCGGAGGGGTACATCCCCGAGGAGGTCCCGAAAGACGAGGACTTCGCGAGCGTGATCGAATCCGACGTACCGGTCGTCTTATCGCGAACCGTCGCGACGGCGACTCGAGACGCCCTCTTCGCCCGTATCTTCGGAGACGACTTCGTACAGAAGCGCCCGACTCCCGTCGGTCTTCGGGCGCAGAATCCGGCCCAGCCGCTGGACGAACTCCCGCTCGCTCCCGCTACCCGAGAGGACGACGGCAACCGAGGCGTCGGGGACGTCGACGCCCTCGTCGAGGACGTTCGAGGTCGCGATCCGGGTGTACGTCCCGTCGCGGAACCGCTCGAGGAGCTCCCGACGTTCCGCGGCTCCCGTCTGGTGGGTAATCGTCGGCATCAAAAACCGCTCGCTGACGTCGTACGCGAGGTCGTTATGAGCGGTAAAGACGATCGTCCGCTCCTCGCGATGGTCGTCGAGAATCCCCTCGAGCGCCTCGAGTTTGGCCGCGCTGCCGTACATGATCTCGCGGGCGCGTTGGCGAGCGAGCAGCGCCTCGCGCGCCTGGGGATCGCTCCCGGAGCGTTTGACGAGTTCCTGGTAGTCCGAGCCGCTTTGCATCCGGATACCCGAGCGCGCGAGGTAGTTCGCGAACGTCTCCTGGGCTCGCTCGTACGCTTCGCGTTCGTCGGGCGTGAGCGCCACCTCGAGTCGCTTCAGGTCGTAGTTCGCGAGGTGATCGCCCGCCAACTCGTCGACGTCGACGCGGTGGACGAGCGGGCCGGCGATCTCTTCGATGATCTCGTGGGCGTCGTCAGGGCGCTCGAACGTCGCCGTGAGCCCCAGCCGTGCGGGGGCGGCGAGCAGGCGAGCGATCTCGCGGTAGCCCTCCCCGCCGAGGTGGTGGACCTCGTCGAAGACGACCAGCCCGAAGCGGTCGCCCACTGCATCCGCTTTCAGGTACGCCGAGTCGTACGTCGAGACCGTGATCGGCTCGAGACGCTGTTCGCCGCCGCCGAACCGGCCGATGTCGCAGTCGAACTCGCGCTCGAGTTCGCGCTGCCACTGCTCGAGCAGGTCGATCGTCGGGACGACGACGAGCGTCGGAACCGAGAGCCGTTCGATCGCTTTCAGGGCGATGACGGTCTTTCCGCTGCCAGTCGGAAGTTCGAGGACGCCCGCGGGCGCGGTGGTAACCGAGCCGTCGTCCGCCGCGTTCGCACTCCAGCGATCCGTCTCGAGCCACGTCTCGAGCGCCTCCTGTTGATACGCGCGAAGTTCGTACGCCGACCGGAGCGATGGGAGCGAGTCGAGGTCGAGCACGCGGTCATCGATTCGATCGGGGGCGACGGCTGCGTCCAGCAGGGCGGTGCGGAGCGCTGCGTACCGAAACGCCGGCACGCGCCAGCCGTCGGTCCGCGGGTCGCACTCGAGGTCGGGAACCGACTCTCGGAGTGATGTTGGGGAGACGGCCGTCTCCTCGAGTCCGTCGATTCGGACGGTGCCGTTCTCGTAGCGGAGCGTGATCGGTCCCGGATCCGTCCGCTCCTCGCGTGGCCGCGTCACGGTGACCGATCCGAGCGGGGCGAACAAATACTGTCGGGAATTCGACGAGGCAGGGAGGACACCGAACGCAGTCGAAACGAGTCCACGAATGCGGTCGGAAGGCGTCGACGGCCGATGGCAAATCGAGGGCCGTCGGCCCCCTACCTCAACCCTTTTATTACCGCTGTTCCTTGACTGGCACATGAGCGAAGACGAGGGCACGAACTCCACAGCCCAAGGTGTCCCGTCCGAGGAGCAATCCGACGACGGCGAGATGGCCAACGGCGAATCCGCCGCTTCAGCTACGGACGAGTCGGACGCCGACCCCGTCCCTGCTGGCGACGCCGAATCGGACGGCGACGACTCGAGCGTCGCTGCGGCGGACGCCACCGAGGAATCCGACGGCGAACCCTCCGCAGCGCCCCAAACGAGCGAGGACATTCAGGAACTGCTCGACGACGTGACCGAGTACGACGACGACCTCGCCCACCAGGTCAGCGCCATCGTCGACGAGGCCCGCGATCTGAACGGCACCGTCGCCCACCAGCGCGAGGAACTCGAGGACCTCTCCGAGCGCGTCGAAGAACAGGCCGAGACCATCGGCGAGCTACAGGACGAACTCGAGAGTCGGGAGGAACAGGTCGAGGAACACGAGGAGAAGGTCGAGGATCTGAAGAGTCGCCTCAAGCGCAAACAGGCCGATTTCCAGAACTACAAGAAGCGGGCCAAGAAGCGCCAGCAGCAGATCAAGGACCGAGCGACGGAGGACCTCGTCGAACGGCTGCTCGGCGTTCGCGACAACCTGAAACGCGCCCTCGAGGAGGACAGCGACGACGCCGAAAGCCTCCGGCAGGGCGTCGAGATGACGAAACGGGAGTTCGACCGCATCTTAGAGGACGAGAACGTTTCGGAGATCGATCCCGACCCCGGCACCGCGACCGACCCGCAGCGCCACGAGGTCATGATGCAGGTCGACAGCGCACAGCCGGAGGGGACCGTCGCCGACGTCTACACGCCCGGCTACGAGATGGGCGATAAGGTCATTCAGAACGCACAGGTGACGGTTTCGAACGGCGAACTCGAGGCCGAGGAAGGGACGACGAACGAGAGTGACGCCGATGGTGAAGACGACGAAGAGATCGACGAAGCGTCCGAAACGCCGGACACAGATGCGGACTCGAGCGGTGACGATGCGGCTGCCGACGACGCCGATGAATCGGCCGACGAAGAGGACGAGGGCGCGGCGATCGAACTCGGTGGCGAGGTCGCGAGCGACGAGTCCGCGGACGTCGAAGCGGACGCCCCTACCGACTCCGACGGAACTGCCAACTGAGAGAGCAGTCAGCCGCTCATCGCCCGATCATTCTCGACAACCGACACCATATTATCGTCGCCAAAGTCGAATCTACTCGAGTCGTTTCAGCCGCTGCTCCCGTCGTCCCCGGGCGTTTGAGTGAATTTAATTCGGCTCACGATACCGCCTAGTAACCTTTAAAACAAAGTGCGCACAATAGCCTGCCACGATGGCGAGCAACAAGATTCTCGGAATTGACCTTGGGACGACGAACAGCGCGTTCGCGGTGATGGAAGGCGGCGATCCGGAGATCATCGTCAACGCCGAAGGCGAACGGACGACACCCTCCGTCGTCGCCTTTACCGACGACGACGAGCGACTCGTCGGCAAACCGGCGAAGAATCAGGCGATTCAGAACCCCGAAAAGACGATCGCCTCGATCAAACGCCACATCGGCGAGGAAGACTATACCGTCGAGGTAGACGATGAGGAGTACACGCCGGAACAGATCTCGGCGATGATCCTCCAGAAGATCAAACGCGACGCCGAAGACTACCTCGGCGACGAAGTCGAGAAGGCCGTCATCACGGTCCCCGCGTACTTCTCGGATCGACAACGCCAGGCGACCAAAGACGCCGGCGAGATCGCCGGCTTCGAGGTCGAGCGCATCATCAACGAGCCGACGGCCGCCTCCATGGCGTACGGCCTCGACGACGACTCCGACCAGACCGTGCTCGTTTACGACCTCGGTGGCGGTACGTTCGACGTTTCTATTCTCGATCTCGGCGGCGGCGTCTACGAAGTCGTCGCGACCAACGGTGACAACGACCTCGGTGGCGACGACTGGGACGGAGCCATCATCGACTGGCTCGCCGACGAGTTCGAGGCCGAACACGGCATCGACCTCCGAGACGACCGACAGGCGCTCCAGCGGCTCAAAGACGCCGCCGAGGAGGCCAAGATCGAGCTCTCGAGCCGGAAAGAGACCGAGATCAACCTGCCGTTCATCACGGCGACCGACGACGGCCCGATCCACCTCGAGGAGTCGATGACTCGCGCCAAGTTCGAGTCGCTCACGCAGGAGCTGATCGACCGCACCGTCGAGCCGACCGAGCAGGCGCTCGAGGATGCGGGCTACGAGAAAGACGACATCGACGAGGTGCTCCTCGTCGGTGGCTCGACGCGAATGCCACAGGTTGCAGAGAAGGTCGAGGATCTGACGGGCAAAGAGCCCCAGAAGAACGTCAACCCCGACGAGGCCGTTTCGCTGGGCGCGGCGATTCAGGGCGGCGTCCTCGGCGGCGAGGTCGACGACATCGTCCTGCTCGACGTCACGCCGCTCTCGCTCGGTATCGAGGTCAAGGGCGGTCTCTTCGAGCGACTCATCGAGAAGAACACGACGATTCCGACGGAGGAGTCGAAGATCTTCACGACCGCAGCAGACAACCAGACCTCCGTCCAGGTTCGGGTCTTCCAGGGCGAGCGCGAACTGGCCCAGAAAAACGAGATGCTCGGTGAGTTCCACCTGACCGGTATCCCGCCAGCACCCGCCGGAACGCCGCAGATCGAAGTTACGTTCTCCATCGACGAGAACGGGATCGTCAACGTGAGCGCGGAGGACAAGGGCACCGGCGAAAGCGAGGAGATCACCATCGAGGGCGGTGCCGGACTCTCCGACACCGAGATCGAGAAGATGCAGGCCGAAGCCGAGAAACACGCCGAAGAGGACAAAGAAAAGCGCGAGCGCATCGAGGCCCGCAACACCGCCGAGGCCACGATCCAGCGCGCCGAGACGCTCTTAGAGGAGAACGAGGACGTCGACGACGACCTCCGCGGCGACATCGAGGCGGCCGTCGAAGATCTCGAGGAGACGATCGACGACAAGGACGCCGACGCCGATGCCATCGAGGCCGCGACCGAAGACCTGAGCAAGGAACTGCAGGAGATCGGCAAGCAGATCTATCAGGAAGCCGGCGCTGCAGGCGCTGGCGGTGCCGCAGGCGGCGCGGCCGGCGGTGCCGCGGGCGCAGGACCCGGTGGTATGGGCGGCGGTCCGAACCCCGGTCCGGACGGCGCTGCAGCCGGCGGCGAAGGCGAGGAGTACGTTGACGCCGACTTCGAAGATATCGCCGACGAAGTCGAGGACGAGGACGAGGACTGAAGGAGTTGGCGACGACGGTTGATCTCGCCACCGCGGTAAAAGCCGCGTTTGAGCTACCCTGACGTTTTTCACACGTTTTCCCGTCGCATCGAGTATGGACCGACGCAGTACGCTCGTCGGTACGGCTATCGCACTCACGACACCGATGGCCGGGTGCCTGAGCGAGGACGACGCCGGCGAGAGCGCTCCAGACGACGGAACGGAAGATGACGATCCGCCAGAGACGACCGACGATGGCCTCGAGTACGATGTCCATCAGGTCGGATTTTTTCGGGCGACTCACGACCCGCTCGAGGACGACGCGGTCGGTTCGCTCGAGGTGTTCGAATCGGCCGCCGACGCACACGATCGGGCGCCGCTGGAGGAGATCGACGCCACCGATCCGTCGGCGACCGAGGAGTTCGTCACGGAGACCGACTTCGAACGGGAACTGCTGTGTTCGGTCGTCACCGAGTGGCCGAACACGAGCGACGCGGCGATCGAAGTGGATGCCTTAGAGCGACGGGACGACCGACTGGCCGTCACGGCGCGAGCGACCGGCGAAGAGGTGGGCGACGACGCGCCGTCTTTTCCGATTGCGCTCGTTCGCATCACCGTCGAAGACGATCCACCGGCGGAACTCGAGATGACGATCGTCGACGGTCGCGAGAACGAGGAGACGCTTCGCGCCGATGTGAGCTGACACCGGCAAGGCTCACAGCGCCGAGACCACCCGTTCGATACGCGCGTTCGAAACGGATCGTGTCGAGCCGCGGACCCGTTCGTACTGACGGTTCGAATCACCCGTCTGCCGACCACCGACAGCGGGTAGTAACGAATCCGACGCCGCGACGGACGGAACGTTCGTTTCAAGTGGCTCAACCGAGTATCGGTTCGACAACGAATGAGCGAGGACTTCTACGACGCACTCGGCGTGAGCCCCGATGCGTCGACCGAGGACATCAAACAGGCGTACCGGAAGAAGGCTACGGAGTACCATCCGGACGTCAGCGACGACCCCGACGCCGAGGAGAAGTTCAAACGGATCCAGAAGGCAAAGCAGGTCCTCACGGACGAGGAAAAGCGCAAGGCGTACGACCGGATGGGCCACGACCGCTACGAACAGGCCGAGAAACACGGCTTCGACGCCGGCGAGGCGGGCGGCGCCGGCGGGATGGGTGGCGGACCGTTCGGCGGCATGGGCGGTGGCGGCGGTGGCATGGGCGGCGGGCTCGGCGATATTTTTGAACAGGTCTTCGGCGGCGGTGGCGGCGGTCGCGGACGACGGCGACCGCGGAAGGGCCGTGATCTGCGAACCGAGCTCCGGATCGACCTCGAGGAGGCCTACGACGGCGTCGAAAAGCAGTTCACCGTCGAACGACCCGAGGAGTGTGACACCTGCGACGGCGAGGGTCACCCGCCCGATGCGGATTCGGAGACCTGCCCCGAGTGTCAGGGTCGCGGCCAGGTGACCCAGGTCCAGCAGACGCCGCTGGGTCGCGTCCAGCAGACGACGGCGTGTCCCCGCTGTGAGGGCGACGGGACGCTGTACTCCGAGAGCTGCGACGACTGTCGCGGCGAGGGCTACGTCCGCAACGAGGCCTCGTTGACCGTCGACGTCCCGGAGGGCATTCAGGAGGGCCAGACGCTCCGGATGGAAGGCGAGGGCGCACCCAGCCCCGAAGGCGGCCGCCACGGCGACCTGCTCATCGACGTCTCGATCCGCGACCACGAGGAGTTCGAACGCGACGGCGACGACCTCCAGTATCGGCTCCCCATCTCGTTCCCGCAAGCCACGTTCGGCGACACCGTCGAAGTGCCCACCCTCGACGGCGCTGCTGAGTTCGAAATCCCAAAAGGAACCCAGAGCGGCGAGACGTTCCGCCTCGAGGGCAAGGGCATGCCTCGGCTCCGCCGTCGCGGGCACGGCGACCTCTTCGTGCAGGTCCAGATCGTCACGCCCGACAGCCTGAACGAGGACCAACGTGACGCGCTCGAGGCGTTCGCCGAAGCCGGTGGCGACGAGATCGAGATCAAGGAAGGCTTCTTCGAGAAGATCAAGCGGGCGTTTTAGCCCGTGAGTTCGTGGGGTCGCCGGATCCCACCTCTGTAACCTCGTACCGCGGCTCGAGACGAGAAACTGATACTGGCCTGACTATTCCACAAGAGTTATTCTGTTCGTCGATACTGTTTGAGTATGATATCCCGCGAGACGGCCGTCCACCTCGTCGCCGTCGGGTTGGCGTTCGGTAGCCTGCTCGCAGTCGATGCCGCCACCGACGGTCCAGTCCCGTCGGTCCCGGCGTTTCTGCTGTTCTACGGACTCGTACTCGGCGGGGCACACTTCTATCTCGCCGTCCGCGGCGAAGACGGGATGGTACCGGTCGCGTCACGGTGGCGGTACGTGACGTTGCTCGCGGTGCTCTTCTCCACGGGGGCGGCGATTGCCTACTGGGGCGACCGAACCGTCGCAACCGTCGAAATTGAGTCGATCGGAACCGCGATTATCGGCCTCACGCTCGTCGCCTACCTCCTCACCGAATCTATCGACGGCTATCGAGCATCCCGAACGGAGTGACCCTCGCACATCCCCGACTTCGACAGCCCTCTCGGCGAATCGAATGCAGGGGATCGATCGTATTCGACACCATGAGTGTCACGGTATCATCCAACACACTCTATAACGGGTGTCGTCGAACCAACACGTGGAGATACCCATGTCACACCAGATCCTGCTCCTCGCTGGCGATTTCGTCGAGGACTACGAAGTGATGGTTCCGTTCCAAGCGCTCGAGATGGTCGGCCACGAGGTCCACGCCGTTTGTCCCGAGAAGGACGAAGGCGACACCTGTCCGACCGCGATCCACGACTTCGAGGGCGACCAGACCTATACCGAAAAACCGGGACACAACTTCGAACTGAATCACGACTTCGACGCCGTCGACCCCGCAGACTACGACGCGCTCGTGGTTCCCGGCGGTCGCGCGCCCGAGTATCTTCGGACGTACGACGAGGTCCTCGAGATCACGCGTCACTTCTTCGAGGAAGACAAACCCGTCGCCGCGCTGTGTCACGGCGTCCAGATCCTCGCCGCCGCGGACGTCCTCGAGGGACGGACCTGTACCGGCTATCCGGCACTCGAGGCCGACGTCCGAATCGCCGGCGGCGACTGGGCGGACGGCGTCACGCGCGAGGGGAACCTGGTGACGGGACAGGCCTGGCCGGACCACCCCGAGTGGCTCGCCGAGTTCCTCGAGTGTCTCGGCACCGAGATCGACCACCAAGACGCGGCGCCCGCGGCGGCGGACGACTGACGACGACGGGTGCCGGGACGCGAGTCCCGTCGTATGACGGCCACTGCCGCAATTACGTCGCCTCGAGTCGGCGACCTTTTTTCGACCGGGCCTCGAGTCACGCACATGACCGCCGAGACAGTGGACGACCTGCTCACGCGCGACCTCCGGGACGATCGCACGGCGCTCGTGGACGCGACGGGCCGGGAGTTCGACACGCACTGGCTGTGTACGACGTCCTGGAAGGCCGGGAACTTCCTGCGCCACGCGGGCGTCCGTAGGGACGTCACCGTCGGTATCGTCGGCGAGGGACCGCTCCCCCTGCTCGCTTTTTTCGGCACGACGCTGCTCGAGGGGACGACGCAATTCGAGCCGCCGACTGACCTCGCTGACGCGGACGACTTCCGCGCGCTCGTCGCCCCAGTTGCTGCCCTCGAGTCCGGCGACTACGCTCTCCCACGCGGCGCCCAGCGGGTCGGCTACGGCCAGCAACCCGAGGAGCCCGACATCCACCACTTCGACGCCGGCGTCTGGAGCGAAAACCCCGCCTTCCCGCCGCTGGACGTCGATCCCGAGACGGTACTTCTGACCGACGGAGCACGGGACGTGAGTCACGAGGATGCGCTCGAGGCTGCCAGCGAGATCGGCGAATCGTACGGCCTCGAGGCCGGCGACCGCGTCGTTGTTCGCGAGTCGCTCGCGGACCCTCGAGCCGTGATCGCGGGCGTTCTCGCACCGATGCTCGCCGACGGTGTGATCGTTCTTACCGGCGACGCAGACGAGACGACGGCCGAGCGTGGCGAGTACGGGCTCTCGAGCGAGTCGGTGCCGGAGCCGACCCGGATCGAACTGGGCGACGTTTCCCTCGAGTGACCGGCCGGAACGGACGGGTCGGCCTCGAGGACGCGGGAGGTGACCGGTCTCGAACGGACGCGAGAACGAACCGTTTTTCCCCCGATTGCGCCAATCGGCCGCATGGAGAAACTCCTCGCCTCGCTCGACGACGCGCCGATCATCGACAAAGACGGCTACGAGTACCTCGTGCACCCGATCAGTAACGGCGTGCCGATGTTGGATCCGGCCCTCTTACGGGAGGTCGTCATCGAGGTCATGCAGACGGCCGACCTGGACGTCGACAAGATCGTCGCCCCGGAGGCGATGGGCATCCACCTCGCGACCGCGCTCTCGCTTCAGACCGACATCCCGCTGGTCGTGATCCGCAAGCGGCCGTACGGCCTCGAGGGCGAGGTCTCGTTGCACCAGCAGACCGGCTACTCGGAGTCGGAGATGTACATCAACGACGTCGAGGCGGGCGATCGCGTCCTCATCGTCGACGATATGCTCTCGACGGGCGGCACGCTGGCCTCCATCTGTACCGCACTGGATGACATCGGCGCTGCAATCGAGGATATCGTCGTCGTAATGCGAAAAGTCGGACCGTCCGCGCTGGACGAGACCGAGTTCGAGGCGACGAGCCTCATAGACATCACGGTCGAAGACGGAGAAGTCATCGTTCACTAACCGATTGTGAGCGAGAACTGACGACGAAACCGAGTGCCTGTCGTGTGTCGCCACGGCACATTCTGATATACACGAATATGGGTAAACACGGCCATCTTGTGCACCTATATACACTCATATACGAATCTTTTTAGTGGGCGATCCGCAACGTGGCGGCCATAGCATGTCGAACGAAACGGACGGGAGTATTCAACTGGAGTACGGACTCGACGACAGGCCGCCGTGGCCGAAGTCGCTTTTACTCGGCCTTCAACACGTCGCGGTGATGATCGTTCCGGCGACGGCTGTCGCTTTCATTGTGGCGGGAGATGTCGGCCTCAGCGTCGCCGACACGGCGTACATCGTCCAGATGGTTCTCCTGTTTTCGGGGCTGGCGACGGTCGTACAGGCGTACACCGTCGGTCCCGTCGGGGCTCGCCTGCCGATCGTGATGGGCTCGAGTTTCACGTTCGTCGGCGCGGCGGTGACGATCGGGATCGACTACGGCATGGCCGCCGTTTTCGGGGCGATTCTCGTCACCGGCTTCGCCGTCGAGGGTCTCATTGGCTGGCAGTTCAAACGCATCAAACCCTTCTTCCCGCCGCTCGTCACCGGACTCGTCGTCGTCATCATCGGTCTCTACCTCATTCCCGTCGCCATGGACTACGCTGCCGGCGGCGTCGGCGCCGACGACTACGGCGCGCTTCATAACATCGGTCTGGCCGCGCTCGTTCTGGCTATCGCCGTCGGCCTCAACCTGTTCACTCGAGGCATCGCGCGACTGCTGAGCATCCTCGCGGGGATCGCTATCGGCTACGTCGTCGCCGTCGCGTTCGGGCTGGTCGACTTCTCGCCGATCGGCGAGGCGGCCTGGGTCGCCGTCCCCTCGCCGACCAGGTTCGGCTTCGAGTTCGAACCGATCGCCATCGTCGTCTTCGCCTTTCTCTTTCTCGTCTCCGCGATGGAGACCGTCGGTGACATGTCCGGTGTTACGGCTGCAGAAGGCCGGAATCCGACGGACAAGGAGTTCCGCGGCGGACTGTTCAACGACGGCCTCTTGAGTTCGATCGGCGCCATCTTCGCCGCGTTTCCGATCACGTCGTTCTCCCAGAACGTCGGCATCGTCAACTTCACGGGCGTGATGAGCCGTCACGTCGTCGGCATCAGCGGCGTGATCCTCGCGATTCTCGGACTCAGTCCCAAGGTGGGTGCCGCCGTCACGACGATTCCCAGCGCGGTTTTCGGGGGTGCCGTCTTGCTCATGGTCGGCATGGTCGCCGCCAGCGGCGTCAGACTGATCGTCCTTCACACCGACCTCGACCGTCGAAATATGGTTATCGTCGCGGTCTCGCTGGGCCTCGGACTCGGCGTCGCGACGACCCCCGAGGCGCTCTCCGGGCTCCCGAACGCAGCCGAGACGTTCTTCGGCGAACCCGTCATCATGACCGCGCTGTCGGCCCTATTGCTCAACACGTTCGTCCCCGGCGAGCAGAGTCCGCTGTTCGACACCCCTGCGGATGAGTCCGCCGAATCGGAGCCATCGGTCGGCCCGAGCGACGACTAACTCCCGTTTCGTCTCGTCTGCCGCCTCCGTCGATCGTCCACCCGCCGAACTCGACACCGTCGATTTAAGAGGTGCTACGTCGAATCTCGTGTCGTGCAACTCGAGTGCGTCTTCTTCGGCCCGTTTCGCGACGCCGTCGGCGAGAAGACCGTCCGCTACGAGACGGACGCCGAGCACGTAGGCGAACTCCTCCTCGACCTCGAGTCGACGTACCCCGACCTCGAGGGACGACTCGTGTCCGACGACGGGACCGAACCGGTGGGAAAGGCGGTCGTCACGAAGAACAAACGAGACGTGACGCACATCGACGGTCTCGAGACGGAGCTCGAGGAGACCGACGTGATTCGGTTGGTGCCGTCGGTGTACGGTGGCTAACCTGCCGACGGAACCGAGACGCGGACCGACATCGCGATTGATCGCGAATCATCCCTCCGAATCGGTCAGCGAACGCGTACTCGCCTTCGAGTACCTGCTACCTTGTACCGATCGGAACGACTAACCAGTACACCTGATTAGCCACGCCATGGACCGGAACGATCGCGCAATCGCCCGATTCACGATGATCGGGCACGCGACGTTCCACCTCTACGAGCTCACGATCCCGTTGTTCGTCGTCGTCTGGCTGGACGCGTTCGACGTCTCGCCGGCCGTCCTCGGGACGGTGGTCGCGGTCGGCTACGGGCTCATCGGGCTCGGCGCGCTGCCGAGTGGCGCGCTCGCCGACAGATACGGCTCGAGACGGCTGGTCGTCCTCTCGATGATCGGCATGGGCGCCGGCTTCGTACTCGTCAGCCTCGCGCCGTCCGTCTGGCTGCTCGGCGTCGCGCTCGTGCTGTGGGGTGCCGCGGCGAGCCTCTACCATCCTGCGGGACTCTCGCTGATCACCCGCGGCTCGGAACAGCAGGGAACCGTCCTCGCGTACCACGGCGTCGCGGGAAACGTCGGGACCGCGGTCGGCCCGCTCGCGGCGGCGATCGCACTAACCCTACTGGACTGGCGGCTCGTGGCCGCGCTGTTCGCCGTCCCCGCGCTCGTCGCCGTCTTCGCGGCTTCGATCTTTCGTTTCGACGAGCGGGCGGGTGTCGACGCCGAAGCCACGTCGAGTACGGACTCGAGCGCCGGAATAACGACCCTGCTCGAGCGGACGAAGCTCCTCTTCGTCGGCAGCTTCGCCGTCGTGTTCGTCATCGCGATGCTCGCGGGGACGTACTACCGAGGCGTCTTTACGTTCCTCCCGGACGTCCTCGCAGAGCTCCCTGTCTTCGATCCCATCATCATTGCCGGGGAGACGTTCGAACCGAGTCAGTACGTCTACGCCGGCCTACTGTTGATCGGTGCCGTCGGGCAGTACGTCGGCGGACGGGTGAGCGACTACCGCTCGCCCGAGTGGGCCATCGTCGGCGCGTTCGCCGCGCTGATCGCCGTTTCGTTGCTCTTTCCCCTCGCAACGAACGCCGGGCTCGTCGCGACGCTGCTGATCTGTGCGGCGCTCGGTTTTTTCGTCTACGTCGAAGCCCCGATCCATCAAGCGCTGATCGGAAAATACGCCACCGCGGACGTTCACGGGCTGTCGTTCGGCTTTACGTATCTCGGCGTCTTTGGCATCGGAGCCGCGGGGGCGTCCATCGCCGGCGTCGCCCTCACCTACGGCGGGACGTCCCTCCTCTTTCTCGTCCTCGCCCTCTTCCCGGCGCTCGGACTCCTGCTAGCCGGCTTCCTCGCGATGACGAAACGGCGTGACTGACCGATTAGTCATCGACTGTTTCGAAGATCTTTCAGTATGGTTCGGCACGCCGCTTCAGCAAGTCGAGATTGGTCCAGCTACTACCACACCTTGCATGAGGTTGGCTGGCATGGATTTATGCGACTGAGGAGACGAGGCTGTCGTGCGGTCAGGCGATAGCAAGTCCGACGGTTGGCTGGTCGCGCCGTGTCCAAATACGATAACGGGCCACGCATTACACGCCGACAATACCCGCGTGGCCCGGTTTTGCGTTTCGCTCGTGGGTCAGGCGTCCGCTCGTTCCCCGTCGGCGCGCCGCTCGAGGAAGTCCGTCAACAGCCGAAAGAGCCGAAGCTTCTGGCCCTGATCGGAAGAGGCGTGACCCTCCTCGCCGAGTTCGTGGTACTCGAACGCGCCAGTCTCGCCCGCCTCGACCCCGCGTGCCCCGAGCGCCTCGCGGAACAGTCGCGCCTGCGAGACGGGAACGCGTCGATCGTTGACCCCGTGGACGATGCAGATGGGGGCGTCGAGATTCTCGACGTGCGTGAGCGGCGAACGGTCCACGTAGAGGTCTGGGTTCTCCGCGGGCGTGCCGAGGTACTTCTCCATCAGCTCGATGCGGTAGTGGTCCATCGTGGTCTCGTACATCTCCTCGAGGTCCGTGAGACCGATCCAGGCGATTCCGGCGTCGTAGAGATCGGGGTACTGGACCAGTTGCCAGTACGCCGAGTAGCCGCCGTAGGAGCCCCCGAAGACCACGACGCGGTCCTCGTCGAGCCAGTCGTAGCGCTCGAGGACGTACTCGACGGCCGTCGCGACGTCGCCCTGTTCGGCGCCGCCCCAGTCCTCGAGCAGTTCCTCGACGAACTCGCGGCCCCGTCCGGTCGATCCCCGGTAGTTGACCTGTAACACCGAGAACCCCTGCGAGACCAGCGTCTGCGCGTAGAGGTCGAAGGACGTGTCGTCGCGACTGCGCGGGCCGCCGTGGGGGTTGACGATCAGCGGCGAGGGCCGCTCCCCGGAGTCGTAGAGGAGCGCGCCGATCTCGAACTCGTCGTAGGGTTCGTGCTCGACGGCTCGGGCGGGCGTCTCGGGGACGCCGTCCGAGTCGAACGTCAGGTAGTCGGCATCGGCGAAGTCGTCGGGATCGAACGGCCCGTACTCGGCCTCGAGCAGGACTTCGTACTCGTCGCTCTCGAGATCGTAGACCAGCAGTTCCGGACGGCGCGTCGGGCTGGTGTGCTCGAGGAGGATCCGATCTTCGTCGACGCTGAGTCCGGTCGGTCCCATCCCGAACGAGGTGACGCCCTCGGGGAGCTCGAGTTCCCGGCCGGTGCCCGACTCTCGGTCGTAGACGACCGGAACGGCGTTCGCATTCCGACTGCGGGTGGCGAGGAGTCGGTCGCCGCCGGAGAGCACCGCGATCGGCTGCTCGTCGTACTCGCCGTCGCCGTACCAGGTTACGTCATCGGTACCGAAGTCGTAGACGCCGATACGGCCGAGGTCGGTCGTGTTGTCGCCGACGAGCAGCCACTCGCCGTCCGGACCCCAGTCCGTCGGCGTGGCTTCGGCACCGGTTTCGCCAATCTCGAGATTCCTGGGGTCCGAGCCGTCCGCGTTCGCGACGTAGACGTCCCGGTTGTCGAAATCCTCGGTCTCGTTGGTCGCGTACGCGATCCGCTCGCCGTCGGGTGAGAGGTGGGCGTCCCAGACGGCTCGCTCGTAGTCGGTGATCTTGGTCGTCTCGCTGCTCGAGAGATCGTGCCGGTAGACGTTCAACTGGCCGTCCCGATTCGAGCCGACGAGGAGCGTCTCGCCGTCCTCGCCGACCTCCTGCAGGACGACCTGGCCGTCCATCTCGACGATCGGTTCTACCGAGCCGTCGCGGGACAGCGCGTAGAGATCGTTCTGCTCGTCCCCGGCGTCGTCGAGGTGGAAGAAGACGCGGTCGCCGTCGGCGCCCCACGCGACGAACCAGCGAGCGTTGCGCGGCACCTCGCCATCGGACCAGCGCTCGACGTCGCCGTTCTCGACGTCGACGACGTGCAGTTCGTTTTGACCGGTGACGTCGTAGTAGCACGCGACCTCGTCGCCGGACGGCGAGACGGTCGGATGGGCGATCGTCGGTAGCCCCGCGAGTTCCTCGAGGACGCTGTCGTCTGAGTCGTTCATTGGTGCACCGTGACAACGCACTGACTTAATACTTCGAGAAGTAGCAAGGGAAGAACTGGCCGTCCCTAATCGTCCGAAAGCGCAGTTCCGGTCACGGACTCGAGTCTCGCGTCGGAGACGACCCCCTCCTCGGACCAGCCGCGGGCGTCGTAGTACTCCGCGATCGCGTCCTCGATGTCCGGCAGGTCGTACGGGACGCCGTCGTCGTCACGGTCGAAGCCGCGCTGATTGTTGAAGTGGCGCTCGAGTTCGACGGTTCGTGCCCCGACGAGCATGAGATCCGCGTAGTCGGCGTCGAACAGGCTCTCGAGGCGTTCTTCGGTAACATAGTCGTCGCCGAACGCACAGACGATTCCGGTGTCGCGGAACGCGTTGTGGTTCTCCTGGTCGACGAGTGTCTCGGCTTTGCCGAGGGTGCCTTCTGGATCGAGTTGGCCGGCGTACTCGAGGCTCAGCATGCTCGCGTACATGTGGTCGGCGCCGCGGTTCGCGACGGCGTAGGAGAGCCCCTGACCGTGGAGGACGCGACCGTCGTGGGCGGCGAACTCCATCCCCTTGACCGTATAGTTCTCGACACCCAGTTCGTCGTGACAGCGGGCGACGCCCTCCGCGAGCGTGTCGCCGACACCTTCCCGACGGGCGATCTTTTCGGTGATCTCCTGGGCGAGTTCAGCGTTGCCGAACTCGTCCTCGCTGGCGAGGTACGCTGCCACGGTAACGCCCGCCGAAATCGTATCCATCCCGAGCGTGTCACAGAGCTCGTTGGCTCGCATGACGTCGACGATATCGTCGACCCCGTGCTGGGAGCCGAACGAGTAGACGGTCTCGAACTCCGGCCCCTCGGTTTCGACGCCGCTCGCTTCGTCCCGCGTCGGAAGTTTGCAGGCGTAGGCGCAGGCCGAGCAGGCGCCCTTCTTGTACTTCTTTTCCTCGACGGCGTTGCCGCCGATGTCCGCCGCGCCCTCGAACTCGTACTCCCGGAAGTACCGCGTTGGCAGTGAAAAGTTGTCGTTGATGAACTCCGTCCCGCCCGTCGTCCCCTGGCGACGCATTCGGTCGTCCGAGGTGGCTGCCTCCCGGTGGATGTCCGACTCCGGCGGGTTCGGAATCTCGAGCGGCGGCTCCACGTCCCCGTCGAACGTGACGCACTTGACGTTCTTCGAGCCCAGCACGGCCCCGAGGCCACCGCGGCCGAAGGCTCGCGAGTCGAACGTCATCACCGACGCGAACCGAACGCGGTTCTCGCCAGCGGGCCCGATCGCGATGCAGTGTTCGGGGCCGAGATCGTGCTGATTCTCGACGTAGTCTGAGGTTTCGGGCACCGTCGCGCCCTCGAGTTCCGGCACTTCCTCGAACTCGACGCCGTCGTCTGTGACGTGAACGGCGAGCAGTTCGTCGCTCTGGCCCGTGATCTCGAGGACGCTGTAGCCCGTCGCGACGACGTTCCGCGAGAGGTAGCCGCCGGCGTTCGTCGAGACCAGGCCGTCGGTCAGCGGCGAGAGCCCGGTCATGTTCATCCGTCCGGTAAAGGACATCTGGGACTGCTGGAGCGGTCCCGTCGAGAGGTACGCCCGGTTCTCGGGTCCGAACGGGTCTGCGTCGAATGGAATCCGGTCGTGGGCGAGGGCGGTCGCGGTGGCCCGACCGCCGACAGTCGCCTCGAGCAGGTCGTCTATCACCGTTTCGTCCGCAGTCCGCTCGCTCACGTTGACGGTGAGCAGCGGTCCTGTAGCGTGGAGCATGTCACAGGATTGCAGACAGGAGGCCTTAGATGTATGCCACGGACGCACACGTGATTACCAGCGTCAGCGGCTCCTCAGTAGAGTTATTGTCCCGGAGCAGATACCCATCCGGTGATGCAGTACGACGCGGTTCTGTTCGACTTCGACGGCGTCGTCGTCGAGACGCCCTCCACTCGCCGACTGTCCGACGCGCTCGGCCGCACGTACGAGCAGTTCGATCGTTCGGGACCGGCAGCGGAGACGCTTCAGGAACTCGTTCGCGGCGACTTCGAGTCGATCGCCGACAGATGCCGGGCCCTCGAGATCGACACCGACGTCTTCTGTACGCGGGCCGCCCGCGAACTGATCCGTACCCAGCTCGGCGAAATCGAGCGCGGGCTGCGTTCCGTCTACGACGACGTAAGCGTCGTTCGATCGCTCGACCTACCGTTGGGAATCGTTAGCGACAACCACCCCACCGTGGTCACGACCGTCCTCGACCGGAGCCGGCTCCGACCGCTCTTCGAGACCGTCTACGGCTGTGCCCTGACGCCGGACGGCCTCGCCCGTCGGAAGCCCGACCCGGCGAACATCGAAGCCGCCATGGATACCCTCGAGGCCGAGTCTGCGCTCTACGTCGGCGATCGATCGGTCGACGTCCGGGCCGCCGACAATGCGGGTATCGACTCGGTGTTGCTCTCCCGCGAGTCCTCGAACGACGAATCCGCCGACGACGCCCTCGACGTGGCACCCACGTATCACTGTTCCTCGCTTACGCAGGTACCGCCGCTCCTCGAGTGATCCGACTCTCGATCGGTGAGGACGTTTCGACAATGTAATATGACGGTCAGTGGGGACCCCCCTCGCGTGTGTTACGCGCCCCACACGATCCGGTAGCGGGGACGACCGGGCAGATTCCAGCCATCGCTTTTTGCGCGAGACGGTGGGAGTGGATCGCATGAACGACGAGAACTGGGCCGAACTTCGGTCGCGATGCGAGGACGTCCCGGCCGGCGCGCAACTGCTGACGCCGCTCTCCGAGCGGCCGTTCAGAGTCGAGGCGACCGCGGACGACCGGATTCTCGTCCGTTTTGCGGACAGCACCGAAGAACGACCCCTCTGGCGCGAGCAGTTCGGCGTCTTCGACGAGCAACTCGAGGGCGGTGCGATGGCCGTCGACGATCTCCAGCCGGGCGTCGAGCCCTACGCCGCGGTGATCACGCTCTCCGAATCGTACACCGTCGAGGACGGGTCGATCGTCACCGCCCCCGAGGACGCCACCGGCGGCGAGAGCCCGTTCCTCGTCTCCGCGGCCGACGCGCGGACGCCGCCCGAGCGCGTCCACGACGATGCCATCCTGTTGGCCCATCTTGTCGAGCGACTCGAGATCGACGATTTCGACGCCCTCGACTCGCTCGACACCGACGCACTGACCGATTACTACGTCCTCGCCTCGGACGTCCAGCGCGGCGCCGACGGCGTACGGGCGGCGGCGCGAGACGAACTGCTCGAGCGCCTCGGACCCGATCAGGAGCTTCACGGTCGTTTCGGCACGGTCCGGCGAACGACCCGCGAGCGTCGCCGGCCGAAGGACGACGAGACCGTCCTCGCCGCGCTCGACGAGCACGCCATCCCCCGCGAGTGGGTTCTGGGGGTCGACCGGGACAAACTGGACGTCGTCCTCTCCGTTACCGACCTCGCCGACGACGACGTCTACGACACCAGCGAGGACGTCTACGTCCAGAAAATCGGCGTCGACGAGGACGAGAAGTACTCGCGGTTGCAGGGGCTCGCCGACCGTATCGAGGAGCTCGAGGACGCCCAGGGAGAGTCGCTACAGGACGAACTCGAGGCGATCGAGGATCGGCTCGAGGAGGCGTTAACGACGGGGTAAGCCGGAAGCGTAGGGCCGTTCTCGAGTTCGTTCCGACCGCGAATCCTGCTCGTCGACTCGTTCGTTCGGGAGCGCAAGCGGTGACACGCCGATCGAACGGTACGTTAGAGGGCAACGGGTGCTGGCGTACCGATCGAACGACGCGTTCGAGAGCGGTTCGATGACGACGATCCGTCGGGGCTGACGTTGGTCGCGCTACAACGGTTCGATACTCGATCGATCGCGATCGAAAGAAATACTGTTAGCTATTTTGAATTATCAGCCGATGTGGTTTGACCCCGCTGCCGTCGAAGCCGTCCGTGACGCCGTTCCGACGTGGCTCGGCGTCGTCATGGTCGTCCTCTCGTATCTCGGGAGCATCTACCTGATCGCCCCCTCCATGATCGCCGCCTACTGGGCCAACCGCGACCTCGTCGCGCCGTGGCTCGGGGGTATCATCGGCTGTTACGGCCTGATGTCGATCACGAAATCGTACCACACCGCGAGTCGACCGATCGTCGGCCCGCCGGTCGACGGGAGCGCGTTCCCCGGCTGGTTCGTCCCCTGGTACGAACACGCCGCACACATCTCCACGACGAGTTTTCCGAGCGGCCACGCGATGGCTGCGACGATCATCGTCGGCATGATCGTCGTCGACCTGCCGGTGGGCACGCTCTGGAAACGCGCCGTGGCCGGTCTCGCGGTGATCGGCTGGGTCGGCTTCACTCGAGTCGGGCTCGCCGTCCACTTTCCGGGCGACGTCATCGGCGGCATCGCCTACGCGCTGGGCTTCCTCGCCGTCTACTACCTGGGCCGGCGGTACGTCCCCCGACGGACGTCGTACGGCGAGACGACGGCTGCCTTCGCCGTCGGCTTCCTCTTCGCGCTGATCGCGGTCATCTACGTCGGGAGCCGAAACTCGCACATCGCCTTCGGCGGGGGTATCGGTGCGGTGCTCGCCTGGCACTTTGCCCCGGCGATCGCAGACCGAATGCGAGACACCCTCTGGGAGACGGTGGCTCCCCTCGTCGGCGTCTCCATCGTCGTCGGAACGTGGTTCGTCACCGACCTGGGGATCGGCAACCGCGCGTTCATTGTGGTCTGGTCCGCGCTGTTCCTCGCGGCCGTCATCCTCGTTCCGTGGATCGCGCCGACGGGCGCGTTCTGGACGGCGACGAAACGTCGCAGCCGGCGACTGATCGGCTTGCAGATCAGTCGCGGGGATCACGACTCCCGGCGGTGACGGCGACTCGAGCGCGCCGAACGTGGGTCGCGTCGAACCTCCATTCGATCGTCGTGCGACGCAATGGCGACGCAACAGCGACGTTTCGGCAGTGCCGTCGAACGACGACGACATCCCGGCCAAAGAACGAGCCCTCGAGTAGGTCGCCCCGCAAACGCTTTTGGAGATACACCCCCTACTTCGAATCATGTACGTGCGGGACGCGAAAAACAGAGAGGAGGTCTGGTTGCTCGACGCCATCGAGGCTATGGAACTCGACGAGACGGCGTTCCGCTCGCGCGATTACGTCGTCGCCGTCGACGAAACCTCGGGGGAAAAGGCAGGGTTCGGCCGCATTCGCGTACACAAGCGAGACGACGGTGCGTCGACTGACACCGACTCCGGTCGCGCCGGCGGGCACGCAGACGACGTCTGCGAGCTGACCAGCATCGGCGTCCTCGAGAGCTGGCGCGGTCAGGGCGTCGGCGCGCACGTCGTCGAACGCCTCGTCGAGTACGCCGGCGATCAGGGGTTCGAGACCGTCTACAGCCTGACCGGCGAAGGGAGCTATCTCGCCCAGTTCGGCTTTCGCCGAATCGAGGAGTCGGCGCTGCCGGAGCCGTTACAGAAGCGACTTGAGGACAAACGCGAGGGAGTCGATCCCGACGCGGTCCCGCTCGAGATCGACGTCGACGAGTTCCAGCTGCCCGAACGGCTCCGGGAGGCGTTCAAACGGGCGCCGGACGGCCGCGATGAGGCCTCGGACGACGACTCCCCCGAGGACTTCGGGATCGACCCCGAGTCGGCGACGTACAAGTACGATACGGGTCGCTAGCTCGAATCGATCCAGAGACGGTTGTCGACCCGCGGGCCGGGCCGACGGGGCCGACGCCGACTACTCGCGACGCGTGTCCGGCTGGTGTGGCTGGCGGTCGAAGCCGTGACGAAACGCGACCCACGCGATTGCGGTGACGGCCAGAATCGGCGGGAGGATAGCGAACGCCCACAGCGGATCGATCCCCCAGCGGAGCAGGATGGCGAGGTTGAACAGTCCGATCAGCAGGAACGGGGCGACGTACAGCGCCGCTCGCCGGCGGTCGCGCGCCGCCTCGTCGCTCGGTACCGGCTGCTCCATATCGGCACCTCCACGGCGCGGGTGAAAAGCGGCCGTCCCGACTCGAGTGACTGTCGTAGGTCTGTACCAGTTCCGATCGTCGACGGGTAAGCGACCCACTGGTACCGATCGCAACTCGGGACGATACTGGCCGCCTTCATGAACCTTCAAGCCCCACCCCAACCTAGATAAACGATAATGTTCGATTCCGACGATCTCGAGGAGATCCGTGCCGGCCGGGAGGAGTGGCACGAGGAGGACGTCGAGCCGGTGGTCGAACGGTTCGGCGAACGGAAGGAGACGTTCACGACGGATACGGGGGGCCAGGACGTCGATCGACTCTACACGCCCGAAGACGTCGCCGATCTGGACTATCGGGAGGATATCGGCTATCCGGGCGAGCCGCCGTACACGCGCGGCGTCTACTCGACCGGCTACCGCGGCCGACTGTGGACGATGCGCCAGTACGCGGGGTTTTCGACGCCCGAGGACACTAACGAGCGCTACCACTACCTGATGGATCAGGGCCAGACCGGGCTCTCGATGGCGTTCGACCTGCCGACGCAGATGGGCTACGACTCCGACGCCAGCATGGCCGCCGGCGAGATCGGGAAGGCGGGCGTCGCGATCGACTCGCTTTCCGACATGGAGACCGTCTTCGACGGCATTCCGTTGGACGAGGTTTCGACGTCGATGACGATCAACGCGCCCGCATCCGTCCTGCTCGCGATGTACATCGCCGTGGGCGACCAGCAGGGCGTCGACCGCGAGGAGCTTCGAGGGACGATCCAGAACGACATTCTCAAGGAGTACATCGCCCGCAACACCTACATCTACCCCCCCGAGCAGTCGATGCGGATCATCACCGACATCTTCGAGTTCTGCGCCGCGGAGACGCCGAAGTTCAACACCATCTCGATCTCGGGCTACCACATTCGCGAAGCCGGCTCGACGGCCGCACAGGAACTCGCCTTCACGCTCGGCGACGGCATCGAGTACGTCGAGACGGCCATCGAGGCCGGACTGGACGTCGACGAGTTCGCCCCGCAGCTCTCCTTTTTCTTCAACGGTCACAACAACATCTTCGAGGAGGTCGCGAAGTTCCGCGCCGCCCGCCGGATGTGGCACGACATCATCGACGAGCGATTCGACGCGGACGATCCAAAGTCCAAACAGCTCAAGTTCCACACCCAGACCGCGGGCTCGATGCTTACCGCCCAGCAGATCGAGAACAACGTGGTTCGGGTAGCCTACCAAGCGCTGGCCGCGGTGTTGGGAGGGACCCAGAGTCTCCACACCAACGGCAAGGACGAGGCGCTCGCCCTGCCGACCGAGCAGTCGGTCCGCACCGCCTTGCGCACGCAGCAGATCCTCGCCCACGAGTCCGGCGCGGCCGACACCATCGACCCCCTCGCGGGCAGCTACTACGTCGAGTCGCTGACCGACGAGGTCGAGGAAGACGCCTACGAGATTCTCGAGGAGGTCGACGAACGCGGCGGTATGCGCGAGGCGATCGAACAGCAGTGGGTCCAGCGCCAGATCCAAGACACCGCCTTCGATCGCCAGCGGGAGATCGAGGAGAAAGAGCGCATCATCGTCGGCGTCAACGAGTTCGAGGTCGACGAGGATCCCGAGATGGACGTTCAAGAAGTCACGCCGGAAGACCAGCAGCGCCAGATCGACAGCCTCGAGTCGGTTCGCACAGAGCGCGACGACGAACGCGTCGAGGAGACGCTCGAGGCGCTGCGCGAGGCCGCACGGGGCGAGGAGAACCTGATGCCGTACATCATCGACGCCGTGAAGGTGTACGCGACGGTCGGCGAGATCTGTAACGTCCTGCGCGACGAGTTCGGGGAGTATCAGCCCGGAAGCGCGGTGTGAGCGAGTCGACTTGCGTACTCGCCGACCGCCGGTGCGGGCGGGTCGATTCGGCCGCGTTCAGTTCACGGCGACTAGCGAGCCGCTCAGTCGCCATCACCCCGTTCGCGGACGACCTCCGGAGCGCGATACGAGCGCCGCTCGAGGAGCGATGTCACGACGATAAAGATCACCAGGGCGACGCTCGCGAGTCGCACGGAATCGCTCTCGTCGAGGCGATCGAGGGTCCGATGGAACCAGAAGACGTCGGCGACCGGACTGTCGTGAAACGCCAACAGGGACGGATGCGATGCGAGTTTGGCTGCGTCGGGGATCATCGCCCATCCACCCCCGATCAGGACGAGCGTTCGCGGATACGGGATGTCCGGGACGAGAGCGATGAGGAGCGCAGTGAGCGTTCCGCCGACGGCGAAGTGGAGGATTGCCTGAGACATTGAATGACTCGAGTGCGTGCGAGGCCGGTTCGCCCGACCGCTGATTAAGGGTTGTGAGCGTCAGATCGTCGAAACGGCTGTTTTCCGTCGGTAAGTAACCGTTGTTCCCGCTACCGGTGTGCAGACCACGTCGGTGGCCCGCCCACGGCCGCGCGGATCATTCGAATCGAGGCGGGGCAGTCGATCGGCGCGCCGAGCCCGAACTGCGGACATCCCGACTCGTCTGTCAGCGAAACTCGCCGCGCCGGTTCGACGCCGCCACCCATTCGGCGGTCCGCTCGAGTCCCTCGCGGAGCGAGACCTCGGGCGCGTAGTCGAGGTCAGCCCGCGCCGCGTCGACATCGGCCCTGCTGTGGCGGATATCGCCGACTCGCTCGTCGGTGTGCACGATCTCGGCGTCGGAGTCGGTTACGTCGACGATCAGTTCTGCGAGTTCCCGAATCGTCACGGACCGTCCCGTGCCGACGTTGTACGCGCGGCCGACGTGATCGGTCGTGGCAGCCAGGATGTTCGCCCGCACGACGTCCTCGACGAAGACGAAATCCCGCGTTTGGCTGCCGTCGCCGTGGATCGGAAGCGGCTCTCCGGCCAGCGCCCGGTCGATAAAGGCGGTGACGACGCCGCTGTAATCGCTGTCGAACTGGCCCGGGCCGTAGACGTTGAAGTACCGAAGCGCCACGGTCTCGAGCCCGTAGAGGTCGTGATACTGGCGCGCGTAGTGGTCGACCGCGAGTTTCTCGAGGCCGTACGGCGAACTCGGAATCGTTCGGTCAGCCTCCGAGACGATCGACCGCTCCGGCTGCCCGTAGATCGCCGCACTGGAGGCAAGCACGAACCGCGCGTCGAGTTCTCGAGCTCGCTCCAACAGCGCGAGGGTCGCGTCGACGTTTATCGAGTGACTCGCGATCGGATCCTCGACGGAGCGCTCGACGCTGACGAGGGCGGCCTCGTGAAAGATCAGGTCGACGCCCTCGGTCGCTCGAGCGAGCGCGTCGTCGTCTCTCACGTCGCCCTCGATGACCGTCGCGTCGTCGGGGACTCGTTCCCGCCGCCCCGTGGCGAACGAGTCGAGAACCCTGAGGTCGGTATCGTCGGCGAGTGCGGTCGCGAGGTGGCTGCCGATGAATCCAGCGCCACCCGTGACGAGGACCGTTCGGTCTCGGAATTCCTGCGTCGACATATCGAACGGACCACGGAGAAGCGTATGTTCCTTTGCCCCGCGAAGGCGGTCAGCCCATTCGTAGAGGGCGTTCGATCGGGTGGAATCGTCCGGCCTCCTCTTACGGCGACTGCGCGGCTGACCGGCTCTCGATCCCGGTTTCGGATCGCTTCGTGACGAACCGAGACGAGGGACAGGTCGGTCGTCCCCGCGTTCTCGAGGCCGTGAGAGTCAGCGTCTTCGTAATTCACTCTTTTAGGGCCGACCGTGGTGGTTGCGATCGATGATCGACGACGAGTCGCGGGGATCGCCTCGCGTACGCGGCGGGCGGTCCTTCCCGATCGATCTCGTCGCGGTAGCCGCGGCGACGGTTCTCGTCGCCGCCGTGGGTCTCGCCTCGCGACACTCCGGCGCGACAGTGCTCGGTCCGCTCGCGGTCCCGTCGCTGCTCTTCGCTCCGGGATACGTCACCGTCGCGGCCCTCTTCCCCGAACGCGATGGACTCGGGGGATTCGAACGCGTCGCGCTCTCGGTCGGCCTGAGCCTCGCGATCGTGCCGGTTCTCGGCCTCGGGCTCGCCGCGACGCCGTGGGGTATCCGCCTCGTCCCGCTCGTCCTCGTCGCGGCCGCCTTCACGCTCCTCGCGGCGTCGGTTGCGGCCGTCAGGCGGCGAACCGTTCCCGAAGACGAGCGGGTTCGCGTCCCCGTCCGCGAGTGGATCGAGTCCGGCCGACGCGGCGCGTTCCGGTCCGGCACGCGAGGGGAGACGGCGCTGACCGTCGTCCTCGTGGTGTCGGCCCTGCTCGTCGTCGGCACCGTCGGTTACGCCGCCGTGACGTCGCCGGAAGACGAGTCGTACTCGGCGATCTACCTCTTGACCGAGGACGAGGACGGCGAACTGGTCGCCGACGAGTACCCGGCCGAGTTCGACTCCGGCGAGGAGCGCGAGGTGATCGTCGGTATCGACAACCACGAGCACCGGCCGACGGAGTACACCGTCGTCGTCGCGGAACAGGAGGTCAACGTGAGCGACGGCGAGGCGATCGTCGACGAGCAGCGGGAACTCGAGCGGTTCGACGCGCGCCTCGAGCACGGCGAGACGCGGATTCTGTCGGACGAACTCGAGCCGACGGTGGCGGGATCGGACGTCCGGATCGTCTGGTTGCTGTACCTCGACGGAGACGTCCCGGACGAACCGTCCGTCGAGAGCGCGGACTACTACGTCTCGCTCTGGGGAGACGGGGGCGACGAAGCGGCGGACTAATGCGATCGAGGGAGCGACGGACCGACGCGGCCGTCCGCTGCCTCAGTCGTTCGCCGGGTCGGCGACGACCTCTCCGCCGTCGACGGTGATTCGGTAGGGCTCGCCGGTCGACCGGTCGCGGACGATCACGCCGTCGCCGTCTGCGCCGCCGCAGTAGAGGTCACCGTTGACGCGGTACTCCGCGAGCTGTGAGCCGTCCCCGAGTTCGAGCCCGTAGGAACTCAACACCCACCGGAGATCGAGGTCGCCGCCCTCGATCGAGGCGAATCGCGAGTTCTCGACGTGTATCAGGTCCGGATACCGAGAGTGGGTCCCGCCGCTCGTGTTGACGGAGACGACGGGCGCGTTCGCGGGTTCGACGAACGAAACGAAGTTCGATACCGTGACCCGCGCGAATGCGTTGAACGAGAGCATCGGGTGGTCGTCGCTCGGGTCGTGAACGTACGGCGCGACGATGTGGGCGTTGTCGACACCCTCGAGGTAGTAGGCCTCTTCGGCCGGCCACTCGACGCCGCAGTGGTGGATCTCGAGCGCCATGCTCCGTCGGCCCTCCGTTCCCTGTAGGGAGTAGCCGCGTCGGGTTCTGTCGGCCGCGCAGTTGACGAGGCCGGTGTAGTCCATCACGTCGATGTCGTAGCCGTGGCCGTCGTTGTCGAGCGAGTAGCAGGTGTGAAACTGCGTCGACGTCCCGTGACCGGTGACGAAGAAGCCGCTTCCGCCGTTGTGCTGGGCGCGACAGGTGGCGATCCGCGAGACGATCGGCCGGTGAATCGCGAAGCCGTGGCTCCTCGCGCGGACGCCGTGTACGTTCGTCACGTCGAGCACGACGTTCACGTCGGCGCCCGCCTCGCTGACGCTGAGGGCGTGATCGGCGACGCCGTTGGCGTCGAGGCTGAGGTCGCGGACGATCAGGTCGTGACCGGGCGTCCACTCGGTCCGTTCCGGTCTGTCCAAGACACCTGCGCCGGTCGGCCACGTCCCGTCCGGATCCGCCCGAACGGTGACCGCGCCGCTCCCGCGGAGGTGGCGAGCGCGACCTCCGTCACCGAACTCGATCGGCTCGGAGACCAGATACGCGTCCTCGGGCTCGGGGAAAAAGACCGCGTAGCTTGCGTCGTCGATCGCGTTCTGAATGGCTCGCGTGTCGTCGGTGACGCCGTCCCCGACGGCGCCGTACGCGGTCACGGGGGCCGTCGTCTCCGCGACGTTACCCAGGTGATTCCACGCCGACCCGGTGCCGACGTAGACGTCGCCCGTGTCTCGAGCGATGAACACCGAATCGCCGTGGGGCGTGTATCCGTCGCGGTCGGTCTCGTCGTCGACGACCGGCACCCGCTCCTCGAGCGCCGCGAAGTCGTCGTTGTAGTCCCACGCTTCGCCCGGTTCGTAGTCGAGGTCGAATCCGTGGTTGTCGGATGGTGTTGGCATGATCTACTCCGGAGTTATGACCCGTATCGACGGCCGTATTCGGCTCCGAATCCGCACTCACTCGCGGGCTCGTCCGTCTCATCCGGGGAATCTCGAGACGGTGGCCCCCGTCGTCCGTGATCGGGTCGATGGTGAGCGGCCGCCGAACCGGTGACGCCGGCGGCGACGAGCGACGTCGCGGTCGTCGCGGCGAGGATCGCTCGGCGGTGAATCGTTCGGTCGTCTTCGGTCATGGTGAAGAGGGAGACGCCCGGTCGACTTAAGCGATCCACTGCACTCGTTCAGCGACCGGACGGATAGAGGTATTAAGTCGATGAGCATGGTGAGACGCAATCGAGTGTCCAATACGCATCCGTCACCCGCAACGAGCCGTCGTCGAGCGCCTCCGTCACCGGTCACGGCTCCGGGCCGATGAGAGAGTTCGGGTTCGTCAAATCGTCTCTCGGCGTGTTCTTCCTTCAGGTCGGAATCGCCGGACTCGAGTTCGCCGGCGTCCTCTACGTCGCTCGAGCGACTGACGCCGCGACGTTCGGGACATACGCGCTGTTCGCCGCGACGGTGTTTTTCGCCGCCTTGCTGACCGACATGGGGTTCTCCGAGGCGACGCGAAAGCGGATCAGTGAGCGGTCGGCGAGCGGCGCCGGCACCCGCGATCGGTACTTCACGGCCTCGCTGTCGATTCGGCTCGGACTCTTCGTCGGTGTCCTCGCCGCGCTGTTCGCGTTTCGCGGTCCGGTCGCGACGTACATCGGGAGCGACGTCGTGTTCCCCTTCCTGGTGGCCGGGATCTTTCTGAACGTCGTCGTCGACACCCTCTCGTCGGTGCTGGCCGGGAAGAAACTCGTAGGTCGGTCGGTACTGCTGTTGTTCACGGAGACGCTCGGGCGGGTCTCCCTGTGGTTCGTCCTGGTCGCTCTCGGGTACGGGCTGACCGGAATCCTGATCGGCTTCATCGCCGGACAGGTGCTCGCGATCGTCCTGGCGCTGTACCTGCTCCCCGTCACGCCAGGCGCGCCCGCGAGGGAACACTACTCGAGCCTCTACCGATTCGCGCGGTTCAGCTGGCTCGCATCCATCAAGGACACCTCCTGGGTGTGGACGGACACGCTCGTACTCGGGTTCTTCGTCGCGTCCGCGCTGATCGGCATCTACGAGGTGAGCTGGCAGGTCTCCGGGATCTTCTTCTTCGTCGGTCTGGCGGTGAGTTCGACGCTGCTGCCGAACGTGAGCGAACTCTGGACCAACGGCGAGCACGCACGCGTCGAACGGCTCGTGGAATCGTCGCTGGTCTACGCGGGAATCATCGCGATCCCCGGCTTCGTCGGAGCGATCTTCGTCGGCGAAGAGCTCCTCTCGTACTTCGGCGAGGAGTTCACCGCCGGCTACGCCGTGTTGCTCGTGCTGATCTTCGCGCGCGTGATCCACAGCTACGAGATCATCCTCGAGAAGCTCGTCCACGCCCTCGATCGACCGGTGTTGATGTTCAAAGCCAACGTCGTGTTCATCGCGCTGGCGGTCGTGCTCAACGTGGCGTTGATCGCCTCGTTCGGCTGGCAATGGGCGGCCGTCGCGACCTCGCTGGCGATGCTGATCAAGACCGCACTCGTGTACGTCTACTCCTCGCGGCTGCTCGAGATCACCGTCCCGACGCGCGAGATCGGCATGCAGGTCGTCTCCGCAGGGATCATGGGACTCACGCTGCTGTTTTCCCCGTTCGACGTCGACACGCTCGTCGGTCTCGTGCTAGCGGTCGGGCTCGGGATCGTCGTCTACGTCGTCTCGCTACTGGCGCTGACGGAGCGCATCCGTCGGGACGTCATTGACGTTCTCTCGCCGTCCGACTGAGTCGCGACGCTGCGGTTTCGATCGGACGCCGCGCCGCGGATCGAGAATCGGCTCTCGAGATCCGTCCCCTCAGCAGCCGTAGATCGTCGCCGAGCCGCTATCGTACACCCGGTTCGAGTCGACCACGACCGCCTCGTAAAAGGTCGTTTCCGCGAACTCGGTGTGCTCGAGCGTCTCGGTCTCGGTGTCGAAGTACGGCATCCGCCCGTCGTCGCTCATCTCGTTCCCGAGGTAGATACACGTCCCACGCGGGACCGAATCGGTGTCCCGTTCGAACCACACGAACTCCTCTTGCCCGTAGTAGCCGGAGAGTATCATGAAGTCCTTGTTGTGCCACCAGTGGTTCGGCGGGCCGGGGAGGGTCGCGATCTCGTCCGATCGGGAGTGTGCGCTCACCCACTCCGCGGCGGCCAGTTCGGACGGATAGGCGACGTTCCACTCCTCCCAGTTTTCGTCGTCCAGGTAGATCGCGTACGGCGGGGTTTCGTCGCCGGCGAGCGCGAACCCCGCGCCCGTGCTGAACAGCAGGTAGACGACGATGAAGACGCACGCCGCCTTGCGCGCGTTGCCCGCCGTCGCGATCCGTCTCGTGGACTCGAACACGCTCGCGGTGGCGGTCGCTAGCGCGACGGCTCCGACGATCAGGTACGGGGCGAGGACGAACAGCGCCAACTGCAGGATGCGGTCGAATCCGATATCGAACGGGAGAACGATCGTGACCGCGATCAGCGCGTAACACCCCGCCGCGAGAACGTGATAGGGGTGGATCTCTCGGTCGACGAGAACCCGTCGTGCCGTCGCGAGGAGGCCCGCGGAGACGAACCCGAGGAGGACGACGTTCAACAGCCGGTACCACTCCCAGAGCACGCCGCCCGGGAGGTCGCGCGTCGCGTAGTCCACGCCGCTTCGGCTCTCGGGCGTCGCCATGAACGCCTCGACGTTCGTGACCGTCTCGGCAGAGACGGCGAGGATCAACTCGAGGTTCGTTCCCTGGCTGACGGTGCCGTACCAGAGCACGTTGAAGAGGACGAAGTACGCCCACAGCCCGACGCCGACGAAGATAGCGGTCCGCTCGACGCGTATCCCGTTCGATCTGTACCGCGAGACGACGTCGACGAACGCCACCGGCGCGAAGAGGCCGATCAGAATGAAACTCGTCGCGTAGTGTGACGTGACGATTCCGCCGAGAAACGCGACGGAGAGGACGAGTTTGACGCGCTGTGAGAGACGCGGGTCGGTCGCCGCGACGAGGAGAAAGCCGAGAAACAGGATGGCCATGTGCTGTTTGTCCGGCATGTCCTTGAAGAAACTGTAGTAGGCGACGAAGACGAACGCGGCCAGGAAGCCGACGTCGCGACGGTCGAACACGTGAATCGTCGCGTGATACACGCACAGCGGGGCCAGCGAGAAGAAAAACGGCACGACAGCTTTGAAAATCCACGCGACCTCGACGTTCGCGAGGATCGCGTACATCGCCGGGAGCACCGCGATCGACAGCAGTGAGTTTCCGACCGAGGTAACCTGTGGGTACCAGCGGGCCTGCTCTCGAACGGCGTTCGCGGTGTAGTACTCGTAGTGGATGTCGAACCCGACGACGTGCGTCGAGACCATCGTAAACTGAAAGAGGATCGCGAGCGACACCGTCCAGATCACGAGCGGATACGCCGACGCGGGAAGATCGCTGACGTATGTGATCAGCGGAACGAGACAGAGCACCACCAAGACGACGAGATTGATGCGGAACTCCCCGGTCGCGGACCCGTAATGCGAGGCGATTGCGCTCAGTACCGGCAGCGTCAATAGCGGGACGGCATATCGGACCGTTCGCCAGGTTACGACGCCGTCCATTCGAGGAACGGACGGCACGGTGTCCCGCCGCAGCACGGCGAGCAAGTAGAGGGCGCTGACCGAGACGACGATCGTCAGGGCGAGCGTGAGCGGTGCCATCGGCCGAGCGATCCCGAACAGCGGATACGTAACGTTGATGATCGCACCGAGAGCCATCGAGAAGACGAGACTCGAGCCGACCGTGAGCACGAGCAGCGACGAGACGGACCGGACGTCGACGTTCAACAGCCGAACGAGGACGAACCCGGGAACGAACGTGAGGTAGAGAACGACGAACGCCGCGCGAACGACCGGAAGGTCGAAGCCGAGCGCGGCCATCCCGATCCAGCCGACGAACGCGACCTGGAGGCAACAAAAGAGGAGCGCCCCGGCGTACTCGCGGGGTGTCCCTCGGTGATCAGCGTGAGTCTCGTGCATTCGTCTGTCTCGTTAGGCGAGCGATCGGATCTCGCGGTCGAACTCCGGTCCGACCGCGGTCGGATCACGACGCGATCTCGTTCCGCCGCTTCCGGTCGATCGGTATGGCGTCCGTACGCGCAACGGCGACGCCTCGGACGGCGCCATTCCGGGGCTCATCGGCCACACTCTTCCTCGAGCCAGATCTCCTTCCAGTCTTCCGGCCGTCGGTTTCGGAGCCGTTCGATGTCCCGGATCTTCGCGTACGTCGTCACGTAGTGATTGACGTCCGTAAACGCCATGTAGAAGCCGCGATAGCCGTCCAGGATGGCCCGCCCGACGACGAGTCGGTAGAGCGCCGCGCCGATTCCTTTCGCCAGGAGAACGGCGGCGCCGTCGCGCTTGTCCAGTTCCACGATCTGGAGGGCCTCAAGCGCGCTGTACTGCATCATCTTGGTCTCTCGCTCGGAGACCCGATCGACCGTGTAGTTGTTGAGCGCGTGCTCGAGGTCTCTCGTCCGTTCGGCGTACTCGTCTCTGATCGCCGGGCGCTCCCACAGGTGTTCTTGCTGGTAGTACAGCGCCTCCTTGCGCGCTAACACCGGCTGCTTGACGTGATACTGGTGGGACCAGGCGCCCAGGATGTGCTCGCGTTTTCGGATGTAGAAGCCGACGATCCCGGACGAGCCGAACACGTCGATGATCTCCCGACGGAGGGCCGGGGGCACCTCTTCGTCTGAGTCGAGGATGAGCACCCAGTCGTTCGTCGCGTGGGCGATCGACTTCGTCTTGATGTCCCCGAACCCCTTGAACTCGTGCTGGTAGACGTTCGCGCCGTACTCCTCGCAGATTTCGATCGTCCCGTCCCGACTGTCGCTGTCCACGACGACGATCTCGTCCGTCCAGTCGTGGACGCTCTCGAGACACCGTCTGATGATATCGGCGTTGTCCTTCGTCGTGATACAGACGGAGATCGGGAGGGGGTCGCGCTCGTCCGTCCGTTCGTCGATCGTCGCCGCTCTCATAGCGGGACCCGCCGTCGGCGGAGACGAATCGGCGTTCGCGCGGCGTACACGTCACGGCAATGATCCGAGGTCCGCTCGTGGCGCCCGGAACGGAACAAATACACGGTGTCTGTCATCTTCGTTCGCTACTGCAGTTACCAGCGTTCGAGGTAAAACAGTATGGGGGAGCGAAAGCCGGTAAGACGCCGTTAGCGAACGGTTCACCACCGTAGGCCGAAATTATATCGAGTACGACGCTTCGTTTCGAAGGGCGCTCTCGACCGCGTACTCCGAACCCCGATCGACGCGTTACGGAGGCGTCCTCGTGTAGCGTGCGATCAGTCGGCCGCGGATTCGGCTGGGAAGCAGTCGAAGGGAAACCCGCGTAAGCAGATTGTACAGGAGGATCGGCGCGTCGACGAACCCGGCTCGGTAGAACGTCCACTGGAGTCGGGCTTCGGCCCTCGCGACGGCGATTCCGCCGCGCTGGGTGTAGTGACGGTCGATTCGCGCCTTCGCGAGCACGGCCGGTACGTTGGCGAACGTCGACCCGTTCGACAGCATTCGTACCCACAGGTCGTAGTCCTCCATGCCGAGGAAGTCACGATAGTTGCCGGCCTCGAGGATCGCCCGGCGACGGGCCATTACGGTGATGTGATTCATCGGGTTCCGAAACCGGGCTCGAGCGGCGATCGACGCGTGGTTCGTGGGGACGATCCGACGCGCGTAGAGATCGTCAGGATCGTCGTCGAACTCGGCGATGTACCCGCCGACGACGTCGACGTCCGGACGGCGCTCGAAGACGGCCAGTTGGCGCTCGAACCGGTCGGGGACGCTGATATCGTCGGCATCCATTCTGGCGACGAGTTCGTGTTCGCACCGCGGTACGCCCGCCCGAAGCGCGTTCCCGATACCGACGTTTTCGCGCAATCGGTAGCGCGAGATCAGCTCCCCGTACTCCCGCTGGAAGGTGTCGAGAACGGCGTCCAACGCTCGAGTGAGCGGTCCGTCCTCGACGATCACGATCTCGTCCGGGCGAACCGATTGGTCGATGACGCTCCGAACGGCGACCGCTAGCTGCGACGGATCGTCGCCGTGGTACACCGGCATCAGTACCGAAAACGCGGGGCGCATGTTGTGAGGTGGAGTGGACCGATGGTCGGCGAATCGGCTCTCGTGGCCACGAGTACGCCGTCGCCGGGTTTAGAGTGGGGGTACCGTTACCGCGTTAGGCCTCGCTTGTCACGAAGGGATTTCGGCGATACGAAAGCGGAAACGGCGGGGGCGGCCGGTGGAGCTCTCGAGTGCGAAGCCGGGGCGACTCGAGGGGCGAAACGATGCGCTCCATATTTGGATCGCGGCGGCGTTCGTACGGACACGCTGAATCGTCTCGAACGTGTGGTTCCCCGATACCGCATCCGTCGAGTGCGAGCCGATCGAAATGGTACGAACTATCAATCTGTGCGGCCGCGAGAATCCGGATACCCCTGAGCTGAGCCACAGGGTTCTGAAGAGCACGTGGATACAACTGGCCCGTCTCGATTACTACGCGAACGTCTCGTCGTGGGTGCCGGTTCCGGACTCCGGGAACCGAATTCTCATGTACCACTCCGTCGGAAGCGGGTTTTACGACGATATCTCTCCGGACCGGTTCCGGAGACAGCTCGAACAGCTCACCCGGAAGTACGCCGTCGTCGATCTCCCGGACGTGACGGCGGAGACGGACGAGACCCGCGTCGCGCTGACGTTCGACGACGGAACCGTCGATTTCTACGAGAACGTGGTGCCGATACTCCGCGAGTACGACGTCCCGGCGACGGTCTTCATCATTGGCAACAGCATCGGAGACGGAACGTTCCGGCAGAACGAGTTGTTCGACTACGAGTATATGAGCGAAGACCAGCTCGTCGAACTCGCCGACGACGAGTTGGTCACCATCGGGAACCACTCGAAGTCCCACCGAAAACTCGACACGGTGCCCGACGACGAGTTAGCGGAGGAGATCGCAGGGTCGAAGGACGAACTCGAGGAGTTGTTGGGGATCGACGTGACGCGATTCTGTTACCCCGAAGGCGAGTACTCGCAGACGGCCGTGGACCTCGTTCGCGACACGCACCGGTTCGCGGTGGCCGGACTGAACGAGATTCGAGTTGGCCCGGAGTCGGATCCGCACCTTCTGGCGCGGATAAACGGCGCCGGTGAGCCGAAACAGCTCCGGTGGGAGTTCACCGATCTCGGCGCCTTCCTCGCGAAGACGGCGTTCAGATTTCAAAACGGGTATCGCTGAGCGTCGGTCGTCGCAACCACCGCTCTCACAGTCGTTCGTCGACCGTGAGGGTCCCTCTGTCGGAGGCGATCTCTGACGTTGGCTCGCGGTACTGGAGGGACACCGAACGGTCCCGGTCCGGCGTCGTTCGGAAGTACGGATGCGTGTTTATCGTGTGGAGAAATACCGAGAGTAGGACCATCGTCGTCCCGGCGAGCGCGAACGCGGCGGCCGCGGACGCCGAGATCACCGACACCGGGGTGACGAACAGCTGTCCGATCGACCAGAGGCCGAACGACACGGCGAGGACGGTGAGGAACAGTCCCGGAAGCCCGAGCGCGAGCAGGGGGTGACGTCGCTCGAGGAATCCCAGGATGTTCCGTACGAGACCGGCCCCGTGAGAGAGCGCCCCCTGGGAACTACCGTGCTCGACGTCGTAGCTGATCGTGGTTCCGACCTCCTCGAAGTCGAACCCTTCCTGGTGAGCGTGGTAGATGATATCCGTGCTCGCGCCCATTCCGCTCCCGAGGTCGGCGGTCGTCGCGAGGGATTCGACGGCGTCTCGCGTGTACGATCGGAGACCGCTCTGTGTGTCTCGCACCCACGTGTGCGGTCGGAACCGTCCCAGACTCGCGTTCGTGAGGAGGTTGACGGTGTCGAGTCCGAGCGACCGAACGCGGGGCATCCGCGTGTTCGAGTCGTCCGCGAATCGACTGCCGATGACGACCTCTGCGCCGCTCGATTCCTGCGCCGCGACGAGCGTCGCGATGGACGCGGGGTCGTGCTGTCCGTCGGCATCCAACGTCACGAGGTGGTCTGCGTCGAGCGTTCGTCCCACCTCGAAGATAGTCTGGAGCGCCCCGCCGTAGCCGCGGTTACGCTCGTGGCGGACGACGAGCGCGCCGGCGCGTTCTGCGCGTTCGGCCGTCGCGTCGGCGCTCCCGTCGTCGACGACGAGGACCGTATCCGCGTGATCGGCGGCTTCCCTGACGACCTGCCCGATCGTTTCGGCCGCGTTGTACGCGGGAATCGCCGCGACGACGGGCGACCGGCGTTCGAACGCCGAACGATCCTCCGGAACGGCGTAGACTTCGAACCGGTCCTCCTCGAACGACGCCAGGGTCCGCTCGTAGTCGATTCGCGGACAGCCTTCCAGCTGGAAGATGAGTCCGTCGTGGCCGCCGATTCGTCCCGCCGCGAAGAGGGCTGATTCGAGTTCGAGTCGGCTCGTGGCCGGGCCGCGCGGTTCGACGACCGTGGCGCCGAGACCGACGGCGAGGCGACCGATTTCGGAATCTGGATCGACCGCGGTGAGGTAGACCGCGAGCCGGCGGTCGGTCGCACGAAGGATCGTTCGGTAGATCGATTCGGCCTCCTCGCCCCGGGCGACGATACCGATCGCGGGACGGTGCGGAACGAGCGGAGACGGCGAGCCGTCGATCTCCGCGAAACGGTAGCCGAGTCCGTCGCTCTCGTTCGGACGCGAACGGAGACGATCGTCGGATATACCGGAACGGCGGTGATGTGTGGCGCTCATACCAGTTTAGAGCACCGACGACCTTCAGTAATGATAGCGACCTGAGAGTTACGCAGGACGGTAACCTCGAGGAAACTGCCACCGAAGCGGCCGAGAGCGCGGAATATTGCGACTGCCCAAACCGATGTCTCGGGGTAACACGTATTCGTTGCAACAGCGAGCAGGCCGTGTCAAAAGGAGGAGTCAGAACGGTTCGCGGCGTGCGATTCGCAGTTCGTTACTCGTTACTCGAGCCGAACGGCGGTCCCGTAAGCCATCACTTCGGAACCGCCGTCGGTGATCTGGGAGGTCTCGAGACGGACGTTGACCACGGCGTCAGCGCCCATCCGTTCGGCGTCGGCCTCCATCCGTGAGATGGCCTCGTCTCGAGCCTTCGAGAGGAGTTCCGAGTAGGCCTTGAGCTCCCCGCCGAAGACGTTGCGGATCCCCTGCGTGATGTCGCGGCCGGCGTTTCTGGCCTCGACGGTGTTGCCGCGGGCGATTCCGATGACCTCGACGACCTCGCCGTTCGGGACCGTCTCCGTGTTTGCGATCTGCATAGTCTCGACTTCACAGACCCGGATCAAATACTCGTCGAAAACGACACCAAGTTGAATAGTTCACTCTCGGACCGATACCAGATGCCGCATCGAGGCCCGATATGCAAGCCCGAAATCGACGAACCACATCAATATTTGTGTTCGATCCCGAACGGCGAACCATGCACTTCGATCACGCGGGAATCGCGACCGAGGACGCCGCCGAACTCGGAGCCCTGTACGCGGACCTCTTCGGTCTCGAAATCGTCCACGAAGAGGAGTTCGACGGCATGCGCGTCGTCTTTCTCGACTGCGAAAACGGCTACTTCGAACTGCTCGAACCGCTCGAGGAGGGGACTATCGCGAACTATCTCGAGGCAAACGGCGCGGGAATTCACCACCTTGCGCTCGCGACGGACGATCTCGAGGGTGCCCTCGAGACGGTCCGCGACCACGACGTGCAGTTGATCGACGAGGAGCCACGACCCGGCGCGTGGGGTCATTCGGTCGCCTTCTTACATCCCAAAGATACCGGCGGAATCCTCGTCGAACTCGTCGAGCACTGAACCGAACGTCGCCGCCGCTCGAGTCGGGCGACCGACTCAATCCATTCGATTATCGCTCTCGTCGAACTCGCCCTGGTCGATGTCGATCCGGTGCGGTTCGGGGCGTTCGTCGCCGCCACTGCTGCCGCCGCCGACCGGTAGCTTGGTTCGGAGGTCGGCGGCGAACGACTGGACCTGGTCGACCAGCGTCTTGACCTCCTCTTCGAACTGCTCGACCGAGCGCTCGACGTAGTGGACGCGCTGGGCGGGAATTCGCCGAACGATGTCGTGTCCTTCCTCGTCCTCGTCGGTCTTGATAATCCAGTGGTCCTGGAAGTAGGCGATGTGTTCGTTCGGGACCGTCTTTCTGACGGTGTCCTCGTCGGGTTCTTCGTAGACGATCGTCGCCTGTCCGATGTCTCGCTCGAGTTCGAGGTCTTCGTCAACCATAGGCTCCGATAGGGATCCGACACGCGTAGTGACTGTGCTTGCGAGCCTCGGCACGCGACTGATCACGGGTCGGCCACGCACCTTGGCAGACTGTTCGCGGGGTGATTGGCTGATCGACTGTTCGGCCCTGGTGGGTGCGCGATCGATCGAGCTGAGACGTGGCTGCTTCGTCGCCAGGCCACAGAAAAGCGTGGTCCCGCGTTCGAGCGGTCCCTCAGCCGAAGTTCTCGATCAGCGCCTCGTCGGAATCGCCGCCGTCCTCGTCGATCGTGTCGGCGACGAACCGCACGAAGTCCTCGAAGCCGAAGGCGTAGAGCTGTCCGTCCGCGCGGTGGGACTCGATCGCTTCCGCCAGTCCGTCGTTGTCGTCCTCGTCGAGGATGACCACGTCCGCGCCCGCGTCCTCCAGTGCCTCGAGTCGGTCGACGTGTGCGGGTTCGTCGTCCTGATAGACGACGACGGCGTCGTGCCCGGACTCGTGGGCCGCTTCGGCGATCGAGACGGCCGGACCGACGCCGGGGCCGCCCGCGACGGCGACGACGTCTTCGTCACCCTCGTAGGTAATCGTCCCGAACGGGCCTTCGATGTGGACGGTTTCACCGCCCTCGAGATTCGCGAGCCACGGCGACAGGTCGCCGTCGGGGTCGATGCCGACCGTGATCTCGAACGTCTCGCCGACCGCGGGCGAGGAGAGCGTGTAGTGGCGCATGACGACGTCGTCCTCGTCGTGGTCGCCGCTCGTCTGGTCCTCGACGCCGGGGACGGCCCGAAGCAGGACGAACTGCCCGGGGAGGGCATCGAACCCGTCGGGCGTCTCGAGTTCGAGTGCGACGGTACCCGGACCGACTTCGCGGACCGATTCGACGGTGACTGGTGTTCCTTCGATTGTCATGTCGAATCCGTTCGGGGGCCGCTGGAAAAGGCGTTCCGTTCCGCGTCGTCGCGACGCTCGCGGTTCGATAGACCCGCGGTCCGATACACTCGATCCGGCCCCTCTCGGAAACGATCGTTCTCGAGAGATGGCCGCCTGTTCGAAACAGTACCAACCGGTGTTCTCACAGCTGCCCGAGAGCGTAATTTCACCGGTGATTTATTCTGATTCGAGTAACGAACTCGGCGATCGAGAGCGGACATATCACGCACTGTTGCGGTGGTCCGGTTGGGTTTTCAGAAGCCTTTTCATTTACTGGGGGCAAGGCTCAGCATAACATGGCTGAGGATCTCAACTGGGCGGTCGGAGGCGAGGCCGGGGACGGTATCGACTCCACCGGAAAAATCTTCGCTCAGGCACTTTCCCGAGCCGGGCGGCACGTATTCACGTCGAAAGACTTCGCGTCCCGAATCCGCGGCGGCTACACGGCCTACAAGATTCGGACGTCGGTCGAGCAGGTCCAAAGCGTCGTGGATCGACTCGATATCCTGGTCGCTCTGACACAGCGCACCATCGACGAAAACCTCGACGAACTTCACGAGGGCAGTGCCGTCATCTACGACGGTGAACGCTCCTGGGAGGCCGAGATTCCCGACGAGATCACCGCAGTCGACGTCCCCCTGAAATCGCTCGCCGAGGACGCCGGCGGCGCGATCATGCGCAACATCGTCGCGCTCGGTGCCGCGTGTAAGATCACCGGCTTCGACGTCGAGTACTTGGACGAAGCGCTCGAGAAGCGCTTCGGCGGCAAGGGCTCGAAGATCGTCGAGAACAACAAGGAAGCCGCCCGCCTCGGTCAGGAGTACGTCGAAGCGAACTACGACCTCGACCACCTCGGCTACAACGTCGACGTAACCGACAACGACTACGTCCTCCTGAACGGCAACGAAGCGATCGGGATGGGTGCCATCGCCGCCGGCTGTCGCTTCTACGCTGGCTACCCCATCACGCCCGCGACGTCCATCATGGAGTATCTGACGGGCCGTATCGAGGACTACGGCGGCCACGTCGTCCAGGCCGAAGACGAGCTCTCCGCGATCAACATGGCACTTGGCGGCGCACGCGCGGGCGCTCGAGCCATGACGGCGACGTCGGGAGCCGGGATCGACCTCATGACCGAGACGTTCGGACTGGTCGCGACCAGCGAGACGCCGCTGGTCATCTGTGACGTCCAGCGATCCGGTCCCTCGACGGGGATGCCGACGAAACAGGAACAAGGTGACCTCAACATGGCCCTGTACGGCGGCCACGGTGAAGTGCCGCGGTTCGTCGTCGCTCCCACCTCGATCACCGAGTGTTTCTGGAAGACGGTCGAGGCGTTCAACCTCGCCGAGAAGTACAACACGCCGGTGTTTCTCGTCTCCGATCTGGCGATGTCGGTCACCGAACAGACGTTCCCGCCGGAGGCGTTCGACATGGACGCAGTCGAGATCGATCGCGGCAAACTCGTCGGCGACGACGAGGTCGACGAGTGGCTCGACGAGCAGGGACGGTTCCGCGCCCACGCCGACACCGACGACGGCGTCAGCCCGCGCGCCATCCCCGGCACGATCGACGGCGCACACATGAGCACCGGTCTCGAGCACGACGAACTCGGCCGCCGAACCGAGGAACAGGACGAGCGCGTCCAGCAGGTCGACAAACGGTATCGGAAGGTCGAGACCGCACAGGAGCAAGAAGAGTGGGAGTGTCGCGAGTTCGGCGACGAGGACGCGGACAACCTCATCCTCTCGTGGGGATCCAACGAAGGGGCACTCGTCGAAGCCCTCGGCTACCTCGAGGACGAGGACGTCGATGTCCGCGTGATCTCGGTTCCGTACATCTTCCCGCGGCCGGACCTCACCGACGAGATCGAGGCGGCCGAACAGACGATCGTCGTCGAGTGTAACGCGACCGGCCAGTTCGCCGACCTCATCGAACACGACGCACTTACCCGCGTCAAGCGCATCAACAAGTACACCGGCGTCCGCTTCAAGGCGGACGAACTCGCCGAACAGATCACCGAGAAACTCTCCGAGGAGGTGCCAGCATAATGAGCTCCGACGTACGATTCACCGACTTTAAATCCGACAAGCAGCCCACGTGGTGTCCCGGATGCGGCGACTTCGGGACGATGAACGGCATGATGAAAGCCCTGGCCGAAACCGGCAACGACCCCGACAACACGTTCGTGGTCGCCGGCATCGGCTGTTCCGGCAAGATCGGGACCTACATGCACAGCTACGCCCTTCACGGGGTTCACGGCCGTGCGCTCCCCGTCGGCACCGGCGTCAAGATGGCCCGCCCCGACATCGAAGTGATGGTCTCCGGCGGCGACGGTGACGGCTACTCGATCGGTGCCGGTCACTTCGTCCACGCCGTCCGCCGAAACGTCGACATGTCCTACGTCGTCATGGACAACCGCATCTACGGCCTGACGAAGGGCCAGGCCTCGCCGACCTCGCGGTCGGACTTCGAGACCTCGACGACCCCCGAAGGACCGAAGCAGCCGCCGGTCAACCCGCTCGCGCTCGCACTGGCCTCCGGCGCCTCGTTCATCGCCCAGTCGTTCGCCTCCGACGCGCTGCGCCACCAGGAGATCATCGAACAAGCGATCGAGCACGACGGCTTCGGCTTCGTCAACGTCTTCAGCCCGTGTGTCACGTTCAACGACGTCGACACGTACGACTACTTCCGCGAGAACCTCGTCGACCTCAAAGAAGAGGGCCACGATCCGAACGATTACGAGGACGCCAAGAAAGTCATCCTCGACAGCGACAAGGAGTATCAGGGCGTCATGTACCAGGACGAAAACTCCGTCCCGTACCACGAGCAACACGGCGTCACCGAGGATATGTCCGATATTCCGGAGGGCGCGCCGGACGACGCGATGGACCTCGTCCGCGAGTTCTACTGACGACCGACGCGCTCGACGCGACTCGCTAGTAGTCGTTTTCTCAACACCGATCACCAGCCACCGGTGAGACAGTACCGTGTCTCCAACCGCGCTCCGGACGACCATCGAGTGACAACCATGGCTTCGGTCTCGCTCACTGAGTGCGGAACGCTCGCTCTGTCTCTCGGTTGCGGCTCGAAAAAAGTGACCCGTCCCTCGAGTTTGCGGGCGTTCAAACCGGGTGTTCGACGGATTCCATCAGCTCCTCGGCGTTCGCCGATTCCTCGGCCAGCGCCGCAGGGTAGCTCCCGAGGAGGACGATACGGTCGTCCTCGTGACCGAACGACGCCACCGGGATTTCGATGTCGATCGGCTCGCCCTCGAACTCGGATTCGCCCTCGAAGACGTCGACGGTTCGATCGTCGCCGAGAATATCGAGCGTGAACGAGTCGACCTTCGAAATGTCGTCGATGTCGGTGTGATCGCTATCGATTTCGGACAGGAATTCCTCGAGCAGTTCGTCGTTCGTCATCTCCGAAATTGGGTTAAACGACCGTCCGAGGATCGAGAAGTCGGGGATCGAGACGGCGACGAAGAACGCGCCCTCGTGTTCGATACCGCGGTGCTCGACGTCTTTCGAGTAGATCGACGACCACACCCTGGCCTCGACGTCGCGCTCGACGCCGACCTCGATCGTCTCTTCGATGGATCGTTCTTCGATCTCGTACTCGCCGTAGCCGGCGGCCTCGAGGGCCGCATCGGTCGGAGCCACGCGTTCAGCCGTGAGCTCCATCGGCCCGTTTCCGAGGACGAAGTCGAGACAGCCGGCTGTTAGTGCGAGCGTTCCGGTCGCTCCTGTTGCGAGAATGGCACGTCGAGAGTAGGTCATTAGCGGTGTATTCGGCAGAAACCGTATATTTGTTGTGGAACAGTTACTCACGTAGACAAGACTGTAACGAGATAGTGGTTTTCGAATCGATCGTTGCAGCGACGCCCCGGACACATCAAGAGTTATCGGGATCCGCACCAGCCGTTAGGTATGACCGAGTTCGCACGACGAGTCGAGCAGGTGTCGATCAGCGGCATTCGCGAAGTGTTCGAGGCCGCCGGTGACGACGCGATCAACCTCGGAATTGGCCAGCCGGACTTTCCGACGCCCGCCCACGCCCGCCGGGGCGCGATCGAGGCGATCGAGGCCGGAGAGACCGACGCCTACACGTCGAACAAGGGGACGCTGACGCTTCGCGAGGCGATTTCGGCGAAGTACGACCGCGACTACGGACTCGAGATCGACCCCGAGCACGTTATCGCCACGTCCGGCGGCAGCGAGGCGCTCCACCTCGTCCTGCAGGCACACGTCGATCCGGGCGAGGAAGTGATCTTCCCGGACCCGGGCTTCGTCTCCTACGACGCGCTGACTCACATCGCGGACGGCACGCCGAAGCCCGTCGGCCTCCGCGAGGATCTCACGCTCGATCCGGCGACCGTCGAGGAAGCCATTACCGACGACACTGCCGTCTTCGTCGTCAACAGCCCGGCCAACCCGACCGGCGCCGTCCAGAGCGAGGAGGACATGCGCGAGTTCGCCCGCATCGCCGACGAACACGACGTCCTCTGCGTCTCCGACGAGGTGTACGAACACATCGTCTTCGAGGGCGAACACCGATCGCCGCTCGAGTTCGCCGAGACCGACAACGTGGTCGTCGTCAGCGCCTGCTCGAAGACCTACTCGATGACCGGCTGGCGACTCGGCTGGGTCACGGGGTCCAATCGCCGCATCGAGCGCATGCTCCGCGTTCACCAGTACGGGCAGGCCTGCGCCTCCGCACCCGCACAGTACGCCGCTGAGGCCGCGCTGACGGGACCACAGGAGCCGGTAGCGGAGATGGTCGAGGCGTTCGAGGAGCGCCGCGATGTCGTCCTCGACGGACTCGCGGACGCCGGTCTCGAGGTCCCGAAACCCGAGGGGGCGTTCTACGTCATGCCGAAGGTACCAGCGGGCTGGTGTGACGAGGTGTTAGACCGCGGCGTGATCGTCGTCCCCGGCGATGCCTTCGGTGCGAACGGCGAGGGCTACGCGCGACTCTCGTACGCGACGGCGATGGAGGAGTTGAAGGAGGCCCTCGAAATCATCGACGACGCGACGCGAGCGGTACGATAGCGGAGTACCACCCGTCGAAGCGGCCGAGGCGTCAGTCGAACTGCCGAACCGCTAACCCGGCCGTCGTCGGAATCGTCTTCGAAATCACTAATATCTCTTTATCTCCGAGCAGAGCGTCTATACGGTCGGTGATAGCAATGGCAGGAAAACAACTCACACCGCGATCGGACGGCGAACACCTCCACGTGCTCGGCTCGACGATGACCATCACGGCCGACGGTGACGACACGGACGGCGAGTTTACCGTGGTCGACATGCTCGCGCCGCCGGGGTTCGAAAACGGCCTTCACACGCACGCCCCGAGCGAGGTGTTTCACGTCCTCGAGGGGTCGATGACCCTCCACATCGACGGTGAGAACCACACCCTCGAGCCCCAAATGACCGGCTACGTCGCGGGAGGTCGTCCGCACGGGTTCCGCGTCGAGGGTGACGAACCGGTTCGCGTGCTCGTCGCGCTCACGCCCGCCGGAACGGAGGACTTCTTCCGCGCGGTCGGTGAGCCGACCGAAACGCGGACACTACCGGAGCCTCGTGACGTGACCGACGCCGATCTCGAGGCACTGTTCGCCGTCGGCGAGGAACACGGCTTCGCGTTTATGGGACCGCTCCCGGCCGACGACTGAGTCGGTCGGACCGTTTCGGATCGCCGTTTTTAGTTCGAGAACTCCTCGAAAACGTTGTTCACCGTCAGGCCCGCGCCCGTCTCGTGTCCGACGACGTCGACCGTCGCGCCCGCGTCGGTGACGACGTCCTTCAGTTCGGTGAACTCGATCTCTTCGCTGCCTTCCTGCGCGGGGAAGACGGCGACCGTTACGTCCTCGAGCTGATTGCCACTGGATTCACTCATCGTCCCGTTCGAGGGCCAGCGAACCCACAGACGTTGGACTTGTTGGTGTCGACATAGATTCGCGGACGAACGGACGCTCGAGCGACCGAGAACTGTACCCTTATACGGCTCTACGGCGTGTGCTCGAGTATCATGCGCGCTGTACGCCTACACGAGCACGGTGATGCGGACGTACTGCAGGTAGACGACGTGGACCGACCCGAGCCAGCCGACGACGAGTTGCTCGTCGAAGTGGCCGCCGCGGGGATCAACCCCGTCGACACCTACTTCCGAGACGGCTCCTACGAGCCGGTCAGCGTGCCGTTCACGCCCGGCGTCGATTTCGCCGGCGTCGTCGCGGAGACCGGGTCAGCCGTCGAGGGCTTCGCAGAAGGCGACCGCGTCTTCGGAACTGGGATCGGCAACGGCGGGTTCCAGGGATCCTACGCGGAGTACACGACGGTACCCACAGACCGGGTCGTCCACCTCCCTGACGGCGCGGATCTGACCGAAGCGGGCGCGGCCGGCGTCGCCGCCGTTACCGCCTGGCGCGCGCTGATCGACCACGCCGACCTCGATCCCGCCGAGCACTGCCTCGTTCACGGCGGGTCGGGTGGCGTGGGTCACGCAGCCGTTCAGATCGCCGCCGCGGTCAGTGCTCGAGTCGTCACGACCGGTTCCGAAACGTACCACGACGATCTCGAAGCCCTCGGCGCCGAGACGGTCCTCGATTATGGGCGCGACGATCTGGCCGATGCAGTCCTCGAGGCCAGCGACGGCGGCGTCGACGCGATCCTCGACCATCGGCTGGACGACTATCTTCAGTTCGACGCGGACGTCGCCGCGACCGGCTGTCGCGTCGTCGGCATCGGGGAGAACAGCCCCGATCCCGCGTTCACGAACGACGGCGCGGCTCGCTCGAAGGACGTCAGCTACCAGTTTATGAGTATGTTCAACACGCCCGATCTGCGCGTGCCCCTCCGCGGTGTGGCTCACCTCATGGCGACCGACGCGCTCGGGATCGAGATCGCACGGAGCTACGACCTCGACGAGGCATCGCAGGCGCAGGAGGACGTCATGAACGAGAGCTTCCTCGGTAAGCTCGTCATCGAACCGTGAGCAAACGGTTCCGGCCTGCGATCGGATTAGGAATTCAAGCGGCGACTTGAAATCCGTTCCCAGAAACGGATTGTTTTAGCCGTCACTCGGCAGACGACGACTGTCCAGCGATCCGGCGTATCCGTACGGCTATGCCGACGGGACCCGTGTTCGCCACTATGACACAGGATGTCAAGCTCAATGGTCTCGTGAACGTGCTCGACGACCTCGAGTATCCGATTTCACGGGACGAAGCCGCCGACCAGTGCGACGACGTGACGCTGGTCCTCGCGGACGGAGAGGAGAACCTCGGCGAGATCGTCGCCGACTCGAGCGGCGAGACGTTCGAGTCGATGGACGACCTCGAGACGGAGGTGTTCAACCTCCTCCCTCGACACGCCGTCGGCGAACCGTACCAGTCCGAAGGTGAGGGATAACGGATCGGTCGGCAGTCGGACGATCAATCGGCAGTCGGTGGATCACGTGGGATCGAAGCGGAACGCGTTTTCGGCGGCCGACTCGAGCGGCGACCGATTGACTCTACACCAGGTCAGCGACCGCTTCCATCGTCGTCTCCTTCTCGTCCTCGGTCATCTCGTTGACGAAGCCGACGCGGACGGCGTCGACGCCGTCTATCTCACTGTACGATTCGACCCACTCGCGAACTTCGTCGGGCGTTCCCGCTGGCGCGAGTTCGTCGAGCAGTTCCTCAGGCAACTCGGCAGCCATTCGCTCCGTATCGCGGTCCTGCCATGCCGCGCGGATGTTCTCGACGACCTCGGGATAGCCCTGCTCCGCGACGGAATCGCCGTAGTACGGGCCGTAGGCACCCAGCATGAACGCGATCGTGCCGCGGGCTTTCCGGCGGGCGAGTTCGCGATCCTCGCTCGCGATACCGCGGACGATCGGCGCGACGCGCAGGTCGTCGACGCTCTTGTCGGCGAGTTCGGCACCGCGGGAAAGGTCTTCGAGTCGCTCCTCGAGACCCTCTTTCGTGAACATCTGTGGCGCCCAGCCGTCGCCGAAGCGGCCGGCCATCTCGGTGGCTTTCGGGCCGAGCGTCCCGAGGTCGATCGGTGGCGGGTTCTCGGGGACCTCGCGCTCGTAGTTGAGGCCGGCGATGTCGAATATCTCGCCTTCGTAGGCGGGGTTGCCGTTCTCGTAGACCGACCGAATGACCTCGATGGTCTCGCGGGTCCGTCGGAGCGGGCGGTCGAACTCGAGGCCGTGCCAGCGCTCGGTGATCGCGGGTGAACTTGGCCCGAGACCGAGCCGGAACCGGCCCTCGGAGGCCTCGTGCAGCGTGAGCGCGGTCTGGGCGAGCATCGCGGGGGAGCGACCGAACGGCGAGATGACGTCGTTCGTGATCCCCAGTTCGTCCGTGCGGTCGGCGGCGAGCGTGAGCACCGGGACGATGTTCCAGCCCGTCGTCTCGCCGACCGTAATCCGGTCGAAGCCAAGCTCCTCGGCTTGGACGGCTCGCTCGGCCACGTCCTGCGGTCGCTCGTAGTCGTTGAGCTGCACCAGCAGGTCGAGATCGGCGTTCACGGTTCTCCCCTCCGCGGCGGTCGAATCGCTCGGCTATCTGCCATCAGCCGACAGTACGGTATCAGTTATCATAAAATCCATCGTTTCCGAGAGTTGACCGTTTACTGAACACTGGTTGTTGGTATAGGGGAAATTTCTTCCAGTAGTAATGGCATAGGGCGGCGCAGAAGTTGCGTCTCACACTCCGGCCCCCTGTCGGGGCCTCGAGTGCTCGTCACCCGCTACGTGGCCGAGTCACGGCTTCGGTCAATCGCGGTCGGAGTCACGCTCGAGTCCACTCCTCCCGCAGCAGTCCGTACCGGATCGTGTCGACGTACTCGCCGTCAATGAACCGGTCCCGTCGAGTGCGCCCCTCCTCCTCGAACCCGAGCGACTCGAGGAGGCCACGGGAGGCGTCGTTGAACTCGTAGGCCGCCGCGCCGACGGCCGGCGTATCGTACGTGCGGAAGACGTAGTCGATTACCAGGGACACGGCTTCGCTCCCGTATCCATCGCCGTGGACCGCCGGGACGAGCCAGTAGACGATCTCCGGACGCCGCCAGTCGGCGTCTTCGACCGTCACGAGGCCGATACGTCGAACGTCGTCGGCATCTTCGGGACGGTCGGGACCCGTCCGCTCTCCGTCGAGACAGACGAGGAACCGATCCGCGTTGTCGTCGTCGAGCCACGCCTCGAGTTCGTCTCGGTTCAGCAGCGGGGTTCCGAGCGGATACCGAAGGTCGGGATTGGCGTACGCTCGCTGCAGGAACGGTAGGTCATCGTCCTCGACCGTCCGGAGCGTCACGCGAGTACCGCGGGAGATTCGGGCACCTGGCATACAATCGACAACAGAGACGAGTGGAATATGTCTTCCGTCGTGAGAGACTGCGGCGGACGCGTCGTCCCTCGGTATTCGCATCTCGGTACGTCCGGTCGGTCGACGGGGTCAGTTGCGCTCCGTTCCCTCGAGAATCGCTTTACAGCACTGGATCGCCGCCTCGAGGTGGTCGTCCCCCTCCTCGTGGCCGGTCTCGTCGACCTCCGAGAGCAGGTGCTGGATCTTCTCGACGCGTTCGACGACGACGTCGTCCTCGAGGTCGCTCGTCGCGACATCCCGAGAAATGGCTTCGGCCTCGCCGAGCCAGCGGTTCGCCAGCCGGTCGATCGGTAACTCGGCGGTGGCCTCGAGGTGCCGGTGAAGCTGCTGGGTGTGGTCCTCGAGCGAGTCCTCGGAGCCATCGGCTGTGCGGGCCGGATGCGAATCGTCAGTCACGATTGGGACTACGGACTCGAGACCCGTGACGCTTGCTCGAAGAAACCGGCGGAGACGACCCCCGACATTCAAACAGCGAGGATCGAAGGGGCCACGAACCGTTCGCACGGCGCCGGTGCGCGAAGACCAAGGCGAGCATCCCCGAAGCGTCGGGGCTGAACGAGTAGGTGGGAAACGTTGATACGGCACGTGAACGACGACCACGTATGACACACGACTGTTCGTTCCTCGAGGACCTCGACCTCACGGACGACCAGCTATCGTTCGCGGAGGGGCGCCGGGAAACACACGCCGCCGACTGGGGCGCGGAACAGGACGGACGCGGGGTGCTTCCAGATGCCGTCGTCTGGCCGGAGACGACGGAGGACGTCTCGGTGGTCCTCGCCGCCGCGACCGAACACGACGTGCCCGTCACGCCCTACGCGGCGGGGACGGGGCTCGAGGGCAACGCCGTCCCGGCCCACGGCGGGATCAGCATGGATCTGACCCGAATGGACGACGTCGTCGACTACCGGCCGGACGACTTCCAGATCGACGTCGGACCCGGAATCATCGGCTCGGCGGTCGACGAGTACGTCGCCGACGACGGCCTGTTCTTCCCGCCGCTGCCCTCTTCGGGCGACATCTCGACGATCGGCGGAATGATCGCGACCGACGCCAGCGGCATGCAGACCGTCAAGTACGGCGAGGTCGCCGACTGGGTGCTCGGCCTCGAGGCCGTGTTGGCCGACGGAACGGTCGTCCGGACGGGCTCGCGAGCGATCAAGACCTCGAGCGGCTACAACCTGACCGAACTGCTCGTCGGCAGCGAGGGGACGCTGGCGGTCGTCACCGAGGCCACCCTCCGGCTGGCCGGCCGTCCCCAGCAGATCCGCGGCGGGCGAGCGATCTTCAAGACGCTCGACGACGCGACTGCCGCGGTTTTCGACGCCGTCCGGACCGACGTCGACGTCGCCCGGATCGAACTCGTCGACGGGCTGAGCGCCCGGATGGCCAACGAGTATCTCGACTCCGGCCTGCCCGACGCACCGATGGTCTTCCTCGAGTTCCACGCCAATCACGGCGTCGAGGAGGAGATCGACCTCTGCCGGACCATCTTCGAGGACCACGACGTGGCCCGCTTCGAGATGAGCGACGACGACGCCGAGATGGAGTCGCTCTGGCGGGCCCGCCGGGAGTTGGCCTACGCCGTGCAGAGCTACGACCCCGATTCACAGCCGCTACACCCCGGCGACGTGACGGTCCCGATCAGCGCCTATCCGGAGATCGTCCACGAAGCCAAACGGCTCGAGGAGGAGTACGGACTGGCCGTCCCCTGCTTCGGCCACGCGGGAGACGGTAACCTCCACTACAGCGTGCTCGTCGATCCGGACGATCCCGAGCAACTCGAGCGCGGCGAAGCACTGTACAAGGAAATCGTCGAGCAAGCGATGGCGATCGGCGGCACCTCGACGGGCGAGCACGGAATCGGACAGGGAAAGCGCGAGTATCTCGAGGCCGAACACGGCGCGGGTGCGGTCGATGCGATGCGACGGATCAAGCGGGCGCTGGATCCGACGGGGACGCTGAATCCGGGGAAGATCTTCCCGGACGAAGTGGAGTGAGACCAGCGGAAGCGGCATGACAAACCGGACTCGGGGGTTATCCGAACACACGTTCCTCGAACCCCACCTTTTTTACGGCCCTTGGGTCAGTAGCTATCGTGACTCACGGGTTGGATCCGACGGAGGAGTACGACGGGTCGATCACCGTTCGGCTCCTTGACGACGACGCGGAAACGGAGGCGATCGACTGTGCCTCGTACGAGCGAGCGATCGACCTCGTCAGGGAGCGACAGCACTCGGTCACGGTGGCAAAGATCGTGGATCGAGACGGGGCCGTCGTCTTCACCTCCGCGGAGATGGACATCGACGACTGGGAGAGCGTCTGGAGACGGGAAAAGCGCAGCCTCTCCGTCCACGTCGAGGCCTACGACTGTCCCTACGACGACATCTCGTGTTTCGCCGACGATCTCTGCGTGCAGTGTCAGATAGACAACGTGCGGGACCAGTATTGAACGGCGCTCATCTGTTCCGTTCGTCGTTTAGGGCGAGATTGATCGTAGAATGACAAATTTGTTCACCTCGAGTGACATTCCGTACAGTAATGCGTCGTCTCACTCGCCGAACTACCCTCCAGGTACTCTCCGGTGGCGTACTCCTACCAATGAGCGGCTGTCTCGATCGAGTTCGCGAAACGGACGACGAGACGGCGGACTCCGTCCGACTGTGTCAGGCGATGGTTTTCAACGACGACGAGACCGAGACCCACCACGTTCGACTGCGGCTTCGCGAGGGTGAGGACCGACTGTACGACGAGGAAGCAGCCCTCGAGCCCCACGATTGGCTAACCGTCGAAGCGGCCGACGTGGAACCGACCGAGGGCGCGTTCACCTTCGAATTTCAACTGAACGGCGCAGGTTGGCACGAGATGGACATGACGAGCATTCGGTCCGATCCGGTGGCTGCGACCGCGCTCGTCACCGGTGACGATTCGTTCGTGTTCTTGGAATCGAGCAAGGGAAACATCGAGTGCTAACTGGGAGTCGACGGCCGCCGGCCCTGAACCACCTCGAGCGACCCCGCCTCAGTCGTGCACTAACACGTCGAGCACGTCGGGGCCCTCGTTGGCCAGCGCCTCCTCGAGCGCCCCTTCGATTCCGTCCGGCGTCTCGACCTGTTCGGCCCGCGCACCGTGGCTCTCGGCGTTCTTCACGAGGTCGACGGCCGGATCGAAGTCCATGGCGGTGAACTCGTAGTCGGCCTCCTCGCCGCCCATCAGTTTGAGCGTGTTGTCCTTCAGGATGCGGTAGTTGCGGTTGTCCGAGATGACGACCGTGAGGTCGACGTCGTGGCGGGCCGCACTGTAGATGGAGTGGGGGTAGTAGAGGTAGGAGCCGTCGCCGATGAAGCCGATCACGTCCCGCGGGTCGTCGCGCTGGCCTTCGGCGATGGCCGCGCCCACGGACGCGGGGAGCCCGTAGCCGAGTCCGCCGCCCTTGTTCGAGATGTACTGTTCGGGCGCTAAGTTCCAGCGGGTCAGCATGGCGTACTTCGAGGTCACGCCCTCGTCGACGATCGCGGCGTCTCCGGCCACCCGTTCCATCGCGTCGACGAGTTCGGCCTTCGAGGCCCGCGGGTCGTCTTCGGCGTCACCCTCGCCCATGCCGGCCATCTTCGCCTCGACCATCTCCTTGATCGCAGCGACGTTCTCGAGTCGTTCCTCGACGGTCTCTTCCGAGAGTCTGCCCTGCACGCGCTCGATGAGCCCCTGCAGGATCAGCCCGGGATCGCCGATGACGGCCGCGTCGGCGGGCTGGTTCTTGCCGACCTGCCAGTCGTCGTCGCTAATGTGGATACAGGTCGTTTCGGAGTCGACCAGCGCCTCCTCGTGGCGAGTCAGCGTCGTGTTGGTCGAACAGCCGATGAAGGCGACCGTGTCGGTGTCCATCAGCATCGACGCGAGGTCCTCGTTCGGCGGGATGTAGGAGACCCACTGATCGTGGTCGGTCGGGAAGTCCACCTCGGAGGAGAGGATTTCGCCGTGGACGCGAGCCCCGGTCGCCTCCGCGAGTTCGACCGCCGCGGCGACGGCGTCCGCCCCCGAACGCGCGACGTGGTCCCCGACGACCATCACTGGGTTGTCGGCGTCGACGAGCAGGTCGGCGGCGTGCTCGAGTTGAGCCGGATCGCCGCTACCCGCGTTCGGAATCGCCCCGAGGCGTTCGGGTTCGGCGTCGGTCTCGGCGAGCATAACGTCGAGCGGAAGTCCGAGGAAGACGGGCCCGGTCGGCGGCGTCATCGCGACGCGGAACGCGCGCCGGAGCATCGTCGGAAGCGCCTCGACGTCTAACACTTCGTCGGACCACTTACAGAACTGCTCGGCCATCTCGACCAGCCCGCCCGAGAGGATCGGTTCCTCGTGGCGGAAATCCGTGCTGTGGTTTCCGGCGGTGACGACCACCGGCGCGCCGGTGATCTTGGCCGCGTAGAGGTTCCCCAGCCCGTGGGCCAGCCCCGGCGCGACGTGGAGGTTCGCTACGCCGACCGGGTTGATCGACTCGTCGTGGTGGGAATGGTACCGTCGCGTCTGGGCGTAGCCCGAAGCCATTCCCACCGCGATGTCCTCGTGGAGCCCCAGGACGTACTCGAGGTCGCTCCGTCCGACCGCGTCCACGATCGGAAGCTCCGTCGTGCCAGGATTCCCGAAGAGGTAGTCGACGCCGTAGGACTCGAGTGCGTCGGTGAAGAGATCTGCACCGGTGTAGCCGTCTGTCATGATCGTTCGTGGAACGGGACGATACATCAAACTGTGTGTTTCGGCGCTCGAGACGGGTTTCTGGGCTGTCACGTGTCTCTCTGATTCCGGCGAGTTCCATGCCGGGCGGGGTATTATACATCAGTTCGTTGTCGCTCGTGATATGGCTCTCGCGAGAGATGGACCCGGCGTCACAGCGACTGCACAGGCGTTCTGGTCGCAGGTCCATCCGGTGTTCATGCTGCCTCCGCTCGCAGCGTCGCTGTTCGGCGTCGTTCTTGCCGGCGCTCTCGAGCCGACCCTCGCGGCGCTTCACACCCTCGCAATCTTCGCGGCGGTGTACACCGCCCACGTCAAGGACGGCTACGTCGACTTCCACCTTCGCGGTGAGGACGACGATCACCCGCTGACCGAACGCGGCTGTCGCGTCGGTCTCGTCCTCTCGTCGGCGACGTTCGGCGTGTGTTGTCTCCTCCTCTGGCTCTCCGTCGGCTGGATCGCGGTCGCGCTGACGCTGCCGACGTGGGTGATCGCCTACCACCACGCTCCCCAACTGGACATGAACCCCATCACGGCGACGACCGGCTATCCGCTCGGGATCGCGCTCTCGCTGCTCGGCGGGTTTTACGTGCAAGCCGGGACAATCACCGCAGTCCCGCTCGGGTTCGCGGTCGTCTTCCTCGTCTTGCTGTCGGGCATCAAGGTCGTCGACGACGCCCAGGACTACGACTACGACCGATCGATCGAGAAACGAACGGTCGCCGTCACGGTCGGCCCGCAGCGAGCGCACGCCGTCGCGTACGGCCTGATGGTGCTCGCGCTCCTCGTCGTGGTCGGCTTCGCCACCGCTCGCGTGTTTCCACCGACCGCGATCCTCGCGGCGCTCGCGTTCGCCGTCGTCGCCGCCATCGCCTACCGGACCGGGCCGGATCTCGCGACCATGTTGCTCGTCCGCGGATCGTACGTCTTCCTAGCTGTGCTGGTCGTCGCGGTCTGGTTCGAGCCGCTAGCGGCGATCGGTTGACGACACGAACACGTCGGTACTCGAAGCGTCGGAAGCCGTCGCTCGCAACGCCGGTGTACGATCAGGAAGATCAGAACAGGTGCGGTCCCCAGATCAACACCAGCCACGAAACGATACTCACGACGCCGAAGACGGCGAACAGTAGGCCGAACCACGACCGCTCCATGACCGTCGTCAGCCGGTAGCCGCTGTAGGCCGCAACGATCCCCGCGAGCGGAACGAGCAGCGAGACGACCGCCGAGACGATCGCACCCAGCAGATGCGGCATGCTCTCCCGGCCCGCACGCTCGAGATCCTCCATCAGCGTCGGTCGTGGTTCGCTCATCGCGTCGATCCCGTGTAAGCCCTCGAGATCATTAAAGTGTCAGGTCAGTCATCGGCCCGTGGAGATCTACCGCACTCTCGTCGCGCTGTGGGAGTTACACGTCCACTCGAGAGCGAGGGAATCGCATCCATCCTCGAGGTCCACTCCCGAAGAGTCGCGTCGCTTTTGTCGCCGACCGAGAAACTGATCGACAGTGAACCGACAGCGAATCGCCGACCGGTATCGCTTCGCGTGTCCCTTCGTCGTCACCGACGATGGCGGACCGTCCGACCCACGTGAGAGCCCGCTCGAGGTGTAATCGTCGATGCTCGAGCGCATCGACGCCGCCCTGATCGAACCGACGCTCCTTGCGATCTACCTGGTCGCGGCGGGTGCGATGATCCTCTCGCCAGGCCCCGATACGCTCTACGTGCTCACCAGGAGCGTCGGTGACGGTCGCGACGCCGGAATCGCTTCCGCCGTCGGAATCAGCGTTGGCGTGCTCGTCCACACCCTCGCGGCGGTCGTGGGACTATCCGCCGTCTTTCGGGCGTCCGAACTCGCCTTCGCCACCGTCACCGTCGTCGGCGCGGGCTACCTCGTCTACCTGGGCGTTCGCACGATCCGGGACGACGGGCTCCTGGTGGACGACGACGATCCCTCGACGGCGAGCCCGTTTCGGGAGGCCGTGCTTGTCAACGTCTTGAATCCGCAGGTTGCGCTGTTCTTTCTCGCCTTCCTGCCGCAGTTCGTCGATCGGGCCGGCCACGTTCCGACGCAGCTGTCGATCCTCGGTGCGATCTACGCCATCGTGACCATGGGCTACCTCGCGACGGTGGCGGTCGGCTCGAGCGCCGTCCGACAACTGCTGTTCGCGCGACCGCGAGTCGCCGCCGGCGTGCGGTGGCTTTCGGGACTGATCCTGATCGGACTCGGACTTCGCCTGCTGATCGGGAGTGTACTCGGCTGAGGGCGAGTCGAACGGGCGACAACGGGGCAAAAACTGAACGGGAGCGGCGGTTCGATCCGAACGACGTCTACTGGGAGTCGGTAGGCGAACGTCAATCGGCAGCGGGATGCCGCGAGCTGAATCCGACGATCAGTTTTCGACTGCGTCCATGACCGAGGTCGGACAGCCCGCTGGGACGGTGTTTTGCGGATCGTTGCCGGTGCCGACGAAATGTACGGTCCCGCCGTAGTGATCCGTCCAGCCGCCGCGGAACCCGTCGTCCCACTGCGTTCCGGCGACGATCATGGTACTCCCCTCGTCCTCCGCGCCGGGGACGAACGAGTAGTGGTTCCCGTTCATCGCGAACTGGCTGTCTTTGACGAAGACCGGCCCGGATGGCCACGCCCAGACTCCTCGTCCCTGACGGTGTTGTCGGTCGTCGGTAACGGCGGCGACGCAATTATCGACCGTCCCGCGTGCGAGTCGGTAGTGAGCGATCCCGCAGTTTGCCGCATAACAGTTCTTGAAGGTTACCGTTCCGTCGCCGTTGCCACCCGGCGACGAACAGTAGAAGGCGTTGTTCCCCATCTCCTGGACGTTCACCCGATCGATCGTGAGGTGACCGTCGTGTTCGGGATCGAGCCAGATTCCGATTCCGCCCTCCTCCTCGTAGACCGCGCCGTCGCCGATCCACACGTTCTCGATACGAGCGCTCCCGCCGTCGGTGACGGCCCCACCGATGACGGTATTATCGTCCATGTCGACCTGCCCGCGGACGCCGACGTTTCGGATCGTCCAGCCCGATCCGTACGCGACGATCGTCACGCCGGCACCGCACGCCGTGACGTCGAACAGCACGTTCTCGAGCGTCTCGTCGTCGTTTACGTAGACGACCTCGCGCTCGCCTTCGGGGACGCTGACGGTTTCGTAGCCGTCGTCCGTCGCGCTACCTGTACCCGTTCCGCCGAGGATCCCCGCGACAGTCGCGCCGCTGAGGGTGAGATACGATCGCCGGTTCAGAACGCCATCACTTCGGGTTCGTTCGGGAGTCATCTGTTACGGCTCGATAGCCCACGGCGGAGTTTTAAGAAATAATTATTATCCTCACTGCTTGAAAATGTCTTCTACAGTAATGTAATATACTAATTACTGTTGTTGATAGTTCGTCGGTGTCAGGAAGAACGCTAAAACGGCTGGTCGTCTTCGAGTGAACGGTTCCGGCCCGACCAAACCGGTACCGCTTTCGCCCGTCCCGGCCCCCGCGGTCAGCGGTGCTGCAGTGATCCAACGGGATCGAACGCACGCCGCGCGACCGTCAGTTGGTACTCACAATCTTGATCACGTCGCCTTCCTCGAGTTCGTACCCATCGCTCACCTCACGACTCGACTTCGCGTTGACGGCGTGGAGGTAGCCGTCGCCGATGTCGGAGTGGACGGCGTAGGCGAGGTCGACTGGCGTCGAGCCGTCAGGCAGGAGGAAGGCGTCGGGAAGGACGTTGCCGCTGCCGTCGGACCACTTCGCGGCGTCCTCGACCGGGTACGCCGTGAGGTACTCGAGCAACTCGTAGACCGCGTAGTTCAGCGCGGACTGCACGCCGGTGCCGTCCCACTCGCCCATCGTTTGGGCGAGTCCCTCGAGGGCCTCGCGCTGGGCGTCGTTGACGCCGTCGCCGATTTCGAGGCTTTCGTCGCCGGGATCGTAGTCGACGAGGCCGTTCTCCGCGGCGCGGCGGAGTGCGAGTTCCCCCTCCGCGGTGGTGGGGATGACGGGTTTATCCAACTCGAGTAACTTCTCGACGTTCTCCTGGGGCGCGACGTCGATCTTGTTCGCCGCGACGACGATCGGCTTGGTCCGTTCGCGGACCAGTCGAGCGAGTTCCTCGCGATGGTCGTCCTCCCACTGGATGGGGTCGTCGGGATACTCCAGTTCCCGAAGCACCTTCGCGATCTGCGTCGGCGAGGCGCCGAAGCCCGAGAGCATGTCGGCCAGCACGTCGTCGATGTCGAAGTCGGGCGAGCGAGACTTGCGCTCGACGGATTCCCAGTTGTTCTCGACGATACCGGCCAGCCAGAGGTCCATCTCCTCCTCGACGAAATCGATGTCCTCGAGCGGGTCGTGTGCGCCGATATCGACGGGTTCGCCCTTCTCGTTGGTGCCGCCGGAGGCGTCGATGACGTTCACGATCACGTCCGCGTTCGTGAGTTCGTCGAGGAACTGGTTGCCGAGCCCCTTCCCCTCGTGAGCACCCGGTACCAGCCCCGCGACGTCGAGCAGTTCGATCGGAACGTAGCGCTTGCCGTCCTCACAGTTGTCGGCGTTACAGCGCTCCTCGCGCTCGAGGCAGGGACACTCCGTCCGGACGTAGCTGACCCCGCGGTTGGCGTCGATGGTCGTAAAGGGGTAGTTGGCGACGTCGACCTCCGCCATCGTCGCCGCGGTGTAGAACGTGGACTTGCCGGCGTTCGGTTTCCCGGCAAGCGCGATCGAAAGCATGCCTCTCCGTAGCATCGTCCCCTCAAACTGTCTTTCGATTCCCGCCACCGATCGCCGGCGGTGTCGGACCGGCGCTCGAGGAGCCGTCGGGGACGAACGAATCGACGGGTCGAGGATTGGACCGAACTCCCACTACTCGTCGATCACCGACGGTACCCTTTCGACTGAAGGGTTCAGGCTCACCAGTGGCGCGCGTAAACGAGCGACCATCAGTACGACGACTTCATCGGCGAGGTTCAACACCGCGCACAGCTCGACTCCCGAGAGGCCGCGCTGAGCATCTCCCGGGCGACGCTGACGACGCTCTCCGAGCGGATCCAACCCGGTGAGGCAGAGAATCTCGGCGCACAACTCTCCGAAGAGCTCAGTCGGTTCCTCAAGGAAGGTGTCACCGAAGGCGCACTCGACGATATCAGCGCGCAACTCCCCGACGACAAGGGCTACGACAAGCTGTTCGAGATCGCAGAACACGAAGGTAGCCCGGCGTAAGGGCGATTTCGGCGACTACCGAGTACCCGGCTCGAACGCCTCGAGCAGCGCCGACGCGTCGCGAACCCCCTCCTCGAAGAGTGCGTTTTCCGGCGCGCTGACGCGATCGGCATGCGGATCCCAGTCGATGGCGCGAATAGCAGCCAACCGCGGAAGCGTCGCGTGCCGGAGCGATACCGCCGCCGTAGCGGCGCACTGGTCGGTGTGTGCGGCGACGACGCGCGCGAGATCGGCGAGCGACTGGGCTTTGTCGGCGTCGTGGTACAGTCGTGCGAGGACGATTCGCGACCGCTCGTCCCGCAGGACCTCGAGCACGGTCTCCGTCGTCCCCGGAACCGCCGCGACCCGTTCGACGCTCGGTTCGAGTTCGCCCGGGGACGGCGCCAGCGGAACGGTCTCGTCGGGGACGATCGGCTCGGGAGGATCGGCGGATTCGATACTCGCCGCGGTCTCAGTGGGCTCGAGTGGACAGTCCGTGGCCGGTTTCGGGGCGGTCACGGTGGGTGCGCTAACCGGCGTGCTCGCGGCTGACTCCGCGGCCGTCTCCGTTTCGGAGAGCGCCTCCCGCTCGTCGCCGTAGTTTCGCCTCGGGTCGTCCGCGCGCGTGGAATCGTGAGCCGTATCAGGCCCGCTGCCGGACTCGAACGGCGCCGCCGTATCGGACGCACTCTCTCGAGACATCACGCAAACCGCGGCGACGAATCCCGTCGCGCCGCCGACCGCCGCGAGCGTCGTCACGAGTGAGAGCGGTTCGACGATCGTCCCACCCTCGAGGGAGACGTAGAGCACCAGCCAGCCGCCGAGCCCGCAGGCGGCGACGATGCCGATCGAGACCCAGATCGCGACTCGAGAGCGGACGTCCGGCGCGACGTTTCGACTGGCCAGCCAGTAGCCGCCGGTGGCGAGGCCCGTCGGGACGAGAAACGAGACGAACAACTCGAGCGCGACGACCGGTTGTGTAGCCGGCGTGGTAATCGTCTGGACGATCCCGACGGCCGCGAGGGCGAGGCCCATCGCGACGATCGCGGCGCTCGACTCCCCCCACCCCTTCAACTCGGACTGTAAGGGGGTAGCGAAACGCATACAGCTCCGTTCTCCGGACGGTCACATAAAGTATCGTGTCGGCTCAGACTTCGTTTTCGAGGCGGAAACGAACCCCGTTCCGACCATTCGATATCTGATACTGGTTCAATCGACTCGAGAGCGAACAAAACGTCTACAGCACGAGCGCCATCATCACCTCGTCGACGTAGTGTCCGTTCAGCTTGTAGTGGTCCTCGCGGACGGCCTCGGTCTCCCAATCGTGGCCCTCGAGGAACGCGATTGCGTCCTCGTTGCTCGAGGGGACGCTCTGGTAGACGCGTTCGTAGCCGTTCGCGCCGGCCCACTCGAGCCCGCGCGAGAGGAGGTGCGAGCCGATGCCGTGGCCGCGGTACTCCTCCAGAACGCCGACAGTGAGTTCGGCGGTGTGGGAGAGCTTCTCTAGTTCCGGCGCGTGGAGGTGGACCCAGCCGACGACCTCGTCTTCGACCGTCGCGACGAAGAACATCCGAGATTCGATTTCGTTGTGCCGCAACAGGGCGTCCTGATGGTCGATCTCGTCGGCGACGCTCTCGGCTTCGATATACGTCTTCTCCTCGGCGACCTGTCGGATCGCGCCGACGATCCCCGTGAGATCCTCCTGTCTGGCCGGCCGAATGTGAAACTCGAGATCCTCGGAAACGTACTCCTCTTCGGCCCCCGCGTCGATCGTGACTCGGAGTTTGCCGTCCGCTTCCTCGAGTTGCCCGTCGCGTTTGAGGATCGCGACGTGGTGTCGGAACCCGCTGGGATCGATCCCGAGGGTCCCCTGTACGTCGTCGGGATCGACGGCCCCGTGGCGCTCGACGTGCTCGTAGATCCGTTTGCGGTCGTCGTGGCCGAACTCGAGGGGTTTACTGGATGCCATGGTACGAGGTACCATCTCACAATACTTAACCCTTGGCCGGCGTAGTGGGCCGTCGACACCGGCGGCGTCACCGCTCCGCTCTACGGGAGATGGTGCGTGCCAACTGATCTGAGCGCACGACAGTTGCGGAGCGATGCGTCCGCGCTCGTCAGGTCGGACTTAATGAACCAACAGGTGAATCCGGAAAGCCTTTCGCGGCCGGTTCTTCGCACCGAGTACGTGAGATGACGATACGGAACGCTGTCCGTCGCTGAACGGAACTCGACTCGAGCGAGTCGATCGCAGGTGTCGATCTCACGTGTCCCCATGATCGAAACGGAGGTGGCGGTTGCTGGCGGTGCGCTCGTCCTCGCGGTAGCCACCGGACTGGTGGCCCACGAGTGGCTGCACGCACTGACCCTTCGACTCGCTCGAATCGACTACACGGTGACCTACTTTCCGGACCGGACCGACGGGGTCGTCGGTCTGCTGGCGAGTTGTCCGTGGGCGGCCGTCCGACCGCATCCGACCGGTCGCGAACCTACCTGGCAGCTTCGGGCTGCGGCACTCTCCCCGTTCCTCCTGGCCGTGCCCGTCTTCGCACTCGGGATACGTGGCGTGCCGGTCGACTCGCCGGTCGTGACGGCGATCGGAATCGGCTGGCTGGCCTGTTCGATCCCCAGCCCGCAGGACTTCTCGGTCGCCTTCTACGCCCATCGCGCCCTCGAGTCCGAGCCCGCCCGCGAACCGAACACGGCACCAGCTTCCTGCGCCGATTGACGGTCGTCGCTTCGTCGCCGTGTGCTCGCGGGCCGCTCGCTCGAGCTTGCTACCGATCGTCGAACGATTACGTTTCTGCGGACGCGGAGTAGACGTGCACAGCCGTGACGACCGCAAACGTCAGCACGGTGAGGACCGATACGACGAGCCACGGAACCGAGACGAGGCCGCTCGCGGTCACGGCGAGAAGCAGTCCGGAACAGCCGACGGTTCCCGCGTACCGGTAAGGCCACGGGTCGTCCGACTCCGACGACTCGACTCCCGCCAGATAGGGATCGAACTGCGGCGTCAGGTCGGTTGCGGTGATCGTCCCGCGGTCCTTGTCGTAGTCGATGATTCCGCGGGTGTCGAGTTTCGGGAGGTGGGATTGGTACAACGAGATGTAGACGCGCTGGCGCTGGTCGGAGTGGAGGTTCTCGACCGTCGTTTCGTGCTCCCAGGCAGCGACCTGTTCAGCGAGGTCGCTCAACAGAACCGGATCGTCGTTGGTCCGGAGATAGCGGAGCACGTCACGCCGCCGGCGCGTCTGCAGGATGTGATAGATGTCGTCGGGGTCCAGCGACGAATCGTCGTCCGCCGTGGACGCTCGAGACGGTCCTTCGCCGACGGATCGTGGTGAAGACGCAGATGGCGCCATTGTCGATACGCTAGCACCACAGAGCGTAGATAAGTATCTTCCCCGTCTCGAGAGGCAGCTCTCTCGGTCTCGAACGTGCGGTGAAAAGGTGTGGGCCGAATGGTATGCAGTGGAGCGGCCCGTGGGATCTGAGACCGGCAGCCACACAGCCACGAGTGGCCGCCGTGATTGAGCACGAGTGAACCACCGGCGCTTTAGGGCACTCGGTGATGTCGCGGAGTCGGCGTCTCGCCGACAGGAATTGTTTGTTTCCGTCCAATAATAAACCTGTCCGTTGCGGTAGATACGACTATACGGGTCGATTATGCGGAAGTTCGGCCAATTTCAGCAGAGAACGCTTCTCGAAGCACTATAATTCTCTCTGTGGAAGTTGTAAGTTACTCGTTTGTGAGACTCGCCGTCGGTAGCAGCGTCTCCTCGGGACGTTTCGTCACGGGTGGTGAGGTACCGATGGTCGCCGATCCGAACGATATCGTCGATCGGAAACACGGCGTCGAACCGATCCGTCGAACGGATCAAACCGATCCGCGACTCGCGCTCAGGGATCGATCGCCGTCGGCTGCATTCCGTCCGTCAGTTCGGCGCTGACGAGCGTCGAGTGACAGCGCCGCAGTCGCTCCGAGAGCGCCTGATGAGAAACGTCGAGTTCGGCGGCGAGTTCCTTGAGCGTGATCTGGCGGGGAATGTCGAAATAGCCGAGTTCGTGGGCCTTACAGATCGTCTCGTACTGGGTCTGTGTCAGCGGCGTCTGGGCGCTCTCGAAGTCGTCCATGCCGGTCAGACGCGTCACGTCGACGCTGTAATCGTACTGTTCGAACAGCGCGTAACACTCCGAGAGCGACGCTCGATCGTGAAAGAGCAGTTTCACCGACCACGTTCCGTTCTGGCCGCAGGCCGCCAGAATAGCGCCGCCGTTCTCCGCGACGATCTGTTCGAACAGTTTGACGCTGTCTCCGAACTCGAGTCGGAACAACCAGCGCTCACTGTCGTCGGATTCGTTCCCGGCTCGGAGGCTCCGTTCACCACCTGTCAAACTCGCGATCACGTCGACCGACGGGTCGGCCTCGAGCGCGTCGTGGACGGTCCCTCGATCCGGACCGATAACCCAGACTAGCGGCGGCGAATCTCCGATCATCCCACCAATCTGGCACTCGAACGTCGGCACCCGATCGAACGTCCGGGCGATCCCGAATCGATCGGCCGGTATCTCGAGTTCGACGACTGTCGTCATGCTCGAAACCCACCACAGAGACGTATAGACGCGTTGGGTTTCCGGTAGCCTTTCCCGCCACCCAATTGCCGTGACTCTCGTTGTTCGCGGAGTGTTTTGGGCGGTGAATAGTTCACCGATACTAGCCGACTGTGTCGATTTTGTGGTTGCTCTCACGCGTTGCAGCCACCAGAAAAGTTATAGTACGACTGTATGAAATATTCATTCAACCGAGTGTGGAAACTTGGTTACAGGGAATGCAGGTCGGCGGTATCACGTTTTCTCGTCTCCGTGACCCAGCAGCCACGCGACTCGCCGTGGGCACCCGTCCCGCGAGCGTGGACGACCCGCTCCGGGATCGACTCGTGGTCGAACTGCGTCATCTTCTCCCGGAAGTGGAAGTCCTCCATGATCGTCGGCCCGCGCTCGCCGGCTTTCAGGGAGTTGTCCGTATCGCTGATCTTCACGCCGTGATCGGAGGTGAGGTCCTTTCCCGCGGGATTCTCGCGGACCTCATCCAGTTGCTCCTGTTTGCTGTTCTCGTCCATCTCCCCGTCGTGGTCGTCGCTGGTTCCGGCCCGGCTCGAGGACGATTCGGAGGCCTCTCCGGAGCCGTCGGCTCGAGGTGCTCCTCGGTCAGTATCCACGTCGTCGTCAGCCGATTCTTCGGATCGATTCTCCGTTCGGTCGTGCTCGATGGGTTCGTCCGTAGTTATCGGTAGGTCGACGGTCAGGCGTCTCGGCAGAGAGACGTGCGAGAGCGCAGGGTGGCTGACGACCGTCGTGGTCCGATTTCGACAAACTACAACGTGATGCTCGTCCAGTCATGTGCTTGCAGCCGTGGACCGAGCCGAAACGCGGGACGACGCTCCGTCGTCGACGCCATCGCGTCAAACGTCGAATACGCCGAGGCATCGATCGGAGACCCCACGAAGAGTGACGGCGTACCGGTCTCGTTCGACCTATCGATCGGTGCCGTCGGCCGCCGGTAACGTGATCGTAAACGTCGAGCCTTCGCCGGGTTCGGAGTCGACCAGAATCTCGCCGCCGTGGCGTTCGACGATCCGCTGACAGAGCGCGAGCCCGATCCCCGTTCCCGGATGCTCCTCGCGACTGTGCAGCCGCTGGAACACCTCGAAGATCCGCCCGGTCTCGTCCGGATCGATGCCGATACCCTCGTCCGTGATGTCGATCCGCCACCGCGGCCCCGCGCGTTCGGCGTCGATGCCGATCGCGGGCGGTTCGTCGCCGCTGTACTCGAGCGCGTTCGAGAGCAGGTTCTGGAACACCTGTCGGAGCTGGTCGCCGTCACCCCGGACCCGCGGCAGTTCGTCGACCGTGATCTCGGCGTCGGTCTCCTCGATCTGCAGGCGCAGATTCCCGAGCACGTCGTCGACCACGTCCTCGAGATCGATCGGCTCGAGCGGCTCTCCCTTCGTCTCGACGCGTGAGTACTCGAGCAGCCCCTCGATCATGTCGCGCATCCGTTCGGCGCCGTCGACGGCGTAGGTGAGGAACTCCTCGCCGTCGGCGTCGAGTTCGTCGGCGTACCGGCTCTCGATCAGTTGCAGGTAGCTCGAGACCATTCGTAGCGGCTCCTGCAGGTCGTGGCTGGCGGCGTAGGCGAACTGCTCGAGTCGTTCGTTCGACGCCTCGAGTCGCCGCTGGTACTCCTTGCGTTCGGAGATGTCGGCGAACGTGATCACGGCCCCGGCGATTTCGCCGTCGTCGTACAGCGGCGTGCCGCTGACAGAGACCCAGATTCGCTGGCCGTCGGCCCGGCGGACTCCCATCTCGAAGTCGTTGATCGTCTCCCCCTCGCGAAAGACGCGGTAGGGAGGAATCTCCGGCGTCGAGAGGGACTCACCGTCCGGTTCGACGGGGTCTACCCTCTCGAGGTCGGCGACGACGTCCTCGAACTCGCCCTCGGGATAGCCCAGTATCTCCCGCGCGCGGCGATTGACGCGGTCGAAGTCGCCGTCCGCGTCGAGCGTGACGATCCCGACGGGACTCGTGTCGACGATCCGTTCGACGAGGTTTCGTTCCTCTCGGAGCGCCCGTTCGCGCTGGTTGCGCTCGGTGACGTCCTGGGCCATCGTCATCCCGGCGAAGACGTCCCCGCGCTCGTCGGTAATCGGAACGGCTCGAACGACCCACTCTCGGTCGGCGTACACGAGCTCGATCGACCGCTCCTCGCCCGCCTCGAGGACGGCCTCGAAGATCGGTTCGAGCGCGTCGGCGGCCCCCTCGGTCCACGCGTCGCGGAAGTGGCTTCCCTCGAGGTCTGCCGGGTCGACGGGAATCCGATCGAACCCCTTCCCCGCCGCCAGCGTGTACCGGCGGTCGTGATCGAACAGGGTGACGATCCCGTTGGGGAAGTACTCGACGAGGGTGCGGTAGCGTCGTTCCGACTCCGTGAGCTTTCGCTCTCGCTCCTTGCGGTCGGAGATGTCCCGGAAGTAGACCGAGAGCCCGGTTTCGGAGGGGTAGGCGTGGATCTCGAACCAGGTCTCGAGCGGCTCGGGGTAGTAGAGTTCGAACGAGGTCGGCTCCTGGGTCTCCATCGCCCGTTCGTACTCGTCTCTGAGTTTCGAGTTCGCCGCCCACTCGAACACCTCCCAGAGATTTCGCCCGTGCAAGCCGCGGTCCTCGACGTCGATCAACTCCTCCGCTCGGTCGTTGACGTACGTGAACGTCCAGTCGTCGTCGAGGGCGTAGAAGGCGTCGGTGATTCGGCTGAGGATCGCCTCGAGTTCGCTCTCGAGTTCGCGTTCGCGCTCCTTGAGCGCCGTCACGTCCTCCGCGGTGGCGACGACGCGATCGACGGTCCCGTCATCGGCGAGAATCGGAACGGCGTTCGTCACGAACCACCGTCGGTCGTCCGCACCCGGCGTCTCGAGCTGGAGCACGCGATCGAACACCGGTTCGCCGGTCCGAAGCGCCCGTGTGAAAGGATGTCTCCCCTGTGAAACCGGCTCGCCGCTCGCATCGTGGATCGTCCCGCCCGCCTGCGTGTACGTCTCGATCCCCGACTCCGGGAGGCCGAGGATCTCCAGATAGCGCTCGTTGGCCCGAGAAATCGTCCCGTCCCCGTCGAAGACCACGATCCCGACGGGGCTGGTCTCGAGGACGCGATCGATGAGGTCGCGTTCGCGCTGGAGCTGTTGTTCCCGTTCGCGCTGGTCGGTCATGTCGCGGGTGACCTTCACGTAGCCGCGGTGCGTGCCGGTATCGTCGACGATCGACGTGATCGTCACGTTCGCCCAGAACCGGTTGCCGTCCTTTCGCACGCGCCAGCCTTCCGTTTCGATCGAGCCTGCGTTTCGCGCTCGCTCGAGGGTTTCTGCGGGAACGTTCGCCCTGCAGTCGTCATCAGTGTAAAAAGTGGAGACGTGTGAACCGAGTATCTCCCCGCGTTCGTACCCCTTGATCTGTCGCGCCCCTTCGTTCCAGCTGGCGACGCAGCCGTCCGAATCGAGTCGGAAGATGGCGTACTCCTCGACCGCGTCGACCAGCGAGTGAAACCGTTTCTCGCTCTCCTTGAGCGCTCCCTCGGAGCGTTTCCGGTCGGTAATGTCGTAGTAGAGTTCGACACGGCCGCCCGCGTACCGCCCCGATTGAATCGGTTTGCTCCGGTGCTCGAGCCAGCGTTCCTCGCGGCCGGTCTCGGAATCTGCGGTGACCCGACACTCGAAGCGTTCGACGTAGCTGTTGTCGTCGTACGTCGCCAGCACGTTCCGTGCGAACGAGTCGGGGTCGGCGAACCTCTCGGCGACCGACTCCTCGATCACCGTTCGCTTATCTCGCCCGATGATCGACTCGCGGTCGAGTCCGAGATACTCCTCGATGGATTCGTCGATCCATCGCACGTTGAACGACTCGTCGAGGATGAAGACGCCGATGTCGGCCTCGTCGACGACGCTCGTGATCGAATCGTAGGACGCTCGCGTCGACTCGAGCGTCTCCCGCTGTTGTTTTTTGTCGGAAATGTCGCGTGCGACGCCGGTGGTACCGGCGAACTCACCGTCGTCCAGCAGGACGTTAATCCGCAACTCACAGGGGATTCGGGAACCGTCAGCGGTGTGGATGGAGAGTTCAATCGGTGACAGCTCATCGTCGCCCTCGAGCTGAGTGCGAATCCCGCGGTTGATGCGTTCGATATCCGTCTCGTCGACGACGAGCGAGACGTGCTCGCCGATGAGTTCGTCGCGGGAATAGCCCGTCGTTTCGACGATGTTCTCGTTGACCGCGATGAAGTGTCCGTCCGCATCGAGTTGATACACGCTGTCGTCGATCGTATCGACGAGCGTCCGGTAGCGCTGCAGCGCCACGTCGTCGTCGACGTCTCCCCAGAACGTCAGTCCCGTGGCATCCGCTCGATTGCTCATACGTGCTGTCGTCGCTCTAGAGTCGGATAAAGTCCCCGACGGGTCGAACCGGTCCGGAACGCCTGTAGCGGATCTGATCCGGAGAGACCGCAATCTACCGACTCGAGTCGCGAGCAGTCCGCGTTCTCGGTCCCGCCACGACCAGCAGGGGTGGCGTCAGATCGACTGCTGGTAGCCACACGTCGGACACGTCATCATCCCGTTGGCGACCAAGAGATAGCTCCGCTCGCAGTGACCACAGGGGCTGCCGATCGAAACGCCCGCCTGTCTGGCCACTGCACGGAGCGTATTCTCCAGCAACGGAAGCCGCGTTTCGATCCGCTCGAGGCGTGCGGTTACGTCCCGTCGCTCGGACGCCGTCCGCCCGAGACGTGGCGTCGCGTCGGCGGGGGCGGTTCGTCCACGCCGGTAGTCGCGTCCACGGTCGTTGGTCCGTACGGGTATTCGAGGCGTCATCGAACAGAGTAGACCGCGGAAAAACATATATGTGTCTCGTGGTCGAGTGAAGCGCTAGCACCGTCGAAACGTCGCCCCGTCTCGGACGTACACCGGACTCGAGCCGGGAGTCGGTGCGGATACGGTCAGGCGCCGCTCGCCCTCGCCTGCGTCAGCTGCCAGCTCCCGTAGATGCTCCCGCCGGCCAGAATCGCCACGAGCGCGCCGGCGATCACGTTACTCCAGAGGAGCCGGTCTGCGGTTACCTCGAGGACGAACGGGGCGGCGAGCACCCACAGCCCGAGGAGCGCGGCGAGGGCCGGTGCGGCGACGCTCGGCAGCGGTCCGCCGTCCGGCCAGCCGGCGGTATATGCCGCGAACGCGGCGATCGCTGCGCCGGCGAGAACGTTGTTGATAATGATCGGGCCGGAGCCCGTCAGGAAGACCCCCGACCAGAGGATCCAGGCTCCGAGCGCGGCGGCGAACGCGGCCGTCCGCACCGGGATCGGTGATCGATCGGTCGTCGTGCGTGTCTCACTCATACCGTCCGTACGCATCCTGCGATGCTAAATGTGGACCAAGCATTGTGCCGCTGACAGCTGTGTCGGTGGTCGGATTTCGCCACCGTTCCCAACGGCTTCGGTCTCGATATGGGGTCCGTCAAACAGTGACCCATCCTCGAGTGGTTTGGTATCTCATCTGTTTCGTCGACGAGGGGTGTCGGAATCGGACCCTCGCAGTTTTATTCTCTCAGACGAATTAGTGGCTATGACTCCGGGGGATATGCGGATGGACGGGGTGGTCGACATTCTGTTAGTCGAGCCGAATCCAGGCGACACACGACTCTTCACTGAGAACTTCAGGGACGCGAAGCTGCTCAACACGATCCACTCCGTTTCCGACGGCGAATCCGCGCTCGCGTTCGTCCGCCAGCGCGGCGAGTACGCGGACGCCCCGCGGCCGGACATCATCCTGCTCGAGCCACAACTCCCCGGAACCAGTGGGATGGACGTGCTGGCGGAACTAAACGGCGACTCGGTGCTTCGTGAGATCCCCGTCGTCATCCTCACGAGTTCGAAAGCCGGCGAGGATATCGTCAAAGACCACGATCTCGAGGCCGACTGCTACATCCGAAAACCGGTCGCTCCTGAGGAGTTCGTTGATTTCGTACAGTCGCTCGAGGAGTTCTGGTTCGCGATCGTTCGGAATCCGGTCGACAGCGACTGACGACGCCTCTTGTCGCTCCCCCGGACCGATCGAGTCTCGTGTCGCTCCCGACCTGCCCGACACCGTTTTCGGCGTTCGACCCCTATAAATGCGTATGACGACCACCGCATCCACAACCGACCGTCCGCCCTCCAGCAAGACCGTTCTCTACTGTTTCGACTGCGGGCACGAGAGTTCGTCCGACGGTGACTGGAACGTCCAGTCGACGACCGACGGCGACAGATACGACTGCCCCGAGTGTGGGACGACGATCACCGTTCGGCCGACGGAGTCGGCTCGAGGCCCCGACCAACAGACTCCGTCCTGTTACTGCACCTGAGGACGGGCCGTCGGTCCCACCGTGCGTTTAGCCGGCACTTGCGCGGGTCGTCACGGGCGACGTGTACAGTTATGAATCCGCGCCGTCGATCGGCGGCAACGTAACCGAGAACGTCGCGCCCGCGCCGGGTTCGGAGTCGACCCAGATCTCGCCGCCGTGACGCTCGACGATGCGCTGACAAAGCGCGAGTCCGATCCCCGTCCCGCCGTGTTGCTCGCGACTGTGTAGGCGGTTGAAAATTTCGAACACGCGCTCCTGATCGTTGGCGTCGATCCCGATCCCCTCGTCGTGAATCGAAAGCTGCCACAGTCGGTCCTTCTTGTCGGCTTCGACGTGGATTCGTGGCGGCTCGTCGCCACTGTACTCGATTGCGTTGCCGAGGAGGTTCTGGAACACCTGCCGAAGCTGGCTGGCGTCGCCCTCCACGCGAGGGAGGTCCTCAGCCGTGATCTCGGCCTCGGACTCCTCGATCCGAAGCTGTAAGTCCTCGACGACGTCCTCGAAGATGGTTTCGAGCTCGATCGGCTCGAAAGACTGCCCTTGCGTCTCGATTCGGGAGTACTCGAGTAGCCCGTCGATCATCTCGCGCATCCGTTCGGCGCCGTCGACGGCGTACGCGATGAACTCCTCGGCGTCGTCGTCGAGCACGTCGCTGTAGCGATCCTCGAGCAACTGGAGGTAGCTCGTCACCATTCGAAGCGGTTCTTGGAGGTCGTGACTGGCGGCGTAGGCGAACTGCTCAAGGCGTTCGTTCGATTCCTCGAGCTTGCGTTCGTGTTTTCGACGTTCGGTGACGTCGCGAACCATTGCGAGCACGTACTCTCGATCCAGTTCGGCGACGGAGAGGTTGACTTCCACCGGGAACGTGGAACCGTCCGCTCGGCGGCGGATCCCGTCGAACGTCGTCGGTCCGTCGCTTCGAACCTCCTCGGCCAACGAGCGCCAGGCGTCGCCGTCGGGAATCTTCTCTTCGAGGTCGGGAACCGACCGTTCCAGAAGCTCGGCTCGCGAGTAGCCTGTTCGTCGGCGAGCCGTCGCGTTGACGTCCAGAACCCGGCCCGTCTCGGGCTCGAGGACGAACACGCTGTCGTTAGAGTAATCGAGCAAGTTCCGAAACAACTCGAGTTCCTGCTCGTGCTGTTTGCGTTCGGTGACGTCTCGATCCGAGACGATAATCGAGACGACGTCGCCGTCGCCGTCCGTAACCGGTCTGAAGAAGCCGCTAAGAGTGTATGCCTCGCCGCTCGGCCGCGTGAGATCGGTTTCGAACTCGACGTACTCGCCGTCGGCCGCTCGTTCGGTCCACTGCTCGATATCCGACTGGACGGCGTCGCCCGCACCCCACCACGGCGTTTTCCAGAACGGGACGCCCCGTACCGCCTCCAGATCGGCGTCGATGTACTCCATCGCCGTCCGATTAATGTCGAGCACCGTTCCATCCGGGTCGAGCAGTCCGACGAGGATGTTCGGATCTTCGAAGACCGCCTCGAACCGGCGGCTCGTCCGCGTGTTTTCGACCGTCGATGCGAGGAGGTTCCCGACGCTCCAAAGAAAGTTCGCGTCGGTCGTGGTAAACTCCCGTTTCTCGACCGTGTACGCGCTCAAAATACCCCACGGCTCTGCTGTCGGGCCGACGACGACGCACACTCCGCTGACGACGTCGTGATCGGCAAGGAGCGTTGGTTCGGAAAACCGGTCTTCGGTACGCAGATCGCCGACGATGACCGCGCCGTCGGTACGGAGCGTGTACGCCGACGGAGACGACGAATCGGTTCCCACAGGTATCGATTCGACTCGTCCGTCTCGCCATCCGGTACCCTGTCGCAGGACGGCTTCGTCGCTGCCGGCACACAACTCGAGGACGGCCCCGTACTCGCAGCCGAGCGCCTCGGTGATCGCAGCCGAGACGTCGCCCATCAACGCATCGAGGTCGTCGGTCTCGAGTGCTTGCTGGCCGAGTTCGGCGACGACCTCCTGCTGACGGATGCGGGGCTGCACGGTCGAATCCGCGTCCGCGGACGGGGGCGGAGACATTCAACTGACAATACGTGGGTAGGTGTAAAAGCGCTTCCGTCACCGACCCCGTTTTCCGATGTACGGGCCGTCACTGAGCCGAACTAATCAGATTGAGGGATTGTGTTGGGCCCGTTAGAGTTGCGCTTATACGCTTGCAGTGTCATGCACGGATATGGCACCAGCAGACGACGAGAGCGATGGCGAAATCGGGGAGACAATCGACATCTTACTGGTCGAGCCGAATCCCGGCGATACGCGCCTCTTCGAGGAGAACTTCAGAGACGCGAAGCTCATGAACGCCGTCCACGCCGTCACCAACGGCGAGAAAGCACTCGAGTTCGTCCACCAGCGCGGCGAGTACGCGGACTCCCCACGACCGGATCTCATCTTGCTCGAGCCACAGCTTCCCGGCCAGAGCGGTATGGAAGTCCTCGCGCAACTGAACGGCGAGCCCCCGCTCCGTGAGATCCCCGTGATCGTGCTCACGAGTTCGGAGGTGGGCGAATCGATCGTCAAGTCTCACGATCTCGAGGCGGACGCCTACATCCAGAAGCCGGTAGAGACCGATGAGTTCATCGAGTTCGTCCAAGAGGTCGAGGAGTTCTGGTTCGCGATCGTCAAAACCGAACCCGCCAACTGACTCTCCGATCGCTCTCTCGGTCGGCCCCGACCAGTCAGCTCTCGTCGTCACACACTAGTTCGCTCGTCCGTTTGTGCATATATTTCGCTCGCCACTGGCGAGAGTGATTTCGCGCGAGTTGACCGTTATCGTCGTCCTCGAGCGGTCGGCTCGAGTTTTGCACAGCATCTACTGGCTTACCGACTCGAGGCCTGTACGCCACAGTGGTCGTACACCGTTTGGAGAACCTGTCACCAGAACGTTTATTTTCGAACTCCGAGTGGATGGTGTATGGCTGCCACGAGTCGCGATCGAACCGACCGCGAACGACTAGCCCTGATCGTTGGTCTTCTCCTCGTCGGTCCCATCGTGGTACATTCCATCGTCGGACCGGAGATACTCACCGTCCTCAGTCTCGTCGCCCTTCTCGCGTTCGCCTACGCGCTTTCTCTGTTCTACCGACTGGTCGTGGTCGTCGAGCGCATCGCCGACAAACTGTAGCTGGACGGTACTGTGGTTCTCACTCGATACGTTCGTTACCGTTTCCTCACGGGCTCATCGCCGTTCGACGGTCCCCCCGCTCTCGAGGAGCAAGATCGCTCACTGGGAACAGATCTCTGTGGCTCGGATACTGCTCGCGACAACAGTATCGACCGAACGCCTCCGAAACCGTGCCACCGGAGGGAATGGATCTGTTGACGGTATCGCTCGAGACTCGAGTTGAGAGTCTGCCAGTGGAGCATTAGCACACGGCCGCAGAAAGCAACTCTCGAGTTCGAGTCGATCCGCTTCGAATACGCACTGCTTAGGGGGTTTGGAAGCAATGAGGGTATGAGTCGGAGGGATTTGAACCACGGTCGCAGCAAGCTGCTCCCTGATTCAAATCCCTCCTCTTGCATTGCTCACCGCTCACGATGTTGTTCGCGGTGAGGAAATGGGGTCGGAGGGATTTGAACCCCCGATCGACTGATATCTCCGGTGCGCCTCGGAACTCCAGAGGGTCATCACACGGACACTGATCAGGTGTCCGATCAGTATATCAGTCTGGAGTGTCGTCCCGGGCGCCGTAGCCTCTGGAGTCAGTCGCCATCCCTGGCTTGGCCACGACCCCTCAAGTCTCAGTTAGGCGATCCTGCCTAAAGTGGTTTCGATTCGGAATCCGCCCTACAGCCACGGGGCCCGACCCTGCGTGTCGGTCGAGTCGTCGCCCGGATACGGTCCCGAGTCGGAGTCGTCGTCGCTCGAGTCTGCATCGTCGGCGTCCGACCCGCCGCCGTCGGTCAGCGCGCCCAGGCTGTCCGTGGGCGAATCGTCGCCGTCGGTTGCGCTGTCACTCGAGTTGCGGTCGAGCGGCAGATCGACCGCGAACACGCCGGCGACGAGCAGCGCGGCCAGTGGCGCCTGTCCGAAGGGCATCCCGAGCATCGACAGCGGGAGCAGTCCGAGGGCGACCGCGCTGCCGAAGCGGAAGCGATCGATGTCCATGCAGCCTCGGAGGTACGGGCCGCCGAGGGCGATGGCGAGTGCGAATGCGACGCCAACTCCGGCAGCGAGCAGGGCGTTTGCGACCTGCGCGGGGTTGTCCATGACGACGAACTCGGCACCCGCGGGATCGATGCTCGCGACGAGGCCGAGACCGATGATGACGACGGGATTCGGGAGGTAGTCGCCGATCGTCGCGCTGGCAGTCTTGGCCGCGATGGCGACGATCACCAGCGCCGCGAACCGTTCGAAGATAACGATATCGAGAACGCTCCCGATCGCCGGCGCCAGAGCCGCCTGTATTCCTGCGAGCAGTATCAGCGGAATTCCGACGAGCATGACGATCGTGGCCTGTTCCCGGGGCGTCCCGGACATCTCCGCGAGGATCACCGCGACCGTGGCGCTGCCACCGAAGATCAGCAGGCCGACCTGGATAGCACCGAGCGGGTCGTCCAGCGCGCCCGCGAGAATCAGCGCCGGGAAGACGCCGTCGATCAGCGGCAGCATCATCACCAGCGCTAACAGACGGGTATCACCACCGACTATTCGCTCGAGACGGAGTGCGACCGGGTGTCGTGACGTACTCATGAGTCAGGCTCGATGGCCATGACCCGAGGCCTGTGGGCAATAGGGTGGACGGTCCCGTCGCGACTGGTGAATCGCACACCAGGTCGTCCAGTTGCGGCCTCGCGCTGTGAATTGTTTTGTGAATTTCCCGAACTGGAGATTGGCGGCGTCACTGTCGACGCTCGTCCGGCCAACGGTTCGGGCAGCACTGAAATTCACAGCGTACATAGCCCTACCGACGACCGGATTCTCAATAAGCGTTGTGTGGGACGCGGTCGCATAACTTGCCGCATTCGCACCACTGGCTGCCAGATGCGGACGGGAATGTACACACCTGCGCTTGACAACTGTAGCTGAGAGCGGGATTCGGTCGACGAACGTCCACTCGAGGGGAGGCCACGATCGGATCACGAGTCTTCCGCCCGGGCCGCGCCTCCGCGTCCGCTACCGCTGTCCTGCACGCGTGGCGCCGTCCCCACCGACGGTCGTGGCCCATCATCGACGGGCATCCGTCCCAGCACCGACGGTCGTCAGCCACACCACCGGCGGCCATTCACGCCGCCAGCCTCGAGAACCCGTGACAGCCGATTCGGATCTCGCAACCCTTTTTGCTCGCGGGTTCGGACGGTTTACATGGCGAACGATATCCCTGAGCAGGAGCCTTATTCTTCGAAATTACGGGTACCGGAAGCGCTAACGTTCGACGACGTCCTCTTGCGTCCGAAAGAGAGTCGTGTCGAACCCGACGACGCGGACCTCACCACGCACGTCTCGAAATCCGTCGAGGTGTCGGTGCCGATCCTTTCGGCCGCGATGGACACCGTCACCGAGAGCGGCATGGCCATCGCGATGGCCCGCCACGGTGGACTGGGGGTCCTCCATCGAAACATGAACATCGACGGGATGGTCGAGGAGATCGAACGGGTCAAGAGCGCCGACGAACTCATCATCCCCCTCGACTCGGTCGTTACCGCCGATCCCGAGATGAGCGTCCGCGAGGTCGACGAACGCATGGCCCGCCAGGGCGTCGGCGGCGCGCCGGTCGTCAACACCCGCGGCGAGGTGCTTGGGATCATCTCGAGTACCGACATCCGACCCCACCTCGAGGTCAACGAGGACGATCCGGTCACCGAAGCGATGACCGACGAGGTCGTGACGGCCTCCGAGGATATCGATCCGCGCGACGCGTTCGATCTGATGTACGAGCACAAGATCGAGCGCGTGCCGGTCGTCGACGACGAGAACCTCCTCGTCGGCCTCGTCACGATGCAGGGCATCCTCCAGCGTCGCGAGTATCAGCAGGCCGTCCGCGACGAGGACGGTCGCCTCCGCTGTGGCGTCGCCGTCAGCCCATTCGAGCAGGAACGAGCCGAGGCCGCCGACGAGGCCGGCGCAGACGTGCTATTTATCGACACCGCCCACGCGCACAACCTGAACGTCATCGACGGCGCTCGAGAGATCAAGGAGTCAGTCGAGGCTGACGTCGTCGTCGGCAACGTCGGAACCCGCGAGGCGGCCGCGGATCTGGTTGACTTCGCGGACGGGATCAAAGTCGGAATCGGCCCGGGATCGATCTGTACGACCCGAATCGTCTCGGGCTCCGGTATGCCACAGATCACGGCCGTCGCACAGGTCGCAGACGTCGCGAGCGAACACGACGTACCCGTCATCGCCGACGGCGGAATTCGGTACTCCGGCGACGCGATCAAGGCGGTCGCCGCCGGCGCGGACGCCGTCATGCTTGGGTCCTACTTCGCCGGCACCGACGAGGCACCGGGCCGCGTCGTCACGATGAACGGCAAGAAGTACAAACAGTACCGCGGAATGGGATCGGTGGGCGCGATGAAATCCGGCGACAGCGACCGATACCTCAAGGAAGAGCCTGACGAGGACGACGAGTACGTGCCGGAAGGCGTCGAGGCCGCGACGCCGTACAAGGGCACGCTCAAGTCCGAACTCCACCAGCTTGCGGGCGGGATGCAGTCCGGCATGGGCTACGTCGGCGCCGAGACGATTCCCGAGTTCAAAGAGCGCAGCGAGTTCGTCCGCGTCTCCGCGGCCGGCCAGGCCGAGAGCCACGCCCACGATGTCGTCATCACCGACGAAGCGCCGAACTACTCGCCCGACAGCGAGTGATCCCCTCCGTTCGAAGAGTCGAACCCGCAGTCGATCACCTTGCTCGGCTTCGACCGTGAGCTTGCGGCGGGTGCGTACTGAGCGCGTTTTTTGAATGCGGTCGTGGTAGTCCTCGTATGACCGATGAGAAAGTGGCGGTCGTAACAGCGGCGGGAAGCGGTATCGGAGAAGCCTGTGCCCGGCGGCTGAACGAGGACGGCTACACGCCAGTTCTGTTGTCGCGGTCGGGGAGCGCCGTCGACGTCGCGAACGACCTCGGCGGAGACGGGTTCGAGGGCTCGGTGAGCGATCCAGATGACTTAGCGGCCCTCGTCGAAACGACGGCCGAACGCTACGGTCGCATCGACGCGGTGGTGAACAACACGGGTCACCCGCCATCCGGGGACCTCCTCGAGATTTCGGACGAGGAGTGGCACGAGGGGCTGGACCTCGTGCTGTTGAACACCGTGCGTATGGCCCGACTCGTCACGCCGATCATGGACGAACAAGGCCGCGGGTCGATCGTGAATATCTCCACGTTTTCGGCGTTCGAACCGTCGAGCGAGTTCCCCGTATCGTCGGTTCTTCGGGCCGGTCTCGGTAGTTTTACCAAACTCTACGCCGACCGATACGCGGCGAACGGAATCCGGATGAACACGGTTCAGCCAGGATTCGTCGATAGCTACGACGTCGACGAGGAGACGAACGCGCGAATTCCGATGGGGAGACCGGCGCGAACCGCAGAGATAGCAGACGCAGTCGCGTATCTGCTCTCGCCCGCATCGAGCTACGTCACCGGACAGAATATCCGCGTCGATGGGGGGCTGACAGCGTCCGTGTGACATCTCCTCGCGGTAAACAGCGATAGACGTCACTATAGCTCCGATCGCCGGATCTTTCCAGTCGTCGTGGTCGGCAGTTCGTCGCGGAACTCGAGTTCCCGCGGGTACTCGTACTCGGCCAGTCGCTCCCGGACGAGGTCCCGAATCTCCTCGCGCAACTCGTCCGTTCCCGTCGCGCCGTCTACAGGCTGGACGACCGCCCTGATGATCTCGCCCCGGGTCTCGTCAGGAACGCCGACGACGCCAACCTGTGCGACGGCCTCGTGTCCGAGAATCGTCTCTTCGACCTCCCGCGGCGCGACGCGGTAGCCGCTGGTGATGATGAGGTCGTCGTCTCGCGAACTGAACCAGTAATAGCCGTCCTCGTCCCGTTCGGCCAGGTCGCCAGTGAGATGCCAGACGTCCCCATCCGGACCGTCCTCCAGCGTCACCGCCGCCGTCTTTTCGGGAGCGTTCCAGTACGCCTCGAAAATCACCGGATCGTCGCCGCGACGGACGGCAATCTCGCCGATTTCACCCGACCCAACCCGCTCACCCGTCTCCGAGTCGACGACGGCAACGTCGTGGCCCAGCACCGGCTTCCCCATACTGCCCGGCTTCGCGGGGAACCACTCCCGGCAGTTGGTCACGAGCAGGTTCGCCTCCGTCTGCCCGTAGAGTTCGTTGACGACCACGCCCGAAAGCGCCTCGTCGGCCCACTCGAGGATCTCCCCGGTCAGCGGTTCGCCGCCGGAACAGATCGCCTCGAGCGAGAGGTCGTACCGCTTGCTCGGTTCGTCGACACCCATTAGCATCCGAATCGCCGTCGGCGGGATGAAGGCGTCGGTGACGTTGAAGGCGGCCATGATCTCGTAGGCGCGTTCGGGGTCGAACGACCCCATCGGATACCCTACCACTGGCTGACCGTAGTGCCAGGCCGGGAAGACGAGGTCGCCGAGCGCGCCGATCCAGGCCCAGTCGGCGGGCGTCCAGTAGACGCCGTCGCGAACATCGCGCTCGAAGTACATCGCAAACGCCGGACAGTGCCCGAGCCAGACGCCGTGCGTGTGGAGGACGCCCTTCGGCTCGCCGGTGCTGCCGCTCGTATACATGATGATCGCGGGCGTGTCGGCGTCCGTATCGGCCAGTTCGAACGCCGACTCGTCCCAGTCAACGGCGTCCGCGAACCGCTCCACGGTCACGTCGCCGATGGCCTCCGCATCGATAGCACTCCCCGAATTCCCGACGACGAGGACGGACTCGAGTCGGGGGCAGTCCGGTGCGACCTCGCACACCGTCTCCCACTGGCTCGCGTCGACGACGGCCACCCGGGCTTCGCTGTCGGTCAGCCGGTAGCGGAGGGAGTCGTCGCCAAAGAGCACCGACAGCGGGAGCGAAATCGCGCCCAGCTTCCAACAGGCGAGGTGCGTGAGGACGTTCGCCGGCTTCTGGGGGACGACGACGGCGACGCGATCACCGTACTCGACCCCGCGGGCCTCGAGAGCGTTGGCAACGGCGCTCGAGCGCGCGTCGAGGTCGGCGAACGTGTACACCTCGTGGCCGTCCGCCGACGACAGCTGATAGAGCGCGACCTGCTCGTCGTCGTGCTTGCCGACCAGATCCGCGGCCGCGTTGAACCCCGGTGGAACGTCCCACGAGAACGACTCGCGAGCCTCGTCGTACGTCTCGCCATCGGTCGTGACGTAGTACGTCATATACTGGTGATTGGTTACACATACCACAAAAGAACTACCGCCGTGACCAGTTTCGACGGCGGCAGATGCCGGCCGTGAAGGAATCTCCTGCGACCCCGAGCTACGGATCGACGGCCGGCGTCGAGAACGCCCCTTCGTCGATTTCGGCGTCGTACTCCTCGAGTGCGGTCCGCACGAGTTCGAACACGCCGCGTTTGCTCCAGCGGGCGGTGTTGATCGAGAGGTCGTAGAACTCCCGTTCGTCGATGTCGATCTGGTAGTACGACTGGTAGCGGCCGGCCTCGCTGACCTCGCGGACGCGCATTTCGGCTTCGGTTTCGACGCGGTCCTCGATCCGGTCCGCGCGAACGTCCTCGGGTGCGTCGAGCCAGATGCGGAGATCGGCCCGCTCGCCGGCCAGCCAGCCGGCGAGGCGGGACTCGAGGATGAAGGGTTTGTTCGCCGTCCCCCACTTCTCGGCGATCTGTTGGAGGCGCTGATCGAGCGCGCGGTCGATCTCCTCGGAGGAATCCGCCTGCGCCGTCAGCTGGTTGAGATTCATGCCGCGATCCTCGGCGATCTCGCGGAAGATGTCGCCGCCGGAGACGTACGGACAGCCCATCGCGTCGGCCAGTTGGTCACAGAGCGTCGTCGCGCCACAGCCCGGTGGTCCGGAGACCGTGATAAACAGTGTCGTGTCGATCTCGCCCACCGCCGTCGGGTCCGTAGACATACGTGCTTGCTCACGGCTCTGCGTGAAAAACGGTCCGACTGGTCGCACGCTAAAAGAGCGACCAGCGCGGCGTATCGAGTTCGATGTCGACGTGCTCGAGTCGCGAATCCGCCTCGAGGCTAGCTACGACGTCCTCTTGTGGGTCAGCCTGACTGGTACTGACGAGCGTCATCTGGCCGCCGTACCGTGTGTCTTCGAGGTCCGCTTCGGACCACTCGAGTTCGAGTCTGGCGCGGCGAAACCGAGTCCCCTCGACGTGACGGATCGACTCGAGGGCCTCGAGTGGGATGGCGAAGTTCTCCTCGGCGAGGTCGATTAGTTCCTCGAGGTGGCTGTCCTCGAGGACGGCCCGGTCGCGTTCACCCATGTCCGCGCGCAACAGCATGGAGCGGTAGGACTGGCCGACGTAACACCAGACGAGTCGCTCGTCGGTGAGGACCAGTTCCCAGAACTCGATGGAGTTCGGGCGCTGGCGGAGCCACCGCGTGAGTTGTGTGATCGGTTCTTCGGTGTGCGTCATCATCGTTCGAAGAGCGCGTGCAGGTCACTCGGGAGTTCCTCACCGTCCTGAGTCGCGATCGAGACGAAGATGAACACGATGATCGCGACCAGCAGTCCGATCGCTTCCGCCGGAACCTCCGCGGGGTAGGGGTAGGTCGCCATGACCATTTCGTTGAGCGAGGCAGCCCAGCCAGCATCGGTAACCTCCGCGAGTTCGGGCGGAACGTTGTAGACGATGTTGAATACCATGCCGACGACGAGCGAGGCAATTGCTCCCTGCTTCGTCGCCCCTTTCCAGTTGAGTCCTAACACCACCACCGGGACGAACGCGGCGGCGAAGAAGCCCCAGCTGATCGCCCCGAGGATGCCGACCAGCGCTTGCGAGTAGAAGACGACGATCGTCGAGAGCACCGTTAGCATGGCGAGCGCGGCTTGCGTCACGCGGAGTTCGGTTTTATCGTCCGTGATCGGCCGACCGAGCGCGCGCGGAATGTCCCGCGAGATGGCCGCCGCCCCGATGTTGAGGAACGAGTCGCTCGTCGACATGATCGCCGCGAGCAACGCGGCGAGGATCAGCCCCGCGATGACGCTCCCCGTGTGATCGAGGACGAAGACCGGACCGACCTCGGATGCGGAGAACGTTTCCGAGATCTCGCCGGCTTCGACCATCGCGCGCATCGAGAGCCCCGCCGAAAAGGCGATCAGACTCGAGATGGCGTAGGAGATGGCCGCGATGGGCGCACCCCACTTCAGGATCTTCATGTCGCGGCTCATGTAGAACTTCGTGATGAGGTGGGGCTGTCCGGCCGCACCGATGGAGAACAGCATCCACCACGAAATGCCGACGAGGACGGCGACGGCGGGCGCACCCAGCGCGCCGAACGGCGAGATGAGGTTCGGATCCGCGCTGGCGAGGTTCTGCGAGATGGTTCCCATCCCGCCGCCGAACGACATCGCGTAGGCGAAGACGAATCCCGCGCCGACGATCATCGTAATCGCCTGCAGGAAGTCGGTCCAGACGCCGGCGATCATCCCGCCGAGCATGCTGTACAGGAGGAGAATGAGCGCGCCACCGAGCAGGCCCCAGATGAGTGGAATGCCGAAGATGGCGCGCATGACGAACTGCAGCGCGGCCAGGTTGACCGCGAGATAGGCGACGACCCCCAACGCGACGGCGACGCCGCCGAGTCCGCGGACCCACTCGCTCTCGTAGCGGACGTACATCGCGTCCGGCAGGGTCAACACGTTGCGGATGTCCGCGAGAATTCGCATTCGCTTTGCGAGGACGATCCACGTGAGCAGGAAGCCGAGCGGTGCCGTAAAGAAGATCCAGAGCGCGGTCGTCCCGAACGAGTAGACCAGTTCGGGACCGCCGACGAAACCGAATCCGGACTGGATCACCGAGAACGCGGTCAGCGCGAGGACCCAGGTTCCGATGCTCTTGCCCGTGATCAGGAAGTCGCTCGTCGATTCGGTCTGCATCCAGCCCCAGGCGCCGATCGCGATAACGATGAGGAGGTAGGCTGCTCCGAAGCCGATGATAACGGGGTCGTCGGCCACCGGAATTCCCTCCTCCTGTAGCGGCATCGGAACCAACGAGAGCAGCGAGAGCGCGTTACTCATCGCCCTCACCTCCGGTCGTCACTTCACCGCCGTCGGCCGTCTCGGCAGCTCGTGTCGGCTGCTCCGGCGCCAGCGGGAACGACTCCTGGCGCTGTCGTTCGCGGGCCGATTCGATGATGTCGTCGACGATCTCGTCGCTCGCGATCCGATCGAAGATCAGCGAGTAGTAGATCGCGGCGGTCAGCGGTAACAGCCAGATGAATCCGAAGTAGATGAGCGTCGAGACCGGAACTCCGAGCACGTAGCTGTACTCCGCGGTGCCCGGTTCCCACGTCAACCAGATTCCGCCGAGACCGATCAGAAAGAACGTCGCCAGTGCACCGATCAGCCCGGTATACGGGGCGAAATCCGGATCCCCGTCGCTTCGTTCGATCGTCGCGGACGCGATCACCGTGAGGATGACCGCCGCCCCGACGAAAGAAAACACCCTGTACAACTCGAGACTCGCCGTAATCAGTGCGATCAGTGAAAGTACACCGAGCGCACCCATCGTTCGATTTCGTGCCATTGTGTTGGTAACTCGTGTCGAAGTCGCTTCGCGTTCGATTCGGTCCTCCCCGCCGTACAACCCATTGCCGGGAGATCGCTCCCGATTCCAGTGATCGTCACTACAGCGGTACGCCACAGCCCGCTCGAGCGAACTCTCCGTTGGTGACCACCACGATACTACATGCCACGCTCTATACCCCCGAGAATGTGCTTGTTAACATGTCAATAGACACCTCGAGACAGGGCTCGAAGCGATCCTCGAGCGGTCGCTTTGGAAGCGAGTGTATCGACGACAGAGCCGCAGAAACGCCGAAGTTTGGGTTCCGTATTATCCGATCGTGAACGCGTTGTCGCACGCGGTACAGGTCATTCGGAACGCCCCCTCGTCGGTGAGCTCGAGTCCGTGTCCGACCTCCTCCTCACAATCCTGGCAGAAGATCATCGACTCGATCTGGTCCCAGTCGTGTTGGGCGCCGGGTGCACCGAAGGCGAAGCCGACGACCGGATCGTCGCCGTCGTTGTATCCCTGCTGGAACTCCCCCGGTGCGAACCGAATGACTTCGTCTTCTGCGACGGTTACCTCCCCCTCCTCGGTGTCGAACGTCGCGGTCCCAGATTGCACGTAGAACACCTCCTCTTGGTCGTGGTGGGTGTGATAGCCGCCGGAGAAGGACTCGCCGGACTCGAGTTCGAAGTAGTTCATCGCGAAGTCCGTGAATCCGAGCGCCTTCGAGACCGGCCGTCTGATCGAGTGGACGTCCATCGGGTTCGTCTCGATGTCGACGTCGTCGATTGCAGTTTTCTCCATACGTGCCTGTGTTTTCCGCTCGTCTCATAAAACCGTACGGTAGTGTATTCCAAGCACACTGAGACGGCACGCGGAGCCGCGAAGAGTAACGCCTACGTTCGCTCGCTCCCGAGCACCGGGTGTGAACCGCCGTACGCTACTTCAGTCCGCCGGAGTGGCGGCCGCCGTCGGGCTCGCGGGCTGTGTCGACGGCGTCCAGGAGCACTTCGGGCTGCAGGGTATCATCCCGATCGAAATCCACAACGAGGGCGATACCGCCCGGAACCTGCGCCTTCAGGCTCGAGAGCGCAACGGAGGCCGCGAGAGCTACGAGCAGAGCTACTCGGTCGGTCCGGGCGAGACCGTCGGTCCGCCCCACCTCGACGAGACGGAACAGAGCTTCCGCGCCGCCATCGTCGAGAACGAGGAAGAGGCGACGGTCAGAGCGGTCTCGATCACGCCCGACACCTCCCTCGTCGTGATCCGAATCTCCGATGACGACCTCGTCGTCGAAGTCCAGCGCAGTGAGGGCGAGGACGAGATCGCGGACGGAACGGAGGGCGCGGAGGGCGCAGACGATGCGGACGACGAGCCAAGCGAGGAAAACGGAGACGATAGCGACGAGAACGAAACCGACTCCGACGACTAGGCGCGTTCTTGGTACTGTTTTACCAGTAGATCGTAGCGCGATTTCTTTATTCGTTCTCACACCTAAAACTGAAGCTGGCGATTCGGCAACTACAGTTGCGAACCGAACGTGGCGACTTCTATCAGCTACCCGACGATGTTAGCGGATACATGCTGAATACAAGGCGTGTACTACACGACCATTCCCGGTGGGCAAAGCCGTAACTTCGTCCGCAATGGTGACGAGAAAGAACACGAGAAAAGAGATTTCTTGAGCGACGGTTACTTCCGAAAAGGTCTCATCACAGCCGCCGCTTGTTGTTTTCGTCGTATGCTCGGAGGTCCTGCGCCGCGAGTTCGACCGTTCGTTCGATGCGCTTTTGCTTGGTCTCGTCCGTCTTAGCCTCCTCGACGGCCGCGATGAAGGCGTGCTGGTCCGTGTTCGAGAAGTTCTGGAAGTTCTCCCAGGCGGCCTCGTTCTCACGGATCGCCGTCTCGAGTTCGGCCGGAATCTCGTGGTCGTCGGCTAACCGGTACGCCGCGCCCCACTCGCCCGACTCCTTCGCCGCTTTGACGAGTTCCATTCCGGCCGGGGTCATCTTCCCCGCCTCGACCATCGTCTCAACCCGCTCCTTGTTCGCCTTCGACCACTTGCTGTCGGGTCTCCTGGGCGTGAACCGGCGTTTGTACGTCTCGTCGTCGATGCCCTTGATGAGACCGTCGATCCACCCAAAACAGAGCGCTTCCTTGACCGACTCGCCGTAACCGATGCCAGACTGTTCGGCGTCGGCCTTGTAGTACCCAACCCACAGCTTATCGGCCGTCTCGTGGTGCTCCTCCAGCCAGGTGCGGAACTCGTTGCGAGATTCGAAGAACACTGGGCCCATGATTCAAGAAAGACATCCCGCGTCTATAATCCCACTCCGAATGTGGGCGCCAGTGGAGATTCTCAGAAGATTGGAGAGGTGAAGCATGGTTTCGGTAACGCCTTCGCCTATACTTACCACAGGTTTCGCACCGGACTCTGAATAACGAAACCGTGCTCCCAGCTACTGTGACGGATATCTACCCTACCGCAGGTATATCGGGGAAACGGCTTAGAATCGCTCTACCGACGGGTTTCAGGGATACGGATGGTACGCCCGCTCGAGTCGCGGCTCGAACCCGAGATCGTCCGGCACCGTCCGCGCCCGCTCGCCGAAGAACGGCTCGCCGGTGAACAGCGGCTGTGCACCCGGAACCACGACGCGGACGGCCTCGAAGCCGACGCGCTCGACGTCTCGCGTCGTCAGTCGCGCCGCGTAGGGCGTCAGGTCGACGTCGGTCGTCCGCGAGACGAGTTCCTCGAGCGCCTCTCGACCCGACGGCACCGGGTCCGGACCGACGCTTTCGGCCGGCATCGTCCGCTCGACGTCGACGAACGATTGAACGGGTTCCGGGAACGCGGCGTACTCGCCGATCGAGCCGGAGGCGTCGGCGGCCTCTTCGGGACCGAGGCCGCGCAGTTCCGTCCAGTTCTGCAGCGCCTCCTCGAGCGCCGAGCGCGCGGCGACGGTGGCGTCGAGCCCGGCCGCGGAGCCGACGGCAAAGGCCGGCCACTCGTCGTCGGTCGGCTCGAGATCCTCCGCAAGCGTCTCCGGATTTCGGTGGACGGCGACGGCGACCACGGGGACGTCGATATCCTGCGTGACGAGCAACGGTGTCACCGACAGCCCCTCGCTTCGGGCCCGGCGCTCGAGAACGTCGAAGGCATCGTCTTCGACCGATAGGCCGAGCGGCTCGAACGAGGAGTACCACGCGAGCATCGTCGCGTCGCGCTCGAGCACCTCCGTCAGCCCCGACAGCAGCGCATCGACGGTGGAGGAGCCGAGTCCAAGCCCGGTCGTAATCGCCGGGAGCAGTCGCTCGCCGGGCTGGGGGAACTGGACCGCCGCAGCGGGTAGATGGACCGACTCGCCGGTCGCGAGGTCCTCGCCGGGAACCCACCGGTGTTCGTCGCTCGCGTCGTACGCGGGCGCGTCCTCGGGCCGCACGAGGTCGGTGGGTGAGACCGCGTTCTCGAGGTCGTCCTCGCTCGCGTGAACGAACTCGCTGTCGCGATAGACGCCGGCGCAGTAGCGCTCGAGGCCCTCGCCGACGGCTTTCATCAGCGCCGCGTTCCAGTCGTCGGCGACGCCGGCGGCCTGGCTGGGCGCGCTCGCGTCGCTGAACGTCGACGTCTCCGCCATCGTCGCGAGGTAGTACGGGACCGGGAACGACGCTACCTCGCCGATGCTCGAGACGACGCCGACCCGGTCGTCGATCGCCGCTTCGGCGTGCTCGACGGCCGCATCGAGCCCGAGCGTGTCGTCGTCGCGCTCGAGCGTTCGATCCCGCTCGCCGTCCTGACAGTCACAGCCCGGCACCGGCAGCACGCGTCGTCGCTGGTGTGGAAGTTCGACGACGTGGCCGATCACCGACGCCTCGTCGCCCGAGAGGACCCGAACGCACTCCCGGCCGGCGACCGCGCCGGCTAATCGCGCCGCGCTGCGGTCTCCCGTCGGTTGGGCTGTCGTCGTTCCCTCCTCGATATTCGACGCGACGCGGTGGCGGAGACAGTCGAAACAGCCGGTCGCGGCGGCGAATCCCGAGACGGCTGCGTCGACCGTCGCGAGCGACTGCCCGCCGACGCCGCCGATCTCGACGGCGATCCACGGGGTGCCGCCCGCTCGAGCGGCCTCGTTCGCCCGGTCGAAGGTGGCCGAGCCCGCGACGTCGCTCACGATCGCGAACCGGGCGTCCGCGATCTCGTCAGCACTGGCGTTGACGACCGAAACGTCGACGTCTCCGAGCGCGGCGACGACGGCCGCGCGAACCGGATCGTCGCCGACGACGTGAATATCCATACCCGGACAGTCACAGGCCGGCATCAAAAACGCCGCGCTCGGCGGCCGTCTCGTGGCCGACCTCGAGCCCTCGAACCGGGTGCCATCGACCCGTCGAACCGGCCGACTCCGACCCGACATCTGCAGGCCGCCACGGTTTGTCGCTGGTCGACGTTGCTAGCGTAGATTCATGGCTTCCACACGAGCGCACGCCGACCGAACGGAACTGCTGAAGAACGCTGGCGTCGTCACCACGGCGATCGACGGCGTCATGGAGTTCTCAAAGGGACACCGCAAGAGCGGGGTCCTGTTGCTCGGCGCCGCCGCCCTCTCGTCGCGGATTCCGGGGCTCGGAACGGCCACCTCACTGCTCCTGCGAGCGTACCGACGGCTCCGATAGCGAGCATTGGTACCGAGAGCTGCCGAAATTGACGGCCACCGGAGAATCGAACCGAACTACTCGTCGTCCCGAAGCCGCTCGAGGACCTCTTCTGCGTTTTCGACAGCCTGCTCTTTTTTGGCGGGGTAGGCCTCGACCTTTCCGCGGAAGGTGATTCCGGTGCCCAATCGAACGTCGCCTGCGAAGGCGCCCTGTTTGTCGAGTCGCAAGAAGAGTTCGGTGTTCTCGGTGACTCGCTCGTCGAGTTCGTCGATCAGGTCGTCGAACGACTCGAGGTCGGCCAGCCGCGAGAGCACGTGGCGGACCTCGTCCGCTCGCTCGACGCGGGCCGAGAGGACGAGGATGCGGTCGCCGAAGTGGCCCTCGCTCTCGGTGCGCTCGATCTCGAACTCCTCGGGGAGGAAGGTTCTGAGCGCCTCCTCGACGCGTTTCTCGTCCTCGGTGGCGTAACAGAACGTGCGTAGGTCGACGTAGTGAAGCGGGATCTGTGGCATCTGGGTCCGTCCGTAACTGGTGCGGTTCGAGCGGGTGGCTCGTCGCTAGTCGCTCGCTTACTCTTCGTCTTCGTCCGTGTCGTCGTCCTCGTCGGCTTCCTCGAGGGCGTCCTCGGGAACGCCGGTCTCCTGGCCGTCCTCGAAGCTGATGGTGTAGGTGACGTCGCCGAACATCGACTCCATCGTCTGCGTGATGGTGCCGGTCTCTCCGTCGAACTCGCTGTGCTCGTCGTGCAGGACGACGCTGTCGTCTTCGTCGAAGCTCATAGCCCTGAGTTCCCCGCCATCGCGTAAAAAGGGACTGATTTGGATGTCCAGTTCTTGAAGACTTCAAGAAGAGACAGGCCCTGATTCACGCTAATCTACGGCGTTCCTCCAAAAGATCCTTCTGGTATATCCAGAGCCGCGAGGAGCAAGGTCTTCGAGGCGTAGGGTGTAGGGAAAGACAAGCGAATATCCCTCTCCAAAATCTCTGCGCTCAAAAGACAATAACAATACTGTGATTATGGATGACGACCATTAAAATATCTGATACATTTAGATCAGATGCTCTCGAGTATTGATGGATCAACAGACTTCTCGATCCCACGCACTCGAGACGATTCGGTGATGGGAATGCAATGTGTCGGTGGAAACAGATGCGATGCTGAGGAGCAGGGAAGTCCATGCGAGACACGAAGGTCCAGGTTCAAGGACGGAAGTGACTACGCCCCCTGAGAAGATTCCGCATACACCTCTCGAGCCCAAAGGAACTCAGGAGTAAGACGCTTTTTAAAATACGCGATGGTTTTGAGCTTAAGAATGCTCAGGCTCACCAGTTCCAGATCTGGCTCAGATTTGATGAAACATTTGGGTTTTCACCCGTTGGCAATGCGAACTTCTTCACGGATGTCGTAGAGAGTTTTAGCTAGCTCAGTAGCCTCAACACTCATCGCCTCTAATTCATCATCATCGATGTTCACTCGAACGGAGTGGGCTTGAGAATTCCCGTGCTCCTTAAACTGCTCAACACGAGCAACCAGCCCGTTATCGAGTTGACGAGAGTAGTGTTTTAAGTCCGAAGATTTCTCCTCGAGTTTCCCACAGAGGGTTCCTAAGCCGTGGAATCGTCCCGTCTCGGTATTGTAGTACAGATTAATGCCTTGGCCGCCATATTCTGCTCTGAGGATGTCAATGACGAGGTTTTCGAAGAGTTTCCGGGTCAAAACTAGAGTACCGTCATTGATCCCGTATCGATAGCTTTTGTTTATGCCATCCACTAACTTTGAGTAGTAATCAACGTCAATATCTTCAATGGGGATAAACAAATCTTCTCGCTCTTTTTCCTCTTCCTGATCGAGAGGAGCGGCCAGCTCAGAAAATTTTCTGAGCCCTTTTAGAGATAATTTGTATTCTCTGTATTGAGCAGAACCCTCGTATTTCAAAAGATCATCGTCAGATAACCGACTAAGATTCGTTGGTACGTTTCTTTCAGGTATAGAAACCCGTGACTCTTTAAATAAATCTTTGACTTCACGAGATCTCACCTGGTCTTTTTCCTCTTCATGCTCAAAATAATAGAGTGCCAACCCTACCTGATCCTGTTGACTCGAATGTTTTGATTCGGCGATAAATCGATCAAACTTCATCTATGCTATATTCAATTCTTCGATCAGGTTTTTTATCTCCTCACGAGCTTGTCGTTTTCCAGGCCGGCGAAGGGCGATTGTAGCACTAGCGCCTTTACCTTTTGTATCAAAGTACCGTTTCCCGTTACCCCCATACATATTATACATATTTGAGGAACTAACCCCAGAGTCCTCTAAGGCCTCTTTCAGATCAGAAGATGATACTCGCTCCTCTCCATTACATTCTTTCCATACATGGAGGAGTATAAGAGAGGCTGTCGCTTGACGATCTTTTTTCAAATCTCCAAGTATATTTGTCTCGTTCAATAGAAGGATTGGAGACTTCTCACCTTCAGGATCAGCATCCAGTATTTCCTCTAAGAGACCTTCATCCATCCTCAAGTCTTTCGCGATAGGTGCAAGAGGACCATCTGGATCGTTGGTAGTAGCAGTTTCTGATTCGCTAGATTCATCAGAGAAATCTAATGTGACTTGCTGTGCCTCTCCTTCCCCGTTTTCCGTATACTCTTGTTCTGGAGAAGTCGGAAGATCAAACGCTTCGAACTGCTCTCCGTTCTCATTGAAGAACTCTGCCAAGCCAAGGATCTCTTCGCGGTAGTCCTCTTCGGTATCTGCCTCAATCTCGATATTGAGTGGGCCATGTCTGAGTGATACGGTAATGTCCATCGGCCAGAAATTACTATCCGGAGGACATAATATTTCCGGCCAGTTTGACATCCAACTATTAGAAACGAAACGCGCCATTCTGAGCTGATTCAGTTCTCTGAAGGGGAATCATCCCATCTCAAATCCAACCGTTTCAGCGACAAAGTGAGCCCGGTTACAATCGAACTGACGGGAAAGACAATTCAGTAGATGGAAATCGGTAGCCGCTCTCCTATTCTGTGTCAGGTAGATCCATCAGTTCAGCTGACTCCTCAACGGCTACTTCTCGCGGAGCATCCCAGCCAAGATTCCTGTAGAAATCTCCTCGCTTCAGCAGCTCGAGGAGGTTTGCATCTGTATCAAAATCTGGGTTGTCTCTTTTGTGCTTGAGTTCCTGCTCGACAACATCCTTGATCGCCTCGAATTCTGCGACCGAGAGATTAGACACCTCAGTCATGCTCATTCTCTCTCAGGTTCTCGAGCTTTTGACGGACGGCTTCAGTGGCTCCCTCAAGACGCTATGAGTGGTGGAATCTGGCTGCAGGGCATCAACGCAGCCGCGGTGTTCATCCGTCGAATTACAACCGCTCCATCGAGTCCGTAGCCCGTCGCTCGCGCCACCACTCGAATCCGAATCCGATAGCGACGGCGATAGCGCCCGATCCGCCGAGGAACGGCACCCAGTAGACCCACAGGTCGAACCGCGGCGCGATGGCGTTCCCGATCGCCGTGCCGACGCCGTAGAGCAGGTAGCCGGGCAGCGCGAGCGGCGAGAAGAGCCGCGTCTCGAGCCAGCCCAGTCCGAATGGGACGACGAGCAACGTAAACGTCGCGAGCGTCGCTGGACTTGTGACGATGCGGCGCGGCGAGACCGGCAGGCGACGACGGATACCACGGCGGACAGTCGCCCACTCATCGCTGGCGGTCATTCGTCACCTCCGGCCGCGAGCAGGTCGTGAAGCTCGAGGACGTGTGCGGTCGCCAGTCGCGTCATCTCGACTTTCGTCTCGCGGTCGAGCATGAACTCTGTCGTCTCGAAGAGGTAAGCGCTGGCCTCGAGCTCTCGAGCCGCCTTCTGGAAGAGCAACGGTCCCGAACTCCCGCTTTCGGCGGCCGTAAACCGGTGGAACGGCAGGTACCACGGCACGGCCTCGTCGTCGAGCCGGCCGGCGAGCGCGTCGCCGTGGGCATCCGGCGAGTGAAAGATCGCCTGGCCGACGTACTCCCGGTGGAGCCCGTAGATCCCGAGCGATCGGTGGAGGTCGAGGACGACGTCGGGCTCGTGGCGCTCGACGGCGTCCCAGATCCCGCGTGCGAGGGCGGTCGTCGGCTCGCCGTCGGCCGGGAACTGTCGGTTCAGATCGCCGTCGACACCCTCGCGTTCGTCGTTTTCGACGGCCACGCGGTCGGTCTCGGGGACCACGACGAGCGTTCCCGCGTCGGGGTGCCAGTCGGTGATCTCTCGGGCGACCTCGATCCCGCTACGCTCGTCGCCGTGGACACCGCCGAAGATCATTGCCGTCGGTCCCTCCGCCGCCGCGTCGATCACGTACAGCGACGTCTCGTGGACGGTGTCAGAGAGAATCGTCTCGGTACTGGTACTGGCTTCGCCCGCGTTGCCGGGTCGACGGGCCGCCTCGAGCAGCGACTCGTTGCCCGACGGCCGGCTCACGGCACCCGACGCGACGATAGCGGCGAGCGTCGTTCCAGCGCCAGCCACGAACGTCCGGCGTCTCATCGAACGCAGGTAGATTGTGCGGCCTCAAGCACTTTCTCATCGACATGGACTGGAACCTCGGGGAACATTCGCCCGCGAGTAGTTCGGCGTCGATCACGAAGGGTAGCTATCGAGTGGCTGCGGCGACGACCATACGGGGCGAATTTACGGAAGTTACTGGTTGAAATTCACACTCTTCGCGTGAGATACGTTTTCCAGTCATATCCGTAGAGAGCGCAGTCTCCTCGGACGTTGGTTCTGATCAAAAATGTCGAGTCAAGTATATCTGTGCGTGTAGTCCCGTACTCAGGTTTCAGGATCCAGACGAGTCACCACCGCTTGAGATCGTCGTCTGGTCCACGTTAGCAACGTTCTGTTGACCAACGTTCTGGCTCTGGGAAACAGAGCTACTGGACATCTCCCGAGAACTCGATGTTGCTTCGCCCTGCTGGACGTTGCTATTCTGTTGGTTCACCTCAGTACTACTTACTGCGCTACTATCACCGCCATCGGCTTTCTCATTGTCGTCGTCTTCGCCGTTGTCGTCTCCGTTCTCGCCGTCTCCGTTGTCGTCGCCGTCTCCGTTGTCGTCTCCGTTCTCGTCGTCTCCGTTGTCGTCGCCGTCGCCGTTGTCGTCTCCGTTGTCGTCGCCGTCGCCGTTGTCGTCTCCGTTGTCGTCGCCGTCGCCGTTGTCGTCTCCGTTGTCGTCGCCGTCTCCGTTGTCGCCGTCTCCGTTCTCGTCATCGCCGTTGTCGCCGTCTCCGTTGTCGCCGTCTCCGTTCTCGTCATCGCCGTTTTCGCCTCCGTTGTCGCCGTCGCCGTTGTCGTCGCCGTTTTCGCCTCCGTTGTCGCCGTCGCCGTTGTCGTCGCCGTTTTCGCCTCCGTTGTCCTCCTCTACACAGAACGTGATATTGCTGATCGCTACTCGATTCCCATTATTGGGATTTCGGAGGTCGGATGTATACTCGCCATCTGTCCCACTGTCGCTGTGGTTGTCGCCCCCGCCAAACGAACAAACGTTCGTAACGACGTGTCCATCTGGCGCGGAATACGTAACGGAAACAGGCTCGTTCTCCTCCCCCTCTTTGTTGGTGTAGTCCTCGATCGTAACGAGATCTTCACCCTCAGCGTGTACGAACTCACCGGATTTGAACTCGTATTTCCCCGTAATACCTTCAGGGCAATCACACCCCTCCTGCGGATTTCCTCGAGTTGTGCCTGCGGCCACACTGGTCGCCAGAACACTCACGATACCCATCGCTCCGGCGCCTTTCAGCACTACTCTACGATTGATTTCTGAACTGTCGGTCTCTATCGAATCTTGGCTTTTCATTGATTGTCAACCCCCCGTGTTTGTGAGGTGTAACGATCTGTTTCCTGTGCAGATATATAATATATTTTTCACAATGTCGTGAATTCGATGGTATCTTATATTGGATATTTCCATTGGTGTGCAGATATCATTGTATCGTGATATCGCCTAATCTATGGATACTGCCCGTCTATCACAATATTAGGGACCAGCTTGTGGATTTTTCTCGCTCTGAATTATAATAATGCTGTTCAGTTATAGACTGATCTGAGCCACCTTTTCCAGCCAAAATTCTTATCTGAGAAGGATAATGTATGGCTGTAGACTTATAATTCCTCCCCACAGTCGGTTTTATCAATGTGCTGTCGATCCGAGGCCCCCTCAGACACACGGCGCAGGTCTCTGGATATCTACTCTTTTTCGAGTGATATACGAGATCACTTCAGGCATCCGTGCTACGGCTGATAGGCGATACGCGCATCAGCTACATTCGGCGGAAAGCCGTTCCTGTCCGTCCTCGCCAAGCACGTGTCAAATAGCGTATCAACCACGAGGGTGGTCGCGTCGCTGTTGGGCAATCGTCCGAGATTCGGAAAGACGAGAGCGGCAACTCTCGAGTTCGGGGACGGAACGGACACGAGAAAACCCTACGGCTGAGCGTTCAACCGCGTTACAACCCTGCTCGGCTACGAGACCGTTACGAACCGGAACGACCCAGCGCGGGGGAAAATTGGACATATCGGAGGAACGCAAGTCTTCGATTCGTTCGATCGGATATTTCCGTCTCGAGGCGCCCTGTGTTTTCGGTTGGAACGAGACGCCTCGCGTTTCGTCATGCCCCATCAGAGCGGGGAGGGTCTCAACGGAGGTTATCCAGCGCGACGACGGTATCAGACATGAGCCACGCCTCCTCGCTGGTGGCGTCCTCGATGCTGAGCGCGTAGAACGACTCGCGCCCGTCGTCGACGGTGATGCGGTAGCTGTGACTCTCTAACGAATCGGTTCGGGCGGACGTGTTCGGTTCGGCGGGGACCACACACCTCCTCAGGAAGCCGTGTGTATAACGGACTCGGTCCGCGCGTAACGGGGCCGAACGCCACGATTAGCGCCAAAATCGCCGTACTCGAGCGGGCTATGCTGGCACCGAAACGGGCCGATCTATCAGTTCTTTCAGGTCTATCAGTGCTCGAGTTCCTCGAGCAGCGTCTCGCCCGCCGCGTGCGAGGAGCCGGGACCGCGGGCGGTGACGAGGTCGCCGTCGACGGTGACGCTTACGTCTTCCTCGAGTTCGGCGTCCCAGTTGCCGCCGGCGGCTTTCACTTCGTCTTCGACCCAGTAGGGCAGTTTCCGGCCGTTGGGCATGCAATCGTTCTCGTCGACGATGCCCTCCTCCCACTCGTTGGGGAAGCCGGTCACGTCGCGGCCGTTGACGAGGAACGCGCCGTGGCTGTCGCGGGCGAAGGCGAGGATTCCGACGGCGTGACAGACCACGAGCGCCTTCCCGCCGGACTCGTCCTCGACGATGTCGCGCAGGAGTCGGCGAGCGTCGCTGTCCTGATTGACGTCCCACTCCGTCCCGTGGCCGCCGGGGAAGACGACGGCGTCGTAGGCCTCCGCGTCGGCCCGTGCGGTCGGGATCGGATCGTTGAGTCGCTCGTCGGACTCGTGGACCTCGCGAACGTGCTCGGCGGTCTCCTCGCCGACCTCTTCGGGGTCGATCGACCGCTCGTCGATCTCCGGGGGGTTCCCCGAGGGCGTCGCAACCGTGATCTCGAGACCCGCGTCCGAGAGCGTCTCGAGTGGTTCGACGCACTCCTCTCCCCAGTAACCTTCTTCGCTGACGACGAACAGTGCAGTGCTCATACGCGACCGTACGTGAAGGAGCCTAAAAACGGCCAGCCCACCCCTCGGTTCTGCCGCAATCTATCGGCCCGATACATTCGAAACGACGACCGTCCGTCGCGCTGAGACTGGTCTTTTTCGCCATCGACGACGAAAGGGACACAAGCCCATGTCAGATCGACCCAGTCCATTCGACGGTCTCGGAAACCTGTTCGAACGACTGCGAAGACACCTCGGGACGACCGCGAAGTCGTGGGAGTCGGAGTTCGACGCCGGAAGCCAGCTCGATCTCTCCACGGGCGGGTCGGCGACGCGACTCGACCTTACCGATCACGGCGACACGTTCGTGGTCACCGTCGACGTCCCGGGCTTCGACAGTGACGACCTCGAGAGCAGGCTCCGGGGTAACACCTTGGAGATCAACGGCGAGCGCGAGGGGGCGTTCGAGGCTGATACCGTGACTGGGGCGGACGACGGCTCCGAATCAGCGGGAACCTACATTCGTCACGAGCGCAAAATGCAGTCGTTCAGCCGGCAGGTAACTCTTCCCGATCCGGTCGACGCGGATGCGGTAACGGCGTCGCTCAACAACGGTATCCTGACGATCTGGCTGCCCAAATACGAGTCTTCGGACGAAACGTATGCGATCGACCTCGAGTGAGCGATGTCGCGAAGAGCACTCGTCGTCCAGTCGCAACGGCCTCGCCACCAGGTGAGCGAACGGATCGACTGGCGACGGATCACCGGTCGTCGTCGAGATTCAGCGCGTCGAAGAAACGGCGCGTGAGACGGCCGCCGGCGAATTCGAGCAACGCCTCTGCGTCGGCCGCCTCGTCGGCGAAGAGACCGAGTTCGATCCGGCCACCGGCCATATCGTGGTGGCCACCGACGGCCCCCAGTTCGGCAAATCCGGTCTGGAGCGTCTCGCCGATGTGGATTCGCGGGTCGATCGAGCGGGCGCTCATCCGAATCGCGCCGTTGACGATGCCGTAGACGAGAACGGTGTCGACGCCCTCGAGATTGAGGAGATAGTCCGCGGCCTGGGGTAGCGCGTCGGTCTCGGGGGTTTTGCCGACGCTGGCGACCAGCGAGGAGCCGCGGCGTTCCCGGGTCGCGATCGCCCGGCCGATCGCGTCGATCGTCCCCGGCGAGAACGCGCTGCCGTACAGCTGCTCGAGCGTCTCGAGGTCGGCGTCGGGGTAGACCGCGAGCGCGGCCTCGTACTCCCGTCTGGTCGGTTCGCGGACGAAGTCCAGGCGCTCTCGGTGGAGGGCGAAGAGCAGCGCGGAGGCCAGCCGCGTCGTCAGTTCAATCTCGAGGTCACGGAGGTACTCGACGAAGATGGTTGCCGTCGCACCGACCCTGGTTCGGATGTCCTCGAACGTCGCGTCGACCGGCTCGCCGGGGTGGTGGTCGACAACGATATCCGGCGTGATGTTCGCCGAGAGCTCGGTGTTCGAGCCGGGCTGGGAGTGGTCGACGAAGCCGACGCTGTCGTAGGCGTCGATCGTCGTTTTTTCGACCGCCTCGAGTGAGATATCGAGCATGTTGACGAACGCCCGATTCTGCTGGTGTGAGATCTCGCCGCCGTAGGCGATCGTCACCTCTTCGACGTCGTGGTCGCTCGCGATGGCCTCGAGAGCCAGCGCGCTGGCGAGACAGTCCGGATCCGGATTGTCGTGGCAGACGATCACCAGCGACTCGGTCGTCTCGAGGACAGAGACGAGTTCCGCCGCACGGGTCATGAACCGCAGTAGGAGTGCGAGACGCTTGAACCCCGTGTCGAACCGCACGGAGAGAGACAGGACTCGCGGGGTGTGACTGCCACTCGAGCGACTTCACTCGTCACTGTCGCTACCACCGTATGCGAGATCGGTCACACCAGGTTACAGTTTTCGCCACGAGTGTACAGCTATTTCACTTTGCAAATCCCACCCACGGGTATGCGAGACGCGTATCTCGTCGGCGCGGGGCAGTCGGACTACGGGGCTTTCCCGGAGGAGAGCTACCGGTCGTTGTTCCGAACGGCGTTCGAGGCGGCCACTGACAGTGTACCGAACGGGATCGAGGCGAGCGATGTCGACGAAGCGTTCGTCGGCAATCTCGGCGTCGGCGGGCGACAGCTCGGTCTCTCGGGACCGGCCGTCACCGAACACGTCGGACTCGGCGGCGTCCCCTGTACCCGAGTCGAAAACGCCTGTGCGGCAAGCGGCTACGCGACCAGACAGGCCGTCCAGGCCGTCAAGTCCGGGATGGCCGACGTCGTTCTCGCGGGCGGCTTCGAGATCATGTCCGACATGAGCTCGGACGCGACGAAGTACTGGCTCGGCGTCTCCGGCGAGACGGAGTGGGAGCGACTCTCCGGAACCACCTTCTCGGGCGTCTACGCCCAGATGGCCAGCGTCCACATGGAGAAGTACGGCACCACCCGCGAACAGCTCTCGCGGGTCGCCGTCAAGAATCACTCGAACGGCGCGAAGAATCCGCACGCCCAGTTAGGGTTCGAGTGCTCGCTCGAGGACGCCCAGTCCGCCCCGGTCGTCGCGGACCCGCTGAACCTCTATCACTGCTGTCCGACCTCCGACGGCGCGGCCTGCGCCCTGATCGTCAGCGAGGACGTCGTGGACGAGTACACTGACGACCCGATCAGAGTTGCAGGCGTCGGCGCGGGCAGCGACAACGTCGGTCTCTTCCAGCGTGACAGCTATACCGGCGTACCGGCGAGCCAGCGCGCCGCCGAGACGGCTTACGAGATGGCCGGCATCGAGCCCGACGATCTGGACTTCGCGGAAGTCCACGACTGCTTCGCCATCGCCGAACTGCTGGCCTACGAGGACCTCGGATTCTGTGAGAAAGGCGAGGCCGGCCAGCTGATCGAATCCGGCGAGACCGAGATCGGGGGCGACCTCCCCGTCAACACCTCCGGTGGTCTCAAGTCCAAAGGCCACCCCATCGGTGCAACGGGCGCCGGACAGGTCGTCGAGGCGTTCAAACAGCTCTCCGGGAAAGCAGGCGAGCGACAGGTCGACAGTCCCGCACGCGGACTCACGCACAACGTGGGCGGCAGCGGCGGTGCGTCCGTCGTCCACATCTTTGAAAAGGAATCGGAAACGGAGGTGAGCGCCTGATGACCGCGATCACCGGCGTCGGCGCGTACGCGCCGCGGTTCCGAATCAGCGCGGAGGCGTTCCAGGAAGCCTGGGGACAGTTCCAGGCTGCCGGCATCTCGGAGAAGGCCGTCGCCGCGGCCGACGAGGATGCCCTGACGATGGCCTTCGAGGCCGCGGGTCGGGCGCTCGAGGCTGCCGACGTCGACGCCGCGAGCGTCGACTGGCTCGCGTTCGCCTCATCGCGACCGCCGCTGGCCGAGGAGGATCTGACGGCCCGGCTCGGCGCGATGCTCGAGATCGACGAAACGGCGACGCGACACGTCTTCGCGGGCAGCACGCGCGCCGGCACCCGCGCGCTCTGGGCCGGGGTGGACGCCCTCGAATCGAATTCCACGACCGGTCTCGTCGTCGCGGCCGACGCGCCGCAGGGCGATCCGGACGACGGCATCGACCACGCTGCCGGCGCCGGGGCGGCCGCGTTCGTTCTCGAGCTCGAGGGTCCCGCAGAGATCGTCGATCGCGCGGAGTACGCGACTCCCTATCCCGGCACCCGGTTCCGAACGACCGGGGAGGACGAGACTCAGGGGCTCGGTGTCACCCAGTACGACCGGGCGGCGTTCACCGAGACGATCGGCGGGGCCGTCTCCGGGCTCGAGACCGAACCCGACGTCGAGGCGGCCGCAATTCAGGCTCCCGACGGCAAGCTCCCCTACCGCGCCGCAGGCGCGGCGGGCGTCGGTACCGACGAGATTCAGGCCGCGGCGACGGTCCACGAGCTGGGCGATCTCGGCGCGGCGAGCGTCCCTGTCTCGCTGGCCAGCGCGCTCGCGGACGGCTTCGGCTCCGTCCTCGCGGTCTCCCACGGCAGCGGCGCGGGGGCTGACGCGCTCGTCGTCGAATCGGACGGCGAGGTGCCCGCCGAAATGAACCTCGAGAGCGACGACACGCTCTCCTACGCCGAATACCTGCGCCAGCGTGGCGTTGTCACGAGCGGCCCGCCGTCCGGCGGCGGCGCGTACGTCAGCGTCCCCTCCTGGCGGCGCTCGATTCCGCAACGCTACAACCTCGAGGCCGGGCGCTGTCCCGAGTGCGGCGCGCTCTCGTTCCCGCCAGAGGGTGCGTGTTCCAGTTGTGGCGCACTCTCCGAGTACGAACCCGTCCAGCTATCCGGCGAAGGGACCATCGAGGCCGTCACGACGATCTCGCAGGGCGGCGCGCCGCCGGAGTTCGCCGAACAGCAGGCCCGCTCCGGTGACTACGCGGCCGCGATCGTGGCGCTCGAGACCGAGGACGGTTCCGAATCTGCGAGTATCGCGGCGATGGGTACCGACGCAGCCCCCGATGCGTTCGCGGTCAGCGATCGAATCGAGACGACGATCCGACGGATCTACACGCAGGAGGGCGTGACGCGCTACGGATTCAAGGTACGGCCGGCGGAGTAGTCGACTCGAGGCGGCCGAAAAGCGTCGCCGACAACGGTACGCTCTCCTTCGTTGTGCCAGTTATCTCGCTCGCACGTTCGTAGAGTTGAGACGCCGTAACGGTCTCGATTCTCGTCCCGCCGCTGTCGAAGCCGGTGATCTCGCCGTCGCTCGAGCAAAACGGCGTTTCGGTCGTCGGGAAGAACGGAACGCGAACGGAGATAGGAACCGGGGAGACGGCAGTAGAGAGAGAAAACCGATCAGTCAGCGTTCATCGGCGGCCGTGCGGACTGGGGTTCGTCGGGAACGTCGGAAGGGGTGTTGACGAACATCGCGTGACCGATGATCGCCATCGCAACGACCGAGCCGATCGGGACCGCGGCTGTCAACGAGATACCCACGAAGGTCAGGGCTGCAGTGATCCCGAGCAGTGCGACTGGGATGAGGCCGAGAACAATGTCGTAATATCCAGTCATAACTATTCGATAGTATGAGAAATAGCCATATAAGCGTTTCCCATAATCGCTTCATAGTGGACCCGTTTCTAATTTGTATCGGTGGTGGTGGATTCCCATAACTTATAGAGACGTTATTGCTCGCTCTTGGCGATGAAAAATAACGCTGTCGAGCGACACTTTCAGTAATATTTTGTATGAGAACGTCCCCCTTCTGAGTTGTTAACCGCAAGAGGGCGGTGCGGTACTCTTCGTCCAGAGAAGCACTGATTCGGCCAGATCTATAATCATTGTATACACTTTTTTATTCGGTCGTAGCTGCCGTGTATACGGATCGTGATAGGTCGATACGCGAGGCGATCTCGTGATGGAAAGACCATGCTAGCAACAATCAGAGGGGGATCGTGAGATGCGACGATTCGAGACGACGCGGATCGTCACAACCGGTCGGTGATCAGCGCGACCGCGATACGCCAGCCAACGAGTAAGAGGAGTCCGAATCCCGTCATCACCAGAGGAAACGGCCACACGGCGGTGTCGCCGAACACGGTCTGGCGGAGCAGCAAGCCGACGTTGGCCGCTGCGATCCAGGTTACGGTTGTCAGTCGAACGGACTGCGTCACCGATGCTGCGACCGACCGCGTGTAGAGCCCGGCGAGGGCGGCGACGGCCAGCCAGCCGATCACGAACGGTGCGATCGCCTCGAGCGAGGCGACGGGCTGGTCGATCGGGTTCACGTTGTGACTCAGCTGGCCGACGAGCACCAGGCCGGCGAGCAGGCCGATATCGCCGACGGCGACCAGGAGCGTCTTTCGGTCGACCGACTCCGAGCGGGACGCCGTTCGAACTGCGGTGTCCATACGTACGACTCGAGGCCGAATCCCTATTGATTTCCCGGTTCAGTCGACAGTCATCGACCCGGCGATTCGGACGGGTGAAGCGGCGTTCGATGGCGGTGTCCTCGAGCGACCACCCGGTGCCAGCGCCGACCAGCCGGCTCCGGGACACCCGCTCCCGGGTCTGTCAGAAGAAGAACTAATAAGGGATGGTGACAAACACGGAGCCAATGGCTGTGGCCGGTGACCGTCACGGTGGCTGTGATGGATGTGGCCGAACGGTTCCGCTCGAGGAGCTGACGGCAGTCACGATGCCGGACGGCGAACGGGTCGCCTGCTGCCCTCGCTGTGAGCCCCACGCCCGCGAGGCCGCCCGGAAGTGTTCCTCGCTCGACCAGCGTCGCGACAGCTGTGACGGCTGTACCGACACCTATCTCGAGTCACAACTCGAGGACGTAGTGCTCGACGACGGCACCGTCGTCGCCTGCTGTCCCTCCTGTGTGGCCGAAGTGCCGGGACGGGGCTCCGGCACCGACCGCCGTGTCTCCAATTCGAACGATACCCCGAACGAGGTGAGTGCCGAACGGACGACCGGAACCGACGATGAGACTGGCGAGAGATCCCTCTGCACCCAGTGTAACGAGTGGACCGCGGCGGAGCGGTTTCCGGTAACGACCATCGACGGCCGAAGCGAACGGCTCTGTCCCGCCTGCAAGGAAGCCGCGGAACGAGACGGTATCGTCACGGACGTCGGCATGCGGCGCGCGGAGGCGAGGGAGGTCCTGTGCGTCGAGCGCGGGGCGACCGCAGACGAGATCCGATCGGCGTTCCATCGAGAGGTCAAGCGCGCCCACCCCGACCGAAAGAGTGGGAGCGCGTCGGCGTTCCAGCTCGTGACGGACGCCTACGAACGGCTCACCGAAGACGACTAGAGTCCGCCCTCGCGGCGAACGTACCCGATCGTGGCCGCGTCGAAGTAGTACGTCGAGTCACAGACGCCACACGACGTCGACAGCAGTTTGCCGTGCTCGTATCGTTTCCAGAGCTTCGTCTGATCGCGCTCGATCTCGAGCGTGACCGGATGGCCACAGTCGGGAATGGTACAGGGGAATCGGATGTACCAGTTCGGAACCGACAGCGCACCGAGCGGGGCGAGCTCGCTCCGCAGCCGGCTGAGGAGATTGAAGATCGTGTACGAGGGGTTCCGCCGGTCGATCGTCACCCCGTCGACGTCGCCGACGAACCCACCCTGTCGGTGCTCGTCGTCGGAGAGCGGAATCACGGGGATCCCCTTCGCCAGCGCGTAGCCGATCTCCTGATTGATCCACCGGCTGTCGGCCGATCTCTCCGTCAACACGGCGACCACGACGTCGCTGTTCGCGAGTCGCCCCTCGAGTCGCTTGCGAGATCGACCGGATCCAACCTCTTCTAAGGCGATGTGGACGCCGAAGGGGAAGTTCTTGACCGTCGAGAACAGCTCCTGGACGAGTTCGAGGTCCGCCGGCGCGTGTGAGACGTAGATCTGCTCTCCGGTCATCTGCGGGTCTACAACGAGTAGGCGTGTGAGACACTATTAATCTACCCATAGATGCAATTGAAACGAGAGATGCGGCGCCCACGGCCGTCGTACGGTTAGATATGGGCTCAGACGATCGAGCGAGAGTCGACGGCCAATGGTTTCGAAACTGTTCGACGGTCAGTGACTTCGAGACTCCGTGGCGACATCCGTGCGTCTCGTTTCGAGTACCCGCTCCGAGAACTCGAGATCGTCGTACTCGAGACCCAGCGCGTCGAACCACTCGCGTTCGACGTGCCAGTGGCCGCGGACGTCTCCCTCGGTCGTTAGCGACGTCACCTCGAGTCGACCCGGCGTCCACTCGCGTTCGTTCGCGATATCGAGCAGCGTCCGCACGACGGCACCGACCTCGTCCGTACCGATCCCCGGCGAATCGGAGACGGTCTCGTACTCGAGGGTAAAGCCCGTTCCGTCGGGCAGGTCGTCTCCATCTTCCTCCCGGTCGCCCGCATCCGAGAGCCGCTCTACGTCGAGAACGTAGATTCCGTGGCTCATGAGTCGGTTTTCGAGCGCGACGCCGACGGGTCGGTGATCGGTCATACCCATGGATAGCACGGACAGCGAGAAAAGTCGTCGGGCAAACATCGATCCCTGCCGTCACCAGCGTCGTTCGAGATCGATTCAGAGCGGTTCGACGAGGTCCTCGAGCGCCGCCGTCGGATCGTCAGCCTTCGCGACGCCGCTGGCGAGGAGGACGCCCTCGGCTCCGAGATCACCGGCCGCGACGACGTCGTCGCCCGTGCTGATGCCGGCACCGCAGAGGACGGAGACGTCCGAATCGACGTTTCGAGCCGCGTCGACGGCGTCCTCGACGACGTCGGGATCGGCCTGACTGACCGGCGTGCCGGTGCCGATCAGCTCCGGCGGTTCGACGGCGACCGCGTCGGGGCCGAGCGCCGCGGCGGCGCCGATCTGGGCGGGGTTGTTGGCACAGACGACTGTCTCGAGGTCCGCCCGCTGAGCGGCCTGGACGGCACCATCGATATCGGCGAGTTTCAGTCGCTGCTCGGAATGGTTGATCAGCGTGCCGACCGCGCCGGCGTCGGCGACGGATTCGGCCAGCGTGTGGCCGGTGTTGCTGCCGTAGTCGATCGGATCCACGTGCTGGGCCCACGTCTCCGCGCCCGTCTCGGCGACTGGCGCGATGTTAGCTGCTTGCGGGGCGACGGCGACGCGAGCGTCGGTGGACTCGTTGACGTCGCGGACGGCTTCCGCGACTTCGATCGGATCACACGGGTACGTCTTCAGGTTGACGAGGACGAACATACCAGCACAGCCTTTCGCCCGAAAGAAATAGCTTGCGAGTCGGCGACCGGGGAACGGCGACTAGACGGTCCCGGATCGCTACCTCGATTCGGTCGGTACTATCGATGCAACGGACCCTCGTCTCGAGAACCGGCGGCGGCGCGACGGACGCTGACAGCACGGCGTCGAACCGCGACTCGTGCGGCACCGAACTGTGATCAGTCCTTGCGCTTGACGACATCGCCGAGCGTGTAGCTCCCCGAGGAGGAACCGCCCGACCACTCCGTATCGTCGCTGGAGCCACCCTGCGCGTTCAGGTTGATCTCGAGGAAGTCCTCGAGTTTCGACTGGACCTGATCGCTCGGCAGCGTATCACCGCGTTCGATCTTTCGAATCAGGCTCGCCTTCTCGTTGAGTTCGTTGGCGAGATCCGACTGACTGAGTCCTTTCCCCTCGCGTGCGTTCCGGACGAGATCGTCGTAATCCGTGGCGAGCTCGTCCATGTCGTCGAACATATCGTTGCGACGCTGGGAACTCGAACTCCCGCCGCTCGCGGTCGACCCGGAGCCCGATCCGCTCGAGCCGCCGCTCGAACTCGAGGACGAACTCGAACTCGTCGAGTACTTGCTCGAGGAACTCGTGCTCGAGGGCTGCTTGACTTCGGTGCCGAAGTCGGTACAGTTCGAACACACGTCGAGTTTCGCGCCCTCGACCTTGATTGTCTTCGGAGACGACGTCTCGGCGCCACACATCTCGCACTGAACCATGAGGAAACGTATATCGCGGCGAGTCATAAACCATGCGGCGCGGTCCCGAACCGGGGGATGGAGGCTCACTCCAGGGCCGACCAGGAGTAGTAGAACCGCTGGAGTGCGGTCAGATGGCCGACGACGGCGAGGAAGACGAGGAGCCAGCCGACCAGCGTGAGCCCGCCGTACTCGCCCGACAGCGGAAAGGCCAGAAAGCCGACGATACCGATGATCGCCAGTCGATCGGCGCGACCGACCAGTCCGCCGTAGACGCGGTCCAGCCCGACGGCCTGTGCCTGCGTGCCGAGATAGGAGGTCATCACGACACCCGTCACGGCCAGAAAGCCGAGGAAGTAGTCACCGACGCCGGCAGCCAGCCCGGCGATGACGACGATGTCGGCGTAGCGGTCGAGAACGTGATCGAGGAGGTCTCCGCCCGCCGAGGCAACGTTCTGCTCGCGGGCGAGCGCGCCGTCGATGATGTCGAGCCAGCCGTTGAGAAAGACCAGCGTCGCGGCCGCGACGTACCAGACCGGATCCGCGCGGCCGCCAAGCAGGAAGGCGACCGCCGCGAGAATCGCCATTCCGAAGGCGATGATACTCACGCCGTCGGGAGTCATCCCGACGCGGTCGAATCCCTTGACGAACGGGTCGAGGAACCGTGAGATGTACGGGCGGAACTTGTCGAGCGTCATGCGAGATACCCCACGAAGTTGACCTCGCCAGCGCTCGGTTCGCGAGTCCCGGTGACAACCGCTTCGAGCGCGTCCGCGACGTCCTCGGGATCCCGATCGGTCGTATCGATCTCGTAAACCGACTCGAGTCCGTGTTCGTCGACGGCCTCCGAGAGGATGACGTCCAGCGCCTCGCTTTCGGCATTTTCGGTGGCCTTCGCCTCGGTCTCGTCGCGTTCGCGCAAGCGGGTCTCGAGCCGGTCGGGCCGACACCGAAGGACGACCACTCGATCCGCTTCGAAGTGGTGGGCGAGGTGGGAGTCGATCACGACGTCGTCCCGTCCCTCGAGCCACTCGCCCAAGGCGTCGAGGTCGGCGATCTTGCTCTCGCGGTCGGCGTCGACGTCGGTGTAGAGTCCCTCGTCTTCGAGCACGCGATTGAGGTGGATCGTCTCGAGTTCGGGAAGCGAGTCGTCGTCCGCGCTCGACAGACGGGACGCTAGCAGGTCCGTCGCGGTCGTCTTCCCGGTTCCCGGGGTTCCGGTGACGGCGACTCTCACGTGTCGGTCACCTCCGCGTCGATGTCGGTGTCGGTCGCTTCGTCGCCGTCCGCGTCGCCCTCGTCGGCATCGAGACCGAGATCCGCGAGCACCTCGTTGAGTGTCTCGACGGCGCGTTCGGTCTCGTCGTCGGTCCCGCAAGTGATACGAATACAGCCTGACAGGCCGAAACTCGTACAGTCTCGGACGATGACGCCGCGTTCCTGCATCGCTTCGGCGACGCTCGAGGCATCCCCAACGTCGACGAGGACGAAGTTGCCCTCGCTCTCCCAGACGTGAGCGTCGATGTGTTCGCGCATGTACGCTCGCGAGTTCTCGGTCGTTTCGACGGTCCGGTTGACGTGCTCGTCGTCGTCGATTGCGGCTAACCCGGCCCGACAGGCCAACTCGCTGGCGGCGAACGGCGTGTTCACCCGGGTGTAGGCGTCGGCCCACTCGTCGGGGACGATAGCGTAGCCCAGTCGCACGCCGGCCAGTCCGTAGGCCTTCGAGAACGTCCGGACGACGGCGACGTCGTCCCGGGCGTCGAAACCGTCTTCGCCCTCGAGGAGGGCGACGGCGCTGTCGCGGTCGGCGAACTCGCCGTAGGCCTCATCGACGACGACGAGCGTCTCCTCGTTCGTTTCATCGGCAATTCGCTCGACGTCCGCGAGGGGGATCGTCGATCCCGACGGGTTGTGCGGGCTCGTGAGGAAGACGATCCGCTCATCGTCGTAGGCGTCGAGGACGGTCTCGGCCGTCTGCTCGAAGTCGTCCTCGCGCTCGAGGGCGTACTCTCGGACGTCGCCGTGGTGGAATCGGGCACTCATCCCGTAGTAGGCGAAGCCGGGGTTGGGGACGAGAATTGTATCGTCGGGCTCGATCGTCGCCCGGTGGAGGTAATCGAGCGCGCCGTCGCCGCCGTTGGCCAGCCAGATTTGCTCGTCGGTGACCGACCAGCGGTCGGCGATGGCAGCGGTGAGGTCGGCGTGAGCGGCTTTCGGGTAGGAGCTCACGCTCGAGGCGGCCTCGCGGAGCGCCACGGCGGCCGCGGGAGAGGGGCCGTGGGGGTTCTCGTTCGAGGCGAGTTTGACGAACTCCGAGGGGTCGCGCCCGAGCTCTCGGGCGACTTCCTCGATGCCTCGACCCGCCTCGTAAGCGACGTGATCGGACAGGTCGCGCGGTTGCATACGGACATGCTGTCGGCCGCGGGTCTTAAGAGTGCTCAACTATCTCCGCTCGCGGAGACCGTCCGCCCGACTGTTAGTCGGACCGAAGCCAGCAGCGTATTCTTCGACGGCGATCCTTACGGGATCGCTGACTGTTGGCGGTTGCTTTCCGAGAGGAACGAGATGCCGGACGCGTCGTCACAAATGCCGGCAATCTCGTCGACCGACTGGGTCGAGAACGCTGTATAATATGATGTACATTCGATGTATTTTGCGGGGTAATCGATGGTTCGCGGACGGACGAGAGAACGGTAATAGCGACCCTCGCTGATGGGTACCTTGGCTCACTCGGGGAAAATTTTTATCTTCGCCCACCGTACAGCAAGCCATGTCTGATGCGTCGCTAGACGACCGTGGTCGTCTCACGCTCCCGAAGGAAGTCCGAGAACGATACGGCGAGCGATATCGTATCGTTCAACTTCACGACGGAATCAAACTCGTTCCAATCGCTGACGACCCGCTCGACGCGCTCAGAGACGAGTTCGCGGACGTCGACAAGTCGGCCGACGAACTTCGTGAAGACGCACGAAAAGCGGCCCTCGACGAGGCCGGCCGATAAATGTACGCGGAAACCGACTTTTTGCTCGCGCTCATCAAGGACGACGATTGGCTCGGCGATGCCGCCGAAACCGTATACCGAGACCGACGAGACGAGTTGTGGACGTCACAGCTCACACTTATCGAACTTTTGTTGGTTGCCTACCGCGAGGACCGAGACACCGAACGCGTCGTCACGAACGCCGCCACCCTCGTCGAGGTACGCGGTGACGTCGATACCGTCGTCGCCGCGGCAACGTACGTCGAAGATCACGGCTTCACGCCGTTCGACGCGCTCCACCTCGTCGAATCCCACGGCGACACGATCGTCTCGAGTGACGACACGTACGAGGGCGTTACGTCCCGTCTCGACCTAAAGACGGTCGACGAACAGTGACGCTCCGCAACCACTAAACGCGGCTCACCCCAACCACATCACAATGAGCGACTGGACCGAAAAGTACCGCCCGACCACGCTGTCGGAGGTACGCGGAAACAACAAGGCCCGCGACAGCCTCGAGGAGTGGGCGGAGACGTGGGACGACCACCGGAAGTCGGTGATCGTCCACGGCAGTCCGGGCATCGGGAAAACCTCCGCGGCCCACGCGCTGGCCAACGATATGGGCTGGCCCGTGATGGAACTCAACGCCAGCGACAGCCGCGGGGCCGACGTCATCGAACGGGTTGCGGGCGAGGCATCCAAGAGCGGGACGCTCACGGCGGGCGGCGCTGGTCGACGACTCGTGATCATGGACGAGGCGGACAACTTCCACGGCAACGCCGACTACGGCGGCTCTCGAGAGGTCACTCGCGTCGTCAAGGAGGCCAATCAGCCGGTCGTCCTCGTGGCCAACGAGTTCTACGACATGAGCCAGTCGCTGCGCAATAGCTGCGAGACGATCGAGTTTCGGGACGTCTCGAAGCGCTCCATCGTGCCCGTCCTGCGAGACATCTGTCGGCGCGAGGGCGTCGAGTTCGAGGAGGAAGCGCTCGAAAAGATCGCCGAGTCGACGAGCGGCGACCTGCGATCGGCGGTCAACGACCTCCAGGCGGTCGCCGAAGAAGCCGACCAGCTGACCGTCGACGACGTCGTCACGAGCCAGCGCGACCGAACCGAGGGCATCTTCGATTTCCTCGATACGGTCATCAAGGAGGCGACGGCCGAGGAGGCGCTGCGGGCATCCTACGACGTCGACGAGAACCCCGACGAGATGTTGAACTGGATCGAGGACAACATGCCGAAGGATTACGAGGGGGCGGAGCTGGCCGACGCCTACGGCTACCTCGCGAACGCGGATCGGTGGCTCGGCCGCGTTCGCGCCACCCAGAACTACTCCTACTGGCGCTACGCGACGGACAACATGACCGCCGGCGTCGCCGCCTCCCGCCGCGAACCGAAAGGCGGCTGGACCCGCTACGGCCCGCCGAGTTACTGGTCGAAACTCGGCCGAACGAAGGGAACGCGGAACACCCGCGACGCCATCGCGGAACGTATCGCCGAACAGGAGGGAACGAGCGTCGCCACCGCACGCCGGGAGATCCTCCCGTTCCTCTCGGCGATGACTCACCACTGCACGAACCGCGACCTCACGGTTCGGATGGCTGCAACCTACGACCTCGACGAATCGGAGGTGTCGTTCATCACCGGTAGCGGGAAGGACACCAACAAGGTCCAGTCGGTCGTCGAGGACGCCGAGGAACTGCTCACCGAGGAGACGGTCGAACACTCCGGCAGCGCGTTCTTCGACACCGGTGACTCGAGCGACGACGAGACGACCGATACCGACTCGGACGACGCCGCGACGGTCGACGATAGTAACACCGCGTCCGGTGAATCCGATGCGGACAATCAGGAGACGTTGACCGCCGCCGCGGGGCCGGCAGACGACGATGACGAGCCCGAACCCGACTCGGCGGTCGAGGATCCCGAACCGGACGACGACCAGTCCGGACTGAGCGACTTCATGTAACTGCGCGGTCGGTGGACTGTCCGCCGCTGTTGAAATATCTGCGTGTAGAACGATCGACACTATTACTTTGGAGACCGTCGACAGTAGACACCGGTGATCGGGCGAATGACTGAGAAACTATGCTGCCCTCTCTGTACAGAATCGTACGACGACCGGACGGACCTCCGCGTCCACCTCGAGGTCGAGCACCGGAAGTCGGAACTCGTCACGATGGTCGTCGAGCTGTCCGATACCGCCCCAAACAGCGCTCTCGAGGATGAGCTGACTGCCGTCGACGAAAAGCGGCGAGCGCCGTCGGCCGATTAATCGCTATCCGATTCCGTCAGCCGTCTGCAGCCAGAAACTGCTCTAGAAACCTCGACGAGAGTGCGGTTTCGACACCGGTAGCCAGTGCTCGCGGCGTCTCACCCTCGAGCGGCGGCACCGTTTCGACCGCGTAGCCGGTCATACGCTCGAGTTCGGCGGGGTTGGTTCGCTCGGCGACTGTCTCACCGGCGTACTCGTTGCAAACGATACCGGCGACGTCGATGCCGCGGCGCTCGAGCGCTTCGATCGAGAGCGCGGTGTGATTGAGCGTCCCGAGTCCCGAGCGTGTGACGACGACGGCGGTCGCCTCCAGGTCGGCGACGAGATCGATCACCTCACGATCTTCGGCGAGCGGCACTCGAAGGCCGCCGATCCCCTCGACGATCGGATGTGACGTGTTCGCGATAGCATCCTCGCATGCCGACAAAATCGAGTCGTACGTCAGTTCCTCGTCAGCTTCCGCTGCGGCCACGCGCGGCGCGAGTGCGGGTTCCAGATAGCGCGGACAGGTCGCGGCCTCGTCCGCCTCGCACGCCTCGGCGACGAAACCGGCGTCGTCGTCCGGCGGATAGCCGGTCTGGGCGGGTTTGATCGCCCGCGCATCCGCGCCGTTCTCGCGGAGCCAGCGCGTGATCCCCGCGGTTACGACGGTTTTTCCGATACCGGTACCGGTGCCGACGATCGCGATCGTGGTGCTGGTCTCGCTCATCGGTGGTCCTCAGAGAATCCCGACGTCTTCGCCCGCCGCCCGGAACGCCTCGAGACAGGCGACGATGTCGCGCTGTTCGTGGGTCGCCATCGGAGCGACGCGAATTCGACTCGTTCCCTCCGGCACCGTCGGCGGACGGATCGCGGGTGCGACGATCTCTCGCGAGCGGAGTCCGTCGGCCAGCGCGAGCGCATCCCGTCGGTCGCCGACGAGGACGGGGAGGATCTGCGAGTCGCCGATCACTTCGAAGCCCATCGACTCGAGGCCGTCCCGGAGGTGGGCGACGTTCTCCCAGAGCCGTTCTCGGACGTCGCTGTGGCGGGCGACGTGGAGCGCCTCGCTCGCGGCCGCCGCGGCCGGCGGCGCGAGCCCGGTCGAGAAGACGAACGAGCGAGCGTCGTTGCAGAGACACTCGATCAACTCGTCGCTCCCCGCGACGTAGCCACCCTGACTCGCCAGCGCCTTCGAGAGCGTCCCCATCTGGACGTGGACACGATCCTCGAGTCCCTCCGACTGAACGACGCCGCCGCCGTTCGCGTAGAGCCCCGTCGCGTGGGCTTCGTCGACCATCACCCACGCGCCGAACTCTTCGGCGAGGTTGCAGAGCTCTGCGATCGGTGCGACGGTCCCGTCCATGCTGAATACGGAATCGGTGACGATCAGCCACGACTCGTCCGCGTCGCCGGCGGATCTGTCTCGTTCTTCGAGTTTCGTCCGCAGGCTCGTCGGATCGCAGTGGCTGTAGACGATCGAGTCGGCGTCCGTGAGCCGACAGCCGTCGATGATACTCGCGTGGTTGTACTCGTCGGAGAAGATCACGTCCGGCTCGAGGGCCGTGATCGTCCCGACGTTCGCGGCGTACCCCGAGGCGAACGCGAGTGCGCGTTCGGTCCCTTTCGTCTCGGCGAGCACGCGCTCTAAGTCCTGATGCACCATCGTGTCGCCGGTGACGAGACGACTGGCACCGGCACCCGTGCCGACGGTCGCGGCGGCCTGCCGGGCCGCGTCCTGAATGCGCTGATCGTCGGTCAGCCCCAGATAGTTGTTCGAGGCGAACACCAGCGCTTCGGCCGAATCGAGAACCGGTAGCTCGCCGCCACAGGGCGGTGCGAAGTAGCCCCGTTCGGCGACCCGGTCGACGGGGGAGAGCGTTCGTTTCAGATCGGATTTCTCGAGGACGTCGAGTCGATCCTCGAGGTCGAACCCGCGGTCTTCCATTCGGGTGTACGGTGTCAGTGCCATGGTTTGACTCTCACGGTTCTGTGTTGCACGCATCACGTGGGTTGTTACGATCGTACTCGTTACTGTGACGCCCGCTGGGCTGTAGGTTCGACCGATACGGCGCCTGGAACCGTGGATTGATACGGCGCCTGGAACCGTGGATTGATACGGCGCCTGGAACTGAGGATCGGTACGCCAGAGAGACGGTGCAGTCGCTCCCGTCTCAGAACCCCGGCATCAGTTCGGCGGGACCGAAGACGCCGTACTCGCCCGCACGATTACGCCGAACGCCGGTCTTCAGGTAACCGAGTGCCGGCCCGTTAACGTTGGCCTCCATACTCGTCTCGTCGCCGAGCTGGAAGGTGTTCGTCGCCGTCTCGCCGTCGAAGGTCGTTCCCGTCACGCTGACGGTGGTCGTCGTCGGTTTCGCGTCGCTTTCGACGTCGAGGATGCCGCCGACGGTCACGTCCTCGGCGTCGCAGACGCCCGCGCGCTCGAGGAGCACGTCGTCGGCGTGTTCCATGTCCTCGAACTCGATGACGCCGTCGTGGTCGTCGATAACGTCCTCGATCTCCGCGTCCGAGAGGTCTCGAGCCGTCTCGATGTCGTACTCGGGAAGGTGGGCAATGTCCTCGCGGACGGTGCCCCGATTATCCTCGTAGCCGGATTTGAGACCGACGCCCCACCAGATCTCGACGTCCGTCACCTCGACGAACGATTGGGCTGCGAGCGCCGCAGCGCCGGTGAGCAGGCCGGGTGTCGCGCCGGCGCCACAGATGAACGTGATACCCGCGTCTTCGAACTCGTCGCCGCGCTCGTCCAACATGTCGATCACGCGCGAGCGTTTGAGCACGTCGATCATGACGCCCGAGTAGCCGCCCTCGAGGAACCGGTCGGCGACCCGCGGGATGAAGTCGTGTTCGTAGTTCGGCAGCGCCAGCAAGACGGCGTCGATCTCGTCGCCGTGGTCGATCACGTCCTGAATCGGATCCTCGCTGGGACGGGCTTGACTCGAGGCGACGACGCCCCTGTTCTCGCCGTGTTGCTTGACGCCGCCCTCGCCGTCTGCTGGTGTGGCGCCCGTTCCGCCGTCCGTCGCGACTTCGTTATCGATGTTGCCCTCGGTTGCAGCCAACAGCTCGTCCACGTCCAGCCCATCGAAATCGATCGCGGTGCCGTGGCGGTCACAGGCTCCGACGGGCGTCAGATGGTCCTTGTGCTGGCTCACTTCGAGTGCTCGTCGGCCGATTCCTCCCGTTCCGAGTACTGCAAACGTGATGTCGTCCATGTGTATCGGTGTGATGTCGTCGTGCTGATTCGCTAGTCGTCGCTCGGTTCTCCGCCCGTACTCGCCGTCGTCTCGGTCGACGACTCCGCCGAGTCGCGGTGGCGGGCCTTGACCGCCTCGGGATCGAACTCGTTGGTCTCCATGTTGGGCTCGAGACCCGCGCGTTCGACGATCTCCAGGTCCTCGCCGGGTGACTGACCCTCCGTCGTCAGATAGTCGCCCGTGAGCAGGCCGTCGGCACCCGCCTCGAGCGGCAGATGCTGCTCGTCTGGGTCGAGGTTGACCTCGCGACCGCCCGTCAGCCGAACGCGGGACTCGGGGTGGAGCAGTTTGTACACTGCAACCGTTTTGACGATCTCTTCGGTACTGATCTCGACGCCCTCTTCGGCCAACGGCGTCCCCGCGACCGGGTTGAGCACGTTCACCGGGAGCGAGGAGATTCCGATCTCTTGCAACGCGATAGCGGCGTCGACGCGGTCGGTCGGCGTCTCGCCCATCCCGAGGATGACGCCGGCACAGAGGTCCATGCCGGCCTCCTTGGCGACCTCGAGCGTTTTCACGCGGTCCTCGAAGCTGTGCGTGCCGACGATTTCGGGGAAGTACCGCGGCGAGGTTTCGATGTTGTGATTGTAGTGATTGATCCCTTCGTCGGCGAGGATCGCGGCCTCTTCTTCGGTGAGAATGCCGAGGGAGGCGTCGACCTCGAGATCACACTCGTCTCTGACGAGTCGGATGGACTCGAGGACCTCCGCCCACTCTTCGGGCCGGTTCTCCTTGGAGACGCCTTTCTCCGCGACGACGATGCCGAAGCGCTGGGCCCCGTCGCGTTCGGCGCGTGTGGCCGCCTCGAGGATCTTCTCGGGCCCGAGGAAGCCGTAGGTATCGATGCCGGTGTCGAAGTGGACCGACTGCGCACAGAAGCCACAGTCCTCGGCGCAGTTGCCCGCCTTCGCGTTGACGATCGAGCACGCGTCAACCGTGCCGTCGCCGAAGTGATCGCGCACGGCGGCGCCGGCCTCGGCGAGCGCCTCGACCGGCTGGGCCAGCAGCGCGAGCCCGTCGGTTCGATCGAGTCGCTCGCCGGCTAGCACGCGCTCGAGTGCGTCGTCGACCGTCTGGTTGTTCGTCTCGTAAACCACATATCGAATGGCGGTTAACGAGAATAAAATGTTTGGGGAACGTCCTGTTATTGCGACGAACGGGTATCGGGCCGACTCGAGACCTGAGACGACGCTCTCGGCTGGTGTACCGGATTGAAACGACCCGAAAACAGGGGCATTTGACGGCGAACTCGAGCAATCCGGGTCGGTTCGTGTGGGTTTCACGTCACGAAACGCCCGCGAGCCAGAGCGGTTCCGGCTCCGTTCCGGGAGGCGTTTCAGAAGCTCATCGTCGGTGTATCGCCGCCATCGGCACCGTTGTTGGCCGCGTCGTTGCCGGCGTCGCTGTTACCTCCGTTGTTGCCGTTTGCGACACCGTTGCCCGAGTCGCCGTTACCATTGCCGTTCTCGCCGTTGCCAACGTCGTTACCGTTTTCACCGTTACCAGTCTCTCCCTCGCCGTTCGCGCCGTCACCTGTTTCACCGTTGCCGCTCTCACCGTCTTCATCGCCGTCCACGTCGCCTCCATCGCCGTTCTCACCGTCGCCAGTTTCATCGTCGCCGTCGTCATCACCGTTCTCGGCGTCACCGTTTTCGCCGTCACCATCCTCCTCTCCGTTCTCTTCGTAGCCTTCCTCTTCGGCGGTCGTCGTCGCTTCATCGGACGCAGCCTCTTCGATTTCGTCTTCGCTCTCGAGTCCCTCCGATTCGACTCGTTCCATCGTGTTGGCTGCGGACTGCGCCGCGTACTGCTGGATCTGCGTGATACTGACGAGCGAGATCTGGACGATTACGACGCTGATCGCGGCGACCGCCTGCCTCGCCACGAGTAGAATCTGGATGATCGTCACCTGCACGAACGTGACGACGATACCGCGCGCCGCGCCGATGGCGAGCGCCTGGATCTGGGTCACGCTCGTGACCTGCGTCTGTATCGCCGCCCCTTGGGCACAGCCGTAGGCGGCCGCCATCAGCTGGTCGGCACCGACATCCTGTCGCTGGGCCGCTCCGCGAGCAGCGCCTTCCGCGGCACCCTGTGCAGCGGCTTGTAACTGGGTGATCGAGACGCTTTGGTGCTGGGTTACTCCGCTGAGTGCGCCCGAGGATCCGCCCCAGGCCGCCGCCTGAATCTGCGTCACCGACACCGACTGCGCCTGCGTGAGCGACCCTGCCGCACCGCCGAGTGCGGCGATCTGGAGTTGCTCGACGGTCACGACCTGCGACTGATACGCCGCGCCGCGGCACGCTCCCCTCGCCGCGTGCTGGATCTGTGTCGCGGTGACGCGCTGGTACTGTGCGAGCGCGCCGTTCATTCCGCCGCCCACAAGCGCCTGGACCTGCGAAGCGTCGACCTGCTGGGTCTGTGACTGCTGGAGCGCCAGCAACTCGAGTTCGTCGTCGTCCTCGTCCGGAACCTCGAACTCCTCCGGATCCGTCTCCGGCTCTTCCTCGGGTTCCACTTCGAGCGCTCCGAACACCGCCCCGCTCGCGGCTCCGAAGATCTGATCGTCGTCCGCGTCCGGATGCTCATCAGCAGCGTCGGTCGCCGCATCAACCGCCGCCTCTCGCTGTTCATCCGTGACTTCGATGCCCTCATCCTCGAGGCGTTCGATTCCCTCGTCGATGCCGGCTTCGGCGGCTCCATCCTCCTGTGCGAACGCTGTCGCCGGTACCACTGTACCGGCGGCGAGGACTGCGCCCGTCCCCGCCAGAAGCGTGCGACGCGACAGACCGATGTCGTACGCCCGGTCCTCGTGCGTTCGCTGATTGTTGTCTCTCATGGTCTCCTCGCTGCCTCCGAAAATCGTCTCCGATGCGACTGTCGGACTGCACCAGATAGTGGGTGGATTCCCCAATAAACTGAGTTGATCGTTCTGGGTCGTTGCGCGTATTTCTACCGAACGGGCGAATCCAATCTCGAATTGGATTTCCGGCTATCTCGGTAACGAAATGCCGACTGAGACGTTCGATAGCTGTCGATCGGTACACAGCCGAGACGCCGATGCCCGCACACTGCATCGCCGGCGACCGGTAATCAGTTGTTCATCGTTCGAACCGTCCGTCGGTTTCGGCTCGTCGTCCGGCCGGTCGACGATTACGAACTCGAGGACCGAACACCGATACCGTCGGGGAGCGGGCGCGGTAATGGCGTCGTGACCGCTCAAAGTGTGGGATTGCGGCTACATCCCTCGTCGGAACACGACGATCGTCACGTTCCGGTAACCAACTCGGTGATCGCAGGTAATCACCGTTGGACGGCCTGTAGACGACTGCTTCGAACCGATGCCGACGACAAATCACACGAACGTTCTTCGATGGCCAAAAAACTGTGATATTTTCAACCAACGGTTGCGAGACCGATCGAAAACGGCCGACACACTAATACACTATCAGTTCTGGCCGCTGCTGGTGAAAAAATTCCAAAAGTTAAAGTCGTGCTATTATGTATATTCTTGGAAGAGGTTCATGGTAGATAGTACGACAGATACGAACTCGGGCGACGACGCGTTCGACGTGGGGGCGAGCGCCGACGAACTATTCGGGGAGTTCGCGGACGAGTCACTCGAGGGGGCGGACGACGAGTCGACAGCTGAGTCGACGGCGGGGGATGGGGACGATACCAGTGCCGACGGCGTCGAAGATCAGACGGCTGCGGACGTCTTCGGGCAGCTCCGGGCCAACGCTGAGAACGACGCCGACGAGGTGCTCGCGGACGAGAGTCCCGAGGACATCATCGCGAGCGCGGACGACCCCGATCCGGAGCCCGAGATCGACGACGACCTCCGCGTCGACGACGACGAACTCGCGGATCTGTTGCTCACCGGGCGGACGAAAGAAAAGGAGTTCCTCTGGGTGGAGTCCGGAGCGTCTCCCGAGACCGAAGCCGAGGGCGAGTCGACTGAAAACGAGTCCGACGGTGTCGGCGAACCCGAAGAAGCGACCGGCACTATCTTCGAGGACGACACGGCCGACTCCGCCGCGGAGACGGAACCGGCAACCGACGAAGAGAGTGAGTTCGACTCCTCCGATCCGGAAGCCGGTGACCTCGAACTCGAGGACGACGACACGCCCGAGGAGACCGCCGATGTTTCCGAGTCGGACGAAACGGCACTCGTCACCAAAGACGAGGGCGACGTGCCGGCGACGGTGGAAGACGACGACGGATCCGGCGGCGTCCTCGGCTGGCTGCGCTCGAAGCTCGGCGGTCTGTTCTAAGCGTCGGACTGTCAGCCCGACTCTCGTCACTGGCCGACGATATCGGTCGTCTCAGTTGTCTTCTTGGACGTCTTCTTTCGTGACTTCGCTACAGCACGGGATGCCACTCGAGGCCGTCCCGACGAACCGAGAACGGTTTTTCGCCGCAGTTCGGACACCGCGTGCCGCCGCCCGGATCGTCTTCGCGCTCCGGAATCGTGTGCTCGAACCCGCAGGACGCACACTCGATGTGGGCCATATCGAACCCGACGGCTCGAGCGATCATCACCACGGTGCGGGCAATGGCTGGCCGACGAGGGCCTATAGACGACGTCAGCGACCCGATTCAAGGACGGTGAGATAACAGAAGTATGCCAGCGCGGCGACGATCAATGACACCGCCAGCACGGTGACCCCGGCGAAGCCTTCGAGCGCCGCTTCGGGAGTGTTCCAGAGGTAGAGACCGCCTTCGATCGCGAACGCGGTGAGCCCGCCGTAGAACAGCGCCAGGGCGATCGCTCGAACCACCGCCATCGCCCCGCGCTCGCGGCTCTGAAACAACTCGAGGACGAACAGGAGCGCGAAGACGAGCAGATAGAACGGTTCGGGAACTGCCTGTCCGAGCGTCTGCGGGCCGGTTACTGCCAGATAGCCGTAGTACGCCAGCGCGAGCAACACGCCGCCGACCAGCGTAAGCGACAGTCCGTACCCGCTGGCGTCCTCGACGGTGGCCGGGACGAGACCGTCGTTCGCATCGACGCCGTCGGAGGCTTCGGCTGTCGAAGCATCGTCGTCGTCGGTTTCGGACATACTCGACTAGTATCCCTAACGCATAACAAACGTTCGCACGATCGTCACGAACCGATAGATCCCGTTTCACACCTGAATCTTCGTACCGAAACCGACTCGACCGCCAAAAATCGAGAGCTGCGGGTGTCCCGACTCGAGGCTACCCGAGGAAGCCTTCGATATGGTCGGCGACTTCTTCGGGAGTGTCGCCGACGGGGACGCCGGCGTCGTTGAGCGCGTTGATCTTGCTCTCGGCGGTGCCGGTACCGGAGCCAGAGACGATCGCACCGGCGTGGCCCATTCGCTTGCCCGGCGGTGCGGTTCGGCCGGCGATGAAGCCGGCGACCGGTGTATCGACGTAGTCGTCGATGAACGCGGCGGCCTCCTCCTCGTCCTCGCCACCGATCTCACCGCACATGACGATGGCGTCGGTGTCGGGGTCGTCCTCGAACAGTTCGAGGGCGTCGACGAAGTCGGTGCCGATGATCGGGTCGCCGCCGATACCGATCGCGGTCGTCTGACCGATGCCGCGGTTGGTCAGGCTGTCGACGACCTGGTAGGTCAGCGTTCCCGAGCGGGAGACGAGGCCGACGTTCCCCTCCGAGAAGATGTTGCCGGGGAGAATGCCGAGTTTAGCCTCGCCGGGCGTGATGAGACCGGGGCAGTTCGGCCCGATGAGACGGGTGTCCGTCTCGGAGAGCCGCTTGTTGACTCGAGCCATGTCCTGGGTCGGGATACCCTCGGTAATCGCGACCGCGAGGTCGAGATCCGAATCGAGCGACTCGAAGACGGCGTCGCCGGCGAACGCCGGCGGGACGAAGATGACCGAGGTGTCGGCGTCTTCTTCCTCGACGGCCTCGTGGACCGTGTCGTAGACGGGGACGCCGGCGGCCTCCTGACCGCCTTTGCCGGGGACTGCGCCGGCAACGACGTTCGTGCCGTACTCCATCATCTGTTCGGCGTGGAACTTGCCCTCCCCGCCGGTGATGCCCTGTACCACGACGCGCGTGTCGTCGTCGACTAGTACACTCATTGGTCGTTCACCTCCCCAGCGTACTCGACAGCACGCTGTACCGCGGACTCGAGGGTCTGTTCGACCGTCACGAGGTCCTCGTTCAGAATCTCCATGCCTTCCTCCCAGTTCGTCCCCGCGAGACGGACGACGACGGGCTTCGGAATCTCGTCGAACTGCTCGAGCGCTTCGTTGATCCCCTTGGCGACTTCGTCGCCGCGGGTGATCCCGCCGAAGATGTTGAAGACGACGCTGTCGACGTTGTCGTCGGAGAACACCATGTCGAGCGCGTTCGCGATTCGCTCGGCTTTCGCGCCGCCGCCGACGTCCAGGAAGTTCGCCGGCTTGCCGCCGTAGTGGTCGACGAGGTCGAGCGTGGTCATCACGAGCCCGGCACCGTTGCCGATGATCCCGACGTTACCATCGAGACGGACGTAGTCGAAGCCGTACTCGTCGGCCTTTTGCTCGAGTTCGTCGCCGGTGCTTGCGGCTTCCGCTTCCATTTCCGCCAACTCGGGCTGGCGGAAGAGCGCGTCTTCGTCGATGTTCATCACGGCGTCGGCCGCGATGACCTCGTCGTCCGCGGTGACCATCAGCGGGTTGATCTCGGCGTCTGCGCCGTCGCGGTCGTCCCAGAGCTGGTAGAGCGTGGTGAGGACGCTCGAGACGTCGCGGGCGATCGCCTGATCGACGCCGGCGTCGTACACTGCCTTGCGGGCCTGGTACGGGTGCATCCCGAAGGCGGGGTCGATGTGTTCGCGCGCGATGGCGTCGGGGTCGTCCTCGGCGACCTGCTCGATGTCGACGCCGCCCTTCGTCGAGACCATCGCGACGGGTTTGCCCTCGCCGCGGTCCATCGTGATCCCCACGTAGAGTTCGTTGGTGAAGTCGACTGCCTCCTCGACGAGGACGCTGCCGACGTGGTAGCCCTTGAGATCCATCCCCAGAATCTCGTCCGCTGCCTCGCGGGCTTCCGCCTCGTCGTCGACGAGTTTGATCCCGCCGGCCTTCCCGCGGCCGCCGACCTGTACCTGCGCTTTGATCGCGACTGGATACCCGATCTCCTCGGCCGCGGCAACAGCGCCGTCGACGTCGGAGGCGAGTTGAGACGCTGGCGTCGGAATCCCAGCGTCGGCGAAGACCTGCTTCGCCTGATACTCGTGTAGTTTCATAGCCATTCGAACGGCCGTTCCGACCTTGCTTAAATCCTGTTAGTTTCCACTCGCGACCGGAATCTATCGACGCCCATCAACTTCATCGTGACACTGCGTTTGCATCGTTCTCTCATCTCCGAACGTTATGTGTATTTTCAACTATGGTGGGGTGAAATACGTTCGCACGTTCGAACTCGAGCCGTTTTCGACGCTATCAGTGTGGGATTGTCAACCTCTCCCGTCATCCCTCGTCTCGCGACTCGATCGCGAAGACTCCAATCGCGGCGATCGAAGCGTTTGTCTCCGACCGGCCGCAACTGAACCGTACAGGGAGCGACCGGGGCACGACCAGGGCTCAAGACGAACTGGTCGGCGGCCGGACGTCGCCCGTTCGAACCTATGTTCGTCACCGCCACCGCACGCTGGAGGCCGAACTGACGTGACCGCCCCGACTGCGTCCCGCGGCGGACGGCGGTGGGTCGCGTCGCTCCAGCGGACACTCCGGCTGTTGGTCCACAGCAACCTGTTCATCTCGCTGGCCACGATGAGCGTCGTCGTCACCACGGTCCTCCTCGCGGATCTTCCGCTCGAGGCGTTGCCCCTCTTCATCGTCTTCGCGGCCACGCTGTTCGTCTACACGGTCAACCGGTTCACCGACCTCGAGGAGGACGAAGCGAACGTACCGGACCGCGCCTCGTTTACGAAACGCTACGGACGACTTCTCCTCGCCCTCGGCGTCGGCTGTTACGTCATCGCTATCGCAATCGCCGTGCTGGAGGGGTTGCCGGGTGCGATCTACCTGCTGCTTCCGCTGGTCGTCGCCCTCCTCTACTCGGTCGGCGGGATCAAGCGGGTCTTCCTCGTAAAGAACGTCTTCGTCGGATTCGCCTGGGGACTGATTCCGCTCGGCGTCGGCTACTACTACGAACAGCTTTGGACGCTCGAGATCCTCGTCGTCGCGGGCTACGTGATCGCGATGATCACCATCGCGGCGGTGATCTTCGACGTCAAGGACATCCCGGGCGACCGCGAGGAAGGGATCGCCACCGTTCCCAACACACTCGGAACGGCCGCGACGCGGCGTTACTCGCAGGTCGCGAACGTTCTCGTGGCTGCAGTCGTCGTCGCGCTCGTCTTCGGGACGGGCCTCTCGCTCGAGTTCCTCGCACTGCTCGCGATGAACGGCTACGTCGCCGGCTACGTTCCGTTCGCCACGCCCGACCGCGGCCCGCTGTACTACGGCTTCGTCGTCGACGGCGAGCACGTGTTTCTCGCGGTCGTCGTCGTGTTCGTCGAGTGGTTCGGCGTGCTCTGAGACAGTCGGTCTCGCTGCGTCGCTCGCAGCCAGCGTACCAGTCCGAGCAGTCTGATCACAGCGATCACTCCGTGAGTTCGTCGAGAAACGCCCGGCCATCGACCACTCGCGTTCGATCTTCGACGCCGACCGCCGAGAGGACGTCTTCGATCGCTCGTTCAGCGATCCGGTCGCTTACAAATATGATAACGTACGCGGAATTGCGGCTGACGTACTGATAGGCCAGTCCAGCGAGAACGGTATCCGTTTTTTCGATCTCGTCTTCCGTAACATCATCACCGGAGAGCCGATGCATCCGGTTTCGCGTTTTGTCGACGATCTCCGGCACACGAGCCGCCGAAAAATCGATTCGGTCCGGTTTCAGCCATCCCGCGTCTCGTGCTGCGCGAAGACGGTCCCGTTGATACGCGTATTCGTCCGGACTCTCACCCAATTCTTCGGCAACCTCCTGCGGGATCTTCGCTGTGATATTCCGCCGTCGAACGAATCGTTCGAACGCCCGATACTTGTCGTTCGATGGTCCACCCATAGCGAACAGAACGCTACTGTCGATAATCGCGACACTGCTTCGCGGAATGTCGACCTCGCTCATCTCTCGAAATCGGGTAAATACGGGTCGTCTGCCGCCCCAGCCTCGACGACATCTCGCAACGCAGTGACGATGGTCATGCCCTCAACCGGGTGGACGTCCAGCTTGTTCGCGACGGTTCGTTGCGTGAGTTCTCCGTCAATCACTCGAAGCGTGTAATGCAACGCAGCGGCCAGTTTGGCGATGCCCTGTCGGTCGACGAACACCCTAATATCCTCGGTTTCGAGCTGGCGTCCAATTGCATCGACGAGCGTCGGCGTCGCAGTCACGTTACCGTGATCAGTTTCGATTTCAAGGCGGATCGGCGTGACCGTCACCGTCGCGGGGGACTCCGTGTCGTGTCGGGCCAAGATGCCCATCTCCTCAAGTTGGCCGATGTACTTATACGACGTCGAGTGAGCCATCTTGAGGTCGCCTTTAATCGTCTCAACGTCGACCGGTCCCTCTCGGAGGATGTAGCTATAGAGCCGGGCAAGTCGGGGCGTGTTTAACAGCTCAGCGTAGGTGAGGAGATCAGTGAACGTCTCCTCGGGATTGCGACGAGCAGCAGTGTGGCCGTCCGTAGACATCACAATACATGTTCCATGGACAGTGTATTAAGACTTCTCTTGATCCATGTCGTCCCAAAGAACGCACCCACAGACGACCGAACGTGAATCGATCTCGAGAGTCAGTCCCGATCCGTCTCGCTCCAGTCGCAATCCTGGCACTTCCAGCCGGTGATGAACTCCGTCACCGACGGCATGTAGCCGACTTTCAGGACGTCCCCGCCGCAGTCGGGACACTCCCTGTCGGCGTCCTCGATCGGTTCGGCCTCCATCACCGAATCGTCCTCGATCAGTTCCGCGAGTTTCTTGCCCGTGACCATCCGTCCCTGAACGACGCGATTTTCGCTCACACTCGATCGTTCGGGTGCGACCCCCTAAGCGTTTTCAGGTCGGATCGGCCGGTCGGTCGGCTCGAGCGACCAGCCACTCGAACGCGAATCGGACGATTTAACCACGTGAGGACGAAACCAGAGACTGCGTGCGAGGGTAGCCAAGCGGCCAACGGCGGCGGACTCAAGATCCGCTCCCGTAGGGGTTCGTGGGTTCGATTCCCTCCCCTCGCACTATCAATAGTGCGGCAAGACGGAGCGTCTTGCCCTCGCAAACTTCTGGACACTACACCATCCAATAGTAGACGGTGCTGTACCGCTCTCGCCTTCGTGGAAGATCGAAACAGTCGCCGGCGGCGGACTCAAGATCCGCTCCCGTAGGGTCTTCGCGAGCGGAGCGAGCGAAGGCAGGGAAGTCGCAGCGCGTGAGCACAGCGAACGCGATCGTCTTCCCGTGGTTCGTGGGTTCGATTCCCTCCCCTCGCACTATCAATAGTGCGGCAAGACGGAGCGTCTTGCCCTCGCAAACTTCTGTGGAACGGTCGGCACCCTCGAGGAACGCCGTCGCTAATCGGTCGCAATCGTCTCGCCGGTGACTGAACGTGGTCAAATGCATTGATTAGAAGGACGGATGTGGTTTTCACCGGGGGCTAAATATCTAACTCATCTTTTCGAGGAGAAATAGCCGGGTATAGGTACAGTTATAGCCGTCAAGCAAACAGTGTCGAACAGGTGTTATCGATCAGTGAGAGACTCACGAGTCTCGGACACGTCGGACCGCGGTGGCGTACAGCGACCCGATACTGCGACCCGCTGTCACCAGCGTCGGGTACGGTGAGATGACTACCATCACGCTGATCGTCGTCTCGAGCGTGCTCGTGGTCGGAGCGCTTCTGACGCTGGGGGGTGTTGCGATCAAACGACGGCGGTCGGTGACGCCGTCGGACGAGACTCGGGAGTCGGGCTTCAGCCCGCCGTCTCCCCAGTTATCTCTCTTCGACACCGAGGACGTCGACGACGCCAGAGCGATCGATCCTCGGATCCTCCTTCCGGTCACCGCCGATCAGGCGAACGCCGACCGATCGTTCGATTTCGCGTGTTCGATCAAACACCGGTACGGTGACGAGCCGATCCACCTCTTTACCGTCCGCCCGACGGACCGTGGCGACCCGAACGCAGCCACGGACGCCGACGGGATTGCTGCGTTCCACGACCGACTCGCCGAAGCGGGTCACGACAGAACGACCGCCGTGCAGACCGGGACGAGTCGGAACGACGACGTCGCCGAAGCGATCGTTCGGACGGCCAGCGAGACCGACGCCGATCTGCTCGTGATGGGCTGGGACGGGACTCATCCCGTCCTCGACGCGCCGGACGGCCGAACGATCGATCGGGTCCTCTCTCGGTCATCTCTCCCGGTCTATCTGGTTCGGCTCGACGATCCGTTGTCCGCGATAGACCGATTGCACGTCGTGGTTCCGCGTCAGGTCGACCACCACGAGGGGTTCTACGAGGCGATCTACAACGTGAAACAGCTGGCTAGCGTTCTCGACGCGACTCTCTCCGTCTCCGTCTTCGAGCCGAACGTCCAGCAGTACCGGACGCTCTTCGATCTCGTCGAGATCGACATCCCCGCCGAGTTCGCCTCGGTCGCGTCGTGGCGCGATCTCCAGTCGTCGCTGGAGACGGAGACGACCCCCGAAGAACTGATCGTGACGCTGGCAGTTCGCGAGGGCGAAATCGGCTGGGACGACGAACTGCGAACGATCTCGGATCGGTTCGCCGACGCGCCGGCCCGGTCGCTCGCGCTGTTTTTCCTCCGGGAGGACGAGCCCGATCACGACGATCGGTTCCTCCGGACGGAGTAGGGTCTCGTTCCGGGCTTACCACTCGAGCAGCGCCCGCCGGCCGTGAGCCCAGACGAGGATCACGAGGAACGTCGCGACGCCGGTCAGCGCGAACGCGCCGCCGACGTAGAAGACCGACGCCATGCTCACTTCGTACATGAGCCAGCCGCCCAGCAACGGCGCGATGACGCTGCCCGGCCGCCAGACGAGTTCTCGAATGCCGAAACTCGAGGCGACGCCGCCCTCGTCGGTGCCCTCGTCTGCAAACAACGCCATGCTCGCGGGTTCGCGGAAGCTGTCGGCGATGCCCAACAGGCCGGCGATCGCGACCAGCGGCAGAAACGCCGGCGAGACGTCACCGAACAGGGTGAGTTGGGCGGGGATCGACTCGAGCGGAAGGAATGCGGGAAGCGTCGCGCCGGCGAGAATCGCTGGAACGCCGACGATGATCTCGGAGGACAATCCGAGCGCCGACCCGATCGCCGGGGAGAAGGGCACGAGCAATGCGACTAGCCCGTACGCCGCGCCGCCGGCGAAGACGAACATCGCTCGGCCGTAGCCGTCCGAGAGCCGTCCCGTGAAGGGTTGACAGCACATGTTGGTAAACTTCTCGGCGACGACGGTGAGCGAAACGGCGAGCCCGCCGTAGGCCAGTCCGCCCTGTGCGGCTGCGACGCCGGCGTAGATCGGGATCCAGGTCCGAACGAGGGTGACCGAAAACGCGTACTGGACCCGGAACGTCGAGAGCGTGATGAGCTTCCGGTTGAGCGCGAGGTCGGTGAACGGAAAGCCGCGGACGCGAGTCTCGTCCGCCTCGAGGTACCGAAACGTGCCGAGCCACGCGACGAACATGATGCAGACGATGATCGCGAAGATGGGGCCGAAGCCGAACGCCTCGTAGAGCGTCCCCGCGCTGAGGCTGCCGACGATCGACGCAGCGAAGTTCGCCGCGTTCGCCTTTCCGATGTAGTTCGCCCGCGCGCCGCCGTCCGCGAGTTGGCCGACGAGCGAGAGCGTCATCAGCCCGGCCCCGGTGACGGCGACTCCCTGCAGTGCTCGAATCGCGATGAACGACGCGCTCGAGTCGACGATCGGAAACAGGCCGTAGGCGCCGATGCCCATCCCGAGAACGATCAGCAGGACGAGACGTTTGTCGAACCGGTCGCCGGCCCACGCGAGCGGGACGATGGCGACCGTCTGTGCGAAGGTGAAGCCGGTGGTGTACAGGCCGACGATGAGCCCCGCGCTGATCGTCAGTCCGAGGACCGTGGTCCCGGACGGATCGAGCGCGTTGATGTAGTACGGCAGTAGCGTAACGAGCGTGATGAAGCCGAATCCTTCCGAGAATCGGGTGAGATAGAGCGACCAGAACTGCACGCGATTCTCGTTCACGGCGGACGTTTCGGAAGCTGTGAAAAGACTGTTTCGAAACGAAAGTGAATGAGATTGACAGTCTACGACACGATTTTCCTCCGATAGACACCCGATACCCGTCGACCCCGCTCGTCGGTACTCGGTGTGCCGCATCGCGACCACTTTTTACTCCACCCGAGAGACGATCGATAATGAGCGAACGCGAACAGGACGCTCGCCGAGCGAGCGTCGCACACCGCGCGGCCGCCGCCGGCGCTGACGTCGCCGCGGCGTCGTTTCGGACCGATCTCGATATCGAGCGCAAAGATGGGAAGACAGACGTCGTCACGCAGGTCGACCGAGACGCCCAGCAGCGGGTGATCGAGGTTCTCGAGGACGAGTTCCCGACGGACCCGGTCGTCGGCGAGGAGGAAGACGCCCTGAAAGCGGTCCCCGAAGACGGGCCGGCCTGGATCGTCGACCCGATCGACGGGACGAACAACTACGTCGCCGAGAACCGGGCGTTCGCGACGGCCGTCGCCGCCGTCCGCGACGGCGAGCCGGTCGGTGCCGCGGTCGTCTGTCCCGCACTCTCAGACACGTACCGGTCCGGTCCCCAAGGGGCCGTTCGAAACGACGACCCGCTCTCGGTCAGCGACGTGAGCGATCCCGAGGCGGCGACCGTCTGCCCGACGTTCTGGTGGGACTACGACCAGCGCGACCAGTACGCCGCGGCGACCCGCGCGATCGTCGAGCGATTCGGCGACATGCGCCGGTTCGGCTGCGCCCAGCTCGAGCTCGCGATGGTCGCCTCGGGGTCGCTCGAGGGGACGATGACCAACCTGCGGGCCAACTCGTGGGATACCGTCGCCGGGGTCCACCTGATTCGCGAGGCTGGGGGGACCGTCACCGACCTCGAGGGGAACCGCTGGCGACACGACAGCCAGGGGCTGGTGGCCTCGAACGGGACGGTTCACAACGAACTCCGCGCTGCGGCGCTCGAGATCGACGGTGTGACGACGTGACGGTCACCGACTGTCGACTGTCAGAACCTGCAGGAAATCGGAAACGGTAAGCGCTCGCCCCCACGGATATCGACCATGGACGAGTACATCGAACGGTACGGGGCCGAGAAAGTCTGGGCCGCGACCGTCGTCCTCCTCTTTGGCGGTATCGCCATCGCTGCCCTCCTCTTCCCCCAGCGGGTGTACGTCGATTTCATCTGGCAGTACTACTGGGGGCCGGTGGTGGCCGACGCCTACGGCTGGGGAGAGGTCGCCTGGGCCGACGGCGAACAGATCAACGCGAACGATGCTGGCCCCGACGACGGGCCGTTCGCCTCGCCGGGCTACACCGCCGTCTCCTACGCCGGCTACATCCCGACGCTGATCCTGATGGCGATCGGAATCCTGTTCGCGATTCGGCGTCTCGATATCGACCGCTACCGAGCGGGTTTTTTCGCGCTGTTCCCGTTCATGCTGTTCGGCGGGGCGCTACGAACTGTCGAGGACGCGAACGTCGCGGCCTACCGCGAGACGGGTGAACTCGCGATCCAACTGCCGTGGTCGGGCTTTCTGATCAGCCCGCTGATCTACTTCACAGTGGCCCTCATCGCCTTCATTGCCGTGGTCGGCTCCGTCTGGCTCGAGCAAAATGACCACGTCTCGGGCTACGAGTACCCGCTGTTCGGCGTCGGTGCGGTGGTGCTCGCCGTAACCGTCGGCTGGCTCGGGTATCTCGCCGCGACGACAGAATACGCGTCGTTCTACCCCTCGATTCCGGCGATCGTCCTCACGGCGGCGACCGTTTCGACAGCGCTCGTCTGGTGGGGCATCCAGCGCTTCGCACCCGGGTTGAATGCGGGGACCGGAACGATGGGAATCGTCGTTATCTGGGCCCACGCGGTCGACGGCTTCGCGAACCAGTTGATGCTCGACTGGTCGCACGTCTGGGGGCTCGGCTACAGCCCGAAACACCCGGTCAACGAAGCCATCGTCACCTACACCGGATCGATCGTTCCGGCGGGCGTCACGGAAGTCATCGGCGAAGCTTGGCCGTTCGCGCTCCTGAAACTCGCCGCGCCGGTCTTCATCATCTGGATCTTCAACGAGGAGATCTTCGAGGAGAGCCCGCGGTTTGCCATCCTGATGATGATCACCGTCGTCGCCGTCGGCCTCGGGCCCGGCACCCGCGACATGCTCCGAGCGACGTTCGGGGTCTGAGCGTCGACTCGAGCGCTTGTCTCGGGATCTCGTAGTAGAGCCAGTCGGAACGTCACTCGATCACGGCACAAAACACATCTCCAGGAGGACGGGTTGGCCGGTGTCCTAAATGGGTTCGTCTCGTACAACGGGCAAGTGACATGCCCCGATTCCCTAGCGTTAGAGATCCGGTATCGTTTTTCGACGTCTTTACCGTCACCGCCGTTTCGATCGCGGTCGTCGCGGCCGTACTCGCCGTCTGGCACGGCTCGTTCGTTCGCATCGAAATGGCCGTCTTTACCGTGCTCGTCTTCGGGTGGGTCGTCTGGGCGATCTCCCGCATTCTCGAGCGGTCTGTGCGGGGAGGGAAGCGGAATCAGTAGGCCGTCTGGAGTCGATATCGAAATTCGCAACTCGTCTTTCGTGTGATACTCGTCACGGGACTCTCCGGCGGTTAGCTGCGAACAGGCGGCAAACGAACCTATTAAGAGGCGGGTGGCACTTCCAACTACTATGTTTTGGGAAGGGTCCGACCAGACGAGGCTATGGAATCGAACGGGTGTTCGCGTTGCCTCCGGAAGCGTCCGAACTGTCGACCCTCTCTAGCGGCTCCGTTGCCTAATTACACAGTATGTTGGCCATCCACCGACAGTTCGTCCACGCACGAGGGGTACTGACGTATGAGTGAAACCGACGAAGAACTGGCCAAGGACCTCGGCCTGATCTCGGCGCTCGCGATCGGGATCGGGACGATGATCGGCGCGGGTATCTTTGTCCTGCCCGGTATCGCCGCGCAGGAAGCAGGTCCGGCGGTCGTCCTCTCGTTTATCATCGGCGGGATGATCGCCATGATAAACGCGTTCTCGGTGAGCGAACTCGGGACCGCGATGCCGAAAGCGGGTGGGGCGTACTACTACATCAATCGGGCGCTCGGGCCGCTGTTCGGCTCGATCTCGGGGATGGGAGACTGGATCGGACTCGCCTTCGCAAGTGCGTTCTACGCCATCGGCTTCGGCGGATACCTCGCCGACTTGCTCGACGGGGTCGTCGTTCCGATCCCCGGTATCGGAGAGCTCGCCCTCCTCCCGACGATCGTGCTCGGTCCGCTCGTCCTCTCCGACATTCAGATCGGCGCGGTGATCGCTGGAACCGTGTTCGTCGGGGTCAACTACATCGGTGCAAAGGAGACAGGCGGCATCCAGACCGCCATCGTCACCATCCTGCTCGGTATCCTCACGATCTTCGCCATCGTCGGCTTCTTTTCGTTCGACTGGGGAACCGTCACCGCCGACGGCAGCTACACGCCCGAGGGGACGGCGGCAATCCTCCCCGGCGCGGCGCTCGTGTTCGTCTCCTATCTCGGCTACGCGAAAATCGCGACGATCGGCGAGGAACTCAAGAATCCCGGTCGAAACCTCCCGATCGCGATCATCGGCAGCGTCGGAATCGTGATGGTCATCTACACGATCCTCGTCGGCCTCCTGATGGGACTGATCCCCCACGAGGAGTTCTTCCTCGAGACGGTCGAGAATGCGCCGATGTCCTACGCCGCAGAGGTCGTCTTCGACTACCAGTTCCCGGTCTTCGGCTTCGAGATACCGCTGCTCGGCATCGGGGTGACCTCGATCACCATCGCGGCGCTGCTCGCGACCGCCTCGTCGGCGAACGCCTCGATTCTCGCCTCGGCCCGCATCAACTTCGCGATGGGCCGAGACAAGATCGTCACCCCGAAACTCAACGAGATCCATCCCCGATTCGCGACGCCGTATCGATCGATCGCGGTCACCGGAGGGATGATCCTCGTCTTTATCATCGCTCTCGGAGAGACCGTTGCGATCCTCTCGAGTGCGGCGAGCGTCCTCCACCTCGTCGTCTACGCGCTCATCAATGCCTCGCTGGTCGTCTTCCGCGAGACGAACCCGCCGGAGTACGATCCGGACTTTACGGTCCCGTTCTACCCGCTCACGCCGATCGCCGGCTTCGTCCTCTCGCTCGCGCTGATCTACTTCATGGACCCGATTGCGACGGCGATCAGTGCGGTGTTCGTCGTCTTCGCTGTCGTCTGGTACTTCGTGTACGCACGGACCAAGACCGACCGCGAGGGCATCCTGAGCGACTACATCCTCTCGCGGTCCGAGGAGATGCCCGACGCCGCCGTTTCGGCCGCGAACGTCGCGAAACCGTCGGCCAACGAGGGACACACGGTCGTCGTCCCGGTTTCGAACCCCCGAACGGAGTCACAGCTGCTCTCCCTCGCGAGCGTGGTCGCGAAGGCTAACGACGGCAGGGTCAAGGCGGTCCACATCGTCGAAGTACCCGACCAGACGCCGCTTCAGGAGGGCTCCGAGCATATGCGTCGGATCGACGAGGAGTCCCAGCGGCTGATGAATCAGGTTCGCGAGAGTACGGAGACGCTTGATGTCCCCGTCGACGTTCAAACGGTCGTCTCTCACCGCTCGTTCGAGGAGGTGTTCAACGTGGCCCGCCGTGAGAAGGCAGACACCGTTGTCATGGGCTGGGGTCCCGGTCGACCGTGGACCGCCGGCCGCGCGGAACGGCCGCTCGACGAACTCACGCACAACCTGCCGTGTGACTTCCTCGTCCTGAACGACCGAGGGCTCGAGACCGACCGCGTGCTCGTGCCGACCGCCGGCGGCCCGGACTCCGACCTCAGCGCCGAGATGGCCCGCTACATGCGCGACCAGCTCGGCTCCGAGATCACGCTGTTGAACGTCGTCAACGAGGGCGAGAAGGACGACGGGGAAGCGTTCCTGACCGAGTGGGCGGCAGACCGCGGCCTCGAGGACGCGACGATCCGCATCGACACCACCGGCGACGTCGAGGGTGCGATTGCGACGGCGGCTCGCGATCACACGATGGTCATCATCGGCGCGACCGAGCGCGGACTGCTCTCACGGCTCATCGGCGGTTCGCTGGCCTACAGCGTCGTCAGCGAGGTCGAGTGTTCGGTCCTGCTGGCCGAGCGTCCGACGGAACGGTCCCTCTGGGACCGGCTGTTCGGCAGTCGTTCCGACGACGACTGACGGCGTCCCCTCCTTCTATCCCTATTCGTCCGTGACGGTACGCGTCTCGTCCCCGTCGGGAAAGCGCAGCGGCTGAATCGATCGGGGGATCTCGAGAAGCGATTCGAAACGAGCCGGTCCGTTCGATCTTGACGCCGCGTCGGCGGCGAGACGACGGAGCCGAGCGTCGAGTGCGTTACAGCAGGCGGAGGCGAGCGTCGGCGCGCGTTACAAGACCGACGAGACTTCGTCGAGCACCGTCGCGTCGACGAACAGCACAACGTGGTCGCCCGCCTCCGGAACCGTCGTCCCGCGCGGGGTAATGAGTTCGCCGCCCCGAGAGATCGCCCCGATGACGACGCACTCGGGGAGATCGGCCATCGAGTCCGCGATCTGACGGCCGATCAACGCGCTCTCCGGTCCGAGTTCGACCTCGATGACCTCGGCGCGGTCGTGCTCGAGCATGGCGATCTTCTCGGTCTGATCGGTGCGAGTAAAGCGGACGATCTCCTCGGCCGTCTCCTCTCGAGGGTTGATCGCGACGTCGATCCCGACGGTCTCGAAGAGGTCGCCGTACTCGGTGTTCTCGATGATCGCGACCGTTCGATCGACGCCGACCCGGCGGGCAAGCAGCGAGACGAGCAGGTTCTTCTCGTCGCTGTCGAGCGCGGCGATCACGATGTCCGCCTCGTCGATGTGCTCGCGGGCGAGAAACTCCGTGTCGGTCGCGTCGCTCTCCATGACGAACGTCTTGGGGAGCGCTTCGGCGATCTCGCGGGCGCGCTCGTGGTCCCGTTCGACCAGTCGCGGCTCGAAGCCGTGGGCCTCGAACTCGCGGGCGGTCTGAAAGCCGATCTCGCTGCCGCCGACGATGACCACGTCGTCCGTACTCGAGGTCGTATCCGTGACGGTCGCCATCGCGAACTCCTTGACCGAGCTGGGGCTGCCGATGACGACGATCCGATCGTCGGCACGGAAGACGGTCTCACCGCGGGCGACGATCATCTCGTCGTCACGGAAGACGCCGGCGAACGTCATCGAGTCGTACTGATCCGCCTCCTCGACGCGCTGGCCGACGAGCGGGCTGTCCGCGCCGATATCGAACTCGGCCATCCTGACGAGCCCGCCGGCGAACATCTCGACGTCCTGTGCCTGTGGGAAGCCGGAGATCCGGAAGATCGTTTGAGCGACCAGCAGGTCGGTACAGACCATGAAGTCGACACCGAACGCGCCCGCCGACCCCTCCCAGGTGTTCAACAGCGTGCGACGGCGAACGCGAGCGATCGTGAACGTCTCGCTCACGCTCTTGGCCGTGCCACAGACGACGATGTTCGTCTCGTCGCTGTCGGTACACGCGACGATCAGATCCGCTCGCTCGAGACCGGCTTCCCGGAGGGTCTCGAGTTCGGTTCCGTCGCCCTGCACCGAGAGCACGTCGTAGGAGTAGTTGATCTCTTCGGCGATCTCCGAGTCACGTTCGACGACGGCGACGTCGTGTGAGTCTTGGAGGTTCGAGGCGATCATCTTCCCGACCTGACCTGCGCCGACGATTAGTACATACATTGGTAGACCGACCTCCGCAAGGACATCTTCTCTGAGTGTTTTGCAGGTGAGACGAAAGGCGTTACGACGGACCGCTCGTGGCACTGCTCTTCGATCCGGACCCGAGAGCCCCCTCTGGAGATCGGCGAACGAATTCGAGGAACGGTCACAGCCAAAGCTACGTGTGGCGTGAAATCGACGACTCGAACCGCCGTTTCGGTTACTCTCGCTGCAGATTGCGTCGAACTGGGGACGGCTGCTGGCGTCATCGGGCGGATCGAATTCGCGGTGGGTCCCGGGAAAACGGAGCGGGTGAGCAACGAACCGGAGCGGTACGAACGCCGACCTGGGTTGTTTTCGAACCCCGAACCTCACCGCATTCGATAGAGTCGCTGAATATCGGGTGTCGAAGAACTCATCTGCAGCCGTTACGTCGTTCCGTCCAGAGGGAGTCACCGAACCGATGATGTTACCCACCCACGCGGTGATCGGACTGGCGATAGCGGCGCCACTCCTGTTTCTGTCGCCCGATATTGCGCCAGCCGCGCTCACGGGAGCCCTCATCGGGAGTCTCGTTCCGGACCTGGATCTGTACGCTGGCCATCGCCGCACGCTCCATTATCCGACGATCTACACCCTCCTCGCACTTCCGCTGGCGCTCATCGCAGCGGTCGTTCCAACGACCGCTAGCGTCGGTGTGGCATCCATCGTCGTCGGAGCAGCCGTTCACTGCCACGCAGACCGGCTCGGTGGCGGCCTCGAGCTCCGCCCGTGGGAGGGAACCTCCGAACGCGCGGTCTACGATCACGTTCGCGGACGCTGGCGACGACCGAAGCGGTGGGTCCGATACGACGGCGCGCCGGAGGATCTGTCGTTGCTGGTGGCCCTCGCCGTTCCACTGCTCGTCGTCCTCGAGGGACCGTTTCGCGCTGTTGTCGCCATCGCGCTGGTGGTTGGTGCCGTCTACGCCGGCCTTCGCCGGCGATTAGCGGCCCTCGCACCGGTCGTGTTCGGGTACGTTCCTGAACGGCTGGAGGGGTACGTTCCGGAACGATATCGGACGTAAGACTGCGTCGTGAACGACAGCGAATGGGGCGTGGCCGTTCGTTGATACGTGAACGGTTCAGCTCGTCGAGACGATCGCAAAGACGTCTGTGGGGTTTATGAGGCGTGAGTAACACTGACCACGCTATGCAACGTGAGGGTACTGAAAATGCAACTCCCGTGACGGACGAACCGGAGGACGTTCTCGCGCGGCTGTTCCGAAGCGGACGGATGAACGCACTCATCTCGTGGGTGCTCGTCGGCATCCTCTGTCTGGTCTTCCTCGAGAGCGTGCTCGATTTCGACAGACTGTGGATACTGTTCGTCGCGGCGACGGCGATCATCGTTCTCGCCCCGCCGGTTGCCTACTGGGACTGGCGGATGATGTTGCCGTGGGAACTGCTCGTGGTGGCACTGCTCCCGATTCTCATTCGTGGACTGTTCGGTGGTGAACTCGGGACGTTCGGGTACTATCTCTCGGTCGCAGGGCTGGCACTGCTTCTCATCGTCGAACTCCATATGTTCGCGTTCAACGACCTTCGACTGACACACTGGGCGACGGTCGTGCTGGTCGTCATGACGACGATGGCGTCCGGTGCGGCGTGGGCGATCGTTCGATGGAACATGGATCGGCAGCTGGGCACCTCGTTCCTGACCGAACCGGGGATGTCACAGGACACCGCAAACGCGACACTGATGGGTGAGTTCGTCTGGGTTACCCTCGCCGGAGTGGTTGCCGGAATCCTCTTCGACGCGTACTTCAAACGCCGTGGGAAGTATCTTCGCCGCCGACTTCGCCAGGTGGTGCGCCGATGACGCTCCTTCCGCGCCCCTCCCTGCGAACCCAGCGGCAACTCACTCGCGGAATGCAGGTGATACTGGTCGGGATCGTCGCCTACGGCTTCCTCTTCTCGCAGCCGAAGGCGATCGTGAACGGTGCTATCGCGTTACTCATCACGTTTTCCCCGGCACTTTTGGAGAAAAACTACGATATCCCGCTGGATCCGTGGCTGGGCCTCTGGATCACGCTCGCCGTCTTCTTGCACACGATGGGCTCCGCCGGGCTCTACGCCAGAATCGGCTGGTGGGACCACCTCACCCACGCGATGTCGGCGTCACTCGTCGCCGGGATCGGCTACACGGCCGTCCGCGCCGTCGACCTCCACAGCGACGAGATTCATATTCCCCACCGATTCGCGTTCGTCTTCATCTTAATCGTCGTGATGGCCTTCGGCGTGATCTGGGAGCTGTTCGAGTTCGGACTCGATCTCGCCGCCGAGTCGACCGGTATCGCGATGCCGCTGTCTCAGCACGGACTGGACGATACCGTCCGCGATATGATGTTCAACACGCTCGGCGCGGTCCTCGTCGCGACCTTCGGACAGGTCCATCTCTCCGGCGTCGCCGAAACCGTCAGAGAGAGTCTATTAGGGACCGAGTAGGACCGAGTTTCGGTAGACTCGATTCCGATCACGGCTGCAAACCGCTACGTCCTCACACCGGTCACGAAGCCAGGTTTTTATATCCGGCAGCCAACCGATGGCTGTGAATCGCCGTCTCGGCTACGTCTCCCTGTTGGTCGCTATCGGACTAGGTGTGACTGCAGGTATCGTCAGGCGGTTCGATGTTGCAGTGGCTCCCGGCGAACTCGGTGGGGTTCCCGTTACGAGCCTGTTCGTGCAGGCCCTGCTGGTCGCGGCCGTCGGGTTCGCGGCGTTCGGTGGCTACGTGCTGGTCGTCGGCTTTCTGCTCACGCAGACGGCAAACAAACGGCGCCGACACGACCTCAAGAACGTCATCCGTCTGGCGTTCATGGTGCTCGGATTCGTCGGTGTCCTGGGCGTGCTCACCCAACAGTACGTCGGCGTCTTCTTCTCGCTCGGCATCGTCGGATTCGCCGTTACGTTCGCCCTCCAACAGCCGCTTTTCTCGCTGATCGGCTGGCTCTACATCATGATCAAGCGGCCCTACGGCGTCGGCGACCGCGTCGCGATCGAGGGCTCGAAGGGCGACGTCGTCGAAGTCGACTTCCTCGTGACGACGCTGTGGGAGATCAACGGGGAACTCGTCAGCTCCCACCAGCCCTCGGGACGCGTGATCACCCTTCCCAACAGCGTCGTCCTCTCCTCGCACGTCTACAACTATTCCTATCAGGAGTTTCCCCACGTCTGGAATGAGCTTTCAGTTCAGGTGGCCTACGAAACCGATCTCGAGTTCGCACGCGCGCTGATGATCGAGGAGGCGACCGAGTACCTGGGTGACGATATGCAACGAGCGATCACGCTCTACCGAGAACGCCTCGCGAAGACGCCGGTCGAACTCGAGGTCCGCGACGGACCGTCGGTCAACGTCGCCCAGGGGGAGTCCTGGATCGACCTTCGACTCCGCTATCTCGTCCACCCCCGGGAAGGCCAGCGCGTCCGCAACGACCTTTTCGAACGAATTCTCGAGCGGATGAACGAACATCCGGATCGGGTCGGCTTTCCGGTCAGTCGAAACCGATGAGCCGCGAGTTCTAGTCGCCACTCGAAGTCAGTGCGACGTTTTGTGATCGTCATCACTTCCGTACCGCGTGTTGGTCGATAGGCCTTTATTGACAGTCGCTCGCATGGGAGTATGGCCGACATGACTGTGGACGAGGCGATGGAACGGTACGGCCCGACGGAGCCAACGGCTGATGACTTTCTCGTACTCGACGACCCTCACTACGCGCCCGAAAACGTCGCTCTCGTAACTGGTGCTGGATCGGGCATCGGTCGGGCGACAGCACTCGCGTTCGCCGCGAACGGGCTCACCGTCGCCGGCACGGACCTGAACGAATCTGATCTGGAGGCCGTCCGGTCGACGGCAGAGGAGCTCTCGCTACCGGGTGAGATCGTCCCGATCGTTGGTGATCTGACCGTCGACGAGGATCTCGAGCGGATCGTCGACGAGGCTGCCGACCACGGTTCGATTCGGTACCTCGCGAACATTGCCGGCCTCCAACACATCGCCCCGATCGAGTCGTTCCCCCTCGAAAAGTACGACACGATGCAGGCCGTGATGCAGCGAGCGCCGTTCGTCCTTTCGAAGGCGTGTCTGCCACACTTCCGGGACAACGAGGACGGCGGCGGTGTCGTCGCGAACATGTGTTCGGTCCACGGCCACATCGTCACCCGCGACAAAGTTGCCTACAACACGACGAAGTTCGGCCTGCGGGGGCTGACACAGTCGATCGCCGCCGAGGGCGACGGACGCGTCCGCGCGTTCTCTGTCAGTACGGCCTACGTCAAGACCGCGCTCGTCGCCAAACAGCTTCCGGCGACTGCGGACCGCCGCGGGATGACCGTCGACGAAGTCGTCGAGACGGTGATGCTCGAGCGAACCCGCGTCAAAGAGCTGATGGAGCCGTACGAGGTCGCCAACCTCTTCGTGACTGGCTGTTCGACCCACAGTACGCACCTCAACGGCGGCGACATGACGCACGAAGGCGGGATGTCGCTAACGTATTAGGACGTCGACGCTCCCCTACTCGTGAGCGGAATACGAGTACACCATCCACTGTGATACAGACTATTGACAACTATCCGTTATCTCATGGAGCAGACGACATCTTGATGTGTGGCCCGTCTGAGTGGGAGACATGCTCGCTATTTTGCGTCGACTCGGAGAACGCTGTTCCGACCTCTCCGAGGAATATATTCCCGACCCCTACGTTATCGCCATCGTCCTGACGTTCGTCGCGGTCGCCGCTGCGCTCGGGACCGGTGCCGGACCTCAGGAGACGATGAACGCCTGGACGACCGGCGTCTGGAGTCTGCTGCCCTTTATGGCCGCTATCTCGATCTTGTTGATGGCCGGGGACGCTATCGCGAAGTCGCCGACGTTCACGCTCGGCCTCGAGCGACTCGCGCGACTCCCGAACTCCCGCTTTAGCGCCGTCTGGTTCACCTCTTTCGTGGCGATGGCTGCTGCCATCGTCTCGTGGGCCATCGGCCTTATTGTCGGCGCGATCATGGCCAAACGCGTCGCCTACGAATGTCGGGAGAAGGGAATCGAGGTTCACTACCCGTTGCTGGCTGCGGCAGGGTACACGAGCCTCATGGTCTTTCACGGTGGTCTCTCCTCGTCGGTCGGTTTGATGATGGCCGATCCGTCGCTCATCCCGTCGAACTTCCCGGACTACGCTCGCGATGGAATCCCACTCTCCCTGACCGTCGGGAGCACTGCGAACATCGTGACGACTGGAACGCTATTGCTCGTGATCCCCGTGGTGATGGGGGTGCTCCACCCGAAAGACGGTATTCGAGAGCTGCCTCGAACGACCTACGAGGAGATCGACGAGGTGGTTTCCGAAGCCTTCGGGACCGATGAGAACCCCGTCGCCACCGACGGCGGCCGCGAACGATTCGCGGATCGACTCAACGATTCTCGACTGATCGGACTCGCGATTGCTATCTTTCCGGCGTACTTCGTCCTCAACGCGTGGGTCATCCAGCCCGGCGGAATCGCGAACCTGACGCTCAACAGCATCAACGCGTTCTTCCTAATGCTCGCAATTTTGCTGTGGGTTCGCCCGACCGCGATCGTCGCCCAGATGAAAGACAGCGTCTCCAACATTTCCGGCATCATCTTCCAGTTCCCCTTCTACGCCGGGATCGCCGGCCTGTTGACCGGAACGGGGCTGGCAACGGTCATCGTCGAATCCGTCGGTGGGTTCGCGACGCCGATGACGTGGCCCGTGATCGGCGTGATCGTCGCGGGCCTCGTCAACATCTTCATCCCCTCGGGCGGCGGCCAGTGGGTCGCGATGGGGCCGATCATGATGGAGATCACTGTCGGCCTTGGGATGGACCCCGAGGACGCCATCATCATCGAGATGCTCGGCGACCAGTTGACCAACATGATCCAGCCGTTCTGGGCGATTCCGCTGCTGGCCATCGCGAACCTCCGGGCTCGAGACATCATCGGCTACACCACCGTGGCGATGCTCGTCGGCTTCGTCATCGTCGGCGGCTGGCTGACGCTGTTCCTCGCAGTCCTCTAACGACCTGCACGTTTTTCCGTGCCTCGAGCGAACGGGCACCCATGTCACGCTGGGTGTTCGTCGGCGCCGCGGTCGTCGGACTCCTCCTGCTGGCCGCACTCGCCGGTTCGCCCGCCCTCCACAGCGCTGGTGACTCGGAGTGTCCGGGCCTCGAAGACGCGACGGACGGTACGGAGCCAGCCTCGAGTCCGTCCGAGGCCGATATGGGCGACGATAACGGCGACGTGTACGCTGACTGTCCGATCAATGACGGGGCGGAGATGGGGGCGCAGGGGGTGTAGCGTCAGCTACTTTTCGAGCGCTGCTCCTGGCTCAGTATAGCACCAACCGACACTATTCACATACTGACTTCCACAGTGGCTATGATACAGCCGTCCCCTCGTCCGTTAGATGGTCGCGAGGAACTTCCGGGCCTGTGTCTCGCCGTCGCGGACCAGCCGCTGGATGAACTCGGGATCGCGATCGAGTTTGGTTCGCCAATCGAGGGTACTGCTGCGTGGAAATCGGATGCGCTTGATGTCCGTGTGGGTGTAGCGATCCGGCAGGTGTCCCTGCTCGATCCAGTCGTTGACCTGCTCGACGAACCGAACCTCTGCGTTCAGCGAGAGGTTCCCCGAGAGTTCGTTCCGTCGATTGTTGATTCCCTCCATCGTCCGTGGGGGCTCGGGCCGTTCCTGTGGGTTGATTTTGATCAGCCAGATTTCGTCGGGATCGGGCGTATCCGCCGCGTCCATAAAATCGCTTATCGGCGGATTCTTGGAGAACAGTCCGTCCCAGTAGTGGTTCCCGTCGATCTCGACAGCCTCGAACAGGTGGGGTTCGGCCGCCGATGCCAGAATCGCACTGGAAGAGATGTCGGTCTCACGGAAGACTTCGAATGTGCCGGCACAGACATCAATTGCACTGATAAACAGGCCGGGTTCGGTGCCGTCGAGCAGGGCTGGTACTGAGTTGAAGTCGATCGTCGACTCGAGGAGGTCGCGAAACTCGTTTTCGCCCCACTTCGATCCTGGCGAGTGGGACGGACTGATCTCGGGCATCGGGATCCCAGCCCGTTGAAGTCGGATGTTCCATCGGAGGAGGTTGTTCGCGGCTCGGTGGAGCGGCGAGGTCGCGGATAACTCGGTCCAGAATTCCGAGAGCAGTTCCCCCGGATCTTCGTCAGGATGAACGTGGCCGTACCACGCCAACGACGCGCAGGCGGCCCCGCCCGACGTGCCGCTGAACCCGACGATGGTGTACTCGTCGGGGACGCTCCCGAGTAGCTCCCGAAGGACGCCCGCCGTGAACGCCGTGTGGCTGCCACCGCCCTGACAGGCGATTGCAACGTTTGTCTCCTCAGTTGACATTGCACCCCTCTCACGCTGGAACCGCCTTAATACACTCGACCGACCGTCGTTCTCGTTCCTCTAAGCGCTCCACGTTGGGACGAGCGAGGAGGAGTGCTAAGGCTCGTGTGCTCGAGATCGGACGCCGAAAAGTGTCTGTCAAACAGGACTGCCGATGGCTTCGCTACCCAGCTAGTACTCGACAAGCGTTTTATGAGATAAAAAAGCACAGCGCCAGCCGTCTCTCAACGACACCGACCGATTACAGCTGGTCTACCTCACCACTGGAGTCGTCGTGTTCCTGTCTGCGTTCCTCAAGTGCCGCCTCGAACTGCGCCTGCGTAAGCACGATATCCTCGACAGCCGTCGGCGTCTCCTCGGATTGAGACTGGACGTGCTCACGAACGGCCGTCGTCGCTGCTTCACGACACAGCGCTGCCAGATCAGCACCCACGAAGCCGTCCGTTTCGGCCGCGAGGTGATCGATATCGACGTCGTCGGCCAATGGCCGGTCCCGGGTGTGGATCTTCAGAATCTCGCGTCTGGTCTCCTCGTCCGGTTCGCCGACCTCGATCTTGCGCTCGATACGGCCCGCACGCGTCAGGGCGTCGTCGATGAGGTCGGGACGGTTCGTGGCTGCGATCACGATCACGTCCTCGAGTTCCTCTAACCCGTCGAGTTCGGTCAACAGCTGTGAGACGACGCGTTCGCCGACGTTCGAATCGCTGCCGCCGCTCCCGCGTTTCGTCGCGATGGAGTCGATCTCGTCGAAGAAGATCACGGTCGGTGCGTTCGACCGAGCCTTCTCGAAGATCTCGCGGACGCCTTTCTCGGACTCGCCGACGTACTTGTCGAACAGTTCGGGCCCCTTGATCGAGATGAAGTTGGACTGGGCCTCGTTTGCGACGGCTTTCGCGAGCAGCGTCTTCCCGGTCCCGGGCGGTCCGTGGAGCATGATCCCTTTCGGCGACTGGAGGTCCACCTGTTTGTACGCGTCAGGATACTCCAGTGGCCACTGGATAGCTTCCTGCAGTCGGGCTTTGGTCTCTTTGAGACCGCCGACGTCGTCCCAGGTGACGTCGGGCGTCTCGATGAAGACCTCGCGGAGCGCGCTGGGCGAGATCTCCCGGAGCGCCGTCCGCATGTCTTGTTCGGTTACCTCGAGCGTTTCGAGCGTCTCGGCGTCGATCTCATCGCCGTCGAGGTCGAGGTCGGGACGGACGCGTCGGAGCGCGTTCATCGCTGCCTCGCGAACGAGGCTCTCGAGATCCGCGCCGACGAAGCCGTGCGTGTTCTCGGCGTACTGCTCGAGATCGACCGACTCGGCGATCGGCATCTCGCGGGTATGGATCTGGAGAATCTCTGTCCGACCCTGCGTGTCCGGTGCGCCGATCTCGATCTCGCGATCGAAGCGACCGCCACGGCGGAGTGCGGAGTCGATCGAGTCGACCCGATTTGTCGTCCCGATGACCGTTACCTGACCACGGTCCTCGAGGCCGTCCATCAGCGACAGTAACTGTGCGACGACGCGGCGTTCGACGTCACCTTGCGTGTCGTCTCGTTTCGGGGCGATGGAGTCGATTTCGTCGATGAAGATGATCGCGGGCTCGTTCTCACCGGCCTCCTCGAAGACCTCTCGCAGTCGCTCCTCGCTTTCGCCGTGATACTTCGACATGATCTCCGGGCCGGAGATCGTCGAAAAGTTGGCGTCGATTTCGTTGGCGACCGCCTTTGCGATCAGTGTCTTGCCGGTTCCGGGCGGTCCGTGAAGCAAGACGCCCTGTGGTGGTTCGATGCCGAGGGCCTGGAAGAGCTCGGGATGAGTCATCGGCAGCTCGATCATTTCCCGAACCTGATCCAGTTCATCGTCGAGGCCACCGACGTCCTCGTAGGCAACTCCTGGGCCCTCTGAACTGTCAGTCGCTTCGTCTCCGCGTTCGATATCGACGTCCTCGACGGACTGCTCGACCACGTCGATGCTCGTCGACTGCGTCACGACAACGGTACCTTCCGGCTCGGTATCGACGATCCGGATCGGAATCCGGCGACTGGATCGTCCCATTAGCGAACCGAAACCGAGCGCGAGCGGGACGGTCTGTCCCGCCTGAACTGCGCGGTTGGCAAGCTTCTCACGCAGATACGAAGCGAGATTTCCACTGATCTGAAGCCCGTCTGGCAGTGCGATCGATAGCTCTTCTGCCGGTGCCACGTCGGCCTGTTCGACTTGGACGAACTGATCGATTCGCGTTCCGATAGCTTTGCGTGTCTGGCCATCGATGCCGACGACACCACGGAGTCGGTCGCCTGCCCGTCCCGAACGGACACGGACGACCGCAGTTCCAGCCTCGCTTTGGATGGTAACGAAGTCACCATCGGAAACGCCGAGTTCTTCCATCGCCTCGCGGTCAATCGCGGCGATACCCTTCCCTGCACTCTTTCGATCGAGCGGTTTTACAATTAGTTTCATAAAATGTCATTCCTCTGTCCAAACGGTGCCCGAATGGGGAACTCCCTTCATCCCAAATTACCGAGACAAATACAGCGCTGGACTTGGTATCTCTAGGTAGGCACGACTGAAATAGGTGTGTACTGTAAAATGGCAGCCAAAAGTAACTTCCGACAGAACTCAGTTGTAATAATTACCACTGGGGCCGGTGGGGGATCCTTGCTGTATCGGAGTGTTTGATCTCACCGTGGGCAGTAGTAGGGAGTACTGATACCACTCATGTGAGAAATATCATGAGTACAGATAGCGGGACATATATTCAGACAATTGATCGTGCGAACTGACTACTGCATCCATCACTGAACAGTAGCTACCCAGACATATTACTCGAATACAGACAGGCGCAAGACTAAGTTTGCTGACAGCAAATAGCTGCTCGTAGTTTTAACGAGTGAATTACTTGTTCTCTCGTTCGACAGCAAGGATGGTGCGTCAAACGTGCGTGACAGGCTATATGAGTTGCGCAAGGAGGAACTAATCGCGCTCGCAGACGCGTGTATCGTCTCTCGAAACAAGAAAGGACGCTTAAAATTCAAACAGGCCCGAAATCTAGTCGGTGAGGGTGCGCTTGGTGGCATGTTCTGGGGTGCGCTGATTGGCCTCCTCTTTTTGAACCCGATTGCAGGGATCGCGATCGGCTCCGTCGTCGGCGGCCTCACGGGGAAATTCGGTGACATCGGTGTCGACGACGCGTTCATGAAAGAAGTGTCCGAGTCGCTCGGCGAGAACGAATCCGCGCTCTTCATGCTTGTCGACGAGTGGTCCGAGGAACGCGTGCTCGAGGAACTGAAATCGCACAACCCGGACGTACTCCGAACGAACCTTTCGCCAGAAGAGGAAGATAACCTTCGGGCTGCCTTCGGCGCAGAGTAGCCGTTACCGATTTTTTGACTTGTCTTGATTGGTCAACGTCTGTAGAGCGATCTGGATCGACGATGATAGATCGCACGCTCCTGGCGTCGTCGGATTCTTCCCACCCCTGAAGGGGTGGCTTCCTCCGTGCAGTTATGTGAAAATCGCCTCGAGAGTGGCGCGCTATTACCCCGAGTTGCAGCGATCGGTGGCTCATCGTTTCGGGAACGCATTTACAACTACGGGGTTTATCGAGCAATAATGACTGACGAAGCCGACACCGCAAACGCGGGCTGGTTTTCGGATCTGGAGCCAGGGGATCTCGAGGGCGCCAGCAGCGCGATTATCGGGGGGGCTGCCGACCACTCGGAGGACTGGCCACAACTCGCCGTCGAAACCGGGTACGCCGATTCAGCGGGGGAGTATTACGATCTGCTTCACGAGGCGACGATGCACGCGACACGCCAGGAAGTCGCCGAGCGCGAACAGGCCGACGACCGCCAACTCGTCCACGCCGTCCGCGCGATGGACGACTGCACCCGGACGGCGAACGAACTCGCCGAACGGCTCGCCGAGTGGGCCGGCACCGTCGACCCGGACGCCGGAACGGGCGTCGACTACGCCCGCGAACTCGCGACTCGAGAGCGTGACCCGGAACCCGGCCAAGAGCCGCTCGTCTCGCTCGCCGAGCGCGTCGCAGCACTCGCCGACGAGGCCGACAAGTTACAGGAGTACGTCGAACGGCAGGCACCGACCGTTGCGCCGAACCTCTCGGCGCTCGCCGGTCCCGTCCTCGGGGCGCGGCTGATCTCGCTGGCCGGCGGGCTCGAGGCCCTCGCGAAGAAACCCAGCGGCACGGTCCAGATCCTCGGTGCGGAGGACGCCCTGTTCGCCCACCTACGCGGGCACGCCCCGTCGCCCAAACACGGCATCATCTACACGCACGACGCGGTCCGGGGGACCCACCCCGACGAGCGCGGCTCCGCGGCGCGTGCGGTCGCCGGCAAACTCGCCATCGCCGCCCGCGTCGATCACTACTCCGGCGACGTGAAGCCGGAACTCGAGGCCGAACTCGCAGAACGGATCGAGACGATTCAGGCTCGGAGCGAGGACGGGAGCGGTGCCGGTGCCGACGAGAGCGACGGGGGTGAGTCCGATGAGTGACCTCCCCGACGGCGTCGAGCGCCGCCAGTTCGACGGCACCGAACGGCTCGGGACCCGCGGTGAACCGGTCTACGGCGAGCCAACGGACGGCGAGTGGCGCGCCTGGAACCCGAACCGCTCGAAACTCGGCGCGATGCTCGAACTGGGGATGAACACCGGCCTCGCGGGCGGCGAGACGGTGCTCTACCTCGGCGCAGCGAGCGGGACGACCGTGAGCCACGTCGCGGACTTCGCCGGACCGACCTACGCCGTCGAGTTCGCCGCACGGCCGGTACGGGACCTGCTCGAGGCCGCCGAGTCGCGACCGCGGCTGTTTCCGCTGCTCAAAGACGCCCGGAAGCCCGAGACGTACGCTCACGTCGTCGAATCGGACGTCGACGTGATCGTCCAGGACGTCGCGACGAGGGGACAGGCCCGCGTCGCCCTTGAGAACGCCCAGTTTCTCGCCGACGACGGCCGACTCCTGCTGGCCGTCAAGGCTCGGAGCGAGGACGTCACCCGCGACCCCACCGACGTCTTCGAAGACGTTCGAGACGAACTCGAATCGGGGTACGAGGTGCTCGAGTCGCGGCGACTCGAGGAGTACCACGCGGATCACCTCGGAATCGTCGCGCGGCCGAAGTAGACGGCCGAAAACGACTGGACGGTCGGTCACCCAGCCGTCGCTAACAAATATAAGGACGTTTGTGGGATATTATCACGACATGTCGGAGCATCCCACGATCGGTGACACGCTCGAACAGACGGTTGACCGCTATCCCGACCGGGACGCAATCATCTATCCGCGAAAGGACCAGCGCTGGAGCTACGCCGAACTCGACGAACGCGTAAACCAGTTGGCGAACGCGTTGCTCGAGCGTGGGATCGAGAAAGGCGATCGCGTCGCGACGGTGCTGTACAACGGCTCGGAGATGGCGCTGGCCGTCTACGCCTGCGCGAAGATCGGAGCCGTCTTCACCCCGCTGAACTTCCGGCTTCCGGCGGGCGAGATCGAGTACATCGTCAACGACGCGTCGGCCGAACTGCTGCTGTTCGAATCGGCGACCAGGGAGTCGGTGGAGGGCGCTCGTCCGGCCCTCGAGACCGTCGAGGACTACGTCTACATCGACGACGACGTGCCCGAGTACGCGACGGATTTCTACGAGCTACTCGAGTCCGGTTCGGACGAGCGACCCGACATCCACGTTGCGGAGGACGACGTCTACGCCTTCATCTACACTTCGGGAACGACGGGCCGTCCGAAGGGCGTGGTCCACGAGCACCGAAGCATGGTCGAGCACAACCTCATCTGTATCGGCGAGGGGCGGATGACTCGCGACGACGTCGGCCTGTCGGTGATGCCGTTGTATCACTGCGCCGAACTCCACTGCAACCTGTTCCCGCGGGTCCACCGCGGTGCGGCGAGCGTCATCCACCACGAGTTCGAACCGCAGGCGGCCCTCGAAGCGATCGACGAACACGACGTGAGCCTCCTGTTCTGTGCGCCGACGGCGTGGAACGCGCTGTCGCTGACCGCGGCTCAATCGGATGTCGACGTCTCCTCGCTGCGACTCGGCCTCTACGGCGCGGCACCAATGCCCGAGCAGGTCCTCGAGAACTGCCGGGAGCACCTCTGTGAGGACTACCTCCAGGCGTACGGGATGACCGAGATCGGTCCCGCCGGCGTCTTCCAGCCGCCGGAAGACCAGCTTTCGAAGCAGGGCTCCGCCGGAGTCGCTGCGCTCAACCACGAACTGCGCGTGATCGAACCCGACGGGGACCCCGACCAGACGGTCGCCGACGGCGAGATCGGCGAGATCCTGATCGCCAGCCCGTGTACGATGCGCGAGTACTGGAACCGGCCCGAGGCGACCGAGAAATCGTTGCGCGAACACGACGGGACGACGTGGTACTACACCGGGGATCTTGGCCGGTTCGACGACGACGGCTACCTCTACGTTGTCGACCGGAAAGACGACATGATCGTCTCCGGCGGCGAGAACATCTACCCGGCCGAAGTCGAGGACGTGCTGTTCTCCCACGAGGCAGTTGAGGAGGCCGCCGTCCTCGGCGAACCGGACGACGAGTGGGGCGAACTGGTCGTCGCCTACGTCGTCGCCGACGGCGTCTCCGCTGAGGAGTTGGATTCGTTCGCCCTCGAGAGCGACCACCTCGCGGACTTCAAACGCCCACGGGCGTACTACTTCGTCGACGACCTGCCGAAGAACCCGAGCGGGAAGATCCAGAAGTTCAAACTCCGGGAGGACGAGGCCGACGTCGATCCCGAAGCCGAGACCATCGCGTCCTAACCGTCGTCGACAGCGGCTTCTTACCGGTCTCGAACCGTAGCGTAGACCGACTCCGCGACGCGCGGAAACGCCAGCATCGAGACGACCGCGACGACCAGCGCCGCGACGAGCGAGAGCGGTGGAACGCCGACGACGCCGGCGAGCCACACGCTGCCGAAGACGGCGACGGCGAGCGCGAGGTTGTAGTAAACGAACCGCAGGACCACCAGCAGCGGCGAGAGCGCCACCCAGCCGAGCGTGTCGGTGCCCGGCGGCCTGATCCAGCCGCCGCGGATCAGCGTCCCGACGAGGACCATCGCCATCCACGCGAGCAGTCCGGCGGCGGTCGCATCGTAGATCCCCGGCCCGGGTGCGGCCACGATCGCGAACAGCGTCGGGAGGGCCAGAATCGAAATGTCGCCGAAAATGTGGCTGCAGTCGTGCAGAAACCGGCCGAACCCGCTCTTTTCGGCACGCGAGAGTTTGCCGAGGCCGTACCAGGTCCGGCGCGTGGCGCTGGTAGCCGGCCGCGTCTGACGGACCGGATTGCGGTGTTCGCGCCGATCTCGGGCCATGCAGACAGGTAGCACGACGCCGCCTATAAATACTGCCGTCCGAACGTCTTCCCACCCGTTGTGAGGCGGTGGGAATCGCTGTGGCCCTTAATCGTTCCGCGAGCGAGCCATCGTAGTATGAACTGCAACCAATGCGAGCAGACCCCCGAGGGCGGCTGTACGACGGTCGGTGTCTGTGGCAAGGAGCCGGATCTCAACGGGCTGCAGGAGCTCGTCATCTACGGGCTCAAGGGGATTTCGGCGTACGCGACCCACGCTCGAGACATGGGCTATCGCGACGACGGCGTCGACGGCTTCGTCCACGAGGCGCTGTACTCGACGCTGACGAACGTCAACTTCGACATGGACGATCACGTCGACCTCGCGATGCGCGCCGGCGACGCCGCTGTCGACGTGATGGAACTACTCGACGAGGCCCACACGCAGGAACTCGGCGTTCCGGAACCGACGGAGGTGGCCCAGAACGACGTCGAGGGGAAGTCGATTCTCATCACCGGACACGACCTCTACGGCCTGAAACAACTGCTCGAGCAACTCGAGGCCGAAGACGAACAGATCTCCGTCTACACGCACTCCGAGATGCTCCCCGCTCACGGCTACCCCGAACTCGCCGCGTACGACAGCTTGAAAGGAAACGTCGGCGGTGCGTGGCACGACCAGCGGATCCTCTTCGCGGACTTCCCCGGCGCCATCGTCGGAACCACGAACTGCGTCCAGCCGCCGCGCGAGGAGTATCGCGATCGCTTCTTTACGACCGGGCTGGCGGGTCTCGAGGACGTCGAGTCGATCGACGGCTACGACTTCGGGCCGGTGATCGAGAAGGCGAAGTCGCTCCCCGAGGCGGACTGGGAGCAAGACGGCACCGTCACGACGGGCTACCACCACGAACCGGTGCTCGATCAGGTAGACGAAATCGTCGACGCGGTCGAGTCCGGCAACCTCCGCCAGTTCTTCGTCGTCGCGGGCTGTGACGGCCCGACGCCCGGCCGAGACTACTACCGTGAACTCGTCCGACAAATTCCGGAGGACTGCGTCGTCCTCACCACCTCCTGCGGAAAGTTCCGATTCAACGACCTCGAGATGGGGACGGTCCCCGGAACCGACATCCCGCGATATATCGATCTCGGACAGTGCAACAACTCGATCTCGACGGTGAAGATCGCGGCGGAACTCGCCGACGCCTTCGACTGTGAGGTTAACGACCTCCCGCTTTCGGTCGTCCTCTCGTGGTTCGAACAGAAAGCCATCGCCGTCCTGTTGGGACTGCTCAGTCTCGGCGTCGAAGACATCCGGCTCGGTCCGACGGTCCCAGACTTCCTCACGCCCGAGATCGTCGAGTTGCTGAACGACGAGTTCGGCCTCCAGCCCATCAACGATCCCGAAACCGATCTGGCGGCGATGCTCGGTGACCCCGTCCCGACAGCGGCTGCCGAGCCGCGACCGGCCGACGACTGACCCCGGACTGGCCGATGGTTGAGTGGGGGCGGCCGACGACCGAGCCGCGATCGAGCGGCGACCGAAGGGCGGCCGACGACCGAGGTGGCCCCTGGCTCGAGTCTGTCCTCCGTTATCACGACCCGCGCTCCCAGGGAACCCACGCTGCCGAGTCCAAACGGTATTTATCACCGCGGGCGAAAACGGGAGACGATGGAACGCGGGTCCCGGGATTCGTTTACGCGCATGGGCACGCTGGGGATCGAAGAGGAGTGCTTCGTCGTCGACGAGACTGGCCGTCCCACCAGCGGCACCGACGAACTCGTCTACGAACACGATCCGCCCGAGATCCTCGAGGGCCGACTCGACCACGAACTGTTCAAGTTCGTGATCGAGACGCAGACGCCGCTGATCGAGGATCCGAGCGACGCCCGCGAGTCGCTGCTCGAGATCCGGCGGGCGTTAGTCGACTACGCCACCGACCACGGCTACCAGATCGCCGCTGCAGGGTTGCACCCGTTGGCGAAGTGGCGCGAACTCGAGCACGCCGAGAAGCCCCGTTATCGTTCCCAACTCGACCGCATTCAGTATCCACAGCACCGGAACACGACCGCAGGCGTCCACGTCCACGTCGGCGTCGACGACGCCGACAAGGCGGTCTGGATCGCCAACGAACTGCGCTGGTACGTCCCGATCATGCTCGCCCTCTCCGCGAACTCGCCGTACTGGAACGGGTTCGACACCGGGCTGCAGTCCGCACGCGCGAAGATATTCGAGGCACTGCCGAACACCGGGATGCCGACCTACTTCGAGGACTACGAGGCGTTCGACCGGTTCGAACGCCGGATGCTCGAGACCGACTCGATCGAGGATCGGGGCGAACTCTGGTACGACGTCCGCCCGCACACGGCACACGGGACGGTCGAACTGCGCACGCCCGACGGCCAGGCCGATCCTGATGTCGTCCTCGCGTTCGTCGAGTACGCCCACGCGCTCGTCGAGGATCTCGCGGCCGCCTACGAGGACGGCGCGTCGGGCTACGCCCGCGAGCACCGCCGCGAGCTGTTAGACGAGAACAAGTGGCGGGCGATCCGTCACGGCCACGAAGCCTCGTTCATCAGCCGCGACCTCGACGGAACGATCGACCTCGGTGAACTCGTCGACCGGGAGTGTGAACGGCTGGGAATCGAGGGTATCGGACGCGTGTACGACCGCGAGAGCGGCGCCCAGAAACAGCGACGAATACGCGATGAATCGGGTGCTGACGCCCTCTGCGAGTCGATTCTACTCGGCACCGAGTAACGCGGGTTCGATCCCCCGCAAAGGTTTACTTCCGTGCGAGGCGTTGTCTTCGACGAGACAACAGATGGCTTCAGACGACACTGACGAGCACCGGGTAGACGACGGGAGCGACGAACAGCATCGAGACGAGACTGGCGAGGAGTACGACCTGACGGACGTGGACGTCTTCGTGAACGACGAAAGCGACGGCGACGGCGTTCGAACGGCGGCCGTCGAGGAGGTCGACCAGCGAATCGTCGACCTGCTTTCGTGGATCCTCGACACGGAGACGCGAGCGAAGATCTACGTCCACCTGCTGGCGAACCCCGGCAGCACCTCCGAGGAGGTCGCACAGGGGACCGGGCTCTACCCGAGCACGGTTCGGGAAGCGCTGGCTGAACTCCACGACGAAGACCGCGTGACGCGGGAAAAACGCGCGAGCGAGGGGGCGGGGAACAACCCCTACGAGTACACGGCGATCCAGCCGAGCGAACTCGTCGGCGGCGTCGTCGATCAGGTCCAGCAGGAACTGAACACTATCTTCACCCTCGATCGCGTCCTCGATCGGCACGAGGCGTCGGACGCGGATCTCGAGAGTGACGCCGAACCGGTAACGATCACCGTCGACGACACCGAGTCGCCCGAGATCGGCACACTGGGCGATACTCAAGCCGAAGACGACGAACCGTCGGCGGCGGAGGAGGCGGACGTCGAACTCCTCGAGGACGACGACGAGTCGAGTGCGGACGACGACTAGCCGGACGGCAACACCGCAGTCGAGACGCGATCGCCTCGCGTCACCCCAACGTGCTCTCTGTCGTCTCCCAGCCTCCACCCCCGTTTTGACCACCGATCAGCTGCTTACTCCTCGAGCCCCAGCACCGCCGGCCGCTCGAGTTCCAGTTCGTCGTCGACGGCCCGTGCGGTCGTCGTCGGCCAGCGCTCCGTCGACGTCAGCGGCTCGATCTCGTCCTCGGTGACGAGGACGGTTCCCTCGCTCTTTGCGCCCTGCACGGTCGGGTTCCACGCGTAGGCCATCGGTGCCGTGACGTCGGCCTCGTGGTCGGGCGTCGCGATCCACTCTCGGCCCGCGAATCCCGCCGCACCGCCCTGGTGGTGGTGCTCCCACTCGCCGTCGTAGCCGAGCGCGTCGTAGGCGTGCTGAATCGCCTCGAAGACGTCTCCGGCCGTCCCGCCCTCGGTCGCTGCCGCCTGCGTCGCCGCGAGCGCGGTCGTCTCGACGCGGGCCGCGACGGCGTGTCGGTCCTCGAGCCACGACGGCGGATCGAAGGCGACGGTGCGGGTACAGCTTGCGTGCAGACCGGCCCGTTCTGTCGTCACCGAGACCAGCGCGTAGTCCCCGAGTTCGGCCTCGGTGGGCGTGTAGTGGCGGTACTGCTGGGCGCGCTCGCTCCCGCCGACGAGGACGACGGGGGCTTCGATGTCGCGCGCCGAGAGGGCAACCCGCAGCGCCGACGCGACCTCGTGTTCGCTGTCGTCGGCGCGGAGCTCCCGACAGACCGACTCGACGGCCGACGCCGTCTGTCCGCTTAGCTGTCGGTACCGCTCGATATCGTGCTCGGTCAGCGGCTGTCGAAGCGACGTCGAATCGACGCGCTCGAGCCCCGGCACGTCGATATCGGCAGCCGCACGCTCGTCGTCTGCGACGCGGGCTGCGATGGCCTCGCCGAGCGAGAAGGCGTGCCAGGAGAATTGCTCGAAGGAGACGTCTTCGGCCTCGAGATCCGGAATCTCCTCCGCCCGAATCCGATCCGCTTCGATGTTGTTCGTCACGATTCGGATGTCCGATCCGTCGTAGCCGACGGCGGCGACGCCGGCGTCCGTCTCGCGGTCGACGACGTTGTTTCCGCCCGTCAGCCAGGCGAACGAGTTCGGTCGGGCGAACCAGATCGAATCGAGGTCCGCCGAGTCGAGGTAGCGCTCGAGTCGCGCTCGCTTGCTCATACCGGGTGCTGGTGCGGGCGACGTTTGAATGCGACGAACGCGACGTCGTCGGTCCCGGCGAGTGTCCGACAGGGAGGCGAGGAAACCGCCGACGTGACCGCCCCAGTCGGCCGATTCCAGCGAACTAAGAACGACTCGGGCAACCTAAGTATAGCTGGTCCTAACCCCCGTCTGAACGCCCGTGTCGACCGATAGCCACACGTCCCGTCCGGTAGTTCGCCCGCTGATCGAACGGTTCGGCTTTCCCCAGCTACTCGCGACGACGCTCGTGCTGGTCGCCGCGACGATCCTGCTCGGCGTCGCCGCGAAGGCGACCGGTTCGGGGCTGGCCTGCGAGCAAAACTGGCCGCTCTGTGACGCCGGGCCGTACAACGCGTTCCCGGCGAATCTGCCGAGTTTCTACGAGTGGTTCCACCGGTTCGTCGCCATGTTCGCCGGGATCGCGATCATCGGGACCGCGGCCGCGGCCTGGCGACTCCCCGACGTCGACCGCCGCGTCGCCGTACTCGTGGTTATGGGCGCAATCTTAACGCCGATTCAGGTCGTCCTCGGCCGCGAAACCGTCACGCAGTACACGATGGACATCCTCCAGTTGCACTTCTGGACCGCCGTCCTCATCTTCGTCCTCTTCGTCGTGGCGACGGTGCTCGTCTGGGCGCCGCGACTGACGGCGAACCACGTCACCGGTGCGCTCGCGCTCGGTGCCCTGTCGCTTCCGTTCCACGTCGCCCTCAGCCCGTTCGCCCTCGGCGACATCACGTCCTACGGCCCGTCGCTGCAGATGGCACAGTACGCCGTCACGCTCGCGCTGCTGGCGACCGTTATCGTCGCCCTCATGGTCGGTCGCCGCCGGTTGCAGAGCGGACGGCTGACCGCGGTGCTGGGCGCCACGACGGTCCTCGCGTTCGTCGTCGCCTTCCTCGCCCGCGAGGCCGTCAACCCGGCGTTTGACGCCCTCTATCTCACCGGCGTTGGGGTGCTCCTCGCCGCGTTCGTCGTCAGCATCTATCTGAGTCGGACTGCGGCAGCCGAGGCTCGCGACGACCACGCGCAGTAGTCTCTCGCCGACTCGTTTTCGGACCGTTGCGGAAAGTCAGCCTCTCGCTCAGCCGAGCGTGGCGACGATGATCGTCGCGACGACACCCACGCCGGCACCGATCCCCAACAGGACGTAGTTCGCGACCGGGTTCGCCGCTTTCGTCACGGAGAGCGTGTAGTGTCGCTTCGAGACGGGCCAAAACGGACGGATCCCCATCGGCGTGAGCGCGTCGGCGAGGAGGTGCGAGACGATCGAGAGGCTGCCGACGACGAACGCGAAGGCGACGAAGCCGACCTCGGCGAGCGGCGAGGAGGCGCCGACGAGCGCTGCGGTAACGGCGGCGAGTCCGACCCCGACGAACAGCGCGAATCCCACCGAGTGGGTCGGACCGCGGTGTTCGATCCCCGGAATCCGGTGGTCGCAGTCGGGCAGCGTCGAGAGGGCAACGCAGGCGAGCGCGCCGACGATCGCGGCCGTCTCGTGACCCGCGAGACCGACGACGGTCCCGAGGGGTGCGTAGACGAGCAACGCGGCCCCGTAGTGGCCGAGCTGATACATTGTTCAACGGGAGTCGCTTCTGGCCAATAAACACACCGTGATCGGCCGGTCCAGTTGGACATCGGCGACCGCTGAACCTTTTTCGCCGCCGCACGTACGACCGCGTATGCGAACCAGCCTCAACGTTCCCGAGGAGATGCTGGCCGAGTTCGACCGGACCTGGCAGGCGGAAGGTCTGGACTCCCGCTCGCGTGCGCTTCGTGAGGCGATCCAGGAGTACGTCGAGTCTCATCACCAGTTAGAACAGGCCCGCGGAACGGTCGCCGCGACGGTCGTCTTCGACTACGTCCACGAGGCGATCATCGAGGACCTCCACGAGATTCAACACGAGTTCCAGTCCGAAATCGATACGACCTGTCACGTCCACCACGGCGAGTGGTGTCTCGAGGCCGTCTTCTGTCACGGCTCGGCCGAACGCATCCGCTCGCTCGTCTACCATTTGAAGGACTTCGACGCCGTCGGGCGCGTCTCGGTGACGCTGTTGCGCGCGGAGTCGACGGCCACGAGCGAGGATGCCGACGGTCGATGACGTCTGAGCGGTTCCCGTCCTCGGACGACGTCGGAACCTTATCGCTGAACGACAGGACCTGACAGCTCTCGAATCCGCTCCCGCCCGACGGAATCGGCGTCAGGTCCCGTACCGAGATACGGACCCGTATTTAAACTACTTCGATATCCAACCGGCCAATTCTTGTAAGCTCCTGTGGATGTTCCACCGAACGACTCCTCCATGTCCTGTGACAGTCGGAAATTATCAACGATTCGTTCGCCCCAGTCGAACCGACGTTCGCGACTGAATTGCCACGGCCCCCGCGACCCACCGCTCGAGAGGGCACGGGTGGAATGAGCATCATCGCGACAATCGCCGTTCCGGCGGCGGAGTTCCCGCTCGGCGCACTCGCCGATATCGACGAGGACGTGACGCTGACCGTCGAGACGACGGTTCCCACGAGCGAATCGATCGTCCCGTACTTCTGGGCGCCCGCGTCCGCCGGGGACGCAATCATCGATTCGATCGAGGACGAACCGGCCGTTTCGACCGCCGCGATCGTCGACGAGACCGACGACCACGTCCTCGTCAAGGTCACCTGGAACGATCGCGTCAACGGCGTTCTCGAGTCGATTCGCGAGCGTGACGCGATCGTCACGAGCGCCGTCGGCACCGACGCGCAGTGGACGTTTCGACTTCGATTTCCGTCCTACGAGGATCTCTCCGCGTTCTACACGAACTGCGTCGATCAGGGGATCTCGATGGAACTCGTCCAACTCCACGAGACGGTCAGTCCTGGCTCCACACGTCAGTTCGGGCTGACGACGGCCCAACGGGAGTTGATCGCCGCTGCCTACCGCGCGGGCTACTTCGACGTGCCGCGTCGGACGACGCTCGTCGAACTGGGCGAACGGCTCGAGGTCTCCGATTCGGCGGTCTCACAGCGACTCCGGCGCGGGCTCGCGGCGTTGATCGATTCGACGGTTCTCGCAGAGCAGTCAGGAGGCGGGTCGTCGACCGGGCTCGAGGACGGGTTCGACACCGAGCCCGAGCCGGATCAGTAGCACGCACGGCACACTTGGACGCTTCGATGAGAGGTCCGTCTCCGGCGGTCCGTTCGGTGATCGAGGTGATTATGCTCCTCGACGGCCTTTCCAGTCCCGTGAAGAACGTTACAGAGCGGACGAGCAATCCGTTCGGACTGCGACCGCCGTTCGACCGCACGGGTCCCGACGAACGGACCGCCGTCTTCGGCTACGGCGACGCCAACGCCGACTTCTACCTGATCGGCGACCACCCCGGCGTCCACGGCGGCGCGTCGACCGGCGTGCCGTTCACCGGAACCGAGTCCGGCGACGCGATTCAGGACGTCGCTCGCGAGGTCGGCTTCGCCAGCGGACCCGAAGACCGCCCCGTCCTCGAGAACCTGTTTTGCAGCTACATTCACATGTGCTGTCTCCCCGCCGGCGAGACGCCGAGCGAGGAGGCGTACGCCGACCTCGAGCGCTACTTCGACGCCGAACTGCGGGCGATCAACGCTCATATCCTCCTCCCGGTCGGCGAGCGCGCGACCGATCACGTCCTCCGAGAGTATACGACCCAACGGGACCGTCTCGAACTCGACATGGCCCGGCTCCACGCCCGTGAGATCCGCGGCCGCGGCTTCCTGGTCGTGCCGATCAGGGAGCCGACGGCGTGGGAGGATACGGACCGGGAAGCGATCGTGGCGCGACTCGAGGAGATCCTCGGACGCGATTACCGGCAGACGAAAGGCGTCGCGACGACGGTCGGGTAATTTACCAGCCGAAGCGTTTCCGGATCGTCGCCCGCAGCGGCAGCCCGAGTCCGCCGACGATCGGCAAGAGCACGAACGCGAGGAGATCGATCGCGAGCGTCGCCTCGCCGGCAGCCCCGATTGCGAGTCCGGCGAGCGGAGCCAGCACGGGCAGGACGTAGAGATACGACGGCTTCCAGCCCGGCCCGCGACGGGTGTGGCGGACGATGACGGCAAACAGCATCGGCATCAGGACCGCCCCGGCCAGCAGCGGCCCGCCAACGAGGACGGTCGACGCGGCTACCGCGAGCGCGAGGACGATCGTCTCGTCGATCGAAATCGGGCCCCACGTCTCGGCGTCTCGGGCCGCTCGAGCCCCGAGCAGGGCGACCAGCGTCAGGGCGACGACGCCGGCTAATGCGGCCTCCCAGAGCGGTCCCTCGAGCGGCGGCGCGACGAGTTCGAACCCCGCGAGATAGCCGACGGTCGACTCGACGCCGTGACGGCCGCTCGAGAGGACGTCCCAAATCGCACCGGGATCGGCGCCGACGGCGCTCAGTTCGGCCGAAAGTCCCTCGAGTGCGGCGTCGTTTACGAGCGCAAAATCGGCGACGCCGGCGAGGTAGACAAACAGGGAGGTCCAGATCAGTGGCAGCGAAAAGTTTTGGCGACGCCACCAGCGGACGGCTGCGTTGTCGCCGAATCGGCTGGTTTCAGCGCCGGATCGGCCCCCAGTTCGGCTCCCCGTACTCGCGTGACTCGTCCCACCGTCGGTCGAACCGCTGGTTCGGTTCGTCCCGCTCGAACTGCTGGTATCGGCCCCGGCTCTGGCCCCGGTTCCGGTTCCGGTCGCCCCACCTGCCGCAGTGCTCGATGCCGTCGCCTTCGAGGACGAAGCCGTTGTGGATGAGGAGGACGCCCCCGCAGTCGTTCCCGTCGCCGTTGCGCCGGCGGCGGACGACGCCGTTGCCTTCGTCTTCGATGTCGATCTCGATCTCGAGGAACCGGCGTCGCTCGAGGCGCTCGCGTCGTCGGAGTAGGTGAACGTCTTTCCCGACTCCTCGTCGGTCGCGTCCTCGTCGGCCGAACTGCTCGTGTTCTTGTCGGAACTCTTCCAGACGTCCGGCGAGGGGAGGCCGCTGGTTCGCTTCGCGACGTAGTCCTCGTGGCCGAGGCGGTCGTAGGCCTGTCGCTCGACGGAGTCGCCGAGGATGTCGTAGGCCTTCTTGACCGCCGTAAACTGGGCTCGGGCTCGCTCGTCGTCGTTATGGTCGGGGTGGTAGACGCGGACCTGCTCGCGATAGGCGTCCTTGATCTCGTCCTGGGAGGCGTCGGACGGGATCTCGAGAAGGTCGTAGAAATCCTCAGTCATGTGAAAGTAAGCGTGTCTGCTATGAGTTGTGAGTGGAGGGATATAATTACGCCGTTCTGTACAGTAGCTTCGACTCGTCGCTCGAGTGAGTTTACTATTGTGGCCGTTGACGGGTTCGATACGGGGCGTCGAACGACCTCACGAGAAATCACCGAGCGAGGCCTGCCCCTCGGCGTGGGTCGTCGAATCACGACCGTCCGTCGCTGACGCCGTTTCGTCGGCCGCCGAATCGCTCTCTTCGTCGCTCGAATTCGTCTCATCGCCGGTCGAACCCGTCTCGTCGCCGACTCCGGCGTCGTTACCGGCCGCCAGTCCGCCGTCTGCGGCGTTAGTCTCGGCCGTGCCGTCACCGTCAGCCCGTTGCCCGTTCGCCTGCCCTTCCCAGCCGTCGAGACTGGCCTGATCGGCCGCGGCGAACTCGAGGTTGGCGACGCGAACGCCGACCTTGCGGACGGCCTCGCTCTCGAACTCGGTGAACAGGTCGCGGGCGATACGGTCGACGAGCTCCGGATCGTCGATCGGTCCCGGCAAGGACCGCTCGCGCGTGTTGACGTCGTACGGCGGGGTGACGGCCTTGACCCCGACGGTCCGGTAGAGCGCGCCCTCTCGCTGGGCACGGTCGGCGACGGCCGCGGCGAGCGTTTCGATCTGCTCGTACTTCGGCTTCGGCTTCTCGACCGGTTCCGCGAACGCGGACTCCCGGGAGAAGCTCTTCGGCTCGCCTTTCGGTTCGACCCGGCGGTCGTCGTCGCCGCGTGCGCGATCATACAGTTCTCGACCGCGCTCGCCGAAGCGTTCGACCAGCGGCCCCGGGTCGGTCGTGGCGACGTCGCCCGCGGTCTCGAGCCCCATCTCCCGAAGCGCCCGCGCGGTCACGGGACCGACGCCGTGGAGCAGGTCGACCTCGAGCGGGGCGAGGAACTCTCGCACCTCGCCGGGTCGGACGACGGTCAGGCCGTCGGGCTTGTCGAAGTCGCTGGCGATTTTGGCCGCGCTCATCGTGGGTGCGACGCCGACGCTGACGGTGACGCCGACCTCCCGGCGGATGCGGTCCGTGATATGGCGAGCGAAGCCGTCCGCGACCTCCCAAGCCGTGCGGTCGGTGACGTCGAGGTAGGCCTCGTCGATGCTCACCTCTCGGACGGTGTCGGAACAGTCGTGCAGAATCTCTCGTACCGCTCCGGCGACCGACTCGTAGTAGTCCATGTCGACGGGCCGGTAGTGGCCGGTCTCCTCGGGTTCGAGGTCGGGGTCGTAATCCTCGGCGTCTTCGTCGAGGGCTGTGCGTCGAGGGAGCCGCTCGAGCGCGCTCGAGATCGCTTGGGCGCTCTCGACGCCGAACTCGCGGGCCTCGTAGCTCGCGGTGGCGACGGCGCCGATGGTGTCGCCGGGTTCGTACCCCATGCCGACGACGACGGGTTCGCCCCGCAGTTCGGGCTCGCGAAGTCGCTCGCAGGAGGCGTAGAAGCAGTCCGCATCGACGTGACAGACGATTCGGTCCTCGCCGTCGTCGTCCGTTTCGATGCCCGGTAGTCGCGGCCCGTCGGTCATTCGTCTACTGATCGGTTCGCGCGAATCGTTGTGAACGTTGTGTCCGACGGCACCTCGAAGTCGGACGCGGCGCGACCGCCGCTACTCGACCTCTATGAGGCCCGTCTGGTAGACCGTGATGCGATAGCCCTCGTACGTGAACGTGATCTCTACGTTCGCCCCCGAAGCCGGCGGGTTCGAGGCGAACTCGCCGAGGAGGTCGTTCACCGTCGAGTACAGCGGGGGCAACTCGAGCGTCTCGACGCCCTCGAGGTCGGCGATAATTTCCACGACGGCTCGAGTCGGGGTGGTGGTTTCGGGGTCGAACTCACGTTTGTCCGCACAGTCGTCTGAATCGCCCGCTATACCCTGACAGGCGAGGCTCAACTATAACAAGTTGTGTCAGACATATTTTATGAAACGTGAAATTCTTGAGAGCGGGTTACTATCAGCGTGAAACATACCGCCGATTCCGTTCTCGTCTCGATAAAGACAACTATTTTACTGGTTGGGCGAGAGTTCGTGCTATGGGCTCCGACACCGCCGATACGCCGCCATCCGTCGACCCCTACGGTACCGATTCGAACAGGTCCGACCCCGCGTCGGGGTTCGGCACTCCGCTCAATGCCGTGATCGGCGGCGCCGCCGGCATCGTGCTCTCGTTCGTCCCTGGTTCGACGCTGCTCGGCGGCGGAATCGCCGGCTACCTCGAGGGCGGCGAGCCGGCCGACGGGCTGCGAGTCGGTGCGCTCGCCGGGCTCGTCATGCTCGTCCCGTTCGTCTTCTTCGGCTTTCTCGCATCGATTTTCTTCCTCGGCGTCAGCGGTTCGGCACCGGGAATGGGCGTGATGCTCGTCGTCTTCCTGGTGTTCGGCGCGCTCTACACCGTCGGGTTGAGCGTCGTCGGCGCGGTGCTCGGCATCTACGTGAAAAACGAGCTCTGACAGGGGTCCGTGACGAACTCCGTCAGTTCTGACCGAAACGGGAGGCTCCTCCCATCGACGCTGTCGGAGCGGGATCCGAACTCGGCTGTCCTATCGCGTCGAGACGATCCCGACGGCGTCCAGATCTCGAGTCCGTTACGACCGAGCCGGTTCCGTCGTCGCGGCGAAGAATCGCCCAACCTCGTCGGCGACGGCTTCGGGTTCGTGGATGGGGCCCATGTGTCCGGTGCCGTCGACCTCGCGAACCTGGGTGGGAGCCGCGTGTTCCTCGATGTAGTTGACGCCGTCGATGAACCAGGGGTCCGGGATCGATCGGGTTCCGTGCAGGAGCAAGAACGGGGCCGAAATCTCGGCGAGCGTCGACGGATCGGTCGGATTGGTCCCTTCGTTCTCCCCCAACTCCTGTACCTCCTGCAGGAAAATCGGGACGTTCGGCGCACAGCCTTCCACGAAGCCAACCTCCTCCGCAACGACCAGTTCGTCCTCGGTAGCGACCCACTCGAGGAAGGTTCGGGCTGCATCGACCGGGCGGTCCTCGGCGATCAACTCGCCCATACGCGTAATTCGCTCCGTGAACCGTCCGAACTCGTCTTCGCTCAGCACCTCCAACACGGCCGGCTCGTAGGTGACGAGCGCGGAGACTGCATCGGTGCGCGCCGCCGCACCGAGCGCCATCCGGCCGCCCTGAGACCACCCGAGCAGGCCCACGGGCTCACCGATGCTCTCGACGAACGCCGTTACGTCCCGTATCCGACGCTCGGTCGAGACGTCAGCGCTGTGGTCGCTCAGTCCCCTGCTTCGCACGCTCATGGCGTAGCACGTGAACCGATCGGCGAGAAACGGTACCAGCGGATCCCAGACGAACTCGCCGTCGCCCATGGCGCCCGGCACGAGGACCACGGGTGGACCCCGCCCGTGTACGCGCCCGGCTAGCTCGGTGCCGTCGTCCGAGACGGCTCGGTGAATGGTCGTTATCTCGTCCGCATCCGGTGATGTTTCGTCGTCCATCGTATCGCTCACCCACGCTCCGATAAGCGAAACGGTAGCATAGAGGCATCCGATGACGAGTTCGCACGGAGTGACCGGCGTGCACCGTCCGCCGATGGCGACGAAACACAGCGCGGGCGACCGAATTCAGTTGTAGCCGCGCCAGCGCTTCCCGCACTCAGTGCACTTGAAGAATCGTGTCGGCGGCTCGTCGGCAGAGGACGTCTGCTTGAGGGTGTACCACGCCTCCTGATTGCCGCAGTCGTCACAGATCACGTCCGTCGCCTTCGGCTTCCCCTCGAAGTTGGCGTTCTCGTCCGACTCGATCACCTCGTCGTCCGTCTGGGACTCCGTCGAGACGAACTCGCTCTCGAGATCGCGGTCCCGTTCGCTCGAGGCGCCACAGTCGTCGTTCGTACAGACCATGTGGTCGCCGTCGGCTTTCATCATCGAGCCGCAGTCGTCGCAGAACTGCATAGCCGCCCGTAACGGGTCGAGGCGCAAAAGGATACTGACCGCCGCCGTCGACCTCAGTAGCCGCGCTCGAGTCGCTCGTCCTCGAGCGCCACGGGACAGTCGGCGATCCGGAACGTCTCGAAGGCGGTCATCTCGAGGATGTCGGTCCCCTCGCGAGTGCACGCGACGGCCGGCGGCGCCGAGAAGTGTTCGCACTGGTGGCAATAACTTCCGCTATCGAGGTCACGGATCTCCCGGTCGTCGGAGCAGGTGGTGGGTCCGTCGGGATCGCTCTCGAGTTCGGTCCAGAGCCGATCGGCGTCGATCCCGGTGACGTCCTCGCGATCGAATAAATCGTCGAAGTCGGAATCGGAATCGGATGTCGACGGAGACTCCACATCGCCGTCTCGCTCTCGGCTGCGCGCCGTCGAGCGTCGTTCGTCGGCCGCCGTCGCAAGGTCACTAAGTGGGCCGGTTCGCTCGAGCGCGTCCGATTCGACGTCAGTTTCGGTGATATCGGCGGTGTGCTCTCCGGATTCGCCGCGGTCGGTCATCGAGTCGTCCCCTCCGGTTTCGCGTCGGCGACGCCGCTCTGACTCGAGCCGTCGCGCCCGCCATCGGCCGTCGAGTCATCAGTCGCGACGTCCGATTCGACGGCATCGAAGACAGCGGCTGACGAGGTGTTCGGGGGTTCGATCTGTCCTTCGAGCGCGGGCGGATCGCCCGTCTCGAGCGCGTGCGAGCCGAAAAACGAGGTGTTCTCGACGACGTCCGTAATCCCGCGTGTACAGTGAGGGCACGCGGCTTCGGTCAGGAGCGAGAGATCGACTCGCTCGTCACAGGCGTCACAGACGGCTGTTCGAATTCCCAGCTGATTCGCCGCACGCTTGAGTCGGTCGGCCTCCGCTCGTCGTCGCGCGCGCTGTGCGGCGGCGTCGCGTTGCTCCCGGAGGTCGACGACGGCGGTCGCCAGCAGCGTCGCGTGCTCCTCGAGCGTCTCGGTCTCCGCGAACAGGTGCTCGAGGACGGTTTCGAAGTTCGCGAAGCCGTCGTCGACGGTCGACTCGAGTTCCTCGAGCGCCGAGCGGAGGGTCGCGAGGTCGTCGTCGGTCGCGTAGTCGGCGTGGGCGTGGTCGGCCGGCGCTTTCGCGTCGGTCTCGCGTTTGACCTGGACGACGCGACCACGGACGTCCTCGAGGAGTTCACGGAACTCCTCGCGTTGGGTCTCGAGTTCGGAGTGGAGATCCGTGACGTCCTCGAGATCGGTTTGACTGAACTCGTCGTCGGATGCGATGGCGTGGGACGCGGCCACCAGTTGACGGCAGACGTCGTCGGGCGTCTGTCCGCGTCGGTCGGCCGCTCGAGCGAGCCAGTCGTTCACCTCGCCGGGGACCCCGAATGAGACGCGGCTGTCGTTCTCGCTCGACATGATATGTGATACTGGGTCGAGACGGGCATAAGGGTTGGTTCGGACTCACCGCTCGATACGCGCCCGAGCGGGCGTCTCTGACGCGTTCTCGAGATCGATACGCCGCGAATCGGAGTCGACACCCTGTAGCTGGCAGTCGGCCTACCGGATCTTTCGGACGTTACTGATGTCGAACCCGCTGTCGCGGATCTCAGTTTCGAAGCGGACGATGTCCTCGTCCTCGAGTCGCGAGAGGACTCCGCGGAACTGTTCGACGACGAGCGTGCGTGCCCGTTCGGACCCGCCGCTCTCCCACTCGAAGGAGAGCGTGCCGTCGGTCGCTTCCTTCAGGCGTCCGTACTCGGTCGGCTCGAGTACGTCCGTGTTGACTACCAGTAAGATGACGCCGCCCCAGCGGTGGGCCGCGCGCTTGAGCCCCTTGAGGAGGACGGTCAGGTCCGCCCAGCCGAACTGTTCGTCCGCGGCCGCGACGAGGTCGGAGACGGAATCGATCACGACGAGGTTGTCCGCCGCGTGCTCGGTCAGGTAATCCCCGATCGTCTCTAGGACGTCGCGTCGATCGGTCCGATCCCCGAGATCGGTGATGTCGCTCGTCCGATCGGCGTACCACGCCGTGGGGACGGGCGTCACCTGAAAGTACGCCTCGCCGAGGTCGACGACCGAGACGTCGGCCATGCCGGCGTCGACGAGGTCGTCGTCCAGGACGTACCGCATCTCGTCGACGATCGCGCCGCGTTCGTCGGTGAACGAGACGTAGTGGACGGCGTCGGGCAGCGTGGTCTCCGCCTCGAGGTCGCCGTAGTAGCGCTCGAACCGGTCGGGATCGGCCCTGGCGAGGCCGTTCATTGCCGTGGCCGTGTAACAGAACTCGCGTGCGCCGGCTCCGGCCTCGCCCGCGAGCAAGACGACGCTGCCGGCGGGAACACCGCCGCCGATCATCCGATCGAGCCGCGAGACGCCGAACGGAAGCCGTTTCATAGGATCTGATTTGCTCGAGTCCGCTTACCTGTTGTGGCAGCTACGGTGGTCGTGAGTCGCCGCTACCGATTCGGTGAACACACACTGGCTCCGGTAATTTCCATACCGTCCCCAACCGATTTTTCGCTTCCTGATAGTCGCTCGTTCAACCACAGGAAGACGCTTTGTGTCTTCCATGCAGTCGCTCGTATCCCTTTCGACGACCCCGCGCGATTCCGGGCTGCAGTTCGCTGTTCGCTCACCACGGCCCAGTGCGCGCCACCGGTGTGTGAGTGTCAATCGCCGTCAATCCGAACTCGAGCTCCGCTCGAGGCCGCTTCGGTCAGAATAACCCGTCCGTCGAGTCCGTGATCGTCCAGCGCGTCTCGAGCCGCCGATTCGGCCTCGTCGGCGTGCGTGCGGTCCGTCACGCCGTAGACGACGGGCCCCCACGACGACTGGCCGACGCCCGTACAGACCGGACACTCCTCGAGCGTCTCCACGAGCGTCCCGGCGGGCGGTCGGAAGACGCCACCCTGGGCGTCGGCGTACCACGCGCCGTTCTTTCGCCCGATTTCGGCGATGGCTTCGCCGAAGGGCTCGAGCCGCCCTTCCGCGGCGGCGGGCAGCAGTTTCCGGGTGACGACGCCGGCGATCTCGTCGGCGACGGCTGGATCGGCGCGCTCGACGACGGAACGCATGCTCGCGTCCTCGTCGTCGCCGCTGCGACCGGGCTCGGCCTCGGGGACGACGACGAGGAATCGCCACTCGTCGGGAATTTCGTGTCTGGCGACGACGGGCGGGACAGTCCAGTCGCCTTCGGCCGGCGGCTCGGTCGTAAACCGGTTCGTCGGGTGGCCGGCGTCGACGACGAAGCCGCCGCCCTCGAACGTGCCGACGCCGACGCCGCTGCGGCCGCCGCGTCCCATGGCGGGGGCTCGTTCGCGGATCTCCGGCTCGAGTCCGTGTGCCCGCGCCGTCGCGGCGAGCACCGACAGGGCGAGCTGGGTCCCGCTCCCGAGTCCGACGTGGCGCGGGAGCCGTTCCTCGAGCGTGACCGCGACTCCGGAGACGTCGAGGACGTCGACGGCTCGAGCGGCGTACTCGGAGGCCAGCGGGTCGTCGCTCTCGACCCCGGACGCGGGTTCGGCCGCGACCGTCACACGGGGCTCCTCGAGGCCGACGCCGATGCCGCCGTAGAGTCGTCGCCGGGCGAGCGAGAGGTTCTGAAAGCCGACGTGGAGTCGCGCCCCTGCGGTGACGGTCGCGGTCGTCATACGCTGCGATAGGGAGGCCCCCGGGAAGGGGATTTCGACGCTGGCAACGACTGTGGACGTCTCGAACGCGGCGGACCACACATCGTCGAACCATCTGCTCACAAACCGCGGAGACGCAGCGACTATACTGCTCGCGGCGACAGTCACCGTCGATGGACACCGCGTCGGTCGTCGTCCCCGCCCGCGAGGAGGTCGCGCGTCTCGAGCGAACGCTCGACTCGCTCGCGAAACAGGTCTTCGACGGCGAACTCGAGGTCGTCGTGGTCGCCAGCGGCTCGGCGACGCTGGCAGCCGCCCGCGAGCATTCGGTTACCGACCGCGTGCTCGTCGACGAGTGGGAAAACGGGCCGGGAGCCGCTCGAAACCGGGGTGCCGAGGCGGCCACCGGTGAACTCCTCCTCTTTACCGACGCCGACACGGTCGTTCCCCCGGCGTGGGTTCGATGCCACCGACGCCACTACGCGACGCCTTCGGTCGTCGGCGTCGGCGGGCCGCTTCGTCCCATCACCGGCGCGGTTCGACACCGACTGCTGTTTCGGCTCCTCTCGGACTGGTGGTACCGCCTCAGTTGGCCCCTCGGCTTCGTCCAGCAACCCGGCTGTAACTGCAGCGTTCGTCGCTCGGCGTTCGAGGCGGTCGGCGGCTTCGACGAGTCGCTGCCATTTCTCGAGGACACCGATCTCTCGCTACGACTGCGCGACGAGGGAGTGGTCGTCTACGATCACACCTGCCCGGTCGAGACCTCGGCCCGTCGCCAGCGCGAGGAGGGGTATCTCCCGCTCTTTCTCGCGTATTTCGTAGGGTATCTCGAGTACGCGATCCCCGGACGCTCGCCGTCTCGAGCGCACTTTCGGTAACAGTAGACAGTAGTACGGTTTCTTTATTTAGAAGTATCCGCGAAACTCGCGTTCAGTACAGGGCAAGCAGTTGCCGGAACGGTGATCAAACTCTCTGATAGCTGTCAAACTCTGCCTACTGCATACAGAGTATCCATCCATCACGGAACGCTCGTTGAGTCTCGTTCATCGAAAATAGACCAATCATAGCTTCGGGCAGACATTAAAAGATATATATAATATTGTCAGTTATTGAGACTATGAATCGTCGCGCTCTCCTCACTGGAGCAGTCCTTCCGGTCGTCGGCGCTGGATGCCTTAAGTTCGATAGGTTTCCTTGGGAAGAACCCGATATCAAAGATACGGAGCGCGACGATCTTCCCGAGGATATGAGAGGGCAGGGACAAGCCGAGCCACTGACTATCAGTGCCGAACGTAGCCCGGAGGAGTTGGAAACTATCTCCTTTTCTGGGGAAACCCTCTGCTGTTTTGAGGCTGGGTCTGCTGCTCTCAATCATGTAGAGTCGCAGCTTGACACCTCTATCGAGTCTACGAGGGTGGAGGTTTCGGGGAAGGACTGCTCTCATGGGGCAATGATCATGATGTACGTTGTATTTTCGTTCGAGGAGGGGAAATTACTAACAAAGCCGAACGTAGATTTCGAGGACGTGGTCGAAGCTACACCGGATTCTGTACGAATGTCACTGTCTATCGACGGCGAAATCTATGACTGTGAAGAGGAAATAACGGTAGTTCAACGTAGGGTTATGAGTCGCGAACCGATAGTGTAACTGTAAACTGCTTTTCAACAGACAACGGTATGCTACGAGCAGTTTCTCTGCTGATTGATACAGGTCGTACCACATTCGCGCTGTGGATTCAGAACGGCTCTCTCAACACCTCTATTAGCTGATAGAAAAGACGGCGTTCGGTTTGCAGACGTAGGTACCGAATCATCTAATTCGGTTCCAACCGCATTTCCGAATAACGAAACCCTGTTATCAACTACTGCTAACCGGTCGCGAACTCGAATCCTCATTTCGCGACAGTCGACAGCCGGCTACAGTAGCCACTGGAAGTCAGTGGACACCCGATCGCACGACGGCTATGCGATCTGTGTGTAAACAGTTCCAGTTGTTACGATAGTTCCGTCGCGGTGTATTCCCGACGGCGCGATCGGACTCCCAGTCGGCTGGGAACGTCGCTGTGTCTTTATACGATCGTGATTCGTACCGACCGGACGTGACGCGCAACGGCTCACTCGGCGGCGTCGTCCTCGCGGGCGGCTACTCCACGCGCTTCGGCGAGAGCGACAAGGCCGTCGCCGACCTCGCCGGGACGCCGATGATCCGTCGCGTCGTCGACCGGCTCGCGACGGTGACCGACGACTGCGTGGTCAACTGTCGAACGGACCAACTCGAGCCGATCCGAGACGCGCTCTCGGATAGCGACGTCGACCTTCGCTACGCAACTGACCCGGTCCCCGACCGCGGCCCGCTTTCGGGGATGCAGGTCGGTCTCGAGGCGCTCGACTGCGAGTACGCGGCCGTCGTCGCCTGCGACATGCCGTTCGTCGACCCGACGCTGCTCGAGGTTCTTTACGACCGCGCTCTCGGACGCGACGGGGCCGTCGTCCGACTCGCGGACGGCTGGTTGCAACCTATGCAGGCCGTCTACCGCGCCGAGACGATGGCTCGCGTCTGCGAGGAGCGTCTGTCGACCGGGGACGGCCGAGTGATGGCCGCACTCGAGCGACTCGACGTCGCGACGGTGGCCGAAGCCGACCTCGAGGGCGTCTCCGACCGAACGTTCGACAGCATCGACACGCAGGCGGCGCTACGGGACGCGACGCGCCGGCTCGAGTAATCGCGTCGACGGTGTCCTCCTTGTTGAGAAGACACCCCTTGATGGACCGAACCTGGAACTGTGACGGCTGATTTAGCACGCACCCGAAGGTAATGAATTTGATAATTCAGTATGATTATACTCTTCCGAGAACTCTATTCTGTTATGCGATACGTTACACACACGTCGAAAGTGATTGCAGGCGCCGTACTCGCGTATCTACTGTACGCCTGGGCGACGCATCCAGAGCTCTCCACTCGCGAAGCCGGGATCGGGTACGCACTGGTCGTCGGGTGTCTATTTCTTGGCGTTCACGGGCTGTTTACGGGGTTTGAGGCTGCGATTTCAGCTGTTGACGAACGCCGATTCGAACAGTAAGTGCCGCCGATAGTGGATTACGCTTCAGTCCTGTTTTGCACCGAAATTCGTCACCGCACCAGTTCCACCTTTTTCTCCAGATATTTCCGATTTCTGGCGGGCTCGCGAGAGCCTCGCTCCCGCGAACGTGGGTGAAAAAGCTGCCATCTCACTACGTTCGGTGCCAGTGAGACCGCGCCTTTGGCGCGATATGCGTCGGTTCGTTCACTCCTGCTTCGCGCCGGGGTTCGTCACCGCACCGTTGGCTGCCGAGTCGAACGTCTGGCCGTACTTCGCCAGCACGCCGCTCGTGTAGTTCGGTTCGGGCGGGTCGCGGGCCTCGAGTCGCTGTTCGATCTCCTCGTCGGAGAGATCCACGGAGAGTTCGAGTTCGTCGATATCGATGGTGATCGTGTCGCCGTCCTCGAGCGCCGCGATGGGACCGCCGGCGGCGGCCTCGGGTGCGACGTGACCGATCGAGAAGCCGCGGGTGGCGCCGGAGAACCGACCATCAGTGAACAGGGCGACGTCTTCGGCGTGGCCCTGCCCGGCGACGGCCGAGGTGACGCCGAGCATCTCGCGCATGCCGGGGCCGCCCTGCGGACCCTCGTTGCGGATGCCGATCACGTCGCCGGTCTCGACGTTGCCCTCCTGAACGTACGCCATCGCCTTCTCCTCCTGCTCGAAGATGCGGACGGGTCCCTCGTGACGGAGGTGGTCCTCGCCGGTGATCTTGATGACGGCACCGTCGGGCGCGAGGTTCCCCGTGAGGATTCGGATGGCTCCGCGCTCGTTGATCGGGTCGTCGACGGTGTAGAGGAAGTCGGTGTCGAGCTCCTCGATCCGCGGCGGATCGACGCGCTCGAGGGCTTCGGCCATCGTTTCGCCGGTGACGGTCAGCGCGTCGCCGTGGAGCAGGTCCGCCTCCAGCAGCTCTCGCAAGACGACCGGAACGCCGCCGACCTCGTGGAGGTCGTTCATCACGCGCGCGCCGCTGGGCTGGAGTTTGGCGATCTTCGGCGTGCGAGCGCTGACTTCGTTGAAGTCTTCGATATCGAGCTCGACGCCGGCCTCGGCGGCCATCGCCAGCAGGTGGAGGACGGCGTTGGTCGAGCCGCCGATGGCCACCTGAAGCGCGATGGCGTTCTCGAAGGACTTTCGCGAGAGGAAGTCGGAGGGCTTTCGCTGTTCGTGAACAGCTTCGACGGCGAGTTCGCCGCTCTCGCGGGCGACCTCGTAGCGCTGCTCGTCTTCTGCGGGCGGCGACGAGGAACCGAGCGGCGCGAAGCCGATCGTTTCCGAGATGGAGGCCATCGTGTTGGCGGTGAACATCCCGCCACAGGAGCCGGCGCCGGGACAGGCGTTGTGCTCCATCTCGTCGAGTTCCTCCTCGGACATTTCGCCGTCGGCGACGGCGCCCACGCCCTCGAAGACGTTCTGAACGGTGATCTCGCGACCCTCGTGCTCGCCGGGCATGATGGAGCCGCCGTAGAGGAAGACGCTCGGGAGATCGGTGCGGATGGCAGCCATCATCATCCCGGGCATGTTCTTGTCGCAGCCGCCGATGGTGACGAGCCCGTCCATGCGCTCGCCGAATGCGACCAGTTCGACGGAGTCGGCGATCACTTCTCGAGAGATGAGCGAGGCTTTCATCCCTTCGGTCCCCATCGAGATGGCGTCGGAGATGGTGATCGTCCCGAACTCGATCGGCATCCCGTCGGCCGCATCGACGGCGTCGTAAGCCGATTGGGCCACGTCGTCTAAGTGGACGTTACAGGGCGTGATGTCGGCGGCCGGGTTCGCGACGCCGATCATCGGCGAGGCGAGGTCATCGTCGTCGTACCCCATCGCGCGGAACATCGCTCGGTGGGGTGCCCGGTCGGTCCCCTCCGTGACCTCCTTGCTCGGTAGCTCCTCGGGTTTGCCCTCCGCGGGCGATCGCTGTTCGGGCTGTTGGCTCATACCGAGGGATTGCCTTCTCGGCGCTTAAAGGCCCCGGATACGGACACCAGCCCCAGCAAAGTGCGATCGAACGTATTCGGGTGCTGGACGTAGCGATACGGTAACGACGGGGTATCGTCCCAACTGAAACGGGCCACATGCCGATCGCACAGTTGTCGTGTGACCAGGTGTGAAGCGACTTTCAGTGGCTGCTTACCCCGCCCGATCAGCGATAAGTTATCAGTTATAAATACATTTGCTACGTCTGTTATGTGCCCCCTCACAGATTGTAACTCGTTTCCACCCGTGACTTTCCGTCGCAGGCGAGTGCATGGACCGTCGCTTTCCTGCACGATGCTTTCAACCCTCTATCGTCGACTGGTACGTAAGAGCGACAGATGCACAAATACTGTCTCGAGTGTGACTGGCACGCGAGTACGGAAGACGGATGTACGCCCGAGGAGGTCTCGAAACGCGCGATCGATCACTTCGTGGAGACGGGACACGCCGTCGACTCGATCAGGCTCCCGCCGCCGGTCGTCATCGAAAACTGAGTCAGCCGCACGTTTTTGCCGGTAGGACGGGTTCTCTCGCTCCTCGCACACACTCGTCGACAATCTGTAACGCATCTGGAGAGGCGACTCGAGTCGAGGATTGTGAATCCGGCCGAAGAAATCGGTAGCGACCGCGTCCGTCGGCGATCGGTTCGTTACTCGCCGCCGGGGAACTGCTCGAGCTCCGAGAGCACGAGTTCCTGACTGATCTCGAACTCCTCGTCCTCGAAGTCGGCGTCGATCTCGACGAACTTCTCGTCGCCGATCACGTCGACGAGGATCGTCTCGTCCCCGGGGTTGACGCCCGCGAAGTGCGATCCGGCGCCGGTGTCGAGCTCCTCGACGATCTCGTAGTCGTCGACGCGCACGATCTGGGTGATCCCGCCGCTCGTACTCGGGATCGCGGCGTAGCGGTACTCGGAGTCGAAGTCGACCATGTGCGGGGTCTCCTCCTCGCCCTCGCCGAGGTCGACTTCGTCGGCGATCTCGAGGTCGCCGTCGCCGGCCGGCTCGAGAACGTACAGCGTCGCGGTACCCTGGTCGACGGCCCACAGTTCGTAGTCGTCGTCGCTGTCGCCGGGGACGAGACCGATTCCGTGGAAGTCGCTGGCGTCGTTGCCTTCATCGGGCTGGAACGTGTGGAGGTGTTCGCGGCTCTCGACGTCGATCACGGAGACGCCGGGTTCGTCGCCCTGAATGGCGTGGGGGCCGGACTGCGGGTCCGGGCCACGCGTCGTGACGTAGGCGTACTGTCCGTCCGGGGAGATGGTAAGAATGTCCGGCGACGTGCCGACGTAGTCGATCTCTTCGATGATCTCGTCGGTTTCGGGATCGACGATGAAGCCGTCGTCGGTGTCGCGGTTGACCATCCACAGCTCGTCGCCGTCCGGGGTGAACCAGACGCCGTGGGTGTCGTAGCCGTTACTGTCCTCGTTGTGGAGTTCCTCGTGGTTCTCGGTGTCGAAGACCCACCACTCGCCGGCTGGGTCGGTCTCGTCGGTGTCGGCGACACCGCCGTTGAGGTACATCTTGTTCTCTTCGGGGTGAGCGATGGTTCCGCAGTTGGCCGGAACGTCCGGGAACTCCTCCGCGATTTCGAAGTTCTCGACGTCGAAGACCAACAGGCCGGCATCGCCGTAGCCGGGACCGAGGGTCACGTAGGCGTACTGCCCGTCCTGCGTGTAGTCGTGGCAGACTGGACTGGCGCTGGCAAACGCCGCCTCGGTTCCGTTCCCATCGTCGTCGCCGTTCCCATCGTCATCGTCACCGTTGTCGTCGTCGCCTCCCAGACAGCCTGCGAGTGCGACCCCACCAACGACTGTACTCGTCTGCAGAAATCGGCGTCGAGTTTTCCGTGCTGTCATGTTCAGTACCTAGCCACTATCAAGTATAACACCTTCGTTCTGAGGGCGTGAAAGTGCCGAATATGGGCATCTCACAGATAGGGGCAACAGTTTCCTCTTGCCAGTATTGTGGTCAATACTGGCCGCTACCGGTGACGGTTATCGGATTCGGATTCACGATCGGTGCTCGAGGACTGGTATCGATTGCGTCGTCGACGCCGCCTCGAGACCGTCGGTTGTCCCTCTCGAGCGGGTGCCGGCGACCCGCCGATGGCGGTCGAGAATTCACGAACGGGATTGCGGTGGTATCGGCAACGATCACGGGATATAAATTCGTTCTCTCCCCACTCTTCGATCAAGATGAAACGTCGACGGGTGCTGTACACTGGTGTCGCGGCCGGCGCGCTGGCCGTCGGGGCCGGCTGTCTCGGCGGCGACGACGACAACGATGACGACGATCCCGACGAGAACGGCGACGACGGCGGATTCGAGGCGTTGCCTCGAGTCGAGGATCCACCGAACGCGACCTATCTGCCGTCCCACCGCGACGGAATGATCGCGCTGGACACCGTAACCGCCGGCGACTTTGCGCTGTCGCCGATGCTGTCGATCCCGCACTTCTTCTGGACCATGCCGGGACCGACGGAAGTCGACCCACCCGCCGACGACGCCGTCCACCTGATGGCCACGGTCTGGGATCCCGAAACCGAAGTTGTCATCCCCGTCGCCGTCGGCTCGACGATCGAACTGACGAAAGACGGCGAGTCCGTCTCCGAACGCTCCCCGTGGACGATGATCTCTCAGGGGATGGGGTTCCACCTCGGCGACAACGTCCCGATCGACGGCAACGGTACGTACACGGCGACGGTCTCCCTCGAGTCGATCTCCGACGTCCGACTGACCGGCGAGCTGGCGGGACGATTCGACGAGGGCGCGACGGCGACGTTCGAGTTCGAGATCACCGACGAGGCGCGCCACGATCTCGTCGATCGAATCGAGTTCTTCGACGAGGACCGCTGGGGTGACCGCGATGCGGTTCCGCCGATGGGCCACGGCGACCACGACGATCACGGGGACCACAACGAAGAGCACGGTGAGGACGGCCACGACGAGGAACACGAGGATCACGAGGACGACGAGCACGAAAACGGTGATCACGACGACCACGATGGACACGCCGACGAGCACGAAAACGGCGAACACGACCACGGCCATCATGACCACGAGATGCCGTACTCGTCGCTTCCGCTGACCGAAGACCTCCCCGGAGAACTCCTCGGCGAGCCGACCCTCGACGACGGCGTCTACGCGACGACGTTGCTGTCCCCGGGGTCGCGGTTCGTCGACGGCGACGAGCGCTACCTCGCCGTCTCACCGCGGACGCCGTACAACCGCTGTGTGCTCTCCCAGCAGTCGCTCTCCGTTGGACTCGAGCGCGAGGGCGAGACGGTCGTCGACGAGGAACTGATCCCGACGCTCGACCACGAACTGAACTTCCACTACGGAATCGCTCTCGAGGACGTCGAGGCGGGCGACGAACTCCATATCGTGGTCGAAAGCCCGCCGCAGGTCTCCCGCCACCAGGGGTACGAGACGGCCTTCCTGTCGACGGGCGAACTGACGCTCGAGATCGAGGACGGCTGACGATGGTCCGGGAAAGACGTTTCCTCGCGGTCGTCCTCGCCGTGGCGCTCTGCGTCAGCGTCGGCGTCGCCGGGCTCGCCGGCACCGCCGGCGCGGGCGATAGTGCGACGATCTTCGAGGTCGAGCCGGAAGACGCGCAGGCACCGCCGGGCGAGACGATCCACGTCGCGATCGTGATGACCAGCGACGGCGGCTACGGCGGCGTCGGCGTCGAGCGGGTCGCCTTCGGCGTCGAGTACGATAGCGACGTGCTGGCGCTCGAGGAGATCACCCGCGGCCCCTGGTTCGAGCAGGACAACGAGACCGAGATCGTCGCCGAAACGGATATCGACGACGAGGAGGGGTACGCATTCATCGATCAGTACCGCGACCCACCCGACGGCGGCTCGACCGGGCAGGATCGGATGGCGACGCTCACGTTTACCGTCGCCGACGACGCCCACGGGGAGACGTCGCCCGTGAACGTCACGGACGTCGAGTCTGAACTGATCAACGACTGGCCGCTCCAGTCGTTCACCCACAACGGAAGCGTCTCCGTCGACGACGATGCCGAGGTCGTCGGCGCATCGCCGCCGGAGCCGGTCGAGGACGACGAAACGGCGGATGGAGACGGTGGGGCGGGCGACGAACCGCTTTCCGGCTTCGGAATCGCGGCTGCGGTCGCAGTCCTCGTCGCGCTCGCGGCAGGCGTCGGCTATCGACGTGCGTGAGGGCTGCTCGCTCGAGGGTATCGTAGAAGCAGTCTTTTGTCGAACGGTCTCGCTGAAACCGGCCGTCGCCGCTAGCCCCGTCGCTCGAGGATCCGGTCGATGATCAGCCGCGTCGAGAGGATCTCCTCGTCGTCCGCGGGATCACGCCCGCTCGCGCGCTCGACGGTGCAGTCGATCCCGCGGCGCTCGAGTTCGCTCTCGATGCCCGCAGCGTCGTGGTGCTGGTCGTGGCCCAGCGCGATCACGTCGGGGTCGATCTCCTCGATCGGGACGAAGATGTCCTCCTCGTGGCCGAGGATCGCCTCGTCGACGGCCTCGAGCGCGTCGACGACGTCCCGGCGCTGCGTCGCGGGACAGATCGGCTTCTCCTTGTGGTCGACGTTCGCCTTGCGCGCGACGATGACGTACAGTTCGTCGCCCATCGCGGCGGCCTCCTCCAGGTAGTGGACGTGGCCGGGGTGGATGATGTCGAACGTTCCCTGGGCGATGACCGTCCGCGTCATGTCTGCCTCCGGCGGGTGGCCGAACGGTCCCTCGCGGGTGTAGTCGTGAACACGGTCGTCGTCGTCGGCGTCGTCTCGAGAATCATACTAACGTCTGAGTTCGTCGTCGATATCCGCCTGCGTAAAGTCGAAGAAGTCCTCGGTTTCGGGAAGCTCCACGTCGATCACGTTCAACTGGGTGCGCTGGCCCTGTGAATCGAAGGCCTGCCAGTCCGAGCGGCGGTACGGCGCGCCGATGATGATGTGGACGCTGCCCCGACCGAACGTCTCTAAGTCCGCAGCGCTCGGGCTGATCACGCCGTTCGGGTGGGAGTGAACGCTGCCCAGCGCCTTCACGTCGTTCGGAATCTGGCTCGTCTTGACGGTCGCGCTGACGCTGTTGGACTCGGTGCCGGGGACGACGAGAATGTCCGTGATGACGAGTCCATCACTGTCGAGCCCCAGTCGCTCCGCCTCGGTCCCCCGGAGGAATCCCATGTACTCGTTCGGGTGGGAGGCCTCGGAGGACTCGATAGCGAACTCGAGCGTCTCCTCGGCGATACCGAGAATCGAACTCGAGCGAAACAGCGCGTCGAACAACCCCATGTGACGACCTGAGTGCTTGCGGTTGCTAAACGTTCCGATCAGGTACGCGACTCGAGTTCCCGTCTCGGTCGGCCGGTAACGGATCACCATCTCTGCCGCTTCGATCGGCCGTTTCCGGGTCGCTGTATCCGCGTTCGATCCGACACCCAGTTCCCGGCCAACGGTCCCATCCAGAGATCAGCGTCGGTCCGCTCAACCATGTGAATTATCCGTGATAGTTATTGCTGGTCGCCCGGTGAGAATACTCTTTCATGCGGAATAGCGGGGCGTTTTTCTGGGGGGTGTTCGTACCACGGCATATGTCATTAGACGAAGACTCACTCGACTATCATCGCGAGGACCCGCCGGGGAAGATCGAAATTCGGACGACGAAATCGACGAGTACCCAGCGCGATCTCTCGCTGGCGTACTCGCCCGGCGTGGCCGCGCCGTGCCTGGAGATTGACGCGGACGAGAACGAAGCGTACACCTACACGGCCAAGGGGAACCTCGTCGGCGTCGTCTCGAACGGCTCCGCGGTGCTCGGACTCGGCGACATCGGCGCGCAGGCGTCGAAACCCGTCATGGAGGGGAAAGGCGTCCTGTTCAAGCGTTTCGCCGACATCGACGTCTTCGACATCGAACTCGATCACGACGACGTCGACGCGTTCGTCGAGTCGGTTGCGGCGATGGAGCCGACCTTCGGCGGGGTCAACTTAGAGGACATCGGCGCGCCCGACTGCTTTCGGATCGAGGAACGACTCAGAGAGCGCATGGACGTCCCGGTCTTTCACGACGACCAGCACGGGACCGCTATTATCTCCGGCGCGGCGCTGTTGAACGCCACCGAAATCGCCGGAAAGGATCTCGAGGAGCTCTCGGTTACCTTCGCGGGCGCGGGAGCGGCGGCGCTCGCGACCGCTCGATTCTTCGTTTCGCTCGGCGTCCGAAAGGAGAATATCACGATGGTCGACATCGACGGCATTCTGACGACTACTCGAGCGGAGGCGGCCGATCTCGACGAGTACAGCCGCGAGTTCGCTCGCGACGTACCCGACGGCGAGTTGGAAGACGCGATGGTCGACGCGGACGTGTTCGTCGGGCTCTCGGTCGGCGGCATCGTGAGCGCGGAGATGGTGCAGTCGATGGCCGACGAACCGATCCTGTTCGCGATGGCCAACCCGGACCCCGAGATCGACTACGAGACGGCGAAGAACGCCCGCGACGACACCGTGATCATGGCGACCGGCCGTTCGGACTACCCGAACCAGGTCAACAACGTCCTCGGCTTTCCGTTCATCTTCCGCGGCGCGCTCGACGTCCGCGCGGCCGAGATCAACGAGGCGATGAAGGTCGCGGCCGCGGAGGCCATCGCCGACCTCGCGAAGAAGGACGTCCCCGACGCCGTCCGCAAGGCCTACGGCGAGCAACCACTGCAGTTCGGTTCCGAGTACATCATCCCGAAACCGCTCGATCCCCGGGTGCTGTTCGAGGTAGCCCCCGCCGTCGCTCGCGCCGCGATGGAATCCGGCGCCGCGCGAGCGGAGCTCGACCCCGAGGCGTACGTCGAACGCCTTGAGGCCCGTCTCGGCAAGTCCCGTGAGATGATGCGGACCGTGTTCAACAAGGCCAAGAGCGATCCGAAGCGCCTCGCGCTGGCCGAGGGTGGCAACGAGAAGATCATCCGGGCCGCGGCCCAGATCGAAGAGCGAGAGATCGCCCAGCCGGTTCTGATCGGCGACGAAGACGAGATCAAGACGACCGTCGCGAATCTGGGACTCGAGTTCCAGCCCGAGGTCGTCGATCCGAGCGCGGGCGACTACGGAGGGTACACCGACGCGCTCTACGAGCGCCGCCAGCGCAAGGGCGTGACGCGCACCGAAGCGGTGGACCTGATCCGGGACAGCAACTACTTCGCGTCCGTGATGGTCGATCAGGGCGACGCCGACGCGATGCTCACCGGGCTGACGAACCACTATCCCTCGGCGCTTCGACCGCCGCTACAGGTGATCGGGACGGCCCCGGACACCGACTACGCCGCCGGGGTCTACATGCTCACGTTCAAGAACCGCGTCGTCTTCCTCGCGGATACGACCGTCAATCAGGATCCCGACGAGGAGGTGCTGGTCGAGATCACGCGCCACACCGCCGACCTCGCCCGACGGTTCAACGTCGAGCCGCGCGCCGCACTCCTCTCGTACTCCGACTTCGGCAGCGTCGACAACGAGGGGACACGAAAGCCTCGACGGGCTGCCGAACGGCTCCGCGAGGATCCGAGCGTCGACTTCCCGGTCGACGGCGAGATGCAGGCCGACACCGCCGTCGTCGAGGAGCTGCTCGAGGGCAGCTACGAGTTCACCGACCTCGACGAGCCAGCGAACGTGCTCGTGCTCCCCAATCTCGAGGCGGGGAACATCTGCTACAAACTGCTCCAGCGACTCGGCGGCGCCGAGGCGATCGGGCCGATGCTCGTCGGCATGGGCGAACCGGTCCACGTCCTCCAGCGCGACGACGAAGTTACGGACATCGTGAACCTGGCCGCCGTCGCGACCGTCGACGCACAGGGCGAATAGCTACTCTCACGGCTCTGCCAAAATCTATTTTTCAGATATACCATTGATTGAATAGAGAGATTAGTACACCTGCTAACTGAGCGCTAATCGGCTGGATATTCAATTATTGGTCATATGGACTCTTTCAGATTCTTAAACGACTGTCCCGAAACATATTTCTCAGCAAACATCTATGCTATCGTATGAAGTCTGTAGGGTCCCTTCCGCTAAGGCGAATTATGTGGATTATATTGTATGCATACCTTGTTCTATTCAGTTCTGCACGTATCGTTGAGTCTGATACGAGTCCGTGGGGATGGGTTGTGGCATTCGCCATCGGAACTGCCGTTCTTCTCGGACCTGTTATGTGGGCTGTCCGCGACCGATTCTCTGAAAAGCAGCGTGAGTCTCTTGGCTATGTTGCGTCGGTCATTGTTTTGCTCTTTATACCAGTTATACTCGGTCTCGGACTCATATTTGAAAACCTACTACTCATTATGGCTGTCGGTGTACTCGGGGGTATTATCGGCTATACAATCGTGTTGCTCCTTGAGAGGATGGTTCTACCTGAACGCCTTCAGGGAACCTCTCAATAGAGTCCCCGAATTGACCGATACGCCAATACACTGTACTGGCCGCAGAGGGTACCAACCCTCTCACGTTTTACGTGTTCCAACAGAGCCACTCTCACCGGTCTCACGGTCGGTCTCGAGGACACGAGACGGTCGATGGAGACGAGCGGTGATGACGACCTGCGGCGAACGACCCTGCGACTGTGAGCTCGGACTAACCCTGCCGAACGGCATCGTCGCTCGCGGGCCGAACTGTGTCTTCACCGACAGCCTCCGGCGACAGCGTCGCTTCTTCTTGACAAGGGTTATACGCGACCGTCCCAAACTACGGGCCAAGATGACACGAGCGTCCGCCGGGGAACCCGGCGCAGACGACGGGGATTCCGTCGTCTACGATCTCGCTGCCGAGTGTACTGCAGACGACGTCGAACACGGCCAGGCTTACCTCGCCGAAATCAACGGCATCGTCGACTACGGCGTCTTCGTCGATCTCTCTGACTCCGTCTCCGGACTCGTCCACGAATCCGTCCTCGAGGGCACCTACGGCGTCGGCGACGAACTCGTCGTCGAACTCGAGGCCGTCCGAGACAACGGCGATATGGCGTTCGAACCCGCCGACGTCGGCGACGACTACGCGGTCGACGCCGTCGCCCACGACTACAGCCTCACCGGCACCGACCGCCTCGAGGCCACCATCGGCGACCAGATCCACCTCGAAGGCGAGGTCGTCCAGGTCAAACAGACCGCCGGACCGACGATCTTCCACGTCGCCGACGAGTACGGCGTCGTCCCGTGTGCGGCGTTCGAAGAAGCCGGCGTCCGCGCCTTCCCCACCGTCGAAGTCGGCGACGTCGTCCGCGTCACCGGCACCCCCGAACACCGCGAGGGCTCGGTCCAGATCGAGGTCGACGGCCTCTCGAAACTCGAGGGCGAAGACGCCGAGGACGCCCGCGAGCGACTCGCGGAGGCCCTCGAAGCGCGCGCCGAACCCCACGACGTCGAGCCGCTGATCGACTGGCCCGCGTTCGAGAAGCTTCGACCGAACCTCCAGGAGGTCGCGAAACTGCTCCGCCGGACCGTCCTCGAAGGCCGTCCGATCCGCGTCCGTCACCACGCCGACGGCGACGGGATGTGCGCCGCAGTACCGGTTCAGATCGCGCTCCAGCGATTCATCGCCGAGGTGCACGAGGACGAGAACGCGCCGCGACACCTCATCAAGCGCCTCCCCGCGAAGGCCCCCTTCTACGAGATGGAAGACGCCACGCGGGACCTGAACTTCGCGCTCGAGGACCGCGAAAAGCACGGCCAGCAGCTCCCCCTCCTGCTCATGCTGGACAACGGCTCGACGGCCGAGGACGTCCCGGCCTACGAGACGCTTTCCCACTACGACATTCCGATCGCGGTCGTCGACCACCACCACCCCGACCCCGAGGCCGTTGAGGATCTCCTCGACGCCCACGTCAACCCGTACCTCCACGACGAGGACTACCGGATCACGACGGGGATGCTCTGCGTCGAACTTGCGCGGATGATCGACCCCGACATCACCGACGAACTCCGCCACGTCCCCGCCGTCGCCGGCCTCTCGGATCGCTCGAAGGCCGACGCGATGGGCGACTACCTCGAACTCGCCAACGAGGTGGGCTACGACGAGGAGCGGCTACAGGATCTCAGCGAGGCGCTCGACTACGCGGCCTTCTGGCTGCGCTACAACTCCGGTGATCAGCTGATTCAGGACTTACTCCAGATCGATTCGAACGACGAGGAGCGCCACCGCGAACTCGTCTCGTTCCTCGCGGACCGCGCTCGCGACGACGTCGACGTCCAACTCGACGCGGCGATGCCCCACCTCGAGCACGAGGATCTGGACAACGGTGCCCACCTCTACCGGATCGACGTCGAGAACTACGCCCACCGCTTTACGTACCCCGCACCGGGGAAGACCACGGGCGAGATCCACGACCGCAAGATCGAGGAGACCGGCGATCCCGTGATCACGGTCGGCTACGGTCCCGACTTTGCCGTCCTCCGATCCGACGGCGTTCGACTCGACATCCCGCAGATGGTGACGGAGCTCGAGGAAGAAATTCCGGGCGGCGGCGTCTCCGGCGGCGGCCACCTCGTCGTCGGCTCGATCAAGTTCGTCAAGGGCAAACGCGAGGAAGTGATCGACGCCTTAGTCGACAAGATGGAGGACGCGGAGATCGACGAAGCGCTCTCGAGTGCCGCGCCGATCGACGACTGAGCGGCTACCTTTCGGTCGGTTTCATCCTTAGTTGCGATCCGTTTTGAGACGGAGCGACAGCTGGATTCGGTTTTCGTTTGGAACCGAGCGAATAACGCACAGCGGCGCGCGCCGGATCGTGGTGGCTAAAACGAGGACTGCGGTGTGACTCCGTGCGAGAGTTGTTGTCGACTCGAGTTTAGTCCGACCCGTGACGTGGCGTGTAGCCACAGTCGACGCACTCGAGGGAGTCGTGGTGGGACTGGAGGGAGCCGGTACATTCGGGACAGCGGTAGTCGTGGGTTGTGGACTGACTGATTGCCATGTTCGGACCGGAGCACTCGATGCGTATAAGTTCGCCTATTATCGAGGTAGAAGTATTCTGTGGCAATACAATGCGTATATATGACTGTGTTTGCTGGTGAGTAGTCAGCAACCGTATACTTTGCGACGTCTCTGTTGAACTCCTCATTTTAGATGCTCTTCGGCGTGAAATACACGCTCACTATGGGAGCTTAGCGACTGCTTGGATTCCTATCAATTAGCGCATCTCTTCGAAAAGTTGTGATGGATACAGGGCGCGAATGTTGCACGGGCTGAGGTGGGATCAACGCGGAATGTCGAACGGTCAGTACAGGTGAATCACACAGCGTTTCATACAGATAAATCAGTCAAGCACGGTCTTCGATTAACTACTGTTACCACGCTTGAGTTCACGTCTTTTATCTACAACCTTGTACAGGAGGAGAAGTGCTGCTGTGAGGTAGAGTAGACTAATGTGCTTTGGTGAATATGGATAGAGCATCACAGCATACGGATAGGCATATGATACTACAATTAGCCCTACTCCGTATCCAGCAAAAGAGAAAACAGTCTGTGGATGCGTTTTCCTGTGAGACACTATTGCATACGAAAGGAATGTAGCATACGAGCCAAACAAAACGAACTTCACGAGGAATTCAATAAACGACGCAAAAGCAGCATCACTTATTAGTCGGAGGCCGAACCCGTGTCGAAGGATGTAGACTTCACCGTCGTCTTCTATCACACTAAATTTATTAAAAGAATCAGCAGCCGTATCCTCAGCATCAATAGGGAATTCTGGTGGCTCAGTAGGTTTATCGCAGAAAAGGAGTTCATCGTTACACACAACGACCCCTCCAATTCGTTGCCAGCCAACTCCAACTTGTGGTTGGTCTTTCACTTGCTGAAAGGTTTGTTGGGCATACGGTGAAAGGTTGCTTACGGAAGTCGGGTCTGTTGTGCTTATATTCATCGCCTCAGCAGTTCGGTCAAAAGCCACTGTCGATTCATGGGCGATTGAATATGATTCGCTTGTTTCACCGTAGGGGTATGTAAGCGCCAGCGGTTGGAAGATACTCACCACTAAGAGAAGGACGACCAGTAAAGATAGTACAGTGTATATTTGAGACTTCACCAGGGATTATCATATTGATATTGATGAATACTTTCTGGTTGACTCAATGCAAGTTCTGGAGTCTAACCGTTTAGTTCGCACACGTAGTTGCCGTTGAGTACAGCTGAGCGATGTAACATGGCAAGTTGTGGTCTCTCCGATTCCTGCCAGATGCGGCGTGCTGAATATAGAGGCTGAAGTCAGCAGATAGGAATCGTGCTAATCACAGGAGGTCGGGACGAAGGACTTCGCTGGATGATTATCGCGCTGCCGGGCCGGTTGCCGCCGATCTAGGTGATGAGAAGTCCATTATCCCATGCCGTAGAACAATAAGAAGTGCCAGAGCAATCAGAATGAAAATAAATGCTTGCCCACCGATGTCGGATTCGATTGCGGGAAACGCCCATAACGACCAGTTGAACGAGGCATGGAGCAAGATCATCGGGGCGAGACTCCCCCCAGTGTTCTGGAACACCCACGTCATAACCACGGACAGGAGCGTTATTGTAACCATGAAGCCCACAAGCGGGCGCTGATAGTACATCGTCATAGACGGCATGTAGAACCACGGTAAGTGCCAGACGCCCCATACGATTCCCAGTCCGAGACTTCCGGCTAATGCACCAAACCGTTCGATCAGCGGATCAAGTGCGTACCCCCGCCAGCCGAATTCCTCCTGCATCGGCCCACCGAGAAGCAGAATGTAGACGAACGCGATAGGAAGCACGTACGCTTCACCCGCCCACGGAAGTGTTGGTTCAACTCCCAGGACAACGGCTACACCCAGTGCTCCAAGGGCGAGTGCCGGAAACAGCACCACTGCAGGTACGAACCACCATCGGGGAAATGAACGGTCAATAGCCCGCTTGAAAAGGCGGGTGACTCCGTGCCGACCAGTGTGCAGGTATACAAGTAGAACAGCAGCCACTGTAGGGCCAAACGCCCCGATCTCCGGGACCTGGGTAACCCCCACAATCAAGTCGTCTATCGCCGCCATCCCCGTCTCAGTTCCCGACGCCACGGCGACCTTCGGGAGCCACAGCGTCCATGAGAACACAAATGTGAGTAAAAAGAAAAGAGCGAGCCACCCGGTTCCGTTACTCGGACGCTCGTTGGTGTTTAGTGAAAAACCCATAGGATATAAGAACACTTGAGTATAGAAAACCGTTTCTGATATTCTGAGTTGACCGCTTCGAGTCGGTTGGATGGACTACGCCCGTACGACGGTCGCGCTCTGTATTCAGCACGACTCGCCCAAAATCATCTGGAACAGACAGGATCCTCAACGGTATGTCCGCACGTGTAGTGAGCGGATGGTTCACCAATTTCGGAGTGAAACAAATAGGGTTGTCGTGCTGCACTAATACTCTGTATCTTGCACGTGCTTTCTACCAATTTCAGGACAGGTCGAACGAGCCTTGCTGAACCCACAGCGCGAATGAGCCACCGATCCGTATTCAAGTTGGAGAGTAGTACATTGGTCAATATAACGAGATGCGATGACCCCTGTTCCTTTGAACAGCACTGTCTCGGTTACTGCGCTTTTTTGGCTTCTTCCGCCTTCTCTTCCAGAAGCTGCGTTATCTCTGTGGTCGGCACCGCTTGGTCGTATCTGATTTGTATGGTTTCTTTTCCGGTTTTGTACCCCTTCTCTTCAAGCATCGTTCGATCTTCACTCTGAAGCGCGTCGGCACCAATACCGAATGTAACGTGGTTCTTGGCCGCGCTAATTCCAACGTGAGTGCCGTGGAACGTATAAAACGGCACGTTGTAGCTGATTCCTTCCTCGGCTTCTGGAACAGTTGATTTGATTATCTCGCGGAGTTCTTCCAGTGTTTGACGGGCTTCCGTATCCGCATTAGCTATGTATGAATCGACGTCTTTCAACTTTGACATTCCACGGTCACCGTGGTCTCTATACGAACCGCTCTTTCTTATTTAAACCGGCGAGTTGCAGAGGCCACAGCCATCCTCCAGAATAACAGACATTGATCCGGCCACCCACGCTGAAGTTCAAATTAAAAATCTGGCATGACGATTTGCTGAACCCAACCTCTATATTCAGCAGGTCGGTTATGGGACTTATCCGAGAGGTGGGTGACTGCTCCGGTAACGCCTTCACCTGTACTTACCAGTAGTTGGTAGCTCAGTTTCGTTATTCAGGGAGGGGCGAAAGACTCGCGTTCAGTACAGGCGAATGCGTTACCGCTGCGGTCAGAGTACAAGTGCAGCACCCGCGAACGAGCGAAGCGAGTGAGCGGCCTTTTTAGCGTAGATTTTTGGAGGAGCGGTGAGCGAGCCATGCGAGCGAACCCGACGAGAAAAAGGTACGTGTGCACACGTAGGTACCGAACTGCCTGTTTCAGTTTCAGGTGCGAGACTGAATAAGAAACCGCGCTACTATCTACTGTTACTGTGGAGTGTACCAAGTCATTTCGACAGTGCTCCGTGTCGGTCGCCCAGTGGTGTCCGCCGAATCGGCTTCCTGTCGACTAGAACTGGTACCGTCGCTCGTCGTCCATCGTCGGGTACTGGTCCGCGCCGGTCATCTGCTCGAAGGTCATCCCCGAAAGGTACTCGTCGTAGGTGACGTCGTAGGCCGAGCGGAGCTGGAAGTCGAGTTTGCCCGTTTCGACTGTCGACTGGAACAGCATGTGGATCGCCCGCCGGACGAGTTCGTCCGTCTCGTCGGGCTCGAGGGCGGCCTCGAGCAGGGCGAGTTCGTTCGTCGTCTCCCGGTCGAGTGAGACGCTGAGTTCGTCGTCGAAGGCGGTGTAGGACTCCTGGACGTCGTCGTTGAGATCGTCGAGGCTCATACGGGTGGGGACTCGAGCCGGCGGGATAGGGCTTTCGTGCTTAGATCGTTCGATAGCAACGGTTGTGGAGACGAGCATCCTGCTCACACTGGCAACGATGAGTGCCACGTCCTCCCCAACCGATTCGCTCGCTCCTTCCAGTCGCTCACTCATCCAAAGGAAGACGCTTTGCGTCTTCCAGGCCTTCGCTCACAGGCTCGCGAAGACCTCGCACGAAGTTGTGCCGCGGTTCGCTTTCCGCTCACCGCGTCACAGCGCGCGCCACCGCGGCTGGTTCAGCCAGCCTGGAGAAACACGTACCACTCTGAATCGATACGATCGACCGAGAACCGCCACCAGTAAGGCGACCCGGTCGCTAGCCCGACCAATGAGCGAGCGCGACGGTGCCGGCGACGCGGACGGGGTCGACGACTGGTCGTTGCCCGATGACCTCGAGGCCATCCAGACGGCCCTGATCGAGTGGTACGAGGGCGACCACCGCGACTTTCCGTGGCGGCGGACGGACGATCCCTACGCGATCCTCGTCAGCGAGGTGATGAGCCAGCAGACCCAGTTGGATCGCGTGGTCGACGCCTGGGAGGAGTTCCTCGAGCGCTGGCCGACGACGGCAGATCTCGCCGCGGCGGACCGGGCGGACGTGGTCGGCTTCTGGACGAGCCACAGCCTCGGCTACAACAACCGGGCGAAGTACCTCCACGAGTCGGCCACTCAGATCGAGTCAGAGTACGACGGCACGTTCCCCGAAACGCCCGACGAACTGCAGGAACTGATGGGCGTCGGGCCCTACACCGCAAACGCCGTCGCGAGTTTCGCGTTCAACAACGGCGACGCCGTGGTCGATACGAACGTCAAGCGAGTCACCTACCGCGCCTTCTCGATTCCGGACGACGATTCGGCCTTCGAGGCGGGCGCGAACGACCTCATGCCCGAGGGCGAGTCGCGGGTGTGGAACAACGCGATCATGGAACTCGGCGGCGTCGCCTGTACGCAGACCCCCCGCTGCGACGAGGTGGGCTGTCCGTGGCGCGAGTGGTGTGACGCCTACGCGAGCGGCGACTTCACCGCGCCCGACGTCCCCACCCAGCCCGCTTTCGAGGGGAGTCGTCGGCAGTTCCGCGGGCGCGTGATCGGAACCCTCCGGGAGTACGACGAACTCGAGTTGGACACGCTCGGTCACCGAATCCGCGTCGACTACGCGCCGGAAGGCGAGTACGGCCGCGAGTGGCTCACGGGGCTCCTCTCCGACCTCGAGTCCGACGGACTGGTCGACCTCGAGCGCGCCGACGCGGACGACGAACTCGTCGCTCGATTGCAGCGCTGATCGACGGCTCGAGTCCACGACCGCCGGTCATACCACGAGAAAAACCAGAATCGCGACGACGATGAAGATCGCTTTCAAGCCGGTGTTGACGACGATAACCTTCGAGCCGAACTCCGAGCCCCAGATACCGTACTGAAACGGAATCGAGCGCTTGACCGTCCCGATGGTCAGCGAGAACAGGCTCCCGACGAGCAGCGTGATCACTGCCTCCGTCGGCGTGAGCACGTCGCCGATCATGGGGGCGACCGTGATCGCACCCATCGTCGGATCGACCAGCGAGACGAGGATCACCGGCACCGCCGCGGCCGGGAGTCCGAGGAATCCTGCGACCGGATCGACGAGCGCAGCGGGCTCCTCTATGCCGACGTAGGCAAGGGCTCCAACGAGCTGGTCGCTGTACTCGAGGGCCACGAAGACCAGCGAGTAGACGACGGCCAGCCGCGGGACGATCGATCGAAGCCGCTCGAGCGTTTTCTCCCCAGCCTGCCGGAGGTTTTCTCGGTGCGTTCGACCGCCGTCCTCACCTTCACCGTCTTCGGGCACCTCGGGGTCGACGACGCTCCCGTCGTACTCGTAGCCCCGAAGCAGGATCGCACCGGCGAGGAGGCCGACGACCGAGATGGCGAGCGAGATGCCGGCCCGCGCGCCGACGTACATGAGACCGGCGTGGAGCCCCAGAATCGGGATCAGGACGGGACCGTAGTAGGTGAAGATGTGCTGGACGAAGCCGAAGAAGGTGTTGATGACGACGGCGATCAGCGTCGCGCGGTCGTCGAGCAGTCCGGACTCGCGAAACTCCGCGAGCATTCCGTAACCGGCGGTGACCGAGACCGTGTTCGTCAGGACGGCGGCCCCCACCTCGTCGGGCAGGTTCGCCGGCTCCGTCAGGTATCGTCCCACGCGAGCGATCACGTCGACGACCCCGTACGCTACGGCCAGGTTCGCCAGTCCGACGCCGATGCCGATGAGCACCGAAATCGTCAGGACCCGCGGGAGGGCTTCGGTCAACAGGACAGAGACGAGCGACTCCACGCCGATCCGTTCGAATCGCCGAAAGAAATGGCCGTCGGATCGCGTCAGTTCCTGGGACCCGCCGACGCGACCGGTCGGAAGCCGTGTCCTTTGGCCCGCATATTTCAGTCCCGTACTCGAAGACCACCCATGGCCGACGTACACGTCACTGCAGTCTGTGGCAGCCTTCGCGACGCGAGCACCACCCGAATCGCCCTCGAGCGCGTTCTCGAGGCGGCCGAAACGGGCGGTGCCAGCACGGAACTGATCGATCTCCGGGAGTACGAACTGCCGACCTTCGACGCGGATCAGGATCGAGAAGACACGGGCGACGCGGCGGAACTCGCGGCCAGCCTGCGCGAGGCCGACGCGATCGTTCTCGGCTCGCCGGTGTACCACGGCTCGTACGCGTCGCCGCTGAAGACGGCTCTCGACTACTGCGGCTTCGACGAATTTAGGGGCAAGACCGTCGGCCTGCTCGCGGTATCGGGCGGCGCGTTCCCCGTGACGGCCTTGGAGCACATGCGCTCGATGTGCCGAGCGCTGAACGCGTGGGTGATTCCCCACGAGGCCGCGATCCCCAACTCCCACTCTGCACTCGAGGGCGGCGAGTTCGTCGAGGAAAAACTCGAGGAGCGGGTCGCAACGCTGGGGCGACGTGCGGTACAGTACGCCACGATCGAGCCGGATCCGGACTCGTTTCAGGGCGACCAGAACGTCGGTGCCGAGGGGAAGTAATCAGGGCTCGAGCAACTGTTCGAAGCGACGCTGGTGGGCGAGGAAGGCGAACAGCGCGAAGACCACTACGCCGACCTGCAGCGCCTCGATGCGAATAACGATCGTGGTGATCTCGAGCGCCAGCGGCGGCGTCGCGATCGCCCACTCGGTGAACCAGGCGGACGCGAGCAGCAACGACGCCCCGACGGCGAGCAACAGGCCGGGGACGAGCGGCGTCCGTGCCGTCCGGGACGGCGACCGATGCCGGAAGACGTGTCGCTCGAGGGCAAACTGCCCGACGAGCACGCCGGCGAGCAGTGCCGTCGCGACGAGAACCCCGTCGACGCCGCCGATCTGTTCGGCGACGAACAGCCAGCCCACCCAGCCGCCGGTCAACAGCAACGCGGCGGCGAGTCGCCGCGGCTCGAGGAGGTCGCCCAGTTCGCTGATGGTTGCGCCGAAAACGCCGGCTCTGAGGAGCGCGCCACAGAAGAGGATCCCCAGTCCGGCGAGTGCGGTCGACGTCGTCCGCGAGTCGACGACGAGGGTGAACCAGAGACCGACGGCGATCGCTTCCACGGTGGCCGCCGAGAGCGCCGCAGTCAGCCCGACGACCCGCCGGCGGGTCGTTCGGCCGAGGACGCCAGGCTGACGGATGACGCTCATACCACGTCCCACTCAGGCCGTCCCTTTCGTTATGTGAGCCATTATGTCACACAGTAATGCGGGCGTAATCGCGTCTTTGTCGGTGTTGGATTTATACGACGGTAACGGGTCGTTTTACTAATAGGTCGTGCGAGACGGTGTCCGCGCGAGCGAACGACTGCCATTGACTTCGTCGAGTCAGCACAAGGTACAGCGCGCGGGTCAGTGGTGATTGAGCCGCCACTGTTGTGGATCTCGCTCGTATTCGGGCTCTCTCGGTCGATGGCTGGTCGCTTGAAGGGGGCCTGGAGAGTCGCTCGAGCGACCGTTCGGTCGAGTAGGGGACGGTTACTCGGACGAACGCGGTGCAGTAGTCGACGTGTACTGTTCGGGAAAACGATTCGCGCGGCCGAAACGTTGGACAGAACTATTTAGGGGGATGTGGTCGGCACTGATTATGCCCGAAACCGAGCAACAGGACAAGACATTAGCCGAGACCGTCGTCAGAGAAGCAGTCGGAATGGGAATGGAGTCACCGCTGCGCGATTCTATCCTCGAGGCCGTCGAGGAGGCGGACGGATCGGCGGGCGGGAAGACGAGTCTGCCGTTGGCGGGCGCCCTCTTCGGGGCCGGTGCTGCGCTTGGCTTTCTCGCGGGTCGACAATCACCCGAACTCGAGGACACCTCGCTCGAGGATCTACAGGAGCCGGAGATCATCGAAGACGTAGTCGAGGGGGCGACGTCGACCGCCGAAGGGACGAAAGCGAGCGCCGAGGAGACGATGAGCGACGACGACTCCGAAGCGGAGATGGATGCCGAGGCGGAGGACGAGAGCGGCTCGAGTCGGCTGCCGCGGATGCTGCTCGTCGTCGGTCTCCTCGCCGGCGTCGCGCTCATTCGCCGTCGACTCGCTTCCGACGAGGAAGACGAGTGGGAGCCGATCGAGGAGTTCGAACCCGCGACGAGTGCTGAGTCCGAGGAGTTCGACGAATCGGACGAGATGGAAGCCGATGTCGACGTCGACGGCGACGAGTCGGACGAGATGGAAGAAGAAGAAGAGTAAGTCGCGGACCTCGGTGCTGAGTGCCGTTGACCGGCAGACGGCCGATGCGTTCGTTTTCGCGACGACGACTGCAACCGGCAGTCGGCGGAAACCGCGTGTCTGTCTATTCGTACGTAACGTGTCCCCTCGTGAGGTGAACCCGTCCACAGAAGGCAACGGCTGCCACTGGAGCACGGCCGCGGAGGCCGAAACCCGTCGAGGGGCGGCTGGTTGGCGACTGGCCGACGGCTGACGAAGGAGCTAAGGGGGCGACGCCGACAGTGTGAACCCAATGGAGACGACCCACCGCGTCTTCGTCGGTGACTCTCGAGACCTCGCCGCGATCGACGACGACTCCGTCGAACTCGTCGTCACGTCCCCGCCGTACCCCATGATCGAGATGTGGGACGAGCTGTTTACGGCGCTCGATCCGGCGATCGGCGACGCGCTCGAGTCCGGCGACGGCCGCGCGGCGTTCGACGCGATGCACGCCCAGCTCGACCGCGTCTGGGCGGAACTCGAGCGCGTGCTCGTCGACGGCGGCATCGCCTGTATCAACGTCGGCGACGCGACGCGGACGGTCGACGGGAGTTTCCGCGTCTATCCGAACCACGCCCGCGTGCTCGAGGCGTTCGAGGCCCGCGGCTTCGATCCCCTGCCGGACGTGCTCTGGCGCAAGCCGGCCAACAGCGCGGCCAAGTTCATGGGCAGCGGAATGATCCCGCCGAACGCCTACGTAACCTTGGAACACGAGTACGTCCTGCTCTTCCGGAAGGGCGGCGAGAGCCGCGGCTTCGAGCCGGGAGCCGACCGGCGCTACGAGGCCGCCTACTTCTGGGAGGAGCGCAACCGCTGGTTCACGGACGTCTGGACCGACGTCCAGGGCGAACTGCAGGCTCTCGGCGGCGACGCGGAGGCGGACCTCCGCGATCGGTCGGCCGCCTATCCGCTCGAGATCCCCTATCGCCTGATCTGCATGTACTCGGCATACGGCGACACCGTCCTCGATCCGTTCTGGGGAACCGGGACCACGACGCTCGCGGCCATGTGTGCCGGCCGCCACTCGCTCGGCTCGGAGCTCGAGGCGGCCTTCGTCGAACGGTTCGACGACCGCGTGCCCGACGTGCCGGCGCTGTCTCGGTCGGTCGGGCGGGCGCGTCTCGAGCGCCACCGCGAGTTCGTCGCGAGCCGTCGCGAGGACGGGAAGGGATTCGAGTACGAGGCCGACTACTACGACACGCCGGTCGTGACCAAAATGGAGCGCGGGATTCGGCTGCGCGAAGTCGAAGCGATCGAGTCCGTCGACGCCGATACCGACGATGGAAACAGCGGCGACGGCGACGAGTACGGCTATCGGGCCGAACACGTGCCGCTGGGTCCCAGTGAGGACGGTCGATAGCTCGTACCGACCACGTTTTTTGCACCGGAGCGCGAACGGGCGGTTATGACGCTCGACGAATACGCGACGGCAGTTTCGGCCCTCGAGCCGAGCGAGGGCGAGATCGAAACGACCGAACTGGTCGTCACCGACGACGTGCTGGTCAAGGCGTTCGCGCTCGGTCCCGACGCCGAACTCGAGGCCCACGATCATCCCGACAGCACGAACGTCTTTCACGTGCTCGAGGGAACGGTGACGGTCGTGCAGGGCGAGGAGAGCCAGGAGATTTCGGCCCCCGGCGTCGTCCACCACAAGCGGGGCGTAATCCACGGCGCGCGAAACGAGACCGACGAGACGGTCGTGTTCACGGCGAGCCTCTGTCCGTTGCCGTCGTGATTCTCGGCTGCCCCCGCCGCTTCCGTCGTGATTTAGTGGTGGCCCGCGTAGAACCGGTGTGAACGACGCTATCGATCTCGACCGATTCGACTCGAGGCGGTCGACCGTCTACGGAAACCGGGGGATGGTCGCGACGAGCCAGCCGCTCGCCGCTGAGGCCGGCCTCTCGATCCTTCGCGACGGCGGGAACGCCTTCGACGCGGCCGTCGCGACGGCCGCCGCGCTCAACGTCGTCGAACCCACCTCGACCGGACTGGGCGGCGACGTGTTCGCGCTCTATCGAACCGCCGACGGCGATGTCGGGGCCATGCGATCCTGCGGTCCCGCCCCGGCCGACGCGACAATCGAGAACGTGACGAACGCGCTCGAGGAGACCGACGAGGAGACCCTCGAGAGCTACTACCCCGAGTCGCGGGGCTACGCCGTCGACAGCGGGGCGGGCGCTGACGAACTGGGGATGCCGTTCCTCGGCCCGCACGCCGTCACGGTTCCCGGCACGGCTCGCGGCTGGGAGACGACGGTGCAGGAACTGGGCCGACGGTCCCTTTCGGAGGTCCTCGAACCGGCAATCCACTACGCGACGGAGGGGTATCCCGTCTCGCCGATCATCGCTCACCACTGGGAGGGGGCAGAGCGACTCTTTACGGACGAACACGCGCGCGAGGCGTACCTCTTCGACGGCGAGAGCCCGGATCCCGGGCAGACGGTTACCATGCCGCGGCTGGGCGAGTCCCTGCAGCGGATCGCGGAGTACGGGGCCGACGACGTCTACGAGGGCGATATTGCGGACGCAATCGTCGACGAGATCCAGTCCGCGGGCGGCTTCATGAGCCACGAGGACCTCGCTGACTTCGAACCCGAGTTCGTCGACCCCGTCAGCACGACCTACAACGGGGCCGAGGTCTACGAACTGCCCCCGAACAATCAGGGGCTCGTCGCACTCGAGGCGCTGAACATCGCCGAGGAGATCGGTGCCGGCGAGCACGCGTACGACTCCCCGAAACGGATCCACGCCTTCACCGAGGCGATGAAACTCGCGTTCGTCGACGGCCACCACTACATCACGGATCCCGGGTTCGAGGAGGTTCCGCCGCTCGCCTCGAAGTCCTACGCTCGAGAGCGTGCGACGGCGATCGGTGACAGTCCGATTCAGAATCCCGAAGTCGGCGTCCCGAACGCCAACGCCGAGGACGCCGACACCGTCCTGTTGACCGTCGGCGACGAGGAGGGGAACCTGGTCTCCTACATTAACTCTCGCTTCGCCGGCTTCGGTAGCGGGCTCGTCGCGGGCGATACCGGCATCGCTCTCCAGAACCGCGGCGCGTCGTTCTCGCTCGAGTCGGATCATCCGAATCGCCTCGAGCCCGGAAAACGGCCGTTCCACACACTGGTTCCGGCGATCGCAAAGCTGGACGATGACGACTGGCTGGCCTTCGGCGTCATGGGGGGCTACATGCAGCCCCAAGGCCACGTCCAGGTGCTCTCGAACCTCGTCGACTACGGCATGAGCCCGCAGGCGGCGCTCGACGCGCCGCGCTGGCGATACCGAGAGAGCGGCTCGCTCGGGATCGAGGAGCGGCTCCCGAACGCGGCCAAACTCGCTCGGATGGGCCACGACGTCGGCGTCCTGCCGCCGGTCATGTTCGGGGGTGCACAGCTCGTTCGCCGTCGCGACGGGACGCTTTCCGGCGCGACCGAACCCCGAAAAGACGGCGTCGCGATCGGCTTCTGAGTCGTGAGGGCTGCGAGTCGGTCACTGCGCTCGAGGCACTCGAGTGCGCCCCGGCGAACGTGCCCAGTCTCGGGTAACACGACCTTTTTACGCGCGCCGGTTCCATCGGAGATATGACTCGCGGTCTCGAGGTCCCTGAGGCGGCCCAGGTCCGAGCGCTTGCGGTCGGCTCGTCACGGTGGCTGCAGACGGCGACGAGCGGGCTGGAGGACGGCGATCTCACCGTCGACGGACCGGTCGAAGCCGTGTCCGAACTCGACACAGCGCAACTGGACGCGGCGGACTGTGTCCTCACGGACGACGACGCGGTTCTCACGTCGCTCGGCGAGACGCATCCGGTCGTCTACGCAATCGATTCAGCGGCGTGTGAGTCGATCGAACGGTTTCGGTCCGACGGTGCGACCGACGTGATCGTCAAGCAACGGGCCGACGATCCCGAGTGCGAGCCTGCCCTTCTCGGCCATCGGCTTCGGCAGGCAGCCGAACTCGCCGCCGTCCGTCGAACGGCCTCGAAGCAGGAAACGTGGTATCAGGCGTTGATCGAGCAGTCCTCGGATCTAGTAGTCGTCACCGATGCCGACGGGACCGTCACCTACGCCGGCCCGTCCGTCGAAGCAGTCGGCGGCTACGATCCCGAATCGCTAGTCGGCAATCACGTGACCGAGACCGTCCACCCCGAGGACACCTCGACGGTTCACACCGCGTTCGAGGAGCTCCGTGAACAGGCTCCCGGGACGTCGGTCTCGATCACCTACCGGTGTCAGCACGCCGACGGCTCCTGGTACGTCCATGAGGCCGATCTCACAAACCGGCTCGCGGACGACGACATCGGCGGAATCGTCGCCTCGATCCGGGACATCACGGAGCACCAGCAGGTCGAACGGGAACTGGACGACGCGCTCGAGCGCGTGACCGACGCGTTCTGTGCGCTCGACACCGACTGGCGATTTACGTACGTCAACGATCGGGCAGCGACCCTGCTCGACACCGAGCCGGCGGCAATTCTCGGACGGAAGATTCACGATCAGTTCCCGGAGCTTCGGGATACCCCCTTTCAGCGGTCGGCGATCGAAGCGATGGAGACCCAAGAACCCGTCTCCTTCGAACGGCAGTACGAACCAACCGACTGCTGGTACAACGTGCGGCTGTTCCCCTCCCCGTCCGGTATCTCGATCTATTTCACGGACGTCACCGACCGGATCGAACGCGAGTGTGAGCTTCGGGAGCGAACGGAGCGACTGGAAACGCTCGTCCAGAACGTTCCAGTCGTGCTCTTGGTGCTCGACGCCGACGGGACGATCACGCTCGCGGAGGGACGTGCCCTCGAGCGATTCGATCGCCGATTGGACGATATCGTCGGCGAGTCACTGTTCGACGTCTTCGAGGGCCACTCTCAAATTCTCGACGACGCCACGGCAGCGTTGGACGGCGAGACGGCCCACTCTTCGGTCCGAGTCAAGGATCGAGTCTTCGAATCGTGGTACCGGCCGATCGTCGACGACGGGTCGACAGACCGCGTCATCGCCATCGCCGCGGACGTCACCGAGCGCGCTCAGTATCAGGAGGCACTGAACGCTCTGCACGAGGCGACGAGTCACCTGCTGACCGTCAAATCAAAACAGGCCGCCTGCGAGTACATCGTCGACGTCGCGGCGGACGTCCTCGACCTCGAGAGCGTCGTCTACCGATTCGACGACCAGCATAACGAACTCCTGCCGGCCGCCTACTCCCAGCAGTTCGAGTCGACCTTCGGTCGGCCACCTCGCGTCCGCCCCGACCAGAGTTCCGTCTGGCAGACGTTCGTTAACGGGACCCCCTCACGCCTTCACGATACGCCGGAAGAAGATCGATGCTGTGAGGCGGCCGTCACCGCTCGCAGTGGCCTCTACGTTCCGATCGGCGAACACGGGACACTCGTCGCTCTCGATTCCGAGCCGGCGCAGTACGACGACGACACGTTCGAACTCGCCCAACTGTTCGCGACGACGGCCGAGGCCGCCCTCGACCGGATCTCCCGGACGCGTCGACTCCACGGTCGTGAGCGGGAACTCCAGCAACAGAACATCCACCTCGAGCGGTTGAACGCCGCCAGTCGGGTCCGCCAGGACATCGAGCAGTTGCTCCTGATGGCCGACTCTCGAGCCGAGATCGAACGGGGGATCTGTGATCGCCTCGCGGATCTCGAGGCCTGCTCGTTCGCCTGGATCGGCGAACCCGACCCGAGCGGCAATCGACTCGAGACGCAGGCCAGCGCCGGACGCGAACGGGAGTACCTCGACGCGGTCTCGGTGACGACCGTCGACGACTCCGCGGCCGAGCCGACGGGACGGTCGGCGCGGACGCGGGAGCCGATGTACGTCGAAAACGCCGCCGATTCGATCCGCGACGGAACGTGGCGGGTCGAAGCCCTCTCACGAAACTATCAGTCGGTCTACACCGTGCCGCTCGTCTACGACGGATTCCTCTACGGCGTGCTGTCGATCTACGGCGACGACCGCGACGCGTTCGACGACCCCCTTCGCGAGACGCTCGCCGAACTCGGCGAACCGATCGGGTACGCGATCGACGCGGTCAAGCGCAAGGTCGCACTGCGCGACGACGACGTCGCGACCGCCGAACTCGAACTCGAACTCACCGACGAGTCGTTGCTCTGTCGGCTCGCCGGCCGGCTGGGAACGCGCGTGACGTTCGAAGGTGCGACGATACGGGAGGACGGACCGCCGACCGTCTTCGCGGTAGCAGACGCGCCGGTCACGGCCGAGCAAGCGACCGAACTCGCCGACATCGACGGAATCAACGGCGTCACGGTCATCGCCGAAACCGAGGACGAGACGCTGTTACAGCTCCAGTGTACCGAGCCGTTTTTCGGCACCGTCGTCCACTCCCGCGGCGGGACGCTCCGGTCGTTCGTCACGGACGAGTCGACGACGCGGGCCATCGTCGACGTCCCGGAGTCGATCGAAATCAGGGACCTTCTCTCGGGACTCAACCGTCGCGGATTCCCCGTTTCGATGGTCGCGCGACGCGAGCAAACGACCGCGGATCGGTCGACGATCGACGCCGGCGCGCGCAACTCGCTGCTCGAGCAACTCACCGATCGGCAGCGGGAGGTCGTCCAGACGGCGTACCACGGCGGGTTCTTCGAGTGGCCTCGGCAAACGAACGGCGAGGAGATCGCGGACTCGCTCGACATCTCCTCGCCGGCTTTCCACAAGCACGTGAGAGGCGCCGAGCAGAAGCTCTTCAGGACGCTCTTCGACGAGGCGCTGTCGGAGGGTTAATTGCTTAACCCCTCTCTGGGAGGGTGGGCTACACAGTTAACGGTCAGGCTCTTCAGTGCAACTCGTGAACGGGAAGTTGTCTTCCCACAGACCGCACTGGGGGTGCGCAGAACTATATGACCGAGATGACTTCACAATCACCGTCCGTTCCAACGGAGGAACAGTACGCTGTGCAGTACGATAGACTCGACAACGAACCACTGAGTGTCGCCGTCGTCGATGCGGTTGCGACGTTTTGTAACGACGACGTAACCGAACTCGAGCCACTTCACTATACGATCAACGCCGACGCACTCGAACGGCTGTTCGAACCGCGGGCAGACGGACTCCGATCCGGCGGGTCGGTAACGTTCGAGTACAACGACTGTCTCGTAACCGTCGGTGCTGACGGCGAAATTCTGGTCGAAACGGCGTAACTCGATCGACGTCGCGGCGCTTCGACCCGCGGGCCGGAATCGAACTGTCTCTGTTCTCGACTTCCGTTCCGTCGATTTTTCTCGGAGCCATCGTCAGGAGCGTCGCCGCCCGGAGCGTCGAAAGTGCTGCCGCTGCAATCGTCATCGCGAGCAGTCGTCTCGGTATTTCAGCGATCGCCACATCGTTCGCGGCGTCGGCGCGGCTCACGACGGACGAAGCGGCGCGTCGCTCCCGTCAGTATCAGTCGCCGTGGGACTCCTCCGTCGAATCGCCGGTCGAATCCGGGAGGTGATCTCCAGCGGTCAGATCGACGGCGCCCGTGCTGTCGACCCGAACCGTGTACTCCCGATAGGGAAACTCGATCGTTACGACGCGGTCACTCGAGGCGCGTCCGCACGAGTCGACCAGCCGGTCGAGTGCTTCCGGATCGATGACGTCGTGAAGCGGTGGCTCGAGGTCCGTCGGTGAAACGCCCTCGGACGATGCGACCTGCGCCAGTACTTTGTGGCTTGGTGGGACCCCCGTCCCCATACCACGCCATGCTATGGTGTGTCGCATAAAACTAGCGAAGCACTCGCGAAAGAATTAGTTGCCGCGTGCGGGTCTCAATCGAGTCGCGACTAACCTGAACAGTCGAAAACGCCGTTCTCGACGGGGAACAGGCGGTTGTGGGCGGTAATACGATGATGACTCGATTAGGTCCAGCGTCGAGCGGCCAATAGTTTTAATCGACGATGGTCGAATATCCATCCGGCGAGGGGAGGACTACTGTCGTTGCCGATGGTATCCGGCCGCTCGAGACGGCCGGACCTCGCCACTGATCGAGATCCTGTCGCTCGAGACGATCGACAGCCGATCTTCGATTGGCCTGTCCACTGACACACCACGGCGGATGGGGTACGGTGACGCTGGCTATTGCCCAGCGTCTTTCGAACGGCTACGCGTTTCTCTCTCTATGCCGGTAAAGTCAACGTCGCATCGTGGTACTGTGGGTAGGTTCGATCGCTTGCACGTTGACTACGGGTTCACTTCCGAATCAGATCGCTGAATTGCACGCGCAAGAAGCGGTGGCGTCGAAAGCACAGATACGAGTACAAGTGCGAGCACGGCCGAAAACAGCCGCTGATCGATAATCCCCGCAGCGAGCGCCCCAGTTACCACAACCAGTTCGACACCGGCGCGAGGAAGCATTCCCACCCCCACGATAAGCGCTTCGTCGCTCGGATGGCCGACGATCCGTGCACCGAGATAACTGCCACCGACTTTCACGATTACACCCAACGTGACGACAGCGATAACGAGTGGATCAACCTGAAAGAGGATGGTCGGGTCCATCTGTGCGCCGACGTTGACAAAGAACAACGGGATGAACACCCCGTAGGCAATTCCGACGATTCCGTCACGGATTTCCGCGTCACGAAAACGACGTTCGCCCCCGACGATTAGTCCGGCGATCAAGCCACCGACGATCACGTCTAACCCGGCTGCGTCGGCCGCGTACCCGAACAGGAACAGGAGTCCCACGATACCGAGCAGGTCCGCGCTCGGCTGTTGAAAGCGGGCGAGTAGGTGAGACACCCGCTCGATCAGAACTCGTTGAACGACGATTACCCCGAGAAAGAACAGAGCGATGATGCCGATGATACGCACGTACTGACCGCCGGAGGCTCCAGCTTGTTGCGTTGTGAGTAACAACGAAAAGGCCGTGAGTCCAACGATCTCGGCAGAAACAGCTGCACCGACCACGTGGAGACCGTAGCGCGTGTCGAGACGATCGAGATCGAGGAATACCCGCGCGGTAATCCCGATCGACGTCACACCCACGGCTATCGCCAGGATCCCGCTCGCGGAGAGCGAGTACCCAAAGGCGAGTCCGATCGCGACCCCTATCGTCGCCGGGAGCCCCGCGCCAAACAGTGCAATGATCGCAACGGGGACGCCGCCACGCTCGAGCTCTCCGAGGTCGATCTCCTCGTAGCCAGCGTCGAACAACAACAGCATCGACCCGATCGCAGCTAGTAGCGCGAACGACCCGGATGGATCCACGATTCCGAGGACGTGTGCACCGAGGACCATCCCGACGAGAATCTCTCCCAGGATGATCGGTTCGCCCGCTCGTTCGACGAGTTCACCGAAGACGAGTGCCCCGGCGAGCGCGATTCCCACCGCGAGGAAGACGTGAACGTCCGTCACAGTGCAGCTCTCTACGCGAAGCGTGAAAAGTCAACGAGCGTCGCTCACGGAGAATCCGACTCTCGTAATCGGATCGACCCGTTTCACCTGCTCTGGGTAAAAACGGTATTAGCGCTCGCGGACGAACACCGCCCACAATAACGCGTTTCGATATCGGCACCTGTACTGACGTTATCAGTTTTTACGCCTGGATGTGGTCGAGACTGCATGGAAAATCGACCGAACGTGCTCCTTCTACTCACCGATCAAGAGCGTTACGACCTCAGTGCGCCCACCGGTCCGACGGTGCGAACCACGGGGTACGATCGGCTACAAGCGGAAGGAATGCGCTTCGAACGAGCGTACACGCCGATCAGCATCTGTACCAGCGCGAGGGCCTCGCTACTCACCGGCCTCTATCCCCACAATCACGGCATGTTGAACAACTGCCACGGTAACGAAGCCGTCCTTCGTAATCTCCCGGAGCGATTCCCGACGTTCGCCCGATCGCTTCAGGCGGCCGGGTACGAGACCAGCTACGTCGGGAAGTGGCACGTCGGACGAGACCAACGGCCAGAACACTTCGGATTCGATCAGTACCAGGGGACTGATTCGAACGTGTTGGACGATACGCTTCGCGCGTATCATCGCTCGTTCGGCATCGATTCCGACAAAATCGAGCTCGAGGAGGTGCTGTATACGGACCACCCCGAAGATCCGGACCTCATTTCTGCAACGCTCCCGATCCCGATCGAGGCCACGCGGACGTACTATTACACGGAACTCACGATCGACCGCCTACGACGGTGTGCGGATGACGGCACCCCCTTTCTTCATCGACTCGACTATCCGGGCCCGCATCACCCCTACGTCGTTCCGGAGCCGTACGCCTCGATGTACGGGCCCGACGAGATCGAGCCGTGGTCGTCGTATTCGGAAACGTTCGACGGCAAACCGCGCATCCACGAGTTGCAACTCGATAACCGAGGTGTTCGTCGCTTCGACTGGGACGACTGGGCGCCGATCGTGAGCAAGTACTTCGGGTACGCGTCGTTTATCGCGGATCAGGTCGATCGCCTGCTCGACGCGCTCGACGAATTCGGACTGGCGGAGGACACCATCGTCGTACACACCGCGGATCACGGCGACTTCACCGGCAGTCACCGGCAGTTCAACAAGGGACCGCTGATGTACGAGGAAACGTACCACATTCCGCTCGTCGTTCGGTGGCCGGAGGTCGTCGAGCCCGGATCCGTCTGCACGGAGTTCGTCCAATTGCACGATCTCATGCCGACGATTCTCGATATCGCCGGTCTCGATGCGCCCTCGGGTATCGACGGGAGGAGTATTCGCCCGCTTCTCGAAGGATCGACCCCGACGGAGTGGCCAAAGCGGGTTTTCGCGGAGTATCACGGCGACGAGTTTGGGTTCTACTCACAGCGGTTGCTCGCGAACCACCGATTCAAATACGTTCACAACGCCTTTGATATCGACGAACTGTACGATCACGACTCCGATCCGCACGAGCTACGCAATCTGATCGATCACCCCGAGTACGAATCGGTGCGTCACCGTTCGCAGGAAGCACTTCTCGAGGAGATGCGGAGAAGCGACGACCCGTTTTTGGAATGGACACGGAAGGCACTCACGTGACCAATCCGAGCAACAACCGTTTCAAATCTGTAATCACGCCACGCTCTTCGTCGGAACGAGGTGATAAAGTGGGTTCCCCGGCCAGACGAGCGGCGTCTCGAGCGATCCAAGAACGACTCCGTCGAACGGCGCGTCGACAGTCACGAGATCCTTACTGAACGGGTTCATGATCGTGCAGATCGAGTCCCGTTCGTCGACACGTTCTCCGCTGTCTACGTGCATCTCCACGATACCGCCCTCGTCGACTCGAAGCCACGTCGCGTCGCTCACCTCCGAGACGATGCCTCGTCGATTTCCCCACCGAACTGCTTCGTCGGGATAGAGATCGAACTCTCCGAACACGCTCCGTATTCCCCGGAGGGCTTTATCGATCAGGTGTCGTTGAAACCGCTCCGCTTCCCCCATTTCGACCGTTATCGTCGGGGTCCCACGTTCGGTCGCGCACTTTCGAAACGAGCCGTCAGGCCCCGTTCCAGAGAGGATCACCGCTGGATCGAACGCTCGAGCGAGTCGATCCACACGATCGTCCCGCAAATCGCCCCGCACGTGTAGGAGGTTCGTCCGTCCTCGAGTTGAGGTGTGAATATCGATTCCGAGGTCACAGTGACGAACGAAGGTTTCGTAGACTGAGTGGGCGATCCGTTGGGCGGCAGTACCGCTATCGATCCGGGAAATGACCGATTCAGGTCGCTATCGTCGAGCGGGAGATACCGCTCTTGGGCGTTGAACCCTGGTACGTTCACGACGTGAAGACACACGAGAGTGCCTTGCAGCGTCGCGTGATTCCACTCGTCTGCAACGTGACGGACCGTTTCGACGCCGTTGAGTTCGTCGCCGTGAAGTGCCGCTACGAGAACGAGCGCCGGTCCGGGATCTGCTCCGTTGATGATAGTCACCGGAACGCGAATCGGATCTCCGAGGTATGTCTCACCGATCGTATGACGAAAGTGCGTTTGTTCGCCGGGTTCTACGGTGCCGCCGCCGTACCGGAATTCGTTTGCTGATGTCTTTGCCATTAGGGGTGGTACAGCACGAAACGGCTTGACATCCTCCCCGCGCTAAAGCGCGAGGATTCCCGATCGTTGGGATATTACGGTTTGCAACCCGCCTGTTCGCTCGGTGCGAAACGCCCCGAGGTTTGAGTAAACAGGTAGGATACTAGTCGTGCCAAACGACCGTTACTCATATCCCCCGTAGGAGGATTCTGAGTTATCTTTCTGCGAATGTTGACTGCACCATTCATGTCAGCGTTCATCGTCACACCACACGACTCACTGACGTACAGGCCATGCTCTACGCGGTTCGCGTTTAGCTTCCGCCCACAACACGAACACGTCTTCGATGTGTCTCGCTCGCTCTTTCGGTCTACGAGGATACCGTGTTCTTCGGCCTTGTATTCGATAATTCTCGATAACTACCGAATGCGGTGATTTTGGGCCCCCGAAGTAGTTCTCTCTGCGTATCGTTTGCACAGTGGCGCCGAACGCTACGTCCCTGTACTAACTCTTTCGAATCGTGAAGGAACTCTTAGTAAACCAGCCGAGATCAAATGAACGCAAGCGGGAGCATGATCGCGACTCCGATCGTCATCCCGGCGACGAGCTCTCGCAGCCCCCGACCGGGTAACTCCGCACCGGTGTCCAGCGCTTCGGGGATGAACTCCGTTATCACGAGGAAGATCATCGCACCAGCCGCAAATCCGAAGCCGAACGGAAGGAGGTCCCGAGCCACGCGGACGAACGTAAAGGCGATGACCGCGCCGATCGGTTGTGGCAGGCTCGAGAAGACCGCCCACCAGACCATCCTCCAGTTGGAGACGCCCATCGAGTTCAAGGGAATCGAGATAGCAGTCCCCTCGGGGATATTGTGAATCGAGATCGCTATCGTCATGAAAATCGCCAGCAACGGAACGGCAACGCCGAGAATCTGCGCGTCACCCTCGAGTCCGAGGTCGGCGAACGAGACGCCGATAGCGATTCCTTCGGGAAAGCTGTGGACGGTCAGAATTCCGAGGATGAGCACGAGCTTCTTGAAGTCGGCTTCCTCGTACGTACGCGGATCGATATCACTGTCCATCAATACGTCGCGGGCAACGACGACGAGCAGGACGCCTGCGCCCATCCCTGCGAGAATTTCTACCGGTGTCCCAACTGCCAGTCCTTCCCTGACGAGACCGAACACCGACGCAGAGAGCATGATGCCCGACGCGAGGCCCCAGAGAAGGACGTTTCTGCTGTCGCTGATCGAGTCGAAGAAGAAAAACGGCAGTGCGCCAATTCCAGTCGCAAGCGCCGTGATGAACCCGGCGACGAACACGATCGCGAGAGTCTCGAGCAAGGACATCGCCTCACACTACGTGACAGCAGTGCAAAATACCGAGGTCAGCGGATCGTCGACACACCAATTTGGGTGTGCGATTTCTGTGATATACGCGTGTCGAACTCCCAACGTCGATCGAGTACTGTCGGATCTCGGTGGGAGGATCGCGTTCGATCCAGTCCGGCAAAGAGACTGTCAACGGATCGTGTGATGGCGTTATTATCCGGTGTGGAATACGAACCGCAATGGCCTCACCACTCAGACGATTTCTGGTCATGCTCGGAGGATCGGTCGTTGCTGCAGCCGTCATGACGATCCTCCTCGCACCGCCGAACGCAACCGCGACTATGCTGACGTTCGGCGTGGTGTTGATCGCGGGGCTCACGCTCTCGTACGGGATCGGATATCTCGGACTGTCCTGGGCGGATACCGCATACCCGATGCCGGAACCGACGAGTAATCTGCAGAAGAGGCGACTGAAACGTCCCAGGCTGACGCTGAGGCCTTCAAATGGGCAATTCGGGAGGGGATTGGCGTCGCGATCGCGTCGCTGTTCGGACTGTTACTGCTCGCGTTGTTCTTGCTCGAGGAAACCGAACTCGTCGCCTCTCAGAACCTGACCGTCGGCGAGATCGGTGAGTGGGTACTACTAGTCGTTCTCGCGCTCACGCTTCTCGTGGTCGGTCTCTGGAGTTGGCGAGGGCGGTGAGTCGTCCCGTCGGCCTGCCCCGAGTCGAGACAGCGATCGATCCGCGCCGAGGTCGCAACCGACCCGTATCGATCCTGTATTCGAAACCCCGCGGACCCTCCGTCTTAACTCCATCACCGTGGTGGGACAGATATGTCCGGTTTCACCGCCAGATTCGGTCTCGATTGGTCTGTGACGACACTCATCACCGGGGTCGGCCTCCTCTCGATTGCAACGGGGCTACTGGCGATGGTTACCGAACCGATGCTCGAAGCGGAAGGGCTGTTTGCTACCCTGCAGATCGCATCGGGATTTAGCGGCGTTCTCGTCGGCTTCGGATTGTTGGCCGCCGCGTGGGGGATGCGCCGCGACTACTGGCTCGGGTACGCCGCCGGCGCAGTGCTGCTCGTTCTCTCGACGCTTCACGGCGTCGTGCAGACGCGACTCGTCTCGATTCCGCTGGTTGTCCTCTCCGTCGCCGGAATCGCAATGCTCGTCCGCCAACGCCGGGTGTTTACCCAGTCGGTTTCGCTCACCCCAACGCAGACCGGAACGCTGTTCGCCATCGGTGCCTTCGTCGCGTACGGGACCGTCGGTACGTACGTTCTCCGAACCGATTTCGACCAAGTGGACACCCTCATCGACGCGCTATACTACACCCTCGTCACGGCAAGCACCGTCGGCTATGGAGATATTCATCCGACGACCGAAAGCGGACGGTTGTTCGCCATCTCACTCGTCACCCTCGGTCCAGCCACCGTCGCCGTCGCCGCCGGGAGCCTCTTCGCTCCACTTCTCAAATCACGCTTCGAACGAACGCACGCTCGTATCCGGCAGTTGAATCGCACGACGAGCGACAACGTCGTCCTACTGGGTGATTCGAGTCTCGACGAGTCGGTGGTCGAACACTTAGCGGAGCAGGTCTCGTTGACGGTGCTGACGGCTGAGGAAGACTGGGCACGCAACCTCTCGGATCGAGGGATCGACGTCCGCGCTGGCGACCCGACCGACGAAGAGACGCTCGAGAAACTGACTCTCGAGGACCTGACAGCTGTGGTGATCGCCGTGGATGCCCAAACCGTTCCGTACGCCGTACTCGCGGTGAGACGAACCGACTCCGACGTCTCGATCGTCGCAGTGGCGACGACCGGAGACGCGGCGGACGTGGCGGAGTTCGATCCGGACATGACGATCGACCCGAAGGCATCACTCGCGAGAACGACCGCCGCCGCGGCGCTCGGCCGCGATGCTGACGACGACTGAGTGCGTCTCGGTCGGGTGCGTTACGACCGGCCCACGAGACCACTAACGAGATCGGGAGATCATGTGAATTACCGGTTTCGTCGCCAGATCTCGAAATTGAGATACGTTGCAAACCCTATCCAAACGAGGTACGGTACGAGCAGGAAGGCCGCTCGCCGGTTAACTCGGGCGAAGGCGGCGATGGTCGCAGCGATTGCGGGTCCAAGCAACAGGATGACGAGGAATCCGCCGCGGGTAGACCGACGACCGAAGAAAACGAAACTCCAGATCGCATTGAGTGTTAACTGAAGGACGAACAGCCCCTTCGCGCGCCGCGTCTGGGCTGTCGTTTCCTCCCGCCGGATCAGATGGAGGGACACACCCATCAGCGCAAACAGCACCCCCCAGACGGGCCCAAAGACCCGATCCGGCGGCGTTGACGACGGTTTGTCCAGCGTCGGATACCACTCGCGGATGTCGTCCGCCGTGAGAATCCCGGGAACGATTCCGACGAGTTCACAAAACGCGATCGCCAGCGCCAGCTGATACCGTTCGTCGCCCATCTGGTGGTCCCTCACAGAGCGACGGTGGGTAGTCACGGCCATGCTGACAACCACGACAATGTACTACTTAGATCCCAGCCGAGCCCTCGTTCAGAATGTAGCTGGCCTATACCGAACGATCACACGAGGCTCTTTTTTGACGGTCGATCTCCGCCGCGTTCGGCCCCTTCTGTAGCACGTCCACTGACGCCGATCACCGACGGAAGGTTTCAACAGGACTTCACCGGCGTGATTTGTCCCGTAATTCACCCGCCTCAACGACGCTACTACCGCAGTCACGCTGCTTCGAGGAGTCACAACTAGTCGTCACACTTCCGGAAGGTGTGTGAATCGATTGACCACAACCACACCGTTTTGAGGGTGTTCGTGGTTCGTCACGCATGACCGTCGGAGTCCGGAAGACGACCGTCGGGGTCGGATTCGTCATCGCTATCGGCCTGTTGGTCCTCGTGCTCTCCGTCGTCGGCGTTCGAGACTCCCTCGCGGCGATCGCAGCCGCCAACCGGTTGATCCTCGCTTCGATTTTCGGCATCGTCGTTCTCTGGGCCATCGCGTGGTCGCGAACCCTCTCGATCGTACTGACGATTCTCGACGTCGAGCACGGCGTAACAGATGGCGTGCTTCTGTTCGGTGATATCCTGTTCGCGAACAGCATCGCTCCGTCGACGTATCTTGGCGGAGAGCCGCTCGCCGCCTACTTGCTCACTCGTCACACCGGAATCGACTACGAAACGAGTTTTGCCACCATCTCGAGCGTCGACCTGCTCAACTATGCGCCGATGGTTCCGCTCGCCGGGATTGGAATCTGCTACTTCACGGCGACGGCCGCGCTCGGTCGACGTATCGAACTCGCTCTCGTCGCCGTTTTCGCGGTGTTCGTGTTATTCGTCGGCGCTATCGTGTATGGCTGGCGACATCGAAGACGGGCCGTTAGCGGTGCGGCGGCACTTCTCGGTGGCATTTCGTCCAGAATGAGCGCAATCCTTCCCGGTGTTCACGCAGTGTCGCCAGAAAATCTCGAGCGACGTCTCGAGCGGTTCGTCGAGGAGGTCGAGCAGGTGACCGCCGACCGTCACAACCTCAAACGCGGGCTCGCGTACTCCACGGGCGGCTGGATGCTCCTCTCGAGCGCACTCTGGTTCACCCTCTACGCCGTCGGTTACGCGGTCCCACCCGAGGTAGTCCTCTTCCTCGTTCCACTCGGTGCGATAACGAACGTGCTTCCCCTCCCAGGGGGCCTCGGAAGCGTCGAATCGGTGTTCGTCCTGTTGCTCGTTACGACTGCAGGCGTGCCGGCTCCGGAAGCGACGGCTGCAACGCTTCTGTATCGAGCGGCCACGTACTGGCTCCCCCTCTTGTTCGGGGTCGGAACTGTCATGGTGTTACAGCCGATTTGGGGGCGAACGGATACGTAGAAGGCCAGATAACGTTCCGGGATAGAAACGTCGTCTATTACTGCTTCTCCGAATCGTGATCGCTGTACTCGGACGTCTCGGAAGGACGTTGATCACCGTAGAGCAATCGCGGTAGTTGATGTTGAACGAATACTACCGTAACGACCATGATGATCGGGCCGAGAAAAATTCCGTACCAGCCGAAGACCGGGGGGCCCAGAATATACGCAAATAGGATCAGCCCCGTCGGAAACATTCGTCCCGAAAGCGTCGGTCGCACGTAGGTTCGGATGACGCCGTCGAAGAGGACGCCCATAACGACGTAGAACGCGACGGCGAACCAGAGGTCGGTGGGGTCCGTTCGAATCGCTGTCAGCGCGAGGTAGCCGACGATACTCGCGTACACGATATTTCGGCCGACGAGCGGAATCACCGACGCGAGCCCGGTCACGATCGCCAGCAAAAGGATCTGAGGTATCTCGAGTCCCGCCGGGGCGATCGCGTTGAGCCCTGCGTATACGATGCCGGCTAACAGCACGATCGCGAGAATCGTCAGCGTATACCCGAAAAAGACGGACTGCAATCCCTCGTCAACGTTCCGTAGATACGTCGTTACGTTGGGTCTCTCCCCGACGATTTCGGTTCGAAGCCAGCGTCCGAGACGGCGTTCGTCGCGAACCAGGAAGAACGCGAACAGAAACGTGACGAACAACAAATACGACGCAGCGAGAAATCGGCCGACGAGCCCGCTGGCCCACTGTCCTACGGTGGCAAGCCGCGGATCGGTTGCAAGGTCCTCCGCGAGCGGATACAACTCCGCATCGGTCGTCGGGAGTTCGTCGGTATCTACGCCAGGAAAGAGCCGGTCGAAGACGACGTCAAAATCGGTTACCTCAAGCGTCGCGATTTGAACGATCGCGAGCGACGCGACGACGAACAGGACGCCGACGAACGGGAGGACGACGAGCGCGAGCGTTACGGTCGCACTCGTTCCCGAAGAGAGGCCTCGTTGGTGGAGCCGCCTCGAGACAGGCCGAGCGACGTAGTAGAGGAAGATCCCGAAGACGATCCAGCCGAGGTAGTCGCTCAAGGCAGCGATCAACACGACCGCGAGCGCGAACGCGAACGCCCACCACCAGCCTCTCGACCGAAACCACTCCGCGTCGACGTCCCCGTTCGGGATCATGAACAGGGAACGGACATCGTTGACGAAAAAGACGCTTTGGGTGGCGTCAGGTAATTATGACTCTCGAGGTCGTCCGTAACCCATGGTCGTTCCAGTATCCGCAAAAGAAGTCATGGGTGCCGTCGAGACGGCACCACGGGACGATACTGCCGACGCCGTCGCCAGACGCTTCGCCGAGTCGGAACACGAATGGATCGTGATCGTCGACGACGAAGATCCGATCGGTGTGGGTACGCGCTCCGATCTCGTGTCGGTACTCGCGTCGAACGCGCCGACGACGCAGACGACGCTCGAGTTCACGTCGGAGCCACGCGCCTCTATCGAACTTCTCATCGATCGATTTCCAACCGTGACGAACGGGGAGTATACCGGCGAATGAGCGATCGAAAATTGCACACCCGTGACCGACTCTTTTGGGTACTACTCGCCACGGCGATCGGGCTCAGCGGTCTCGGATTGTTGTTCGCGTGGGTGCACGAAATGAGATACGTCGGCCTCGCGCTGTTCGCCGCGTTCGTACTGTTCGTTCTCGTGCTATACATAATCGGCCGAGAAGAGAACGAAGCGTTCAGGGGTTGAGTCGCGTACTGGTGGATCATCTATTCGGTAAACGATTGCGCAACTGCGTCTCTCGACTCCTTCGCTTGTCGCTACTGGGTCGGCGCGGCTCGGAATACTCTCGAACCCATAGATCGATGATCAGTTTCACCGTTCCGAACGATTAGGCCGACGAAAAGTCCGATGAAGCCGAAGAGCGCGATGCCGCCGAAGATACCGACGATCGTGAGTGCCGGACTGAGTTCTGCTCCGCGTCGCATGACGAGCGGCCGAAGAATGTTGTCGACCGAACTGATCACTACTGCACCGAAGGCGAACAACGCGATGGCGGGAACGAGGTCGCCGGTGAGAAGCAGATACCCCGACGCCGGGATCCAGACGATAGTTGCGCCGACGAGCGGAATCATCGCCGCGACGAACGTCGTGACGACCCAAAACACGATATTCGAGAACCCGAGGACGAGGAACGCCGTGCCGATGAGGACCGCCTGTGCCGCTGCGACGGCGGCGGTTCCGACGAGCGAATTGTGCAAGAGGAGACCCGTCTCTTCGAACAGTTCCTCCCGAACGTCCGGCTCGAGCGGAACTACCGTTCGGAACCATTCGACCGCGCTATCGCCGTCTTTGAGTAAATAAAACAGGACGAAGAATAGGACGGTAAACCCGATGAAGAGTTCGGGGAGCCCACCGATGATACTGAAGAGGTTGCCGGCGAGGCCCCGAGCTCCCGTCTTCACCGCGCCGGTGAACGCGTCGTGCAAGGCCGCCGTATCGACTTGGACGCCAAAACGCTCCGCGACGACGTCGTCGATCTGGGAGATGTCCTGGGGGTCAAATTGTGCGAATAGCTGGCTGGCCTGGTTCGCCGCGACGGCGAGGATGAGGACGATCGGGAAGACGACGAACGCGAGTCCGACCAGTATCGACAGGACGGCCGAGAGGCTCGAGCCGAGTCGACGCGAAAGCCGCCGGTCGATCGGACGGAGGACGTAGGCGAGGATCACCGCAATGAGAATCCAACTGAGAAACGGGAGGACGATCAGTAACGAGAGCAGTCCGACGAGAACGCCGACGACGACGAAGAACGTCCTGGATCTTTTGGATCGCGTACTCATCTGTGGCGCACCTACGGCACGAGTATCGAACCCCGGTCGTTCGGCTTTCCGATGCGTTGGCACTTGTGCATTGGGAAATCACCAATACCCGAAACGAGAAAAAAGGAGTACGCGAGGCTGAAGAGATTCATCGGCGCGCGATCGTTCGGGAGTACCAGAGCGAAGCGGGCACAGTCATCGACGATCGACGCTGCTCCGGACTGATCGGCTGGGAGTCACAACGAATCGTTCACCGATGAACCGTAACCGTCCACCGATGATCCGCGTTCAAAACCACGAATACGCTAGCTGGCGAGGTGAGGGTCGGTTACTCTAAATGATCGATCACGGATCACTCGAAGAGCCGGATAAGCGTGTTGGTAAAAGTGAAACGGATAGATAGGACGGCAAAAAACAATCGTTTCCCGGTGTCGGTGTTGCCCTCTCTCACGCCCGTGTGCCGGCCATCTCCCGGGAGGCCCGTCGCCCCTTGGCCCACGATCCGATCGCGCCGCCGATCGCGCCGGGGATGGCGTAGAACGCCAGCAGGAGCAGGCCGATGCCGAGGATCCCGAACGACGCGACGAGTCCGCCGAAGAGCAGCGTGGTGAACGAGACGACCACCAGCACGATGAGCGATCCGAAGACGGTCGCCAGGCCGCCGTTGAGGGCGCCGTTTTCCACCGTTCCGCCTGCGATGAGACCGGCGGTGAGACCGCCGAGTACGCCGATCATCGCCCACGAGAGCGCCAGAACTGTCGCATCCGTTCCCGCGTACACGAGCCCGTTGATGAACGCGAGGACGAGCGCCACGACGAACCCAATTACTACAGCTGTCCAATTCACACTCATGATCAATGATGTAGTACGCTCTCGGAGGTAATAACGTCGTTTTCAGGGTGGGAGGAGAGTACGGCTGGTCGGACTTGCTGGCTATCTAGACGATAGCTCGAGACGCTGTAGATACGCTGTATCGGGAAATCCGGTTTTTCGACGCTTCCGTTCTAATCTCTTTCGAGTTACTATTCGACGACACGACGTAGACGAACGGTGCACCCGCCAGAACCGACGAATTACTCCGTTGTGTGATTGTAATAATACTAATTACCGTCGCCGGCCTCTACTCTCAGCTAGAGAACCACGATTATGATACTCGTTGTAAACAGTTCCCAACGTGGATGGTTCGATCGGTGCCACAACTCGAGTCACAGCGGGTCTGAGCGATGAGCCTCGTGGAGGTTCTCCCACTGGCCGTCGTGATGATCGCAGGGCCACAGATACTCGCGCCCATCTTTCTCGCCACGAGCGAAAACTGGCGAGCGAACTCGACCGCGTACGTCTTCGGTGCGGCTCTCGCTATCAGTCTCGTCGTCGCCATCGCGTACCTGCTCGGAAACAGATTTGGCGGTGGTGGTGGCGGCCTGTTGGGGCCGACCGGACAACAAATCCTCTACGGCGCCGTTTTCGTTCTCCTCCTCTATGCGGCGGTGGAGACCTACCGAAAGCGGAACGTATCGGAGCCACCGAAGTGGATGGGGAAGTTGACCACCGCGACACCGCGGTTCTCGTTTCGATTGGGATTTCTCCTGCTTGGATTCTTCCCGACCGACATCGTCACGTCGATTAGCGTCGGCACCTACCTCGCAGCCAACGGTGATCCGATCACGCACGCGGCAGGATTCGTCCTACTGACGCTCTTCATATTGGCGATTCCATTACTCAGCGTGTTCGTGCTCGGTGAGCGAGCAGAAGCCGCACTCCCAACACTTCGCGACTGGATGGACGACAACTCGTGGATCATCTCCGAGGCGGTGATTGCCCTCTTCATCGTTCTAGTGCTTCAGAACCTCCTCGGGTAGGCGTCCACAAACTGCCGAACGGGCGTCGCTGCTGTCACCCACGAGCACGTCTCCGATCACGACGTCGACGCCATCATCATCGGGTCACTCGGCCGGTCGAATCTTGCGCGACAGTTGCTCGGAAGCGTGACCTCGAGCGTCCTACGGATGGACGATATTCCCGTCCTGGTCGTCGAACGGTCCTCGTGAGGGCAGTTTCGTCACCGCTCGTTTCGAATCGTCCGAGACGGAGACTATCCCGTTTGTCGACGAGAACTTCACCGTCAGCGCACCAGTGGAGGTGTAGTGTTAGGAACGAAATATCCTCCGTGCAATACCCGTGCCCGATGTTCGACAGGATCGTGGCGGAACTTGTCACCGATCGACTGTCTCGGCGAGCCGGACGAACCAACATATCCGCCGATCGACGCACGGCCGCGGACCCCCTCGGATCTATTGGGATGCGAGTCGTTCGATACCTATGCGATCCGTACGAACGCTACTACTCGGGATCGCCGCACTGGTCGGGTTGTGGATCGGGTGGGGTGCGTACGTCACCCGTACGACCGAACGCGTCCCCTCGGAAACGCTGGAGACCTTCGACGACATCGAGATCCGCCGCTACCCGCGCACGGTCCGTGCCGAGACGACGGCTCCGGACGCGGCGACGGCGTTCAGGCGACTCTTTCGCTACATCTCGGGCGATAACACGCGAAGCGAGGACATGGCGATGACCGCACCGGTTACAGTCCGCGGGACGTCGATTCCGATGACCGCTCCCGTGCGAACGGGGTCAGACGGCGATGACGTGACGATGGCCTTCTCCCTTCCACGGGCGTACACGGCCGAAACTGCCCCGGAACCGACCGATCCCGACGTTCGGCTCGTCGTCGATCCGCCGCGTACGGTGGCGGTACGGCGTTTTTCGTGGTACGCGACCGACGAACGCGTCGACCGAGAGCGAACCCGTCTGCTCGAGGGCCTCTCTCGGCGAGCTATCGAGAGACGCGACGAGCCGACGCTCCTCCAGTACAACGATCCGTGGACGCCGCCGTTCATGCGAACGAACGAGGTCGAAGTCGAGCTTGAGGCCGTATCGGAGTCAGCGCGACACTGAGAAGCCGGTAGCGTACGACGACTTCTAGTCGGATTCGAGGGAGGGGATTTTCTCGGACCCGACGCTCACTTCGTTCCTGGCTTCTTGGAAAAATGTCCAGGGAGGGCTCCGAACCTACGAGAGAGCAAAGCTCTCTCGAGCCTTCGCTCGTTCGTTTCACTTACTCGCGAAGACCACCGGATTCGGAGCGAACCAGGCATGCTTTTCAGTGTTATCACTCGTATTCGACTCGTGATGTGTAGAGAAGCATGCCCGGGGAGGGCTCCGAACCACGGAAAGACTCACTCCGTTCGTCTTTCCTGCCTTGCGCTCACTTCGTTCGCGCAAGACCTACGGGTTCTCCGCCTCCCCGGGCATCTTCTCGGACTCGTCACTCACTGCGTTCGTGACTCGTCGTCGAAAAATGCCCGGGGAGGGCTCCGAACCCTCGATCTCCGCATGTCCCAGGTCCGAGGCTCGGCATGAGTCCTCGTGGGGACACGGAGGCTTCCAAGGCGAAACCGCACCGAATCTCTGAACCCTATGAGTGCGGCGCTATGTCCAGCTAAGCCACCCGGGCTCACTCTCAGATAGCCCCGTCTGTTTCTTTAACCTTCTCATTCGACCCCGGCGTGCAACGCCGACCCACGGATTTATGGCACGGCCTTCCCAACTACCCGCGCATGAGCGTTCCCGGAATCGTCCAGTCTACTCTCAATGGCGAGGAAATCGCGGCGCGCGTCTCTCTCGGTGGCGAGAACGAACTCTTCATCACGCCCTCGAGCACGCTCGTCTACAGCTCCGAAGGCCTGCTGAGCGACGAGTCGATCGACGAATACCCCCACGAGGCCGACCGACTCACCCTCTCGGAGGGCCGACGCAAGACGAAGTTCACCCTCGAGTATCCGCTCGAGGGAACGAAATCGTTCAGCGTCCCCAGCGGCAAAACTGACGACGTCTTGCACCCGGTGCTGGCCGGCGTCCTGAACGGGAACGGAATCACCGACCCCGGCGAGACGGTCGCCAAGACCTACCGCTTCAGCGAACTAACGCTGATCATCACCAGCGACAGGCTCGTCAAACACATCGGTGCGGCGGTCTGGGACGGCGACTACGAGGAGTACCACTTCGGGGACGTCACGAGTCTCTCCTTCGAGGACGGTAGCGTCGCCACGCAGATCGTGCTCACCGTCGACGGCCGACCCCAGCGGATCAAAGCCCCCAACGAGCAGGCGAACGATCTCCGGGAACGGCTCCAGCGAGCCCTCTTCGAGTACCACGACGTCGGCTCGCTCGAGGAACTCAACGAGAAAGTCGGCGGTGACGACGAGGCCGAGCAGAGCCAGCGGAGCGCGTCGGTCGACTTCGGAGAGGGGGTCGATCCCCTCGACGCAAACCCGCCGTCGCTGGACGATCACGAACCCGTCGACGAGGCGGCCGCTGGCGTCCAGGAACCCGCAGCAACCCCCGATCCGCTGACGGACGAGACGTCAGCCGCTGGCTCGGACGCGAACGAGCCCAAGCCCGCGGCGGACTCGGGTACAACGAGCGAGCCACAGACCCAACAGGACACCGCGCAGGCGTCTCAACAGCGACAGCAGCCCGAGACGCAGACGCAGTCGGCGACGCGGACGCCACCGGAGACGGATTCGGAGCCGACCCAGTCGTCCGAGACCACATCCTCGGAAACCGAGACCACCTTCGAAATGTCGGCCGACACCGTGACCGAACCGGAGGCCGATCTCGAGGGAACCGAATCGACGGGGATCGACGCGGAGCCGACGCAGGACGACGGCGGACTCGGAACGGATTCGACGCCGCTGCTCGGGACTGATACCGACACCATCCCTGAGACCGAGCTCGACGACGACGTCGCCGACGAACTGCTCGAGCGCGTCGAGGCACTCGAGGTCGCCGTCGAGCGACAGACCGAGGTCATCGAACGCCAGCAAGGGACGATCGAGCAACTCATCGCCGAACTCCGCAAGCAGCGATAGAAGCGTATTCAGTCCTCTCAGCGGCTCGCGTACTCAGTCCTCTCGGCCAGTCACCTTCCGAATGCACGAGGAGCCGAAGGGCCCCAGTTCGCCGGCGTCGAGATCGATGAAGTAGCCCGTCGAGACGCCGGTCCCGCAGCGCTGGCAGGAGAAGTCGCCCTCTTTCGTGATTACGTCCTGCTCGAACCGAACGTACTGGCGGCTCTTCGGGCGGATGATGCCGTCCTCGCGCTCGACGATGCCGCGGAGTTCCGCCTCGTCGAGGATCGTTCGCGTCACCGTCGGATCGGTCGTCACCGTCTCGATCCGGTCGACGACCTCGGGCAGGGGAAGCGACTCGTGCTCAAGGCGCTCGAGTAGCGCCAAGCCGAGCGCGACCCGGTCGTCGCTCACGCCGGCGGCCGTGTCGGGTCCGGTCTCGTCGCGATCCATCGATGAGTGCTGTCGGCCGCGAGCGAATAAACGTTGCGTCGTCCGCCATCGACCGCAACCGACGGCCACCCGTCGAGACACAAACGTTTCAACGCTCGACGAAAAACTGGAACCGATGACGCTGTCGTCGGTGAAACGCCGCGCGCTCGTCGGGGCGGTCGTGATCGGTGCGATCGTCGCGATGGGCGTGCTCGTCTCGCCGTCGACGGTGCTCGGGGCCGTCGAGTCGGTCTCGGCGGATCCCTATCTGTTCGGACTCGTCGTCGTCGGCCTCTATCTCGTGCGACCGCTGCTCGTCCTGCCGACGACGCCGTTGGCCGTCGTCGTCGGCTACGGCTACGGCGTCGCGCTCGGGATCCCGATCGCACTCGCCGGTGTCGTGGTGACCGTGATTCCCGTCTTCCTCGTCGCTCGCTGGTTCGCCGACACCGATACGAGTGCGTCGAGTACCACGCGTGCCGACTCCGTGCAAGCCTCGATCGAGGGCGCGTTCGGCTCGCTCCTCGAGCGGGCGGGGAGCGTCGTCGCCCGGTATTATGATACCGCGGGCCCGACCCGTGGCGTCGTCGTCTCTCGATTAGCGCCGATTCCCTCGGACGTCTCGACGTGTGCGGCGGCGGTCAGCGGCGTGCGACTCCGGCAGTTCGTGGTCGGGACGGTCGTCGGCGAACTCCCGTGGACGGTCGCCGGCGTCGTCGTCGGCGCGTCGGCCGCCACCGTCACCGCGGGCGGACTCGGCGAACTCGGCGTCACGCTCACCGTCGCCTGTCTCGTCGCCGCGTCGGTGCTGCTCGCCGGTCCGGCGTATCGCGTCGTTCGAACGCACAGGCAGACGGGGACTGCCGGTCGATCCGCGGAGAGCTAACTCGAGATTGGTTCGCAAACGCGTCTCATCGCTTCCCGCCTCACTCCTCGACCAGCGAGTCGCTCAGCTCCGTCAGATCCGACTCGAGTTGCCGATACGCCTCGGTCTCTTCTAACTCGTCTACCGACTGCTCGTCCTCGAGCGTCTCCATCTTGTTCGAGAGCGCGGCGAGTTCGCGGCGACCGTCGTTGCTGAACTTGGCCTGCACGCGAAGGTTCTCGATGATTCGGGTCAACTGGGTTCGCGTCACCGGTTTGGTCACGTAGTCGTCGATATCCAGTTCGACGATGTCGAGTCCGGGATCGACCGCTGTGACCATGATGACCCAGCAGTCGTGGCCCGCGGCTCGGATTCGTCCGAGAACCTCGTCCCCGGTGAGATCCGGCATGTGGCGGTCGAGCAGGACGACGTCGACCGCCGGACTCATCGCCTCGAGCGCCGATCGGCCGTCGTAGGCGGTCAGCACCTCGTACTCTCCATCGACCCACATCGCGTAGAGGTCGGCGAGTTCGCGCTCGTCGTCGACGACGAGGATCGTCGGTTGTGTAGACATACAGGTCGCTTGCTCGAGACCACAAGCCGTCGCCTTGTATCTGTACCGCGCAACTCACGCCCTGAGTCGGGTGCTGAGTCGCGATCACCGGAAGGGATCCGAGCAATCGATAATGGGGCCGTGTTGCGGACAGACGTACTTGCAGTGGCGCTTGTACAGCGGTTCCCCGCAGTGCGGACAGGTCGGTGCGCCGCTCGAGTCGACATTGGGCCCGTCCACCGCATTTGCCCCGTTCCCGTCTCCGTCGTCGTCGGCAGCCATAGCGCTCGATACTGCCCCGACCGTGCTAAGTGTGGTGCTCCCGGTCGAGGCGACCCGCTGTTCGACTCGCGGCCGACAGTGAGTGACTGTCCTCGAGCGAGAGAATCGCTATCGAACGCGCCGACCGAAATCGACCATTTATGAGGCGGCGCTCGAGTGTCCTCTCTAATGTCCCATCGGTGGCTGTACGCGTGGGCGCTCGGCTCCGTCGCATTCGGTGGCGTCTCGTTGATCGTCCCGCTCTACGTCGTCTCGCTCGGCGGCGATCCGTTCACACTCGGCGTGCTCGCCGCCGCAGCCGCGTTCGCCGGGGTTCCCGGCGCGCTGGCGTTCGGCGGGCTGGCGGATCGCACGGGCAAACGTCGCGGCTTCGTCGTCGCGGCACTCGGACTCGTCGCCGTGATGGCCGCTCTCGTCCCCCTTACACAGTCGATTCCGATAGTCGTCGGCGCGAACGCCGTCATCTGGTTCGCCTCCGCGGCGGCGTTGCCGATCCTGACTCTCCTCGCGGTTACGGACGTCCCCGACTCCCAGTGGAGCGCACAGATCGCCCGGCTCAATACCTACCAGGGAGTGGGCTGGGCGCTCGGACTCCTCGCGGGTGCTGTCTGGACCGCCGGCGCGGAACTGGTCCTCGACCCGCTGGCCGCCCAGCAAGGGTTCCTGCTCGCCTGCGCCGGCTGTGCCGGACTGAGCTGTGTGGCCGCAGTTCGGCTGTTGCCGCCGGATCCCCGGCCGGGCGAGGAGCCCTCGCCGCGGAAGCTTCGACGAGCGATTCGGCGCGCCGGCCGGTTCAACGTTCGGGGCGTCACGTTTCCGTTCTCCCCGGTGCGCGTCGATCCGCGAGACCTCCACCCCAGCAGACTGGCCCGTCGGTTCACGCCGGATCTCACCCTCTACTTCGGCGCGATCGTCCTCGTCTTCGCCGGCTCTGCGGTGTTTTTCGCCCCGCTCCCCGCGTTTCTGGGCGACGCGGGCTACGGCTCCGACGGCATCTTCGCGCTCTATCTGGTCTCGAGTATCGCGTCGGCGGTCTTCTTCGACCGCGTCGGTCGTCTCGCGACGAGACACGACGCCGAACTCGTCCAGATCGCCGGGCTCCTCGGCCGAGCGGTCGGACTCCCGCTCGTCGCCCTCGTCGGCATCGTCTTCGGCGCGACGACGATCGGTCTCGTCGGGACCGCGACCGTCTTCGTCCTGATCGGGCTCTCCTGGGCCGTCATCTCCGTGACGACGGGGACGATCGTCACCCAGCTCGCGCCCGCGGGAGTCCGCGGCGAGGCCCTCGGCGTCTACAGCGCGCTCATGGCGTTCGCCGGCGGGCTCGGGAGCCTCCTTGGCGGTTGGCTCGCGGCCTCGAGCTTCGGTCTCGCGTTCGCCGTCGCCGGCGGACTGGTGCTCTCCGGTGCCGGGCTGGTCGGCCTGTTGTGGCACCGAACGGCGACCGTTTCGGCGCTGGATCGATCGGCAGTCTGATCGGCACACGGACGGCTGCACTCGAGGGCCGTGCTACTGATTCGCTTGAGTCAAAAAAGATCGTTCGTGCGTCGTTCGAACCGTCACTGAGCCGTGAGTACCGTTGTTACCGGCTCAGCACTCCGACCAGCCACAGCTCTCGCACGTCTTGCAGCCTTCGGAGAAGTACAGCGACATCGAGCCGCAGTCGGGACACTCCGGCGACTCGCCGGCGTCGATGAGGTCCTGCGTGGCGTCGTCGTCGGCCTCGGTGCCGCCCTGTGCGGCCGCCGCGCCGCCGTCGGTCTGCGGGCCGTCGAACTCGACTTCGGTGTCCGCGTCGGCGGACTCCTCGAGCGTCTGCTGTTTCGGGTACGGCTTGTCGATCTCGTCGTCGAGATAGCGCCGCATCGCGGTGCCGATGGCGTCCGGAATCGACTGGATCTGCTCGCCTTTGTCCCAGGCGACTTTCGGACTGCGCGTGCCACAGAGTTCGTCGACGATCTCCTCGGGGTCGACGCCGGAGCGAAGCGAGGTCGAGATGACCTTCGCGAGCGCTTCGGTGAAGGAGTTGGTGAACCCGCCCGAGTGGCCGATGTTCGCGAACAGCTCGAACGGCTGGCCCGTCTCTGGATCCTCGTTGATCGTCACGTAGACCTTGCCGTAGCCGGTGTCGATGCGCTGGCTGACGCCCTGCAGCGCGTCGGGTCGCTCGCGCTTCTCGGTGAAGTCGACCGTGATTTGATCGTCGTCGAGCAGTCCGCCGACGTCCTCCTCGAGGACGTCTCGAACTTCGTCGCTCTCGAGGAACTGCTCGAGCCCGCCGAAGATCTCGTCGATCTGTTCGACGAGCGCCTGGGCGGCTTCGGTCTCGTCCGCGAAGTCGGCGTTGTCGGCGCGCGTGGTCAGCACCTGCTTCGAGCGGGTGCCGTCACGGTAGTAGGTGACGCCCTTGCCGCCGTTCTCGTAGACCCACTCGAAAACCTCCTTGGCGTCCTCGAGCGTGGAGTCGTTCGGGGCGTTGACCGTCTTCGAGATGGCGGAGTCGACGCCGGCCTGTGCGGCACACTGGACGGCGGCGTGCTGTTTCGCCGAGAGGTCGCTCGTGATGACGAACAGCTCGCCGATGGCGTCCGGAACGGTCGAGAGCCCTTCGACGCCTTCGAACTGGTTCGTGGCCATCTGCTCTTGGGCCTCCTCCTTGACGGCGTCGACGTCGATGCCGTTCTCCTCTAAGGTGCGCAGGAAGTAGTCGTCGAACTCGACCAACATCTCGTCGCCCTGAACGTCGTCGGTGACGTTCTTGTAGTAAGCGACGTTGTAGATCGGCTCGCAGCCGCCGGTCGTGTTGCCGACCATCGAGGTCGTGCCGGTCGGTGCGATGGTCGTCACGTTGTGGTTGCGGATCGGGAAGCCGTCGGCCCAGTCGTCGGCGTCCTCGCCGGTCTGGTGCTCGAACCACTCGCGGTACTCCGTCGGGGTAGCGTACTTCGAGTCGTCCCAGTCGGCGAAGGAGCCGCGCTCCGTCGCGAGGTCGTGGCTCGTCGCCTTCGCGCCGTGGTTGATGTGGGTCATCAGCTGGCGGGCGACCTCGTTGCCCTCGTCGCTGCCGTACTTGATGCCCAACTGGATGTACAGCTGTGCGAGACCCATGACGCCGAGACCGATCTTGCGCATGTCTCGGACCTTCTCCTCGATCTCCTCGACCGGGAAGTCGGACATGGTGACGACGTTCTCGAGGAATCGGGTGCCGTACTCGATTCGCTCGTCGAACTCGGCGTAGTCGATGGCCTCCTCGAGGAAGGCGTCGACGGCCTCGGCTTGCGTGTCGTACTCGTCTGCGTGTTGCTCGCTCCAGACGCGCCAGTCGGGCGCCTCCTGGTCGGCGAGCGTCGAGAGGTTGATGTGGCCGAGGTTACAGGCTTCGTGTTCCTCGAGTGGCTGTTCGCCACACGGGTTCGTCGCCAGAATGCGGTGGTCCGGCTCCGCTTCGACGTCGAAGGAGTGCTGTTTGTTCACTCGCTCGAGGTAGATGACGCCCGGCTCGCCGTTCTCGTGGGCGCCCTCGACGATGCGTTCGAAGATGAGTTCCGCGGGGATCGAAAGCGGCTCGCCGACCTCGACGTGCTCGCCGAGGTCGTAGCGGCCGTACATCTCCTTGGTCTCCTCGGTGGCGATGTGGGGCTCTTCGGTCCGCGGGTTGGTGAACGTGAACTCCTCGCCGTTCTGGACGGCCGCCATGAAGTCGTCGGTGACGCCGACGGAGATATTGAAATTAGAGAGATGGCCCTCGACGGCGTTGCGCAGGTGTTTGGGGACGCGACCGTCCTCGTCGATGAGGCTGCGCGATTCCTCGAGCGCTTCGGAGAAAGTAGTGTAGGTGTAGTCGTCGGGATCGTTCAGCCGGAGCGTGTGCGCCAGCGAGACGTCCTTGTTCTTCGCGTGGATGAACTCGATGACGTCCGGGTGGGAGACGCGCATGATGCCCATCTGGGCGCCGCGTCGGGTCCCGCCCTGTGCGATCGTCTCACAGAGCTGGTCGTAGGTCCGCATGAAGGTGATCGGCCCGGAGGCGATGCCGCCGGTCGAGCCGACGGAGTCGCCGAACGGCCGAAGCTGCCAGAAGCCGTAGCCGACGCCGCCGCCGGACTGGAAGACCTCCGCGGCCTTCTTGGCGGTCTCGTGGATGTCCGAGAGGTCGTCGTCGGGGCTCATGACGAAACAGGCCGAGAGCTGCTGGAGTTCGTCGCCGGCGTTCATCAGCGTCGGCGAGTTCGGCATAAAGGAGAGCTCCGACATGCCCTCGATGAACGTCTCCGCGACGTCCTCGACGTGTTCGCGTACCTCGTCGGGGAGTTCGGGGACGATGGTGTCGTAGGCGAACTTGTTGACGTTGCGCTCGGTGAGGACGGTTTCCGCGTCGTCCTTGGCCGTGGTTCCCTCACCGAACACTTCTTCGGCGAGTTCGTCGCGGCGCGGATGGCCTGGCTTGAGCTGGTCGGGCGTGACCGTGATCTCGAGGTCGCGTTTCTCGGCCTCGTAGACGGCTTCGGCCAGCGCGATGTTCGTGCCGACGCGCTCGAAGAGATCCTCCTGAGTCTCGGTGAGTTCGCCGTTGGCATCCTTCCGCAGATAGCGCGCGGGGAGGATGTTGTGGTAGGCGTTGTCGGTCATGCGCGCCTCGAGCGTGTCGCCGTCGGTGCGCTTGATCGGGAGTGTTAGTTCTTCCGCGGAGAGCTCCGATTCGCTCATGCGCGGGTCACCTCGAGGCGACCGCGCCGCGGGGTGGCGATTCTAGCGTGGGTCCGGGTCCTGCATTTCATCGTTCGTGACGAAGGTTCGGTAGTCATCGATACATCTTAAAACTGGGTGTTGTTGTCCTGCTTTTCTTGTATTAGGACAACTGTGGTTGTATAGACGTCTCTGTACGCTATGGTTTCGTCTCCGACCACGACGTTCGAAACGGCCGTGATCGGTGCTGTCTGGGACTACAACGCCGACGCTCTTAACGATTTTCAGACCGAACTGAAAGTAGCCGTGAGTGGGATAATCCACCCCTCTGTCCGGCGATTTTCAGTTTCAGAGCGGTGGTTACCGGCTCCATCGGCGTTCTCTTCCCGATGGTAGTCACGATCCGAATGTTGTCACGATATCCAGAAAGATTACGTCCCTGTAGTACGGGGAGTCGATATGGTCGAACCATCATCGATGGTCCTGCTCGTACTCGCGGGACTTGCTGCCGTCGCGGTCGCCATCATTGCGATCCGCATCGCGATCAAATTGGCAATCCGAGTCGGAATCGTCTCCGCCGTCGTCCTCGCCGGACTCTATACGGCCGGCGTGACGGACCTGTCGTTCCTTCCGTTCTTCTAACTCGCTCGAGAACTGATTTCACGACTGCTGATTCGTGAGGGGGCTGTCCCCCACTAGGATCGATTCCGCCGGGACGACGGCTGAAGCACCCGCTCCGGCCGACAGCTACCGCCGAGCGAACGAGAATTTTCGAACCGAGTCCGCAGGAATCGTCGAACAGCTCAGTTTTCCGCGACCGACTCGAGGAAGTTTTCGATCACGTCGTGACCGAGCGCCGTGAGCACGCTTTCCGGGTGGAACTGCACGGCCTCGATCGGATACTCACGGTGGCGCACACCCATGACGAGCGTCTCATCACCATGCTCGGCCGTCGCCGATACCTCGAAGCAGTCCGGAACCTCCGTTGCGACCAGCGAATGATACCTGCCTGCGCGGAACCCCTGCTCGAGGCCCGCGAAGACGCCCGCGCCGTCGTGGTCGACGGCCGAGGCCTTCCCGTGGATCGGGTCGGGTGCTCGGCCGACGCTGCCGCCGTACTCGTAGACGGCGGCTTCGAGACCCAGACAGACGCCGAGCGTCGGCACCTCCGGGCTCAGTTCCCGAAGAACCTCCATCGTGACGCCGACGTCGCGGTCGTTCTTCGGGTGTCCCGGACCGGGACTGATGATGATGGCGTCGGAGTCGACCGCGCGTATCTCCTCGAGCGACGCGGTGTTTTTCAGCACCTCGGTCTCGGTGCCAGCCTGCTGGCTGACGTACTCCACGAGGTTGTACGTAAAGGAGTCGTAGTTGTCGACGAACAGCACCGTCAGCGGCTCCGTTTCGCCACCTTCGTTCGCGTCCGTTGCGCGTTCGTCGCCCGTCGCGCTCATCGGCCCACCTCCGGGCTCTCGAGAGTGCCGTCTGCGACGCTCTCCTCGTCGTCGCCCGACTCCTCGATTGCCTCGAGGGCGGCGAGCACGCCGCCCATCTTCTTCTCGGTCTCCTCGTACTCCGATTCGGGGTCGCTGTCCGCGACCAGTCCGGCACCGGCACGGACCGTGATCCGGTCCCGGTCTCCTTCGTCTTCGACTGTGGCCGTCCGAATCACGATCGCGAAGTCCGCGTCGCCACACCACGAGTAGTAGCCGACGCCGCCGCCGTAGAGGCCGCGGGGTTCGGTCTCGAGGTCGTCGATGATCTCCATCGCCCGGATCTTCGGCGCGCCGGAGAGGGTGCCGGCGGGGAAGGAGGCGCGCGTCGCGTCGAAGGCGTCGGCGTCGCTCGCGAGGTCGCCGGTCACCGTCGACTCGATGTGCTGGACGTGGCTGTACTTGAGGACGTTCATGAACTCGTCGACGCGGACCGAGCCGGCGTCGGCGACCCGGCGCACGTCGTTGCGGGCCAGATCGACCAGCATCGTGTGCTCGGCGCGCTCCTTTTCGTCGGCCAGCATCTCGCCCGCGAGTCGCCGATCCTCGACGGGTCCCGTCCCGCGGTCGCAGGTGCCGGCGATCGGGTTCGACATGATCTCGGGGCCGCGAACGGAGACCAGCGTCTCCGGACTGGCGCCGACGACGGTCAGGTCGTCGTGCTCGAGCAGGTACATATAGGGCGAGGGGTTCACGTCCCGCATCGCCTCGTAGAAGCCGAGCGGATCGACGTCGCCGTACAGCTCTCGCGTTCGGGAGATGACGCCCTGGTAGATGTCGCCGTCGAGGACATGCTCTTTGGCCCGCTCGACGCTCTCCTCGTAGACGTCCTTGGCGCCCGCGACCTCGTCGGTCTTGGTGAACCCGCCCGTCTCGGGCGGCTCGGCCCCGCGCAGCGTAGCCGCGACCGCACTCGCTTCCTCGAGAAGTGCGTCGTAGACCGCGTCCGGGTCGTCGTCGGCCTCGAGGATCGGCGTACAGACCAGCGAGACCGTCCCGTCACGTTCGTCGAACGCGAGCGTCTTGGTCGTCAGGACGAACTGCGCGTCCGGGAACCGCGACTCGGGCCGTTCGAGGCCGACCTCCTCGAGCCAGAGGTCGTAGACCGCGTCGTAGGCGAGAAAGCCAACGAGTCCGCCGGTCAGGTGCTGGCGGTCGTGGTCGGGCGCGTTCGCAAATCGGACGTCCGGCATCGCCGCGCGAAGGGCGTCGACGGTGTCGCCGTCGTCGGTCGTTTCGACGAGATCGAGCGGCACGTCGTCCCGGAGCGCCTCGACGGTCGTTTCCTCGGGTTCGACCGTCACGACGGCGTCCGGATCGTAGCCGACGTAGGAGTAGCGCGCGTGGCGATCCGTCTGGGCCGAACTCGGTCGGAACGCGCCGTCCGGGTCGCTCGAGGCGGTCTTTTCCGCGCTCTCGAGCAGGAAGGCGTACGGCGACCGCTCCCGGTCGCTCGAGGGTGATCGGCCGGTGAGCACGGCGTAGGCTTCGAGGGGCGTCGTCTCGACGTCGAGCGTCGCGACGGTGCGAACGACCACCGGTCGGTCGTCGCGGTCGCCCGCGTGCTCGCGGAAGGTCTCGCGGTCGATGTCGAGCGTCGGCGTCGCGTCGGATGGGGGGTCTGGGTCACTCATGCTGAAATCGGTTGGTCAGAGCTCCGCCGGTCGGCGGGCGTTCGTGGCTCGGTCGATAAACGATCGGACGGCGTCGGGATCCTTGACGCCACCCTCTGCTTCGACCCCGCTGGCAACGTCGACGGCGAACGGTTCGACCGTCTGGACCGCGTCCTCGACATTCTCGGGGGTGAGCCCACCCGCGAGGATCAGCGGGGACTCGAGGTCGATGGCGGCCAGCCGCGTCTGGTCCCAGTCGTGGGTTTCACCGGTGCCGCCGCCGCCGTCTTCCCCCGGCGTGTCGACGATGAGGCCGTCGACCACGTCGTCGTAGGCTGCGGCCGTCTCGGCGTCGTCGGCGTCGACCGCGAGCAGGAGTTGGGCGTCGATCTTCGCGCGCAGGTACGCCAGATCTCCCGGTCGAATACTGCCGTAGTACTGGATCGCATCGGGTTCGATCTCCTCGACCAGTTCGATCGCCCGGTTCGGTCCGGACGGCATCGTCACGAGCACGGTCGTCACGAACGGCGGGGCCGCGGCGACGAGCGCTTTGGCTCGCTCGATGGAGACCTCGCGTGGCGTATCGACCGACACGTCACAGATAATCCCGAGGGCGTCGGCTCCGGCGTCGACGGCCGTCTCGAGGTCGGTCTCGCTAGTCAGGCCGCAGATCTTCACGCGAGTCATCGCTGGACCTGCTCCGTTCCCGCACAGAGTTGCTCGAATTTCGTCGCCGCCGACCCGGAGTCGATGGCCTCGCGCGCGGCGTCGGCACCTGCCTCGAGCGAGTCGGCCTCGCCGGCGACGTAGATCGCCGCGCCGGCGTTCGCGAGGATGACGTCCCGTTTGGCACCCGTCACCGTCCCCTCGACGATGCCGCGCATGTCGTCGGCGTTCGCTTCCGGCGAGCCACCCGAGATGGCCTCGATCTCGTGTTGCTCGAGACCGAGATCGGACGGCTCGAGGGTGTAAGACTCCACGTTGGAGCCAGTTACTTCCGCGGCGACGGTCTCCCCGTGGATCGCAATTTCGTCGGTGCCCGCGCCGTGGACGACCAGCGCGCGATCGACGTCCATCCGCGCGAGGGCGTCCGCGAGGACGGGGACGAGATCGGGGTCGTAGACGCCGACGACCTGTGCGTTCGCGCCGGCGGGGTTCGTCAACGGCCCGAGCACGTTGAACACCGTCCGCATCCCGAGTTCCTTGCGCGGGCCGATGACGGCCTTCATCGCGGGGTGGAAGACGGGCGCGAGCATGAAGCCGATCCCGTCGCGTTCGATCGCCTCCTCGACGGCCGGCGGTTCGGCCTCGACGTTGACGCCTGCGACCTCGAGGACGTCCGCGCTGCCCGAGGAAGAGGAAACGGAGTAGTTGCCGTGCTTGGCGACCGGAACGCCGGCGCCGGCGGTGACGATCGCGCTCGTCGTCGAGACGTTGATCGTGTCGTAGTCGTCCCCGCCCGTGCCGCAGGTGTCGACCAGCGGCTCTCGATCGGGGGAGATCGTTCGCGCCGCCTCGCGCATGCCTTCGGCGAAGCCGGCGATTTCGGCTTCCGTCTCGCCTTTCGCTCGCAGCGCGGCGAGCAGCGCGCCGATCTGTGCCTCCGTCGCCTCCTCGAAGACGGCCGTGGAGGCTGCTCGAGCCTCGTTCTGTGTGAGATCCTCCCCGTCAGTTACCCGTTCGACATACTCCTGCATAGTGAACACCAATGTACGTAGTTGTCTTACAATGTCCAAATCAGTACATCAACTTAAGCGTATCGGCGGGGTGCGTGGGTGCGAGTCGCGTACGGCGGTCGATTCGAAACCTTCAATTACGGTGGTGGGCAATCAATGAGTGCAGACAAGGTGGCGACGGAGGCCACGCAAGCGAAACCAGGCGGGTTGGTGGTCTAGTCTGGTTATGACACCTCCTTGACATGGAGGAGGCCGGCAGTTCAAATCTGCCCCAACCCATTTTTCCAACGCAACAACGAGGAGCGAAGCGACGAGTCTGCGTTGGAAAAATTGTTACGGGGAGATTTGAACGAGACGAGTCGCAGCTCGCGGAGCGACCGAAGGGAGCGAGCAAGAACGTCTCGGCGTAGTTCAAATCTGCCTATTCTGTTTTACTGTGCTAACACCCGACTGAGTTGACGCATCCGGGTTCAGTAGTAGCAGCCGTACGAGATAGTGAACCGGTTCGAACTCGAGAGCGTGCCGCGAGTCGACGATACCGCTCGCTCGAGCACCCATCAGTCAGCCGAAAGCGTCGGTTCGCGCCCGTCGATGGCGCTCGAGACGTGGTGAAGGAGTGCTTCGAGCTGCGGCCGCTCGAGTTCCCACCACGTCGGGGAGTGATGGTACTCCGCGAGGATCGTCTGGATCGCGCCGAGCTGGGCCATCGTAAAGCGGGTCTGGCCCGCATCGAGCGCCTCGAACGCCTGGAACACCTCGACCGGCGGCGGATCAATGGTCGTCGGATCGGCCGCCGCGAGCTCTCGTTCGATGCGGTCGAGGAGGACGTGGTGGAGCGTCCACTGCTCCTCGAGCGGCAGCGATAGCGTAACGGACTGGGAATGTGCTGACTGTTCTGGCATGGGTACCGATCTCTCGTCGGTTAGACGTACCGTATGCTGTGGTCAATGTTAGCTCTTACCATGGGTAGTTCGTTCTCACTCCGATGGGCGATATTACGGCCGCATCGAATCACAACTCGATCGAAGGGGGGGTCGAACTTCTCTCGAAACGACCGATCCGCGAGCACACGGTCTCGAGCCCCAGACCTCAATCGTCCGCGACGGCCACATCCGGTCGGTACGTCTCGCTGATCGCCTTCCACTTGTCGGTGCGGAATCGCCAGTAGTTGATCGCGGCGGGCACGCTGGTCTCCGCGACGAACGCGAGATACAGGCCCCAGTAGCCCAGCGCGGTCGTCGCACCGAGGTACGCCAGCGGGATGGAGACGAGGAACATCCCGATAAACTGGCTGACGAACGGGACTTTCGTGTCGCCGCTGGCGTCGAGGGGCCCGGCGGCGGCGCCCGCGACCCCCTGAAAGACGACCGCGACGCAGGAGGCGTAGACGAGGGCGACCGCGATCGGAATCTCGGGGCTCGTCGGATCGTCCGCGAAGAGGACGACGATCTGTTCGGCGAACAGCGCGATGAGCACCGCGCTGACGAGGTAGGTTGCCACGGCGAATCTGATAATGTCACGCCCGTAGGCCTCGGCCGTCTGCTCGTCGTTCTGCCCGAGCGCCTGGCCCACCAGACTCGAGGAGGCCAGCCCGAAACCCCAACCGGGCGTGTTCATGATCCCCCAGATGCGCCGGGCGATGACGAACGCGGCGACGGTGTTCTCCCCGAAGATGTCGAGGATGCCCAGCATCGGGAACTCCGCGACGGTCCAAACGAGGTTCCGGCCGCCGACGGGGAGTCCGATGGTGACGATATCGCGAAGCGTATCGTGATCGAGGTAGGTCCCTAGCGGATCGACCCGGATCGGCAGCGCGCCGATAATCGGGAGCCAGCCCGCACCGATGCCGACCGCGAACGTCGTGGTGACGGCGACGTTCGCGAGCACCGTTCCGAGCGCGGCGCCGGCGACGCCCCATCCGAGTTCGAAGATGAACAGGGCGCTCAGCCCGATGTTGATGATCGCGCCGCCGGCGCGGATCTGCATCGCGATGTAGGAGTCGTCCGCGCCGACGAGCGTCCGACTCCCGACGAGGTTGAGCCCCGCGAAGGGGATGCCGAGCGCGACGACCTGCAGGTACGTCGCGCCGTAGTCGATCGCCGATTCGTTGCTACTGAGCAGCGAGATGAACTCGTGGGAGTACAGCCAGAAACACGCTGCAACCGGGAGGCTGACCACGACGACGAGGAGCGTACTCGAGCGAACGGCCAGCCCCAACTCGTCGTAGGCGTCGGCCCCGAATCGCTGCGAAACGAGCGCGATGGTGCCGCCGGCGACGCCGCCGCCGATGGCGAACGCGAGCCCCCAGAACGGCCCCGCGAACCCGACGCCCGCGACGGCCGAGGTGCCGACCGCGACGCCGACCATCGCGACGTCGACGGCGCTCTTGGACATCCGCGCGATCCCGGTGACGATGCGGGGCCACGCGAGGACGGTCGTCTGGACGGCGCGCTCTCGATCGATTAGCCCGAGACGAGCGAGCGCGAGACCGATGTAGAGGATCGTCAAACGCAACGGGTTCGGAATCCGACTCACGGCAGTATCAGTCCATTATCGAATGCGTTCAAAGGGCTTCCGACCTGTCGGTCGGTAGCCGAAGGTGTCGACACGCCGATCGGTCGACTCGCCATTCGTTCCCTGTCACGTGTTCGCACAGTCGGCCGTAACCGAACGGTAAAAACGTCCGAGTCGACTCGAGACCGCTGTGGAAGTCCTCGGCCGGCTCGTGGCGTTGCTCGTCGTGCTCCTGCTCGGAACCGGGCTTCGAGCCTCCGGTGTCCTCGACGCCGGCCGAACCGCGTCGCTGAACGCCGTGGCTTACTACGTCGCGCTGCCGGCACTGATCTTCGTCTCGACGTACGATCAGTCGGTCGGCGACCTGCTCTCGCCGATGCTGATCGGCGGATTGCTGTTCGTGCTGTTCGCGACGGCCGGACTGGCGTGGTTCGTCCACCGCAACCGGGAGTCGACCGGACAGCGCAGCGTGGCGATCATCCAGTCCTATCACTCGAACCTCGGCTACCTCGGGCTCCCGCTGGTCGCGGCCACCTTCGGGTCGGGGGTCACCGCGGTCGCGAGCGTGATTCTCGGTGTTTTGTCGCTGGTACAGGTCCCGCTGACGATCGTTCTCCTCTCGACGCTCAACGAAGCCGACGCGGCTATCGGCGACGAGCTTCGCGGACTCGCGACGAATCCCGTACTGGTCGCGCTGTTCTGCGGTCTCTCGGTCGGTTCGCTCGGCCTCGCAGTCCCCGGAACCGTCGCCGTCGGGCTCGACGCCGCCGGCTCGCTCGCACTCCCACTGGCCTTACTCTGCGTCGGCGCGACGCTCCAGTTAGACCTCCCAACAGTCGATCTCGGCGCGACGGGCTCCATCGTCGCGCTGAAGATTGTCTGCATGCCCGCGCTCGCGTGGCTCGTCTTCTCGACGCTGCCGGTCGACTCAGCGACGTTCACCGCGTCGGTCGTGATGTTAGGGACGCCGACGGCCGTCTCGACGTACGTCTTCGCGTCCGAACTCGGCGGTGACACGGAGTTCGCCTCGCTGAACGTCTTCGCGACGACGCTCGTCTCGATCCTGACACTGTTCGTGCTGATCACACTGGTCGGCTGAGGCGGCGTCGTACTCGAGAAAACAGGGGAAGGGGCGCTCCGAAAGATCCGTTCGCGTCGTTATCCGCCGAAGAGTCGCTTGAGTCGTCCGACCAATCCGGGAGAGTCGGCCTTGTCCTCCCCGTCGTCGCTCAAGTCACCCTCGTCGCGCGGAATCGAACCCGCGAGCGGGCCGGCGTCGTCACCGAGGTCGGATCCGGAAGCCGCGCTCGAGCCGCTGGTTTTCGACTGGGCCTGCGTGGCCTCGAGGTCGTCCATCGAAAGCTCGATTTCGTCGACGTCGGGCGTCGACTCGCGCCCGTCACCCGCTTCGGCTGCCCGAACGTCCGCGCCGGTGACGCTGCCGGTTTCGATGCGGGCGGCCAGCTCATCGATCGACTCGTTTTCGTCCTCCGTGCGGGCCGTCTCGGCCTGGAGAGAGGAGGCCGCCGCGTCGACCGACGATGTGGCGTCTGCATCCGTGTTCGCGCCGTCAGCGTCCGTTTCGCTATCGTCCGAATGTTCTTCGATGTCCGCTTCCGTTTCGGTACCGTCCGTATCCGGCTCCGTATCGGTTTCGACGCTCGAGTCGGTGTCGGTCGCTGCGTCCTCGGTTGCCGGAACCTCGTCCTCGTCGAACTCGACCGTCGTGGATCCTTCGTCCTCGGTCGGCGCCGGAGACTCGCTCGAGCCCGTCGCGTTCGCTTTCGTCTCGCCGAGCGAGTCGAGGATGTCGTCGACGCTCTGGTCGGAGACGACGCGCCGAGGACCGCCGCTCGGTGCGAGGGCGTCGCCGTCCGCGTCGTCCGCCGACTCGCTCGCGTCGGCACTCGAGTCAGGGGCGGCGGACCGCCGTGACTGGTCGTCGCTCATTGTGGAGGTCTGGCCGTGCCGGAACCATAACTGTTCCCCACGGCGGTGGTGGCCGATGACCGGGGCCGTCCCTACCCGTTCCAGTGTCCCGTTTTCGGCCGCCTACTCGGCGAAGCGACGCTCCGAGAGGACGACGTTGAGCACCGCGCCGAACAGGATGAGCATGCCGGCGAAGTAGAGCCAGGTGACGAAGAGGAGGACGGCGCCGACCGCCCCGTAGGCCTGATACTGGCCGGCGTTGGCCGCGTACAGCTGGAACCCGGCCTGAAGGACCGTCCATCCGACGGCGGCGAAGACGGCCCCGGGAAGGATCTCGAGCGCGTCGACCGGAACCGGCGGCAACACGTAGTAGATCGGGAAGAAGACGAGAACGAGCCCGACCAGCAACACGGCCCAGCTCAGAAGCCCGGCGAACGGGACGACGTCGGCCGCGAGCCCGATCACCGTCCCGATACCGATCATGAGCGCCAGAGCACCGACACCGGCGAGAATCACGGTGGCACCGTCTTTGAGCTGGTCGACGAGCGTGTCCTCGCCGGTCCGGTCGTAGACGGTGTCGAAGGCCCGACTGAGCCCCCGAAAGACCTTGAGCGCACCCCACGAGGCGACGCCGAGGGCGACGATCGTCGCCTCCGCGCGACCGGATTCCGTCGTCAGCGCCTCGAGCACGAGATCTTCGCCCGCCTCGGGGAGGAAGTCGCCGGCGACCAGAATCAGCCGTTCGGCGGCGTCTTCCCCGCCGAGAAACGAGCCGACGACGAGCGCGAGGATCACCAGCGGGATCAGCGAGACGAAGGCGTAGTAGGCAAAGCCGGCCGCGAGAAATGAGATATCGCGGTCGGTCGCCGTTCGATAGACTGACTTCGCCGTCTCAGGAACGTCCATACTGGAACCCGGGGGATCCAGCCTCAAAGCTCTGTCAATCCGGCACAGATTCCGGGTCGGGTGAGTGTCGGCTCAGACATCAACCGATCGTGCAGCCGGACTCGAGACGGTACCGGTCGGTCAGTACTCGCGACAGAAGTTGTGCGACGCGTAGGCCTCGCCGTCGTCAGTGAGGTAGACGCCAACGCCGGCTCGGTCCCAATCGGGCACGCCGTCTTCCTCGAGGATCGCCTGTCGGTGCGGCGTGGAGTTCATCCACTGATCGACGAGTCCGTTTGCGAGTTCCTCCGCGGTCTCGTGACGGTCGGTTTCGTCCGTGTCGGGGTTCTGGACGGGTCGATCGATGTAGGTCAGGGCGATGTTCTCGCCGTATCCTCGACAGTAGTCGTCGACGTCGTTGAACCGGTCCATCGGCTGTTCGCCGTCGGGGGTGACGTGGTCGAAGTAGTCGCGTTCGGCCATGTCGTAACTGTGGGCGCGGGAGACGGAGGCGACCGTGCCGTCCCACTCGAGGGGCTCGAGGCCGTGTTCGGCCCGCCGCTCGTTGACCTCCGCGTGGACGAAGTCCTCGACGGTCTCTGAATCGATCGTTTCGACGTCCGCATCGTACGTCGAGTTACCGGGGTCGTCCGGGTCCGTGACGTTCGGATCGCGATCGCCGGCCGGTGGCGGATCGGAACTGGGCGACGGCTGCGTCCCGATATCGACGCCGTTGGGGCTCTCGAACTCATCGACGCCGCCGAGATCGTCGATAACCGTCGGTGCGAACAGCACGGCGCCGAACGCGAGCGCGCCGATCAGCGCGACGGCGACGAAAAATCGAAGGATCCCCCGAAGCAGGGCTCTATCGGTGGGATCGCTGTCGTTCGGATCGGTCGACGGACGCCGGTCTTCCATCGTCCGTACGGTCGTGAAGCCGGGATAAGACAGTCGTGGTCCATTGCAGCGACTGACACTCGAGTCGTCGCCGTAGGTGGCGATTACTCTCCGCCGAAGATGGAGACTACTCGTCGCCGAAGATGGTTTCGTGGAAGCCGATGACGAGTCCGGGAACGACGGCCATGAAGAGGTGTTCCTCGAGCGGAATCCCTGCGATATCGATCCCAGTCCGAAGCTTGATGTCGAAGACGCCGACGGCGAGGGTGTAGCGGTCCCAGAGGTAGGCGATGGGATACAGCGCGAGGATCGTCACGGCGGCCTTCCGGAGCGCGTTCGCTCGGTGGAGCAACACGAGGGCGACGCTTCCCCAGACCAGTTCCGTCGCGAGGTAGGTGTACCGACCGAGTACGCTGATATCGGGTGCCATTACGTTTCCTACGGGCGCGATGTCCAAAACGGTCGGCCCTGCTTCGACGATCGACCTTGCTTCGACGATTGGGCTCGTTTCCACCCGGACAGAACGTGCGGTATGTTCAAAAGCCCGGCGACAGTATACACGAACAGAACGATGAATATCGCTGATATCGCCACCAAGGAGTACATCGAAGTCGACGTCGGGCAGCGTATGGGGAAGGTTCGTTCTACGTTCGAGAACGGCAACCCCAAGGGAATTATCGTCACGGACGACGGGGCGTACGAGGGGGTCATCAGCGAGCGGGAGGTCCTCCAGTCACACGTCGAAGACGACGCGAAGGTGGCGGCGCTGATCAAACCGAGCCGGAACGACCCGGCACCGAAGATCGACCGCCAGGAGAACGTCCGGGAGGCCGCACGCCTGCTGATCGAGAGCAACTCGAAGGTCGCACCGGTGTTCGAGCACGACGAACTCTGGGGCGTCATCACCGACGATGCCATCCTCGAGGCCGTCCTCGAGAATCTAGACGCGCTTTCCGTCGAGGACATCTACACCGACGATCCGGTTACCCTCCAAGAGGACGACGGGATCGGCAAGGCGATCAACTACCTGCGAGAGAACGGTATCTCTCGACTCCCCGTCCTCAACGAGAACGGCTTTCTCACCGGCGTCGTGACCACTCACGACATCGCGGACTTCGTCATCCGGGAGAACCACACGACGACGACGGGCGACCGCGTCGGCGACTCCCAGCGCCTGCTCGACGTCCCCGTCTACGACATCATGAACAGCCCCGTCGTGACCACGACGCTCGACGTGACGGCCAAGGAGGCCGTCGAAACGATGCTCGAGAAGGACTACGCCGGGCTGATGGTCACCCCCGACGACGACGACCGCGTGGTCATCGGCGTCATCACCAAGACCGACGTCCTGCGCGCGCTCACGTTCACCGAGGAGGAGCACATGGACGTCCAGATCACCAACATCTCGATGCTCGACACCATCACCCGGGAGTCGATCGTCCAGAGCATCGAGGAGGTCGCCGACAAGTACGCCGACATGCAGGTGATGCACGCTCACGTCCGATTCCACGAGCACAACGAGAAGCTCCGAGGCACGCACCTCGTCCAGTGTCAGATCCGCCTTCGGACCAACAAGGGCCAGGTCGCCGGCACCGGCGAGGGCTACGGCGCCGAGAACAGCTTCCGCGTCGCCGTCGACAAACTCGAGCGCAACGTCTTGGAGGTCAAAGGCGTCACCAGCGACGAGGAGTACCGCGGCCAGCTGCTCCGGAAGCTGAACGAGCTGTAGGCGTTCCGACTGCTCGATTTCACGATTTTTGCTGCCGGCTACCGAACGCGCCAGCGAGTGTGCCGCCCTGCAACCGGCTCGTCGCCCTACAACCGGCTCGTCGCCCTGCAACCGGCTCGTCGCCCTACAACCGGCTCGTCGCCCTGCAACCGGCTCGTCGCCCTACAACCGGCTCGTCGCCCTACAACCGGCTCGTCGCCCTACAACCGGCTCGAGTCGTCGCCGCCTTCCAGCCCCGAGTCCGTGATCCGGAACTGGACGGACTCGCCGACGGCTTTCGAGCGGTGTTTCTCGAGCGTGGCTCGCCGGTTTCCGCCGCGGAATCGCTCGAGGCGGAGGACGACGCCGGTCCAGTGCTCCAACGTATTTCCGCCGAGCGCGCGCGTGCGGTCGGCCTCGGGATCCGCGAACACCTGGTTCGTCAGGACGACCGCGAGGTCGTGCTTGCGTGCGAGCGAGAGCAGGTGGGTTACCTGTCGGGCGACGCCGCGGAGCGCCTCGCCGTCGTCGTTATCGCCGGTTCGCTCGAGGCGGTAGAAGCCGGTCGCGCTGTCGAGGACGATCAGGTCGGCGCGCTCGGCGAACTCCTCGGCGTCGCGGACCGCCTCGGACTGCTCCTCGAAGTCCAGCGCATCCTCGATAACGATTCGGGACGCCGCCGCCTCGACGTCGTCTTCGCCGACGCGCGCGGTGAGTAACTGCTGAAAGCGGTCGACCGAGACGCCTTCGGTGTCGATGTAGACGGCGGTGCCGTCGTCCGCGGCCGTCTCGACCGCCGCCGAGAGCGCGAGGTTCGTCTTTCCTGCGGCCGGCGGGCCGTACACCTGCGTGACGGTCCCGCGTTCGAATCCCCCACCGAGTAACTCGTCGACCGGGGCACAGCCGGTCGGGATCGCCTCGTCGTTCACGATCTGAATTGGCAGGAGACGTGCAAAAAGCCCCCGGAATACGTCGATGATCGGCCGAATCGCTATCTGAAGGCGGGTTTCGAGCGGACTCGAGTAACTCGTAGAACGCCCCCACTCTCTTCGGACCGATCGAATCACGTGCGGTGGCGCGCGCCGGATCGCGGCGAACGTGAAGTGAGACGCGGTCCGTTGCCGTGCGAGGGATGAGCGAACGACCATGGGGAGTGAGCGAATCGGCTGGGGAGGACGTGGCAACCCTAGTTGCCACGAGTCGCAGAACACTCAGCACACCTTCGGTTTCTCTCGAGTTCTAGTTGCCCCATTCGTAGACGAACGTATCGGATCTGTTCTCGCGAGGGATTTCTGAAGCGAACGTGTTCTGCTACCGCTGGCAACGATGATTTCCACGACCTCCCCAGCCGATTCGTTCGCTCGCCCTGCTCGCTCACTCATCCCTCGCGCAACTCGTCACCCGCCCTCGCTATCGCTCGGTCGGCTGATGGCGCGCGCCACCACATTCCGGTTCTTCAGTCTGGAGCACCAACCGGGCAGGTCGCGTACGTTTATTCACGCTCGAGACCAACACCGACACGTGATCGTCGTCGCCACGTCAGATTTCGAGGTGTACCACGGCGTCGTCAACGAGCTACGGGATCGCGGCTCCGTGTTCACGACCGTCGAACCCGACGCCGAACTGCCCGAGCACACGACGGTCGTCGTCACCGGCGCCGACAACGCCGACGCCTTCGCGGGCGTGACGACGATCGTCGCCGACCCGGACAACCCCAGACGCACCGTCGACCAAGCGCTAACGGCGGTCCGCGGGGACGGCGGCCGGACGATCATCGGCGTCGATCCGGGACGCAAACCCGGTATCGCCATCCTCGCGGGAGAAATGGTCGTCGCGGCCTTTCAGGTTCCCATCTCCGACGCTGTGGACGTCATTCAGCGCGAGGCCGACGAGGCGACTTCGCCCGTCGTCCGCATCGGCGACGGCTCCCGCCTCGAGAGCGCCAAACTCGTCAACGACCTCGAGGACGTCACGGTCGAACTCGTCGACGAGACGGGGACGACGCCCTACCTCGGCACGGGCTCGAGGGGGATGGGCGACGTGCTGGCGGCGGTGAACATCGCGCGCCTCGAGGGCGAGGTGGTCGACACGCGCGAGATCGAGCCGACTGCGGGCGAGCTTCAGGTGATCAAGGATCGATCGCGCGAGCGGAGCGAGGAGAATCGGGCGATCGACGAGCTCCTGGCGCGTCGGGTCGCCGCCGGCGAGTTGACGATCGACGAAGCGCTCGCGGAACACCGCGGCGCGGACGATGGTATCGACGCCTCGGCGGCCGACGAGACGCTCGAGTGAGCGGTCGCGTACACTGTCGTCTCTCATTCGCGTACACTGTCGTCTGTCGCTGGATTATAGTCGTACCGAGCGTACACTGGCATCTCGTACTCGAGCCGTTGGCACACCCGTGGCACCGCTCTCGGTGGCAGTGAACGCGGAGAAAATGAATCGCTGAAATTGAATCGCCGAATCTCGCGGTCAATTCCGACCGGAGGCAATCTCTCGTGAGCGGTGCTCAGTGTTCGAATCGGGCGAACATCGCGGCGGCGAGCACTGCGACGAGTGCGACGACGACACCGAAGCCGGGCACGGAGTCGTCCTCTTTCTTCTGCTCGTCGTCATCGGCGTCGGACTCGCTCGCTTCGATGGTGGACTTGTCATCGTCGTCAGTCTTGTCCTCATCGTCGTCGGTCTTCTTCTCGTCATCGTCGTGGTCCTTCGCGTCCTCGTCCTCGTCAGCGTCGTCGCCGACTGCGCCTTCGGCGACGGACGCCGATTCAGCGGACGTGAACTGGACGTTCTCGTTCTCCTGCATCGTCATCTGGAACGCGAAGGCGTCGCCGGCGTCTTCGGCGACTGCGAGCGCGTTGTTCGACTGCAGGTTCGTCTGTGCGACTTCCTGGCTCTGTTCGACATCGGCGCTCGAGTACTGCTCAACGTCGTTGAGCTGCTCGTTGTCGCCGTCGTAGTCGAAGGTCGTGCTGTTGGCGTCGGCGAGGCCGTCACCGTTGACCATCGCGGTCGTCGTCGAGGTCTTCACCGCACCCTCGTACTGGTCCTTGGCCTCGTCGTAGTCGATCTCCTCGTCTTCCAGGAAGACGTTCAGCGCTTCGGCGGAGCCGATCTGCGCGTTAACGTTCTGCTGGAAGGTCAGCTGAACGGCTTCGGCCGTGCTGCCGTCCGTGGCGATCGCCTGGGCCGAGCTGTCGAGGTTGATGTTCACCTGTTCGACGCTCTGGTACTGCGTGACGTTCGCTTCGGCGGTCTGGCCGACGTCGCTGGCCTCATCGCCTTTCAGTTCGGTGTCGCTGTACTCTTCGTCGGCGTCCTGGGTCACGACGTCGGTCGCGCCGTTGGCGCTCGCGGTCGCGACGTGCATCCCGGCGGAGTCCATCAGGACGTTCATGGCTTCGGCGGTGCCGAGCTGTTCGTTCAGGTTCGTCTGGTCGGTGATCTGGACGGCGGTCGCGGAGGAGTCCTCACCGACTGCGATCGCGATCGCGCTGCCCATCTGGACGCTGTTTACTTGCTCGACCTCCTGAATCTGTTCGACGGATGCGTCAGCGTCCTGCTCCGCGCTCGGAGCCGTGCTGTCACCGTCGTACTTCTTGTGTTCGTCGTGGAGGTCCTTGTCGCCCTCGAGGTCGGCGCCGTAGACGTTCGTCGCGCTTGCGTAGCCTTCCTGGAGGTTGATGTTGGACTGCTCGGTCATCTGCACCGCGGTCGCCTCGCTGCCGTTCTCCGCGAACGCGAGTGCGGTGTTGTTCTGGACGATGTTCGCCTGGTTGACTGCCTGGGCCTGGCTGACGGAGGCTTCAGCCGTCTGGCTGACAGTCGTCTCGCCGTCGTCGTCAACGGCGCCCCAGCCGTTGTACTCCTGACCGTTCTCGTCGCCCATGACCACGTAGACGTCACCGACTTCTTCGATGGTCGTCTCCTGGCTGACACCCGCGTTGTTCTCCGCGGACGCGTCACCCTCCTGGGTGTTCGCGTTCTGCTGGTTCACTTCCTGAATGGCCGTGGCCTCGGCGCCGTCCATCGCGATGGCGACGGCTTCACCTTGTTCGTTGATGTTAACCTGGCCAACGTCCTGGTACTGGATCACTTCGGAGACGGTGTCCTGGTCAGCTGCGGGTTCACCAGGGTTGTCCGTCACGTGATCGTCAATAAACTCCTCGACCGATTGATCGCCGAGGTCGACGCCGAAGACGAGGTAGACGTCCTCCCCGTTCTCCATCGTGTGCACTGTTCGATCCGAATCCATACTCCCGTTCGCGCCCACGGTGCCGGCCATCCCGACCATCGAGATGGCGACCATCAGGGCGACGAATACTGTCGTAAGCTGTGATCGTCTGTTCATGGTTATTGTCGCATCAGCTTTGAAACGACCTGTGAGGGTCTTTCTCCGCTGAATGTCTGCGACGCAAACCAGTCTATCCCGAAGATGGTCTTTGTTATCTGTTGGTTGCCCTGAATAAGAAGCCGGCTAGAGATCTATTGGCGGTCCCTTCCGTCCGACAGTGAACTGTTTTCACGCCGGGTCAGTCGCCGGTCGGTGCCCGCGGGAGTGTACTGCGGTAACATTTTGAAACCGCAGTACGTGATCGGTATGAACGCGATCTCGTTGCGGATCGACGCGACTCACCGGACCGTTTTGGACTGGTTACTCGCGGCGACTTTCAGCGTCTGAGAACGGACTCGCCAGCGTTGCCGATTGCGCCCCGTCGTCACCACGGTCCGTTCGCTGCCGGCTCGGCGCTGGCCGTCTCGAGTGGCGGTTCGGACCCGGTGAGCGACGACGATCACCCAGTCGTCGCGCTGTTCGCTCCGCGTTCCGGTACTGGTCTCGGCGCATTCCGCCGACGATCGCGGGTTTCGCCAGTGGTCGCTTCGGGTTCGACGACGACACCGTCCTCGAGAGCACTCAGCCGGCGACGATGCCGCTCGCGTGGCCGACCATCGCGACGATCTGGCCGCTGCGTTCCGCACAGCAGTTGGGCGGCGGAGAGCCGGTCGCCGGCGCAAAAGACGTTACGTGACCGATTGCCAGGCCGCCCGAACCGACGGGAGGGTCGTGAGCCACCAGCCGACGGCCCCGCCGACGCAGCCGACGAACGCCAGCCAGCCGTCGGCGTCGCCGCCGGTCGAAAGCACCGCGACGCCGCCGAGCACCGCCGCGCCGGCGAACGCCAGCCTGGGCTCGCGGCCGGTGACCACTGCGACGAGAACGAGATAGCCGATCCCCAACCCGACCGACGCGAGCACGTCGACGAGGTAGTGGACGCCGAGTGCGAGCCGGGAGAAGCCGACGAGCCCCACCAGTATCGCGGCCAGACCGAACCGCTGGCGACGGGTAAATCGCGCTCCCCAGAGCGCAAGTGCACCCCAGAGTACGGTGGCTGCCATCGTGTGCCCGCTCGGGAACCCGTCTCCCTCTCGCGGGACCGCCTGTACCGATTCGGGCGGCCGCGGGAATCCGAGGGTCGTCTTCACGACGAGCGTCAGCGCCAGCCCGCCGAGGACGACGGCCGAGACGAACGCGACGCGATCCGAGACGAGTCGATCGGAGCCCCGCCGAACGGATCGGTAGAGGTCTGCGGTGACGAACACCAGTAACACGCCGACGACGACGAGTTCGTCACCGAACAGCGCCGCGAGTTCGAAAAGCGGGACGGACCACTCCGGGAGGACGTCTCGAATGTATTCGGTCACGCCGACAGAGCGATCCAAAGCGAGCTGTGATAGCATAGGGCTGAACGACGACGGGCGAACCCAACTCGTCACCTTCGACGTTTCCCTTCCCGACAAATAACCTTTCGAAGCGATGGCCTCGGTGTCTCGTTCACGACTCGAGGATTGCCGTCGAATCGAGGCACGCTCGACGACGATTCGATTCGTTTTGACCGTTTCGCCGAAACGCCGCGAGGAATTGATCGAGTGGGGGAAAACAGATCACACCGGTCGCAACCACGTCACGCGGATTCGACCGTCTCTAGCACCCGTTCGTAGACGTCATCCACAGTGAGTTCGCCCTCGAGATAGGCCGCTGCCCACTCGGATTCCACGTGCCAGTGGGTCTGCTCGCCGTCGTCCTCGTCGACGGCGGTGACGTCCATCCGCTCTGCCTCGAGTCCACCCTCGACGATATCGATGTACACGCCGATGAGCGTCCCCACCTCGTCGGTGAACTCGTCGTCCGTCTCGGTGGTATCGGCGTACTCCACGACAAACTCGTCGTCGACCATCTCCGTCGAGGTTACGTTGACACCCCAGTGGGACGTGATCGTCTCGAAGAATACGAGCAGTTCGGCGTCGGAGTACTCTTCCGACGCAGTGGCCTCGTCGGGTTCCGCCCCGTCAGCGCCGGGCCCCTGATAGGATTCGGTACCGCTCGAGCCGGCGTCGCCGACGAACAGCATCCCGCCGGAGAGGACCACGCTCCAGAGGACGAGCGCGTAGAGACCAGCGATAACGCCGGTCTGGACGCCGCCACCGGCGTCGACGCCGGGAAGCTCCGACAGTCGTCCCGCCACGTTCCGATAGTTCGACGCCACGGCTACCACCGTGAGTATCGACAAGAGCACGACGACGGCCGCCAGGACCAGCCAACCCATGTGCGTCCGTGGTAGGCTCCAGCATATTGTTAATGATGGAGCCACAGTTCGATAATTTGCTATTAGTTGTGAGTATCAATACCGCGAGCGTGACGAACTCGAGGAGGACGTTCCGGGGAACTCGGACCGGCGAGGAAGCACGCGACTAGCGGCTGTACGCTGCTCATATATAGGATGATTGACGCTGTGTTGCAACCCGATGGTGACGCCTTTCACCCCGACCGATCGATTCGCCGACGCCGGAGACGGCGGGCCGCCACCGAACAGCGGCGACCTCGCTCGTGATGACCCCGAGGCCGGTGACGGCCTCGCCAGTAACGAGCCCGAGGCGAGACCGACGCCAGCCGGACGGGAGCCCGCGACGGCCGCGCTCGCCCCGCTCGAGACCGAACCGGCCGTCTCGAGGGGATAACCGTGGCACTGACGCGCAACGCCCTCGGTCGTCCCGCGTTCGTCGCCGGCGTGCTCGCCGTCGGCGCCGTGCTCGCGGTCGCCCTGCTCGCCGGGCTCGCGATCGGCGACGGCAGCGGCGGGGGAGACTCGGCGCTCGAGACCGAGGCGACGATTCAGGACAACGTGAGCGAGGACGCCTACGTCGAACCCGCTCCCGAGGAAGGGGATCTGTTTTTCGAGGAGCGCGCTGGCGACGATAGCTGGGTGAGCTACGTCAATCCGCGCGACGAGTACCGGGACCCGAACCTGGGTCAGGGGTCGGGGCAGATCTGCGTGACGCTGCTCAACGAAGCCGGCCAGCCGATCGTCGGCGAGAGCGTTCCGAACACGACGGCGACGATTCCGACCGGCGAGTCGCTGGAGTGGCACTCCGACGCCGATCCGTTCGTCGTCGAGTTCCCGCTGACCGACAACTACGTCCGGCCGCTCGACAGCGATCAGTTCGGGACGAATCCGGATCTGCCACAGGGCGACGGTTACATGGATTCACACTGCCTCGAGTGGCACGGCCTGCCGGAGGACGAGACCGTCGAGTACGGCGAGGTCGAACTCGAGGGCGAACACGCGGACGATATCGAGGTCGTCGGCTACATCCAACAGGCCCACCAGGCCTGGGAGACGGACGTCCACCCGATCGGGGACGCCGAATCCTACGAGGCGACTGAGGGCGGCTGGACCTACGAGACCGAGGGCTCGCACGGCCAGACCGTCGTGGTCTTGCAGTTGAACGGGGACGTAGCCGACCAACAGAGCCACGGCGAGACAGACGACGACGGACTGGCCGACGGCGTTGGCGGCTGGGTCGGGCTCGGAGCGATCGCCGCCCTCGTCGCGCTGGCGGGCGTCGCGTTCAGTCGGTACCGGTAGTCAGTCGCGTTCGCCCCGCACCCGGTGTTGTCGACTGGTCGCCCAGCGACTGATTACGCTCGGTTTACTAACAGATATCGGTGCACAGGGCGCCAGCGAGATCCGCTCGAGGACCGGTACTCAGATGACCTGACACTTCCGAGTAACATCCGACATACCGCGCGGAAACGCCCCAATAGAGCTGTACGGATCCGTGTATGTGTTGTCTCGCTGAAAAAATTATATCGGCGGGGTCGAGGTCTGTTGGCCTGAACCGTCGCTTCGGAGAGGTTGCACATGAGTCATTCATCACTATCAACTGGGGACACAGGTGAGCGGAGCACGAACGTCCCACGAGCGGTCATTCACAAGAAGATCCTCGACGTCGCGGAGTCACGGCCGACGGCATCGATGGAGGCGATCGCGGACGACGTCAGCGGTGCCACCGTCGCCATCGTCGACCAGGTCTTAGAGGAGTACGGCGATCCGGGCGAATCCGACGATCCGGACGAATTCGAGGACGCCAGCGACGACTCGAGTAGCGACGCCGAGATCGACGAGCGCCAGACGGACCGGACGTCCGACTCGTCGGCTACAGCAGGCGACCCACCCGAATCAGACGACGCGGAGTCAGCCATGACCGAACACGATAGCCAATCCGATACGGACCTCGAACTGTCGTTGGAACCGGACGACGTGACGGAGAAACAACGCGAGACGCTCGCGGAGATCTACAGACGACCGGAGGCGACGCAGGCGGCGCTCGCGGAGACCCTCGGCGTCAGTAGCGCGACGATCAGTCAGCGCGTGAACGCGATCGACGAGTTCCACTGGGCCGACCGCCACGCGTTCGTCGAGGTGCTGTTCGACGGCGGCGACTGGTTCGAGGACGACGCCGTCGAGGAGCCTGATCGGGACGGTCCGGAACCCGAGTCGGACCCCAACGCAGAGCGGACGGCAGTCGACAGCCCGGGGATCGACGACGAGGGGACCGACCTCGAGGAGCCGTCCGGGACCGACTCGAGCGCGACGAGCGACATCGACCGTGTGGCTCCCAGCGACGAACCGCCGGTGGATCGACGCCCGTCTACGAACGGGAGTGGCGCCGAGCGAGCCCAGCCTGGGGATGGACGTTCCGCCGATCGAGTCCAGTCCGTAGACGGGAGTTCCGTCGACCGAGCCGAGGCTGGAAACGCGAGTTCCGTCGACCGAGCCGAGCCTGCAGACGCGAGTGGCGTCGAACGGACCCAACCCGGTGCCGAGAGCAACGGCAGCGGGGACCCCACTGCCGGTCGTGGGCCGGGGCCGGAGTCACAGGGCGATAGCGGCGACGAATCTCACGCGTTCGCTCGAGCGTCGTCGGACGACGCTGTGCCGTCGGACGCTGGCACTCCGAGTGCTCCTGGTGACGAGTCGGTCACCGAACTCACCGAGCAACTCGAGGCGGTCACCCAGCGACTCGAGTCGCTGGAGCGGCGGCTCGAAGACGATTCCGCGTCGGAATCCGGGGCCCTGTCCGATCCCGAACTCGCACACAAGGTCGTCCACGCGTGTCTCTCCGCCGAGAACATCTCCGAGGACGAAGAGTTGCGACTCCTGAAGGAGATGGCAGCGACGGACTCCGCACAGACGTGAGGTGGGGACGTGGCTTCCAGTTGATCCGTGGGACCGTCCACGATTGTTTTCGGTGAGCTTCGATCCGCCACTAGTAGACGCGAGCCACTAGTCAATTCGATCAACCACTAGTCGATACGAACCGCTAGTACCTCCTGGCTACTAGTACACCGAAGCCACTAGTCGATACGTGCCTAGAGCTGTGTGATCACTCGAGCGGTGGAACGCCGAGTACGGCGTCGGCGCTGACCGCGAACGCGAGACGGACGAGACGGGATCGCCGTCTCCGTTAACGAAGGTGCGGGCGTCTCGAGCACCAGCCCCAGTGGCCCACAGACGGGTCGTCTCGGCGGCTTTCGTGCCCGGCCGCGAGTTCAGGGAACAGTTATTTATCGATCTTCCAACTGTGGGTCGCACATGCAAGCTGTTGTCTTGTCGGCAGGAAAGGGGACTCGACTTCGACCGCTGACCGAGGATAAACCGAAGTCCCTCGTCGAGGTCGACGGGCGGCCGATTATCGAGGACGTGTTCGATAATCTGCTCGAGGCCGGCGCGGACGAACTGATCGTGGTCGTCGGCTACCTGAAAGAGAAGATCATCAATCGGTACGGCGACGAGTACGAGGGGGTGCCGATCACCTACGCCCACCAGCGCGAACAGCGCGGGCTCGCCCACGCGATCTTGCAGGTCGAATCGCTCATCGACGACGACTTCATGCTCATGCTCGGGGACAACGTCTTCCGAGGGAACCTCGCGGACGTCAGAAACCGACAGCAGGAAGACCGCGCCGACGCGGCGTTCCTGGTCGAACAGGTGCCCTACGAGGAGGCGTCCCGGTACGGGGTGCTCGATACGAACGAGTACGGCGAGATCGTCGAGGTCGTCGAGAAGCCCGAGGAGCCGCCGTCGAATCTCGTGATGACCGGGTTCTACACGTTCACGCCGGCGATCTTCCACGCCTGTCACCTGGTCCAGCCCTCCGACCGCGGGGAGTACGAGCTCTCCGACGCGGTCGACCTGCTGATCCAGTCCGGCCGCACCATCGACGCGATTCGCTTGGACGGCTGGCGCGTCGACGTCGGCTACCCCGAGGATCGAGACCGCGCCGAGGAGCGACTCCGGGACGAAAGCGGCCGGCTCGCCGATCCGGGGACGGAGACCGAACAGGCGTCGCAGTCGACGACCGACTGAGCGGGTTCGAGCCGCATACTCGAGCGTTGTCGATGAGGCACGCTCGGTGCGGTGACCAGACACGGGTTCAGTATCGTTCGATTATCGTTCGATCCGAGCGCAGTACGCGCCCAGTCTTTATCAGGATACACATGGAGTGATCGGCGTAATGGCCGACGAACCGGATCCTGCCGCGGTAGCCGACGCGGCAGCTACCTTCCGCGAGGACCGCGACGACGGAGCCCAGGCGCTCGAGACCGTCCTCGCGGTCGACGCCGACCACGACGGCTGGACCTTCGACGAGCTGCCGCTCGATTCGGGGACGTTCGGGGAACTCGTCTCGCGCGATATCGTGACGAAAGACGACGGCGAGTACCGGGTCTCGAGTCGCGAGGGCGTGCGGGCGGGACTCGAGGGCAGGGACGTTTCCGTGGATCGGTCGCGTTCGGCGTCGGGGATCTCGAGTCCGATCGCGCTCGACCCGCGTGCCGCCGTGGGGCTCGTCGGGGTGCTCGGATTGCTGCTCGTGTCGCGACTCTGGACTTACGGATCGGTGTTTCGCGGCGACGAGGTGGTCTCGCCGGCGAACGATCCGTACTATTATCGCTACTGGACGGAGGCGCTGCTCGCGGAGTCGTCGGGGATCACCGATACGAGCGTGATCACGAGCCTTCCCGAGGGCGCGGCCGAACGACGTCCGCTGACGCACTCGACGCACTGGTTTTTCGCCGAGTTGCTCGGCGGCGATCAGTGGGCCGCGGATATGGTCGCCGCGTGGCTCCCCGTCGTCGGAACGGTGCTTCTGGGTATCGTCGTCTACTGGCTCGCCGTCGTCGTCAGCGACGACGTCCGCATCGGACTCGCGTCGGTTATCCTCCTCGCGCTCACGCCGGCCCACGCCGTCTACACGCAGATCGGCTTCCTCGAGCACCGGGTTCACCAGTATCTCTATCTCGGCGTGACGCTGCTGACGCTGGCCTGGCTGGCCGTCGACCTCCGGCGGCGGGCGCTCGAGTCGACGCCGCGGGCGGCGGTAGTCGGGCACCTGCGGAGCCCGTGGACGTGGCTCGCCACCGTCGTGTTGGGGATCGCGGTCACGCTGTCGATGTTCGCCTGGGGCGGCTCGATCGTGATGCTCGTGCCCCTCACGGCGTACGTCGGGCTGAAGGTCGCCATCGACGCCCGTGCCGGGCTCTCGCCCGCGGCGTCGACCGCGCCAATTCTGTGCGGGTTGGCCCTCGGCGCGGCGCTCGGCGCCGTGCTTCACTTCCGGCTGGGCTGGCACGATCGGTTCACCGCGGTCGTTCCCCTGCTCGTCATCGCCGGGATCGTGGCCGTCGCCTGTCTGGGTGAGCTGTGGCGTCGTCTCGAGTGGCACACCGGGGTACTCGTCGGCGTACAGGTGCTCCTGGCCGGCGCCGGTCTCTTCGCGTTCCGTCGCGTGCGACCCGAGGAGTGGACCCGGATGGCCGAGCGCGCCGACGATCTGTTCTTCAGGGAGGGGGCCCAGGAGACGGCGTCGCTTCTCGCCGTCGAGAACGCGGTCGTCCTCGGGCCGCTGACGCAGTTCGGCCTCGGCTTCTACCTCGGGATCATCGTTTTGGGCTGGGCCTGCTGGGTCGCCGTCCGCCGCTACGAACCCGGCTGGTTGTTGCTCGCGGTCTATGCGGTCTGCTGGCTCGCGCTGGCAGCGATTCAGGGGCGCTTCGCGGCGCAGTTGGCGATCCCCATCTCGGTGCTCGGGGGGATGGGGCTCGTTTGGCTGCTGTCCTGGACCCACGTCGCCCGGGATCCGGTGCCGTTCCGAGAGCGCGGGGACGGCGATGTCGAGACCGGATCGGAAGCGGCTCGAGGCACGGTTGCGGACGGCGGCGAACGCCGGCCGAGTCTCGTCGTTCCGGGGGACGCCAAGACGCTCGTCACGCTGGTGTGGATCGTGCTGTTGGTGTGCGGGATGAGTCTCTTCTTCATCCCGTCGATGCTCGCGGAGACGACCCACAGCGACGCGCAGTTCGAGGCCACGGCGGTGATCGACGACCATGCCACGGAGGCGGACCGGGAGTATCCGGAAACCTTCGTCTTCAGCGAGTGGGGGGACAACCGGCTGTACAACTACTTCGTCAACGGGGAGTCGGAGAGCTACGCGTACGCGGAGGCCAACTTCGAGCCGTTCGTGTTCAGCGACGATCCGGACGGCTGGTACGAGGAGTTCGCGGAGCGCGACGTCGGCTACGTCGTGACGACCGACCTGGACGGCGAGTTCGCGGAGACGACTTCGCAGACGCAACTCCACGACGACCTCGGGACGGGTGGGGAGGAAACCGAGCCGCTCGCGCACTACCAGACGATCTACGTGGGTGAGGATGCGACGGCCTTCGCCGTCGTTCCCGGGGCGACGATCACGTCGACCGCGCCGCCCGGCGAGACGGTGGTCGTCGCGACCGAGGTCGAGGTGTCGGGCGAGACGATCTCCTACGAGCGCGAGGTGACCGCGGGCGGAGACGGCTCGCTCGAGGTGACGGTTCCCTACGCGGGCGAGTACGCGGTGGGCGACGGGACGGTCGAGGTCAGCGAGGAGGCGGTCGAGAACGGAGAGACGGTGCAGGTGCAGTGAGCGTTCGGTCTCCGTGCTCGATTTTGCCGCGTTCTGCTTGGGCACCGAGACGAACCGGTTGGTGGCTGGTTGGATCGATTGCTGTGGCTGCTTTCGGGGCACCGGCTGACAGCGCGGCGGTCGCGTTTCTCGACGGAGTAGTGGGGTTTTCCTGGACCCTCGAGCGCGAATCCGTGTCAGCGATTGGTATGTAGTGGTTGGTATGACTCTGTTGTCGTCCGTACAGCTAACGTTCCGAGAACAAATGTACACGATAAAACATGAAATGCACTATGTAACCCCCGGTCGTGTCAGGTAATGAATGTTCACGGGATGGAAGTATCGCACGGTGAGCGTCGTGGGTGTCATACTGCTGACCGTCGGCGCGGTGCTCATCGCGAACCACCAGCTCTCTCAGGCGCTGTTTACCTCGCACGTGCCGCTGTTCAACCGGCTCGAGGTGACCACTCTATCTGGTGAGTCGCTCTACTGGGCGGTCCTCCTGAGCGTGTTGGCGATCGGGGGCAGTCTCGTCCCGCTGTACAAACCCCAGCCGCGGCGGGTGCTGGATACGGTGTTTTTCGCCCAGCGGCGCGTGATCGTGGGCGGGCTCGCGCTCGCGACGCTCGGCTACTTCAAGTGGTCGCACCGATTGCCGCGGGCGACGCTCGTCATGACTATCGGGGCGCTTATCGTCGCGATCCCCGCGTGGTTCGTCTGGATCCACCGCAGCCCGGCCGACGATCCGGGGCGGACGCTCGTGGTCGGCGACGATCTCGAGCAGATGGAGCGGATCACCCCGGCGATCGACGTGCCGGTGCTCGGGTATCTGTATCCGTCCGTGCTCGGCGCTAGTGGTGACTCGGTCTCCGTCCGGACCGTCGCCGACGGCGGGATCACGTCCGGCGCTGGCGTGGCGGCAAGCGGCGGCGAGGGCGACGCCAGTGCGCTCGATCGGTTGGGGGGACTGTCCCGCCTCGAGACCGTCCTGCTCCAGTACGACGTCGACACGGTCGTGCTGGCGTTTCGCGAGCCCGACCGGGCGGAGTTCTTCGGCGCGCTCGACGTCTGTCACCGACACGGGATCGACGCGAAGATCCACCGGGAGTACGCCGACAGCGTGCTCGTCGCCGAAGACGACCTGGAGGGGATCGTCGACGTGGACGTCGAGCCCTGGGATCCGCTCGATCACCTGTTCAAGCGGCTGTTCGACGTCACGTTCGGAGTCGTGGGGCTGGTGGTGTTCGCGCCGGTGTTTGTGTTGATTGCGCTCGCGATCAAACTCGACAGTCCCGGCCCCGCGCTGTACAGCCAAGATCGCACGGCCGGCTTCGGCGATACCTTCCCCGTCTACAAGTTCCGGACGATGGTCCCCGAGGGCGAATCCGCGGTGCCGTCTTCGGACGGGGAGAACGATCGGATTACTCGCGTCGGGCGGGTACTTCGGCGGACGCACCTCGACGAGCTGCCCCAGCTGTGGTCGATCTTCGTCGGCGACATGAGCGTCGTCGGCCCGCGCGCGGCGTGGACGGAAGAGGAGGTGTTGCTCGAGGAGGACGCGCCGGCGTGGCGGAAACGATGGTTTGTGAAGCCCGGATTGACCGGGTTGGCGCAGATTAACGGTGCGAAGAGTACGGATCCCGAGGCGAAGTTGCGGTATGATTTAGAGTACATTCGGAAGCAGTCGCCGTGGTTCGATCTGAAAATTGTTGTGCGGCAGGTTTGTGGGGTGCTCGAGGATGTGCGGGAGATTGTGTGGCGATAATGAAAAGCGGACGAATCATCGATCACTAGTGAAACTTAGATATCGGTCGCTGTTGAGGGAGTGAATCGCTCGTACTAGAACGACTCCTACGGTAGTACAGCCAACTTTCCTAGCCGAATTCAAACACCAGATAATTAACTGTATACCTGATCCCTACGCGTACGTGGATACCAAATGACGGACGATACTGATTCGATTCTCGTCGTAACACAGTACTTCCCACCGGAAACAGGGGCCTCTCAGACGAGATGGGATGAGTTATCTAAACGGTGGTCTGACGACGCCTCTGTGACCGTTCTCACATCTGCACCCGATTACCCGGAAGGTGAAATTTACGACGGTTACGATAACCAATGGCTGCGACGCGAGCAACGGGATGGCGTCGACGTCATGTACACGAAAACGATCACTTCGCCCAGCGGAAATTTGATCCGACGCAGTCTGAAGTTCGTCTGGTTCATGCTGATTTCGATGATCGTTGGAATTCGATATACGACCCCGACAGCCGTCGTCGCGACGTCACCACAGCCGCTCACTGGGGTTTCCGCCTGGGTGATCGCTCGAGTTCGTCGCGCGACGTTCGTATTCGAAGTCCGCGACCTGTGGCCCGAGTCGATTCTGGCGGTTAGCGACTTCGATAATCAGCTCGTGATCTGGGTTTTGAACCGAACGGTGACGTTTCTGTACCGGCGGTCTGATCACCTCGTCGTCGTTTCGCAGGCGTTCATCGACCCGATCGTCGACTGTGGTGTCGATCGATCGAAAATCGCGTTTCATCCCAATGGGATCGACCTCGAGTTCTATCAACGCGAAGACGGCGGTTCTCCAGTTCTGGACGAGTTCGACGACGAGTTCACGATCTCGTACGTCGGGACGATTGGGCGGGCACACGGGCTGGCCGTTGTCCTCGAGGCCGCTCCAAAGTTAGATGACATCCAGTTCGTGCTGGTTGGCGACGGGGCTGAACGCGAGGAACTCGAAGCCCGAGCGACCGATCTCGATAACGTGGTCTTTACTGGACGTCGACCGAAAGAGGAAGTTCCAGATATTCTCCGAGAGTCTGACGTTGCACTCGTCCACCTGAAGCCACGTCAGGTCTTCGAGACAGTGATTCCGTCGAAACTACTCGAGTCGATGGCGGCGGAACTTCCGGTCATCTTGGGGGTTCACGGGGAGGCCGAACGAATCCTCACGGAAGCAGAGGCCGGAATCGTTATGGAACCAGGTGACAGCGATGAGCTGGCTACAGCAGCTAGGCGGCTCCAGAGCAACCCAGACGAACGACGGGAACTCGCCGTCTCTGGTCGGGAGTACGTCGTCGAGCATTTCAACTGGGAAACGATCTCCGACGAGTATTTAACGACCATCACTAGTGATTCGGGTCGTTCGTAGCGAATACGAGTTTTTAAGTCCAATCGCAGGATTCACACACCTGACGAAAGATCAAGACGATGTCTTCTACCCTATGTTTCGTACTAGGAACGAGACCGGAGATAATCAAACTCTCTCCGGTTATTCGTGCCTGTCAACGACGGAATGTATCGTTCTCGATCATCCACACCGGTCAACACTACTCCGATGAACTCGATTCGGTATTCTTCGACCAACTCGAGCTCCCGATACCGGAATATAATCTGGCGGTGGGGTCGGGTGACCACGGAGAGCAAACCGGGAAGATGATTGTCGAGATCGAATCCGTACTGGAGGAAGAACGGCCTGAAGTCGTACTCGTTCAGGGTGACACCAATTCGGTGCTCGCCGGGACGATTGCGGCGACCAAAATGGACGGAATCGACGTTGGGCACGTTGAGGCAGGACTCAGAAGCTTCGACCGAGACATGCCGGAGGAAGTTAATCGTCGACTCGCGGATCACGCTGCCGATTATCTGTTTCCCCCGACCGAGACATCGCAGGATCAGTTACTCGAAGAGGGACTTCCAGAAGAGTGGATCACGGTCACCGGAAATACGATCGTCGATGCCGTAATGCAGAACGTCGAAATCGCTCACGAACGAAGTGACGTTCGCTCACGGCTGGGCGTAGAAGATCGATTCGCACTGTTGACAGCCCACCGTGCAGAAAACGTCGACGACAGAGAGCGGTTCGTCTCTCTACTCGATGGGGTAGCGACGGCCGCCGAGGAGTACGACCTTCCAGTCGTGTACCCGATTCATCCTCGAGCGAAAAAGCAGATCGAGGAGTTCGAAATCGACGTGCCCGAATCCATCCAGCTCGTAGAACCACAGGAATTCCTCGACTTCCTCGTTTTGGAAGACGATGCTACGATCGTCTTCACCGATTCGGGGGGTGTACAAGAGGAGAGCTGTATTTTGCAAACTCCCTGTGTGACTTTACGAGACAATACCGAACGACCGGAGACTGTGGAAGTTGGCGCGAATAAAATAGTCGGCGTAGAGGCAGCAGGGATCGCGGATGGGACTCGAGAAATGCTTTCGATGGAATCAGATTGGGAGAACCCCTTCGGCGACGGAACGGCAGGAGAACGAATACTCGACACTCTCGGATACGAATGACAGACGACAAACCACGCATTTGTGTACACGGACTCGGATACGTCGGACTCCCGACAGCGGCCATCCTCGCGAACTCCGGTTACGAAGTGTACGGATTCGACGCGGATCCACAGCACCGTCACAACCTCGAGAACAGGGATTTTACGTTCGAAGAACCTGACCTCGAGCGGTTCGTGAGTCGGGCTCTCGACGATGATCTACTGATCGTCGAGGATCCACTATCGGCGGAGTTTCACATAATCTGCGTCCCAACCCCGTACGATACTGATCTCGATCGAACGGACCTCTCGTACGTAGAGGCTGCCGGGGAAGCCGTCGCAGAACTACTACGTCCGGGTGATACGGTTCTCCTTTCGTCGACGGTTCCACCAGGGACGACGGCTACGAGGCTTCGGGAGATAATTGAGCGAGCGGATCTCTCTGCGACCGAGGATATCGTACTCGGCTACAGTCCGGAGACGGTACTACCCGGAAACACGTTGCGAGAGCTTCGGGAGAACGACAGACTCGTCGGGACGGTTGGCGGTCAGCCTACGGACGAGATCGTCGCGTTGTACGACTCGTTCGTTTCGGGAGATATCAGGACGACGGACGCCACTACCGCAGAATTCGTCAAACTCATTCAGAACGCCTACCGGGACGTGAACATCGCGTTCGCGAACGAGATTGCAAAGTTATCTCAGGAGTTCGGTATCGATTCTCGAGACTCGATCGCACTCGCAAACGAGCATCCGCGCGTGGAGATCCTGCGACCGGGTCCGGGCGTGGGAGGGCACTGTATCCCGATCGATCCGCTGTTTTTGAACCACGGAAACGATATCCCGATGCTGATCGAGACTGCTCGGACAGTCAACAACGAGATGGTTGCTTTCGTCAGACAACTACTCTCGGCCGCGCTCGGGGACGTAGCGGGTTCGACGGTGACGATACTCGGAGTTGCATACAAGGGTGGTGTTGCGGATACGAGAGAAAGTCCAGCCTTCTCATTAATAGATCGTCTTGCGGAGGCAGAAGTCGATGAGATTCGGCTTACAGATCCGTACGTGAAAGAAGAGGTTCAGGACGTTGAATTGCTGCCTCTGGAAGAGAGCCTCGAGGAGAGTGATGCTGCCGTAGTCATAACGGATCATCCGGAATACGGGGCGCTCGATCCGGAGTCGTTCGCGAACCGAATGAAGGGGAATGTGATCGTCGATACACGAGCAATGTTGGACATGGAACGATGGGAGGCTGCCGGTTTCGACGTGTATCAGGTGTAAGGTCACATGACTGATTATTTGACGCTCTTCGGAACTGCGATCAACAAGCGTCCCGAACAGCTTGCCGGGATTTTCAAGCGGTCGCTCAAGGCGAAGTTGCTCCCCCGGCTTCCCGTGGATATCAACCAGCGATACGAACATCGCGTTCCCGAGGACCCAACTGCAATCGTTGAACCTGTCCGGGAGAACACGGCACAGCTCCAACGGAGTACGGTGTCCCGAAGCGAAACGTACCGCGAGAAGGCAACCGAAGCTGCCGACGGAACCCTGACGTTCCTCAACGAGTCCGTGGAATTTCCTGATGGTGAGCGTGTTTCGTTATCTCCCGAGAGGCTCGCGGACCAGTCTCTCCACTGGAAGCTGAAGTGCTGGGGATTCGAACACCTGAAATGGGTATGGCTCGGCTATTCGGAGCCGGAGTCGCTCCCCGACGAACAGCAACGGGTTCACCAACAGTGGCTCGACGAGTGGATTGACGGCCATCCAATCGCGGCAGAACCGGGCTATCTCCGACGAGAGTGGATGCCGCACTCGGTCTGTCTGCGGATCTGTAACTGGAGTCGGTACGAAGCGGTTTTTGGTGAGGAGTTGTCGCCGGAATTCTCTCGAGAGATTCGGAAATTCGTGTACAAAAACGCGGCGTTCCTCTCTGACAACGTCGAGTACGGTGTCGGCGGAAACCACCTGATCGAGAACGCGGTCGCCCTAGTGATTGCAGGTGTCTATCTAGACGAGCGTCAATGGCGTCAGCAGGGACAGCGACTGTTCGAACGAGCGGCCTCGAATCAGTTCTTCGACGACGGCGGCCATTTCGAGCGGTCGCCGATGTATCACGCAATCGTCTGTCAGCGGTATCTGAGCGCGGTATCGCTCTTGGGGATGGTAGGTGAGTCGTCGGATGTGATATCTAGCTGTGCTACCGAAAGTGCACGCTTTCTGCAACGGTTACGGCCACCGGACGGTCGAATTCCACTGCTAAACGACTCCGTGTTCGGTGAGGCGCTCGCTCTGGACGACTGTCTCGCGTACGCCCAGGAGGTTGGAGTGATCGATTCCTTGACTGCACCACAGACAAATCGAATGGACGGCTCCGGGTTCTACTGGCTCGGTGATGGGGACGATAGAATGCTCGTAGCGGCACACGAGATCGCAGTTCCGCATATCCCCGCTCACGCTCACGCTCATCCCGGACAGATTTGTCTCTGGATCGATGGGCAGCGAGTGTTTACCGATACAGGCGTTTACGAATACGCAGCGGGAGATCGTCGTCAGCGTGCTCGAAGTATCCGGAGTCATAACACCGTACAGGTCGGTGAAGCAGAACCCGTTCGAATGGCCTCTTCGTTCTGGCTCTTGGGACGTCTCAATCCGTCGGTATCGTTCGACAAATCGGCAGAGACACTCGAATTCACATACTCGGTGAGTGGGATTGGCCGTCCAAGGTACAAGCACAATCGAAAGATCAAGCACGAGTCGGGCGTTTGGACAGTGGTCGATCAAGTTGGTAATAGCGACTCACCAGTAATGAGTCGGTTGCACGTACATCCGAAGTTTGATGCGCGAGTGGCAGACGAACGAGTCGAGGTTACGGATTCAACGGGCGAGACTGTAGTTTCGGCAGTGCCGTTCGGGCACGAACAGCTCTCCGTGGAGACGGCACCGTACTATCCTGAATATGGGATCGACTCCGCTCGAGACGTGATCGTACTGCAGCAATCTCATTCGGAGCCAGTCGGGGTTCATCTCACTCAATCAACTGAGAAATTCGCTGATCAGAGTCTATAGACGGATGATAAAACAAAAACAACAGCAGGTAGAAGGAGAACAGTAATGCGACAACTTCAGCAGAATTTCAGTAGCGGGGAATTGGAACTCGCCGAGGTTCCGGAGCCTCGTCTCTCGTCAAACGGCGTTCTCGTTGACACCCGGTATTCGTTAGTCAGTGCCGGGACGGAACGCGCAATGATGGAACTGGCGAACAAGACGCTCCTCGGGAAAGCAAAGGAACGACCGGATCTCGTCAAAGAGGTCGTCAACAAGGCGCGCAATGATGGCCTCCATTCCACGTATCACTCGGTGAAGTCCCGCTTAGACAAGCCTCTTCCGCTCGGCTACAGCTGCTCGGGGAGAGTAATCGAGGTCGGAGAGGATGTTTCTAACTTTTCCGTCGGTGATTCCGTGGCTTGTGGCGGTGCCGAATATGCGACTCACTCGGAGATCAACCACGTTCCGGAGAATCTCTGTGTCTCGGTTCCCGATGGCGTTTCCCTCCGCGATGCGTCCTTTACTACCGTCGGTGCAATCGCGTTGCAGGGAGTTCGACGTCTCGATCCAACGCCCGGTGAACGGTTTGCAGTGATTGGCCTCGGTCTGGTCGGACGGCTCACGTCGAAGCTCTTGTCGGCGTACGGCCATCCCGTACTCGGAATCGACATTGACGAGTCAAAGATGTCAGCTGCCGATGAACTCGAAGCTGGAGCTGTTATCGGACAAGACAACGTCGAGCACATCGCTGAATCGTTCGGCGAGGGCGGTGGCGTAGACGGTGTTGTTATCGCTGCGGCGACGGATTCCGATGAACCGGTCGAGATGGCCGGAGAGATTACTCGGGAACAGGGGCGGGTATCAGTCGTCGGCGACGTCGGGATGGACATTCCACGAGCAGCGTACTACGAAAAGGAACTGGATTTCCGACTGTCGAGATCGTACGGCCCTGGCAGGTACGATCGAACCTACGAGGAGAAGGGGCTTGACTATCCGATCGGATACGTTCGCTGGACGGAAAACCGGAACATGGCGGAATTCCTTCGACTCGTTGGTGACGGGAGTATCAACCTCGACGAGTTCGTGTCACACTCGTATTCGTTCGACGAAGCGTTGGATGCGTACGATCTCATTCTAGAGGGCGGTGATTACACGGGAGTCGTTCTCGAATACGATAGCGAAACCGAGCAGCGAAGCACCGGTCTTACGCTCAAGTCGGTCTCCAAGCGGTCCGTACCGGGCGAGGTCTCGGTTGGAATGATCGGTGCCGGCAATTTCGCGACGAGTACCCTACTTCCAGCGATTTCGAGCGTTGACGACATCGATATTACTGCGGTCGCAACAGCGACCGGTGGGAGTGCTAAGGCGGTGGGAAAGAAGTACGAAGCCAACTACATCACGACGAATTACGACGTGATCATCGAGGATCCGGATATCGATCTCGTCGTCATCGCTACCCGGCATGATCTCCACGCGGAGATCGCGGCCAAGGCACTAGATGCTGGGAAGAACGTCCACGTCGAGAAACCACCTGCACTCAATCGTGAGGAGCTTCAAAGCGTGGTTGACGCAGAGCAGGCGTCGGATGGACGTTTGATGGTCGGATACAATCGGCGGTTTTCCGAACCAGCGCAGGATATCGCTAGCGCACTAAATCCCAACGCTCCGCTGATGGCTAATTATCGAGTGAACGCCGGATCCGTACCGCTCGACCACTGGACACTCGATCCTGAGGAAGGAGGTGGGCGAATTATCGGTGAGGTATGTCACTTCGTGGACTTGCTACAGTTTTTCGTCAATGATTCGCCCGAATCCGTCTATGCGAATGGTCCTGCCGTTCCAGCGGAATCACCCACCAGACAGAATGTACAGGTCGTAATCGATTTCAACGACGGCTCGACTGGGACAATCACGTATACGGTGCTCGGAGACGGTTCGGACGGAAAGGAATATCTCGAGGTACACAGTGGCGAGAATACGTACCGCATCGACGACTTCAAAACCGGACGGCTGGGTCTCGATCAATCGAAAGGGTTCGAGAACGAGTTTCGAGCGTTTGTCGACGCGATTCAGAACGGAGATCAGTCCCCGATCTATATCGGCTCTCTCGTAGAAACATCGTTGACGACGTTCGCGATCCGTGAGTCGTTGAAGGAAGAAGCGTCCATCAGACCTGACTGAAAGTCCGATGAGAGCGAACTGAAGTAGGTGATTCCATGGTACTTAACACAATACGGAAGTGGTATCGACGAACTCCGGAATCGGTTCGGAAACCGATCGAATTCGTCCCGATCAAATACCGTCTCGGCGGGAGTGATTTCTCCGAGACGTACTCGTTTTTGGAGCGATCGGAGAAGTGGTCACGGGAGCAGTTAGAAGACTATCAGCGGGAGCAACTCGATCAGCTCTTGCAGTTCGCTACCGAAACCGTTCCCTATTATCAAGATCAGTCGCTCCCACACGAGGATCCATTTCGGAATCTCAAGGTGTTCCCCATCGTGGAGAAGGAAGAGATACGGAACAGGAAGGAAGAATTCGAGTCAACTAGCTCCCCTTCGAAACAGGCACATAAAATAACGACAGGAGGAACATCCGGCGAGCCCTTCGCTTTTACCCTCGCTGATTCAGCATACGGTAAGGAATGGGCGTTTATCATGCATGGCTGGAAGCGAGTGGGGTATTCGCCGGGCGATCAGCTCATCACATTCAAAGCGATCAGTTATGGTGATACAGAAGAAGGAAAATACTGGAAATACAATCCGATCTATAACACGTACGAGTTCTCTCCGTATCATTTGACTATCGATAATATCGACAAATACGTTCGAAAGATAAACGCGATCGGTCCAGATTACATTCACGGATACCCATCGGCGATCACGAAATTAGCAAATCTCGTGGAAGAAAGCCCGAGAGAGTTCCCGGATATCGAGGGAGTGCTCGCGGCTTCAGAGAACGTCTATCAGACCCAACGGGAGATCATAGAGGAAGCCCTTAATACTCGACTGTTTTCGCACTACGGACAATCCGAAAAGGTCGCTCTTGCAGCAGAGTGCGAGCAATCGAACAAGTACCATCTCTATCCCCAATATGGAGTCACCGAGATACTCGATGAGGACGGAAACGAAGTAGCTGTAGGGGAAACGGGAGAAATTGTTGCGACAGGGTTTTTGAACAGAGCGATGCCATTTATCCGGTATAAAACGGGGGACTACGCGACCAAAGGACAGATCGGGGCCTGTTCTTGCAGACGCCAATATCGAGTGTTGCAATCAATTCAAGGTCGAGAGGAAAAGGAACGGAGTATCTACGTCGACGAATCTCACGAAGTTGCGATCCATCTCATCTATTATGCGATGCACGGGTCGACCCTTGACAGTGTAAGTTCCATCCAGTTCTATCAACAGGCTCCCGGTGAGATTGTAGTTCGAATCGAACCTCGAGATGATCCAGACTCGATAGACACGGGTGGGATCATCAATGCGTTCAAAGGAAGGCTAGGAGAGGAGTTCGGCGTGGATATCGAATTCGTTGACCGTGTTGAACTCACGAATTCTGGCAAAAAGCAACTCCTCATTCAAGACTATAATCCATAGGCTACTCCTGTTACTTGCGGATACTAGAGTATTTATCGACAGCAAATTGCCGATATTTACAGTACATATCTTTCATTTTGTTTATTCTCTCCTGGTCTGGTTCAACGTAGACAGGAACAAGTGACTTTACTCGACGGTTTTTTCGGAACCACTTCGTATATTCATCATGAGACATTCCTTGATATGGAGTGAGTTCTTTCACACGTTTGGATTCAGATAAGCGATCACTCTCAATATAGGTCACTGAATGATCCTCAGAATGATAGCGATACCAGTGGCAAAGTAATCCCACAGACGGAGACCATTCCACTGCAAGCTGAAGTGTCGATATTTCTGGATAGGACAGTTCTCCTCCGAAGAAAACACCATGTGGGATGAACCAGTTCCCCAGGCTATAAATGATCGGAGTAGACTTGTGGATTTCTATTCCAGACACAATATGAGGGTGATGACCAACGATGATATCTGCACCACGATCAGCTGCCTGGAAAGCTAACTTTCGATGCATCGGTTGTGGATGACGCTCTAGATTGTAGTTCCAGTGGAATAATACTATTAATTCATTACCCATATATTTCTCTTTAGCATATTCGATCATATTTAGAACATACGTGGGATTAAGAGGGTTAACACCTGGAGACTTTATGGTTGCTGGGGATGAACCTATAACATTCCATCCGAATGCTAAAACAGTGTATTCATATGACCCCTGACAGAATGTTTGAACTTGGGCTGCCGAGCCAATATTATCACCAGCTCCTATCGAGGAAATACCACTCCCTTTCAAGTGGTATGTTGTTTCCTTTACTGTGGGATGAACGTCTAACAGATGATTATTTGCCAAATTCACCAAATCAACACCCATATCAAGAAGAAAATCTAGACACGATTTGTGATTAAAAAGAATGTTTTTGGTATGAAGTGGACCATCCCATTCAACTATATCTCCTTCAAGATTAGCTATTACCGTCGAGTTTTTGAAAGGGAGTTTAGATTGTTCAATAGTTGGTGAGACTCTGGATGAATAAGCAATGTCACCGATAAAGGAAACTGATTTTTCTTTCATTCTAATCTATTCTCATAGTGGATTATTATCTGGCTCTTATCCCGACCTAAATGATGTCGTCCAATAATTCGATCTGCATGCCTTTAGTCTATTTCTCTTTACGCATGTCTTTCGACTCATGCGGATAAACTTACCTATGGGGCGTGAGGGCACTGTCTAGTTTAGCACCTCGGCTTGCATCTGTCCGTTGAGTGATTAGTGCGGTCGTTGTGTGTTATAGTAGTGTACAAACTGCTCAAGCCATTCTCTGACGCTCGCCCGACTGCCCCCCACGAATTATGGAAGCGGTCAACCCGCATCTTGAAAATCTGAAACCACTTTTCGATCAGGTTTCTCTCGACGTAGTCGATCTGACCGCTTAACCCTAATCGAGAGAGGGCAGCAGATAGCCGTAGCCATCGACGAGAAACACAACGTCGGAGAGATCGTGTTTCTCGGTCAATCGGTGCAGGAACACAGCGGCTGGATCGGTGCCTTGCCGTCCGAACACTGCGATATCAAGAATTAGGCGTGAGTCTAGATCTATTGCAGCGTATACCCAAGACCAGTTGCCGTTGATCTTGATAGCGGTTTCATCAATGGCGACCCGCGACGGCTGCGCCGTCGGCGGGTCTGACACGCTATCAGCCAGCCGATGTACCCAGTACCAGATTGCTTGATGAGATCGTTCTACGCCGATCAAGCGAATAATTGCTTGTGTCTCACGGAGAGAACAACCGGTCGCGTGGAGACGGATGGCGACACCCGTCAGGGTGTTCGCCGTCCGCTCACGCTCCCAAGATTCATCAAATTCCGCCGCATAGCACTCGCTGAGCAGGTCTGCGAGCATAGTTCCAACCAAACTCTACGACCTGCTCACTTCTCAAACTGCGCTAACTAGAGGATGCCGGCGTGAGATTCTTATAATAGTCTTTACTACCCACTATTAGAGTGAGTGCCGAAATGAAAATAGCAATAAATGGATTATCTGCAAAGATAGGGGGCGGAGTTACTTATCTTAATGAGGTATGTACACAGGTCTGTATGCAAGAAGTCGGACATACATATATATTATTTGTGAGGAGTGATAAAAGAGATGAAATAGTGTCTTATGAGTGTGACAAATTACAAGTGGTCGAAGTTGATGTTAAAAATATCGCACATAGATTCCTATATGAGCAATTAGTTCTTCCATATATCATAGCAAAAGAGGATGTAGATGTTCTATATTCTCCAGCCGAAATAACTACTTTCTTGACGACTTGCCCCGTTATTTTGGGAGTCCAAAATTACAACATATACCATGAAGAGGTAGAGTTTTCCGACCCAATCACATCTTTGAAAATTAAAATTATGGAAAAGCTAGCTTGTCTATCAGCAAAAAAAGCTTCAAAGGTTGTATTTACATCTAACACAGCTAAAGACCATATTGGGGATAAATTGTCGATCGGGGAATTGAAGCGGGAGACTATATACCACGGAGTCAACCTAGAAGACTTTAAACCAAACCAAGACAAATCGCGAAATATTCGGAGGGGAAAATATATACTATGCGTATCAGATACCTCGAAGCATAAGAATATAGAGACACTTGTCGAAGCATACACTAGTTTAGACAAAGAACTGAAAAATAATTATGATCTCGTAATAGTTGGAAAGAAGAGAGAGCATTACTATAATAATATTGAACCGATATTAGATGAAAATAATTTTGTCGGGGAAATAGATTTCGTTGGAAGAGTGGATTTTAATTCTGTGGCCCAATACTATTACAATGCATCTCTTTTTGTTCTCCCATCTAGACTAGAAACGTTTGGGATGACTTTACTAGAGGCTATGGCCTCAGAAACACCAGTTATTGCATCCAATGCCACAGCTATACCAGAGATTGTTGATGAAGCAGGACTATTATTCGATCCAGACAGTGTATCTGAATTAAGTGACAAAATGTCATTAGTCCTCACTGAGCCGAACTTGCGAAATGACCTAATTCAGAAAGGGAAGAAAAGATCTAAAGAGTTTACATGGGAAAAGTCAGTCAGTAGATTAATTAGTGTCTTTCATAATGCCACCAATTATAACAAAGATAATTATTTTTAAGATGAGCTAGATGTGTAGGGTCTGATAAAAATTTTAATGAAGCCACGAGATATAGAGTTGATTAATGAGGTCTCTGTTCCCCAGATACGTATCTATTCCAATCAGCAAACTTTTTTTAGTTGCTGTGGCTGCCCCAATAATAATACTTATTCTTTCAATTGTAAACCACTATTCTGATGCCGGACAAGAATACAACACTATCCTGATATTTATGTTCTTGATTATAATATCCTATTCCTCTTTTATGGTTTATGTAGATGTGGTTAATAATGTAATTTCTATCAACCTAATTCATTGGTTTTTTATTCTTATATTCTTTGGTGTTAGTCCATTTACACAATATATATCTGGGACTTTTAGATACCCCCTCTCAGAACCACACATGATTTTTGCTAATGTTATGATTATGGGATGGTGTTTAATATACACGTACGGCTATTCTATTGGAAAGGCCCAGGAAAATTCAATTGACAGGAGTGATCTCCGCGCTCATGTGCATATAGACGCAAAGCCATTGGCTTTTGTACTATCTGCGGGGTTGTTCATATCTATACTACTCTTGTTATTACTTGGCTTCGACGCATTTTTAACACGGGGGACAAGAAGCGCTGCAGTAGCAGCTCAAATTGGTTCGGGACCCCCTTCAATATTATTAACACGATTCATTAGGCCCATTGTACTATTTTGCGCTGTTTTTGGGTTTGCGTATGTGATTTTAACAGAGAATTCTTATCGAAGATTGCTACCACTATTAGTTGTGATGTTTCCAGTGGCACTATATATCAATAACCCCATGTCGAATGCACGATTTTATGCTTTTGCTATTTTATATGGGATATTTGCCTTGGTTATGGTTCGAACCATTCGAAATGGTCTTCCTTCATTTTATGTATTGTTGGTCGGTTTATTCGGGCTACAGATATTTAATTGGTTGAGACATGCATCTACATTTGATATAGGAGAATACCGGCCGATGGGAGAATATTTGACCACTGGCACTTTTGATGCTTATGAAAATTTTGTCCACACTATTGATTTTGTGAATACAAATAGTGTTGTATATGGAAGGCAATTCTTAGGAGGGATCCTCTTTTTCATACCACGCTCACTCTGGGGAGATAAGCCTATAGGGTCCGGAGCGATGATATATCAATGGTTGGACACACAACACGAGGTTCATAATTTCAACGTTGCAAACCCATTTATATCGGAGTTGTTCTTGAATTTCCATATTCTGGGGGTAATATTAGGTGCTATAGTGTTTGGCTTCATTATTGGAAGGACTGATATGCGATACAAGAGAGCTGTACAGAATAATAATCAATTCAAAGATAATCGAGTGGACACATATGAGTTGTTTTACCCGTTTCTACCAGGGCTGATGTTGTTATTTTTGCGAGGTGATTTTCTCTCTAGTTACTCTTTCCTTGTGTTATTCATTTTCGCATTCATTAGTGTATTTTCTGTATTTTATATATATCAATTCTTGCGCTAGATTTTCGGCTGGTTTCGGCCGCTGGAGTTGAATAACCACTCAATTTTCGACGAACAACGCGGTTAGATAGCCACCAGCAACAACGAGAACTCTTTCTCGCCATGATCGTGTTTCTCGGTGAGTCAGTTCAAAATGCCGCCGCGAGATCGGTTCTTCAAGACTGAACACACCAATTTTTAGCAGGAGCCTTGTTTCTGCATTGATCGCCGCGTACAACCACTTTTTCTCGCCGTCTACCTCAATCTATTTCCAGCCGGGACATCTGCTCCTTTAGCAGGTTGATCTACACTTCCTCAGACGTATGGGTCCAATACCAAAAGAACGACGACATAGTAATTTGAGCACTGCAACGACCTTTTGAACCGAGAATCCCATCTAATACACACGTACCTCAAACACCCTGATGGGTTTCGGGGCGCGTTTGTTATCTGAAACTCTACACAATCCATGCCTCAGTACCTCACAAAGGTTCAGGACCCAGCAAGCAGACGATGAAATCCACGGGGACTAACTTCTTAACTTTCTCGTCAACACAGACGGCCTCTACCACTCGGAAGCGAAGCGTGGAATCACAGCGTTCCACGCTTACGCTACACTCTACGCGCGTGTAAAGAACAAGCGCTACACGCTGGCGGTACGCCGTCTCAAAGACGGCGACACCGCCAGTAGCGTCCTTGCTGAGTTCCTTGGTGTGCTCGACGGGCTTGACACCGAGGTCAAGGCCGTCTACCTCGACCGCGGGTTCTACGACAGCAAGTGTCTCACGCTGTTTCAGACGCACAACGTTGCCTATGTGGTCCCGATCATCCGATGGGGAGAGGCGATTCAGCAGGAACTCTTGGAAGGGTGGAGTCACGTCATTCAGCACCACTTGAGGGGGAAACTTGACGGTCACAGCTGGACCGTCGAGTTTCCCGTCTACATCAACTGTACGTACGTGAATAGTCGGTACGACGAACACGGGGTGGCGCGTCACGGCTACGCCGCTGACGCGCCGTTCATCGACACACCACGCGAAGCTCGATACCACTACTCGAAACGCCTCGCTATCGAATCGAGCTATTGCTTGACCGAACAAACGATAGCGACGGCAACGACACGAGATGCGACGGTTCGGTTGCTGTACGTTGTGGTGAGTCTGCTGTTGGAAAACGTCTGACGGTATCTCTACTACGAGTTGCCATAAGCACTTTTCACTAGGGCCTGCTCACTTCTTAGACGCTCTCAACTAGATAGTGTCGATAGAGGATATACTACGGATCGTAATCAATCAGCTGTAGGTTTAGTAGATCATAATCCGACAAAGACAAGTACTTATGGGTTCACAAATGATCGCATGACCCTGTATTCAACTGTGCTTCATATGGCAATGTTCCCAGTTTATTTGCTATCGTTTTTGGCCCCAAGAAATAGAAAATTATGGATATATGGTTACCGTCAAGGAACTTCCTTCACAGACAATTCAAAGCACTTGTACTTACATACGAGCCAAAATGAGGACGATATCAGAAGTGTATTCATGGCAAAAGATCAAGGTCTTGTAGAGGAACTAAGATCAGCTGGTTACGAGGCGTACACTTTCTCCTCATTTAAAGGGATTTATCTTGTAATGCGTAGCGGAAATATTTTCATAACACATTCTAGGAAAGACGTTCCATGGTGGTGTACAGGGGGAGCAACAATAATACGTCTCGGTCATGGAATACCGTTTAAAAAATTCGGATGGGCACATACGAACGAGACAAATAAATGGGGTTTAATCGAATTTTTGGCTAGAAAACACATTTTTATGGGACATGATTATTCAATCGCTACTTCTAAAGAGTATAGAAACCTAGTTGCGGAAGCCACAGATCTGTCAGAAGACAAGGTATGGATAACCGGCTTACCTAGAATGGATATGTTTGGTGAAGTGACTGATAATACTGAACTATGGACTGATAGAGAGTTTCTGAATTGGCTAGAAGAAGAGGATTTCAATACAGTATTTTTATATTTTCCAACATGGAGGAGTAAAACCGGAGCAGGCCCTTTTCCAAACAAAAATACCCTAATGAGTATCGACAAACAATTGATGGAAGATGAATTATTGATCGTAAGGAACCACCCCAGTTCAGAGAAGTTAGATGATAACCAGTATGAAAATATTGTTTCTGCCCCATCAAATAAAGATTTCTACCCGATATTGAAACACATCGATATAATGATCACAGATTACTCCTCGCTTTTTTACGATGCCCTATATGAAGAGATACCCATTATTTTCTACCCACATGATTTCAGTCGGTATATGGAAAATAGGGAATTCTATTTCAAATACAACAGTGTTCCAGGGAAAATTGTAGAAGAAGATACGCGTCTTTTGAAGGGGATTGAAGTAATAAAAGAAAAAGTGGGCGAAAATCGAACGCCGCAGGAAAACAGATGGATGTCAAGAACATTCGATTACAATGATTATAATAATTGTTCTAGAGTCGTAGAGAAAATCAGGGCGGAAGGACTATGTTAGAGTAGCAAACGGGTAGGTTCTTGTGCCAAGGGTAACAAATTGCTGTAAATCATGACCACTAAGTCACAGATAGGCTTCTTATTACGTAAAGTAAGAGACATTGTGTATAGGGGACCTGTTCGATTAATAATTCGTCATTTTGGGTTGAATAAATTATTAGCGATACCATATTGGAAGATGGTTTATAGATTTTCCGGAAATACACAGCTCCATTCAATAAACTCCCAACCCATTCGATTCTATACTAATAACTTTACTGAATTTATGCGCTTTCGAGATCTCTCCGGGGAGAAGCAGGTTATTGTGGATTTATTGAACTCATTGGAGGATGATGATGTATTCTATGATGTCGGAGCAAATGTTGGAACATATACCTGCTTTGCTGCATCAAAGCTTGACTCTGACCAGATTGTCGCCTTTGAACCAGAGCCACAGAATGCAGCACGGTTGAGAGAAAACATTGAGTTGAATGGGTTTGATTCTAACATACTACAAATTGCATTATCAAATAATGAGGGTAACGTTGCTCTTACGTTGTCTGGTAATGAGCCTGGTGAAGGAGAACATTCGATAGCTACCGATGATAAGACAGAAACAATACAAGTAAAGTCTACAAAAGGTGATTTAGTCATAAATAAATATAATGTTCCGACACCATCGGTCGTAAAAATTGACGTTGAAGGAGCAGAGCTATCTGTTCTACGTGGGTTGGAAAAAACACTCCTCAAAAATATCAGGCTTGTATATGTTGAAGTGCACACAGAGAAGATCACAGAGTTCGGAGACACACCGTCAGAAGTAATATCATTTTTAGATAATATTGGTTTCAATGTAGATGAGATCTCTCACCGTGGAACCGAGGTCTTTTTACGAGCATCAAAATAGCCGTTAAGCAGAATGCAAATGGATGTTCTTCGGGGCTTTGTTTCGATTCTTGGAGCCAAAATTACTGCACTTCTACTTGGTTTGCTGATAACACCAATTCTTGTCCGTCTTCTCGGTAGTTCTCTTTATGGCGATTATGCTTTCATTCTATCTGTTTTAGGCATTACAATGATTCTTGTGAATGCCGGAATATTCGACGGAACACGGAAGTATATTGCCGAAAATAGAGACAAGGCGAACTGGATCGAACATGTCTTTGGGTTTTATCTTCAGGTAGCAACTGGATTAGCCATTTTTGCAGCACTCTCATACGCTATCATTTCATTTTTAGGTATTCCCGGACAACTATTTGATGAGAATTACACAATTTACTTCTATCTCCTCGCTGGACTGATAGTCTGCCGTCAGGCATACTCTGTTGCTCGTGGCGGGCTAATGGGACTCGGACTTGAGGACCAAAGCGAGCCACTTCTCATTCTTCGAAAGGTTCTCTTCGGTATTATCGGACTTTCGCTTGTATACATCGGATATGGTGTTGCAGGTGTTCTTGCAGGGCACATTATCGCTAGTCTTGTTGTTTCCATTCTTGCATTTATAATCTTGTTTCGACAACTTGAGCTCAAGGCAGTTTTTAGCCGTGTTCCATCTACCTTCCCAAAACTCGAACTACTTTCGTTCAATGGCCTCAGTATCTTTTTGATTCTACTAACAGCTTCACTCTATCACGTCGACATCCTCCTCCTTAGACCATTGGCAGGAAGTCAAGAAACCGGTTACTACCAAGCTGCACTCGTCGTCGCTGAATTCCTCTGGTTCGTTCCTAATGCACTCCAGATGGTGCTTCTACATTCTTCTTCGAAAATGTGGGCAGAAGAACGGACAAACCAAATTACGACATTAGTCTCGAGGCTAACTCGGTACAACCTTTCTCTTCTGCTTTTGCTTGTGATCGGTCTCGCAGCACTAGCAGACGATTTCGTCCCGATATACTTCGGATCGGAGTTTGATGCGTCGACTCTCCCACTGATACTGCTACTCCCCGGTGTGCTCGGCTTTGCACTTGCTCGGCCGATATTCGCAGTTGGGCAGGGGAAAGGCGACCTCCGCATTCTGGTTCTGGCGACTGGTACCGCTGCGATCATGAATCTTTGTTTGAATCTGCTATTGATCCCGCGATACGGGACCACTGGTGCAGCTATTGCCACCAGTCTCAGCTACGGCTCGATGGTTGTCTTTCACGTTCTGGCGGCCCGACAGATCGGATTCAATCCGATCGAGGATCTCCGACTAGTAAAAATCACAATGGTAGCTGCGGTCTCCGCTGCCGTCATTTTTAGCGTCGCATCGGTAATCGACTCGTCGATATTCTCACTGATCGTTGTTCCCCCAGTAGGATTTATCGTCTATTCGATATTAACGCTCAGACTCGGCGTCATCTCCTCGGATGAAATCGATGAGTTCACCGATCGATTGCCTGACTCAATTGCTCAGTACGTTATTCCAATAATCGACGCGGTTCGATAACACAGAGGTCCCCCAATCACTGAAATACGACTTTTTTGGTTCAAGCAATCGAGAAAACCAGTGCACTTTTTCGGTGGAGGAGGACAACTACCCACAGCCTCGAGCCTGCATCCGCTGCTTCGATACAACGCCAAACGGCTCAAATCTACTGGAGAGTCGGTCAGCAGGATATTCGATCAGAATAAGATCCAAAGACGATAGAGATCTGCGTACAGACGATCAGCAGATCGAACCAGCGCGACTGTTGCTGTATGTACTGGAGGTTACACGCCAGTTTCTTCGCACCGTTGTGGTGTCGACCGATCAAATCTGTGCTAGGTCGCTTAGACCAGGTTGCACGCCCTATCGCTTCGACCAGCCAAAGCCTTGTTCTTGAACAGTTGCTCTTCCTTGGACCAGTCGGCTTGCGGACCGACAACGTTTATATTTCCGACCAAAATCGACCACAGCTGCGGGATAACGTCCATGTGGGTTGTCCGAAGAACACGTCCATCGCGTGTAATCCGATCGTCGTCGTCACCGGGATTCGCGTCTTCGCTCTCGGGGAGCATGGAGCAAAACTTCAGCACTGAAAACTTCCCGCCAAGCTCGGACGTCCGCGTCTGACCGTACAGAATGGGACCGGGCGAATCCCCATCGAGATCAAGTCGACTAGTGGCGACAACAGCAACAACCCGAACCAGGCGAACAGGACATCGAACACTGGCTTCACGATCCGACTGTACCACGGAATCGGCTCAAGGTCCACCTCGACCAACGACCCAACCGAACTGCTATCGAGTACCCGATCCGACAGTGACTCGTGGACCAGCACCTCGAGGCCGCGATCGATACCGTGGCGTTCCACCACAGACTCAAGTCGCGACAGCCCGCCGATGCGCTCGATGCCGTTGATGGCCTGCCCACTGGTCACTGTCTGCCATCCATGAGGACTTCGCTGTCGGTCGACGACACCACGCGACGGATTCAATGGACAGCGACGCGATACTCGAGGGGCGATCAGCGACAGATCATCGTCCACGACGAGCGTTCGACCAGAGTCACGTGAGAGAAACCAGAACCAGACCAACAGACTACCACCCAGTGCAAGGCCGATATCGACCAGCAGTCGCGGGCCGAGGACCTCGAGAAACCCAACGAACTCGAACGCACCCTTGAGTGACACGTAAGCGGTCTGTTGTACCGATCTTCTGGTGGATCGCTACCGTCCTGTGATTCATCGTCACGGACGAACAGCGGTCCGTATCAAGCGGTCGCGTCGGCCCTTGAAAATGAAGGCATGGCCAGATTTGGTACCCCTCGTCGAAGCTGACCAATTAAACCACTGTGCGTTGAAAGGGGCCGACGGACTTGAGGAGTGAGTCACAGTCCTCGAGACCACCGGAGGCTTTTCAAAGAATACTCTCTGGAAAAGACACCGCTACTCGTCTTTCTCGAGGTCATGGGCATCCAGTTCGCCCTGGAGATACGCGTGCCCAGTTTCCGTAAGCGCATAGAGACCAGTGCCAACGGATTCCAGCAGTCCTGCATCAGCGAGTATCCCGCATCGTTTGCCCACATACTGGCGATCGTAGTCGATATTCGCTGCAACTACTTTTGGAGACACTTGGATAGGATGCTCGTCGAAAAAGAGCAGAATCTCGTAGTCAACAGGAGCCATCCACGGGACCCGTTCGACCATCTATTCACGATAGACCACCATCAGAACAGAAAAATCAGTACCATCTTCGAGAGATAAATCGCTATTCGATGCTTTTTTAGAACGTCATATGTAGTCAAGACTTATGTCAGAGGAGTACCTTGTCTCTCGCACGGAAGCAATATGTGGCTCTCCCTATCGCTGAGTCGCAGAATGACGGACCGGTGTTAGCGGCACCAGTCCGCGAGAAGCTCCCGTAACGACCCTACGGAAGCCATGTCGAACGACGATTCGCGGGGTAATGAAAGCCCCGACCGACAGGATGCATCGCTCCCACAAGACTCCACCCACCCGATCGAAACCTATCTCGAGGCCCTCGACCAGCTCACCCGATCCCTACACGCGCGCCTCCACCGAGCCGACATAGACGGCGAACGAGTACCGGACGAGACGCGCCACCAGGCCCGTCGACGGTGCCGGGAGATCAGAGCGGAAGCGAGCCAGATCGGCTTGCTCCTGCTCGGACCCGACGCGGCGATCCATTATCATCCGGACGAGACCGACACCGACGCGGGCCGCGGCGTGACGACGTTCTCCGGACCGCCGCCGAACAAATTCGACCACGACCAGCACGACGAGCAGGAACGGGCCTCCGAAGACCAGCCCGACACCGAGGAGACCGACGGTGAGAACGATGACTGAGTCGCTCGAGTCCCAGCTCGCCGCCCTCACCGACCGTATCGATGAACTCGAGGCCGAACTCCGACGAAAGGACGAGCGGATCGCGACGCTCGAGGCACGCCTTGATGATCACGACGAATGCCTCGACGATCACCTCGAGAACCAGCAGAAACGCCTCGAGAACCACGCCCACCACCTCGAGCAAACCGACACCCGACTCGAGGACCACCAAGCGACACTCGAGGATCTCCAGACCGACAACAAAACCACAACCAAGCAAACCAAAGCGGTCCTGAAGAAAGCGAACACCAACAAGCACCGCCTCCGCGAGCTCCAGGCGCGCGAACTCGAGAAGGGAGCCCACCTCCGGGCCGACACCGTCGACGAACACGAACTTGAGGTCCGAAGCGAGCACATAGAGCGGATCACGAAGGACGACGGCCGAACCTACGTCAGACTCCCCGAACACACGGACCCACTCGACCGAAGCGACGTCTCGCTGGCCTACGGCGACCTGCTCCCGATCCAGCAGCTCGCCCGGATGGACGACGACATGCTCCGGTCGACCACGAACGCGCTCCCCACCAGACTGGCTGCGAAACTATGGAAAGCGCGAACTGACTCGAGCGTCGGCGACGATCCCTGGAGCTCGGGCTGCAAGGGGGTCCGGGAGTACGTCAAGGCGAGCGACCTCAAACACTGGATTCGACGCCAGGAGCCGGGGACGAGCGAGAGCTACGCGAAGAAGCTGGTCTCCCGCACGATCGACGCGGTACTCGACCTCTCGAAGCACCGACTCGCGGTCCGCAAGCGAACCGAGCGAAAGAACGGGCTCGAGTACACCGAGCGCCGACTGATCGTGCCCGACGATGCGGAGGTTCCCGGCGAGACGACCCACCACAGAGAACAGCCCCCGGAGACAGCTGACGTCCTCGGGTGACTGTGGACGGGACGTAGCAACCCACCCTCGAGAGAGGTTTCCCTCTCAAAACGGACCCCGAAACGCCTCGCGAAGCGGACGATAACCGGGTCGGATAGTCGTCGGTCTCTTCCTCGAGCAGTCGGTCGGCAGTCTAAACCGAGGACCGGTCTGTTGCTGCTCCTGAAGACGACAGCTGTCACCGGATACCGATCCCGCGCGCTGGCGAAGCGTGATCCTGTAGGGCTGAAAACATTCACCTATGACCATCACATACTGATGAGCGATGAGCGACTCTGAATCGTCGCCAGACGCTGAGACGGAGGTCGTTGCGGTCTCGAAACGCGGCCGGGTGACGATTCCGAAGCGGTTTCGAGAGAAACTCGGGATCGACCCGCCGGGGAAGGTACTGTTCCGTGAGACCGAGGACGGAAACATCGTCGTCGAACGGGTCCAATCCGCGAGCGAGATGCAGGGATTCGCCGCTCGGAGTGAAGCATCAACGGATGCCCCCGCAACAGACCTCCTTCGAGAGAAGCGAGAGCGAGACCGATCCGATCGAGACGATTGCCCCCCGTCGAACTGACGAGTCCCGATTGAACGCTTCCGTGATGGGTTGGCGTGAGTAGTGTCCACACTCGAGACAACAATCGGCGACGAGAAGCCTACAGCTCCAGAACGGTCCACGGTAGCCGATCAAGCCGGTTCGTCGCGGAACCGCTCGAGGTCGGCCGCTAACACCTCAAAGTCGTCGTCTGCGCCGACAAGGAGCGTCCCGTCGACGGCCTCGGCCGTCGCGAGCGCGTACGCATCGCCGAGTGCCAGCTGGTGCGCCGCTTTGAGCGCGGCGGCCGTCTCCCAGCACTCGTGCGGACCGTAGACGTCGACGCCCAGCTCCTCGAGTCGCTCGAGACTCCGCCGAACGTCGTCCGGACGGAATCCGACTCAGGAACCGACGTAGAAAACGATCCAGTCGGTCATTCCGCGTCCTCGTCGTCGAACGTCTCGACTACCGCTTCGGATCGCCGCGTCTCTCGCTCCCGCTCGTCGCGAAGGACGGCTGTCGCCGGGCGCTCCTCCTCGCCGTCTCGCTCGAGGCCGCGGAACTCCCGCATCGAGCCGACCGGCCGGACGACGATCTCACCGGCCTCGTTCTCGACGAACTTCACCCGCCCGGGCGCTGGAATTCCGTGTTTCTCCCGGAGCCGCTTCGGAATCGTCGCCTGCCCCTTTTCGGTGACGGAAACGATTCGCTCCTCACCGGGCCATTGGTATTACTCGACACAGGTAATACGTCCGACCAGAATCACTTAGCCCTGTTCCTGGGGTTTCGCAGAGCGTCCTTCCCCATCTTGTCGCGGCTCATTTTCAACCCGTTCCGGCAGCTCGGGCGGTTCGAACGCCGCCACAATCCCTCGTCTGACTCGAGTCTCGAGCAATTCCCCCCAAACTCGCCCGCGACCGAAGTCCGAGGGCAGCCAGCCCGGCGACCAAAAGCTGCCCGAGGGAACGAAGCTCGTATCAACGATCATTCGAAGCGCTCCGCGACCTCCCGTACTTCATCGCGGTCCGCCTGATCAGCGGCCGCTATCGCGTCGCGCATCTCGCTCACCTGGTCTTCGTCGAAGACATTGCGGAGATCGCGGAGTGACCGCCCACCGATAAGACGATCCACGGCGTCGCTGAACGACTCATCATCACGTTTGTTCGCTTTGATGCGTTCGTATACGTCATCTTCGAGACGGATCTGATGTGACATTCTTGTTGACAACGTTGACGCTTCACGAGAATCAAGATTGGGGTAGTCAGCGCACTGCCCCAGTTCGTCAAGGTTCTTCGGTCTTGTGCTGTTCTAACTCGAAGAACAACTGTCGAACGTCCCGTAACCAGTCTCGAAGAGACAAGGCCTCAAACGTACCTTCACCACCACATCTTCAGCTCTACTATAGACCATTCAGCAACTCGAAGAGAGGTGGTATACGAAGATTCTATGACGTGCTCTTGCTGACTAAACGAGTAGCGAATCGTCTTCGCTCTCGTCGACTGCCCCTCCGTCCCGAAGCCCGATTGCGCGTCCCTCGTCGAACCGCTCCGGGATCGTCGCCCGACCCACCGAGACGGCTCGCGTCTGACCACCGCGCGGTCGGGTGGGACTGAAAGGGGCCGACGCGGTGAGCGAACGCGACGCGTTCGCGATGCTCGGGAGCGCTTGCGCTCCCGTTGCTCGAGGAAGGCGGGCGAAGTAAGCACCGGAACGACTGCAAGGAGTGAGGAGCGCAGCAAGCCCCCCGACTCGAGCACGTCGGGGGCTTTCGAGGTGTGCGTCTCTTCGAGCGTTCCATCTCGATGATTGGAGTACTCCCAAATCGTCACCGACTATCGCCCTCGCCCTCACCGCGCTCCGGCGGCTCGGGCGGTTCGAACGCCGCCACAATCGCTCGTCCGACTCGAGTCTCGAGCAATTCCCCCAAGCTCGCCCGCGACCGAAGCCCGAGGGCGGCCAATCCGACTAGGGTCAGCGACGAGTATACAAATAACGTCGAAGGCGAACCTCGAGACGCGACTAGCAGCGAGACCGCCATCGCCGAGAGGACGACGACACTCGCCAGTCGGATCGGCCGCGCTTGGACGGTCGAGCCGACCTGCCTACACCAGTCGACAACAGTCGACGTCCGGCCCCACCTCTCAAATCCACTAACGACCCGATCCAGACCGCGTATCACTGGGCCAATGGTTCGCGTCTCGCGGAGGTCGATAACGATGACCTCCGGCTCTGGCTCCGCCGTGAACCACCGATACGCGGCCGAAGACACCAGCGAGGTCCGTCCGAGCCGACTCAGGGCTACGACCCGCGAGCGCTTCCCGGCCTGACGGAATTTGGTGCTCGCCGAACATAGCGTGGCCAGCCTCGTGCCAGCGACCGCCCGATCCAGCCCTGAAGAACTCACACGGCGACACGCGTGGACAACGGCCGAGTGCTCGCCCCTGGCTCGAAGCCAGTCGCGGAGTCCTCCCACTCGTTTCGCGACTGCTGATCGATCGAGTGCGGAATCGAGCATCAAAATCACCTGATCGCCGTAATCGTCCCGTCGACAGTAATTGACCCAAAGTCGAGGACGATACTCGAGTCGACGCGAAGCCGTTGGCCCCGAAACCGCATGCCGGTCTCCCCGACCGTCGTCTGTAACTCGACGACCAGCGTCAGATTTACATTCCGCGGATGTTCCCGCTCATGTAATTCCCCGTCCTCGCTCTCGAGGATCAAGCGGGCCGGTTTGCGCTCGATCGACTCAAGCCGCGCGACCGTCTCGCCTCTCGTCGTCTCGGTCATGCCTGCCTCGAGCGTGTTCGCAACTATTGGTGAGACATTCTTAAGATCGACGTGGGCTGTTGTGGTCGCCCCACCCTCAGAGAGGGTCGCACCCTCGCGTTCGAGATCGGTGATCATGCCAGTGACCGTGTACGGCCCCATATCGAGCCGGATCTCGTTGCCGAGCTGAAAGTTAGTGCCGGTGACCTGAAACCGGTCTCGCCCATGTGCATCGTCCGGAATAGGTTTACCGGTCACTTCTGTCCGAAGCGTAACGTCGGGCCGATCGTCGTCTGCACCGCCCCTTGCAGGGATAATCTGGACATCCGTTACCGTGACCGTCTCGTCAGTGCCGTCAAGCGTTCCGACATTACCCTCATCTATCCGCTCGAGTACGTAGTCGGGTTGGGATTCGAGTTCGATCGTCGCGTACCGCCGCTCCAGTTGGGTGCTGTCCTGCGCGCCGATAGTCGTGAACCCCCCGACGATGGCTGTGAGTAACAAGAGAACGGCGAAGGCAGCGATGACACTGAACGCACCGGCAACAATCGCAACCCCCGAGATTACCACGGCCATCAACACGAGGACTACGAGCGCGTCGACGACGTTGATGGTGCCGAAAAGGTCTCCATCCTCGTTGATTACGTCCATAGCTCACTCGAACGTCGACCGATTCGGACACTAACGAATGGTTGTGGCAATTCACGGACTTCCAGTTGTATACAGTCGGGATAGATGCGACCGCTGGGACAATGCCGGTTGGTCTGATGAGATGATTCAAACCAGCAACAAGTTTGGTCGCTTAGACCAGTATCTCGTCGGTCATTCTGCGGGCTCCGTTGGAGCATGTACATAAGACGGCTCACATCTTGAAGTCACATAAATCGGACGGCTATCACCAAACCTTATGAATACCTTACTGATCAACACCGAATTGATGTATCAATCCCAATACTTCTCTCCTGGAGCGTCATGACCGTCCGTGACTCCTCGCAGTCGCCACTCGGCGGCGTCATCGACACCGAACTCCGACTGGACTCGGACTCCACGGTCGTCTCGTAGGTCCCCGAATCGATCAGGACGATCTCGAGGTACTCCTCGGCCGGCACGTCTTCGGTTCGATCGAGAACGGACGCCCCGTCGTGATCGATCTGGATCTCGACCGACCGCTCGTCGTCCGTCGCGTTCCAGATGTACAGCGAGTACGCCGCATCGGTCTCCGACTCGTCGCCGATCACGATCCGCTCGAGTGGCTCGTCCGCCGACGACTCCCCGTTCGACGTGTTCCCCCCATCGCTCCCGTCGTCGGTCCACAGCGACTCGTCGTCGGACCCACCGTCCGCGGAATCCGCGGTCCTCCCGAGACAGCCGGCTGTGGCGCTGACACAGACACCGGCACCAAGACTGATGATGTCGCGTCGGTTCATGCCCACGGATACAGGATCGAGTGCCAAACACTTTTTTCACGGAAAAACGACTCTCGAACGATCGTGACAATCTCGTCTTCGTGAGCCGTGTGTCCGTCGAGCCCTCGAGAACGGGCGCTACGCCACCGATGGCGACTTTCGAACGCACGACGTGGTTGGGTACACGAGATCGCAATTCGGCGCGCTGAATCGCTCTGGACGCCGACGACGGCTGTGACGGGAAGCGTCTGCGCTGACGGAGTGCAAGTGCCGGTCGGAGACTGCTCCCGCCGTTGGATGGGGCCTCGGGAAACCGCTAACCACTATAAATTACGGGTGACGACGATGTCACGTCTTCCGAACGTTCCACGAAACGGGTACTGTTTCATCACGATAAGTGATATGTTAGTCCGTACGAACTAGCATCGGAACCGTTGTCAGCGATCAGTTTCGGGGACGGCGCGGCGAACCGAAGCCGGTGGTAGAAAGTTGTAGCGGAGACGGAGATATCAATGTAGAAGTGATAGAATCACACGTAAGGCGGGCAGATACTCGTCTATCGTAACTAATAGTGCGTTTTCGATCCGCTAAATCAACGATTCCCACTGAAACCGTTCTCCGGATATAAGTGCATGTCAGTAATTCGTCCCGATTGGGCACCGCGCCACAGCGACCACAGTGATCTGGGAGCTGTGATGCGTGCCAGACCTAACACAAATGAATCGAGCACTCGCAGTTACACTGACGGTAGCAATGGTCGGCGGCCTCATGTTTATGGGGTTCGCAGGAACCGCTGCAGCACAGGATATCAGTATCAACACCGATGAGATCACTGCCGGAGACGGTGGCAGCGGTGGCGATGCGGCTGCGGCGACAGTGCAGGAGTTCGATCAGACTAACGAAAATCAGCAGGTCGGCGTAGCTGACTCCACATCGACTGCGGACTCGCTCGCAGCCGGTTCTGGAGCTAGCTCTGGTGCAAGCAGTAGTTCCGCTGCTGTCGTTGACCAGGACCAGAACGTCAATCAGGTTAACACCATAGACGCGGACGCGACCACGATCGCCGCTGGTGGCGATGGTGGCGCTGGCGGTGACGCTGGCGTCGGTGTCGTCGACATCGATTTCGATGACAACGGCGTCATTGAGGGCTAATCGCTAACTACAGCGATTATCGGATCTTCCCTAACTAACCTCATTTTTGAAGGCGATCGGAGCACCAAAGCCCGTAGTAACTAACGAGCCGATAGCTATTCGCTCTGCAATCGAGACTCCCACACTCACGTCATCAGTGCCCGGAGTCTGTTTCAGTTCTCGTGTTGCTGATCTGCTCCGCCGCTTAGTCCACGAATGTCTGTTCGTTGTTATCGCGACCGAAACGACCGCCGTCTATTGCCGGCCCTTGCTCACGCGTTTTAGAGTCGTCGGTGATCAGTACCGGGCTATCCGTCGGAACGATAGTAACAACTGAAACGAGTTACACACCCGATCGCACGACGGTAGCGCGGTTCGGAGCGTACGCGGTTCAGAGCGTACGCGGTTCGGAGCGTACGCGGTTCGGAGCGAACGAAGTGAGCGAGAACCGCGGCAAAGCGAATAGTGCGGGACCGTAGTGGGACAAAGAAGATGCGAATAGTGACCAGCCGCCGGAGTCGTGCCCCTCGATCAACTCGCCGTTGGGCGGGAATGAAAGGGGCTGGCCCGGTCGATCCTTCCCAGGCGACGCAAGGACCGCAACGGAGTGAGGACCGCAGCGAGCCCCGGACGGTCGAGCGGGCCAGGGGCTTTCGAAGTGTTCGCCTCCGCAGGAGGAGTCGTATTCAATTCAACTCTTGCGCACTACGGTCCCGCATACCGTGTGAACGGACACTGCGAGGGGAGCAACCGCCTCGAGTTCGCGGCGCACACGACCCGTGAGCAGACAGGGAGGGACGACCAGTGAGCTATGTGATCGATGTGTCGCTCGTGTCAGTTGGTACGATAGATGTCGACCGCTTTCGGAGGCCTCGAGTGGACTGTTGGCCGACGTCGGACGGTGACGCAACCCGTGCGGGCGGTGGGAGGGGCCTCGAGTGCAATGGGTGCCTACCCGACGAACACCCGCGGATTGAAACGCAGCTGTCCGCGTAGGTGAAGAATGCCGACCAGGTAGTGATGCCCCCTCACGCGCAGTGACTACAAAACGAACCGTTCAACCCGTTAAACCGGGTATTCATCTCGTAACCGTTCTCCGGGTATAAGTAGGAGTCAGTGATACGTCTTGACTGGTCAACGCGTCGCAGCACCATTGGTACCGGAACCCAGTGTCGCATAGCTGTAATGCGTTCCAGAACAAAACAATGAACCGAGCACTCGCAATTACACTGACGGTAGCAATGGTCGGCGGCCTCTTATTCATAGGAGGCGCAGGAAGCGCCGCGGCACAGGATATTAGCATCAACACTGACAACATCACAGCTGGTGACGGTGGCGACGGTGGCGATGCGGCTGCGGCGACGGTGCAGAATTTCGATCAGACGAACCAAAACGCACAGGTTGGCGTCGCTGACTCGACGTCGACTGCGGAGTCGTACGCAGTCGGTAGTGGGGCCGACTCTGCTGCAGGCAGTAGTTCCGAAGCTGTCGTCGCACAGAGTCAGACCGTCAACCAAGGTAACGCCGTAGAAGCGAACGCGACCACGATCGCTCTCGGCGGCGATGGTGGCGATGGCGGTGACGCCGGTGTCGGTGTTTTCGACATCGACCTCTTCCTCGCTGGATTCCTCTAATCGGTAGTCACAGCGATTATTAACACCGTTCCTAACGTTCTTCCTTTTTTCGGCGATCGGTGCCCAAAACGTCATCAATCAATGAGCGACCGCTCTCGCTCCCTGATTCACACTCGAGTTCGTAGCTTGCTGTCGCTCGTCGCGGTGGCTCTGTCGGAATCGACTGCGGTGGTTCGGGAAATCGGCCGATCGGTGGGGACTGTCCGTGCGAAACTCGTCGACCTCGAGCGGGAGACGGATTCGCTCAAGTGAGGGGGTGAACGCCCTGACAGCTGCCGTCCGTCAGTCTACTGCTATTCACGTTTCGGGAGACGACCGCCCATCTCACTCGAGGATGATCGACACGAGACGAAACTGCTAGCTGGTATTGAGCTGTCGGGTTGTCAAGACCCGGCTGCCGACTTTCGTATCGGGTCGCCGAAACACGTCGCTTTCTCGGCTGCCGTGATTCTTCTCGGCGGCGATAGCTATCCGATCGGTGTCTCCCGACTGGGTTCGGTTCCGTCTCGGTAGCTCGCTGCGAGCGCGCGTCGAAGAACGGTTTCGGACACGCGACGTGTACATCGATTGCCTTCGCGGGCATCAGGTGGGTTATCGGCCGGCCGGTGGCTGTTGGCTCCATCCGTTCGATCAGTGGCACGAGCCTCGAGTGCAAACGCAGGTACCCAAGAGACGAAAGGTGATGGCGGGGAAACACTCCTGTCCGCGTCGGTAACCAATCCCGATCCGGCAAACGTGTATACTCACGTACATTGACTAAACCGCACTGTTCGATCCGTTAAACCAACTATTCCTCCCGTAACCGTTCTCCGGGTATAAGTGAGAGTCGGTGATTCGTCCCGACTGGGCAACGCGTCACAGCAACCGGGGGCGATCCGGACTGTGAGGCGTGCCAGACCTAACACAAATGAATCGAGCACTCGCAGTCACACTGACGGTAGCAATGGTCGGCGGACTCATGTTTATGGGGTTCGCAGGAACCGCTGCAGCACAGGATATCGATATCGACACCGACAACATCACCGCTGGTGACGGTGGCGACGGTGGCAGTGCAGCCGCCGAAACGGTGCAGGACTTCGATCAGAATAACGTGAACCAGCAGGTCGGAGAGGCTAGCTCAGAGTCGACTGCAACGTCGGCCGCAGTGAGTGACGGCGACGGGCAGGCGGCTGCAAATGACAAACACGACCCGAAGGACAAAGGTGCAGCTGAGGACTTCGCTGGCGCTGAGTCCACGGCTGTCTCCGAGTCCACGGCTATCGTGAACCAGAACCAGGATGTCGATCAGGGTAACGCAATTGACGCAGACGCAACCACGGTCGCTGAAGGCGGCGATGGTGGCGATGGCGGTGACGCCGGTGTCGGTGTCATCGACGTCGACGTGGACTTCGATGACTTCGACAACGGCGTCGGTCTGATCCTCTAAGTGGAAGCTGCAACGGTCTTTCAAATTTATTTATTTTACCGCACCCTAGAGCGATCAGTGCAAGCGAAAACGGCGAGGCGCCGTATTACGTGTGCGGATAGTGAAATATCAGCAAACCCCTGGATCCGTTCAAACGAAACCACCTGATCCGTCCAAACGGGTTTCCATCGGCCAGAAACGGACTCCGCGACCATCCGGCGAGGGATCCGAATCAAACGGCTGTACCCGAATTTCGAACAGCAGTGCTCTCCACGGTCCGGACGACCTGCAGAATCGACTGCTTCCGATACGGCCTCGAGCATCAGCCGTCGTTTCGCACCGTCTCGTGCGATGACGACCGAGAGCCGCGCGATTGCACGGTCGCTCGAGTACCCGAACGCTCGCTCGTCATGGGTCGTGAGCCGCGTAGTAGCGACTGAGTACTGGGAAAACGATCCCCACGGTTCAAACCGAGTCGTCTGTACTGATGAGGTAGCGAGAGATCGCCAGACGATCCGACACGGTCCAGAACTGCAATCGTGATCCGGTGTGAGTCTCACTGTCGCTGGTTCAGGGAGTGTTCTCCCGCACCAGGAGCGACAACGTTCGCCGAGGATCACGCCAACAGACAACCCAAAACCCTGCAAGTGACATGACAACAACCGACTTTTCGTGGGGAACGATAACCCACCAGACCGATCCCGAATCGGGCGATACAAACGTCGAAATAATCGCCGAGTCCGAGGGAAGCATCTCGCTTTCGGTGACGACAGCCGCCAACGTGGCGGACGCTCCTCCGGTGGAGCGAGTCGACACCGACGCGGAAGCCGAGACGGCGACGTTCCCGTGGGGTGTAGTGGTCCACACGCCCGACGCCGATGCCGGGACCACCACCATCGAGGTGATCACCGACGCTGAAGCCGACGTCTCCGTCTCCGTGAGGGCAGTATCCGATACCGAGGCGGGGTCGACGACGGTGGTCCAGTCGTCAGCCGACGCGAACGCGAACGTCACTCAGTCTACGACGAGCTCGGCCACCAGTTCGGTAGTCACCAGTAGTTCCACGACGAGCACTTCGCAATCGACGAACATTTCATCCGGAACGTCGATCGATATCGACGACGGAGACGACGACTGAATTCGGTCGTCGTCGAGAACTGTTCGAAGGCAGCAGTCGGGGGCTCGAGCCAGTAGCCACTGAACATCAATGCACACCTGATCGCAGGACTGCGTTGCGATCAGTGTGTAAATTGTTTCAGTTGTTACTATCACAGCCACGCTATCGCGTGCATCTCGAGGCTCCCGTCTCTTCTCGAGTAACGTCGCAGCTGAGATGTGTGTCGGTCTCGTCGGCACTCACGGCACTCCACGCGACAAAAAATGTACGAGAGCACGGAGACCGATTCCGAACGGCCCCTCGCCGGCGGTATCGGACTACGTGTCAATCGACCCCGTCAGATCGCCGGCAGATCCGGGACTACTGGCGTCACCGGATCGACCGAGATATCTTCGAACGAGTCAGTCCCGTCCGTGAATTCCGTCGTCTCCTCACTGGTATCGACCGTCTCCTGTTCGGTGACCTCGCTGATCGTCTCCTCCTCGGTGACGGTCACGCTCGCCTCCTCCACCGCATCGTCACCGTCCTCGACGGTCGTAGATTGGGCCGCTGCCGTTCCGGCGCCGCTCAGCGCGAGCAACCCTGCCGCGATCGCGATCACGAACACTGTCCGTCCGATCGTTCCGTACCGCTGTGATATCCGTTTCATTGGTTGCCTCGGGGGCACCCACACGTCGCTCACATCAGACAATAAACCGACAGAATCGTTCGGCGCGCGAACGACCGCTTTCGCTCCAGAAATCGATCCAAAATGTGCGATCGTTCGAACGACGACCGCTGGCGACACACCGCACCGAAAATGTGGAACACCGCGCGCCGAACAGGCCGACGGAACGAGGAAGATACGATTCGGATAGGACCCGATTACTCGTTCGTCCCGAAGTTGATGCACGCACATCATCGTCAGCGCACGTACACCCTCGTCGACACCCGAAACTCCGCAGATCCGTCCGCTGTCACTGCCGGTCGCGATCCGTCAGAGCCGCTCGAGCAGCCGTCTCGGCGCGGTGAATCACCTCGCGAATCGCCACGCCCGTTTCGGCGGCGACGGCTCGCGCGTCGTCGTACTCGGTACTCACGTCGTACACCTCGCCATCCACATCGCTCGCGATCTTCACCGTCACCTCGTGCGTCTCACCCTCGACCTCGAGTTCGACCGTCTCGAACTCCCGACTGGCGATCCAGCGGTGGGTCGCGCCGGCGTCCCGAACGCCGAGCGTTCCGGTCTCTTCGGCGAGCGCTCGAGCCACTCGCTCCCGATCTTCTGGCTTGCAGATCACCTTCACGAGGTGGCCGGGGCGGGACTTCTTCATCGTGGCTGGCAGGATCGAGACGTCTCTCGCGCCCGCGTCCGAGAGCGTTTCCTGAAGCCCGCCGAGGACCTCCGGCGTCGCGTCGTCGAGGTTCGTCTCGAGGACGGCGATATCGTCCTTCGCCAGCGCCCCTCGACCGCTGCCGTCGCCGACTAGCACCCGGAGGACGTTCGGGTGCGGGTCGAGATCGTAGCCGCCGGCGCCGTACCCCGAGGTTTCGAGGTCGAGCGACGGCAGCGACGCCACGCCGTCGGCGAGGTGGCCCAGGATTGCGGCCCCCGTCGGCGTCAGCAGTTCGGTCTCGACGGGACCGCCGCGAAGCGACCAATCCGCGCGCTGGGCGATCTCTACGACCGCCGGCGTCGGGACGGGGTACTCGCCGTGGCTCATCGAGACGCTGCCGCCGCCCGTCGCGAGCGGCGTCGTGACGATTTCGTCGGGAGCGAGGTCGTGACACAACAGTACGGCCCCGACGATGTCCGCGATGGCGTCGTCGGCGCCGACCTCGTGGAAGTGAATCTCCTCGAGTGACTCGCCGTGGACGCTCGCCTCGGCCTCGCCGAGCAGTTCGAAGATCGCGAGCGCGTCGCGCTCGATCGCCGGCTCGAGGCCCATGTTCTCGACGATTTCGCGGACCTCGAGGTAGCTCCGGTGGGGGCCGTGGCCTTCGGCGTGGACGTGGTCCTCTCCGGCGTCGTGAGAGTGCCCGTGACCATTCCCATCGGCATGGTCGTGACCGTGTTCGTCCCCGTCTCCGTGGTCGTGAGCGTGATCGGCGTGTTCGTGGGAGTGTTCGCTCCCGCCGTGCTCGTCCGCGTGGCCGTGCTCGGCGTTGTGATCGTGCTTGTGGCCGTCGTGACCGCCATCATCACGATCGGTCAGATAGACGTCGACGGTCGTCGAGGAGATGCCGCACTTGACCGTCTCGTCGATTCGGTACTCCACCTCGAGGGCGTCGGTCACGGACTCGAGGGCGTCGGGGTCAGCCCCGGCGTCGAGCAAGGTGGCGAGGATCATATCGCCGCTTGCGCCCATGCGGCCGTCGAACGCGAGGATCTTCATGCGTAGGTGGCCGAGTGGCACGGTCAAAAAGGCATCTCCTCGCCGCGAGGCTGCTGCCGTATTCGGTGCCTACACCGACTGTCGGTAGCACTAAAACCAACCGATGCCGGTACAGCTATGTACGTTCCAGCCACAATCATATATGGTAGCATCTAGCATACCATGCGGTGAAGGCTAGCAAAAAACCTATCCGCTCACGAAGCGGAGTCACAGACATCATCGTCTACCCGAATCATGAATGAAGTTCAACTGGAGGTTGCGAAGGCGTACCCGAACGACTCGGGTCGTGGTATCGCCCGACTCGACCCGGACACGCTGTTGCATTTGAAGCTGAGTCCGGGCGACATCATCGAGATCGAAGGTGCAGACACCACCGCGGCGAAGGTGTGGCGTGCTGACCGGCAGGACTGGAACACGGATACGGTCCGGATCGATGGCTTCACCCGCCAGAACGCCGACGTGGGAATCGGCGAGCGAGTGACGATCCGCAAGGCAGAGGCGACGAAGGCGGAGAAGCTCACGCTCGCACCCCCTGAGGAGGCGTCGGTGCAGTTCGGTTCCGACGCGGCTGGCATGGTGAAACGCCAGATCCTCAAACGGCCGGTCGTCGGCCGCGACATCGTCCCGGTCATGTCCTCGACGAATCATCCATTCATGCGGTCGCCCGGCCAGGCGATTCCGCTCATCGCCGTCGAGACGGAGCCGGAGGGTGTCGTATTGATCACCGAGGACACCGACGTCGAACTTCGCGAGGAGCCGATCAGCGGCTTCGAGAAGACCGGCGGCGGGATCACCTACGAGGATATCGGCGGGCTCCAGAGCGAAATCCAACGCGTCCGGGAGATGGTCGAACTCCCGATGAAACACCCGCAGATCTTCAAGAAACTGGGGATCGAGCCGCCACAGGGTGTCTTGCTCCACGGGCCGCCGGGGACCGGGAAGACGCTGCTGGCGAAAGCGGTCGCCAACGAAACCTCCGCGAGTTTCTTCTCCATCGCGGGGCCGGAGATCATCTCGAAGTACTACGGCGAGTCCGAACAACAGCTCCGAGAGATCTTCGAGGACGCCAGCGAGGAGTCGCCGTCGATCATCTTCATCGACGAACTCGACTCGATCGCGCCGAAACGGGAGGACGTCACGGGCGAGGTCGAACGCCGCGTCGTCGCCCAGCTGCTGACGATGATGGACGGCCTCGAGGCGCGAGGCCAGGTCATCGTCATCGCGGCGACCAACCGCGTCGATTCGGTCGATCCGGCCCTGCGCCGACCCGGCCGATTCGACCGCGAGATCGAGATCGGCGTGCCGGACGAAGTGGGTCGCGAGGAGATCCTCCAGATCCACACGCGCGGGATGCCCCTCTCGGACGACGTCAAACTCGGCCACCTGGCCGACGAGACCCACGGCTTCGTCGGCGCCGACATCGAGTCGCTGACGAAGGAGGCCGCGATGAAGGCGCTGCGTCGATACCTGCCGGAGATCGATCTCGACGAGGAGGACATCCCGCCGAGCCTGATCGACCGGATGATCGTCAAGCGCCAGGACTTCCGCGGCGCACTCAACGAGGTCGAACCCTCCGCGATGCGCGAGGTGCTCGTCGAGTTACCGAAAATCTCCTGGGACGACGTGGGCGGGCTTCACGACGCCAAAGAGCAGGTCCAGGAGTCCGTCGAGTGGCCGCTGAACAACCCCGAGCGCTTCGAGCGGCTGGGCGTCGATCCGCCGGCCGGCGTCCTGCTCTACGGGCCGCCGGGCACCGGGAAGACGCTGATGGCGAAAGCGGTCGCCAACGAGACGAACGCGAACTTCATCTCGGTGCGCGGCCCGCAGCTGCTCAGCAAATGGGTCGGCGAATCGGAGAAAGCCATCCGCCAGACCTTCCGCAAGGCGCGGCAGGTCTCGCCGACGGTGATCTTCTTCGACGAGCTCGACGCGCTCGCGCCGGGCCGGGGCGGCGAAACCGGCTCGAACGTCTCCGAGCGGGTCGTCAACCAGCTGCTGACCGAACTCGACGGCTTAGAGGAGATGGAGAACGTGATGGTCATCGGCGCGACGAACCGCCCGGACATGATCGACCCCGCACTCCTGCGCTCGGGTCGGTTCGACCGGCTCGTCATGATCGGCCAACCCGACGTCGACGGCCGCGAACGGATCCTCGATATCCACACGCAGAACACGCCGCTGGCGGCCGACGTGACCCTCCGCGAGATCGCGGAGATCACGGACGGCTACGTCGGCAGCGACCTCGAGTCGATCGCTCGAGAGTCGGCTATCGAGGCCCTGCGCGAGGACCACGAGGCCGACATCGTCGAGATGCGTCACTTCCGACAGGCGATGGAGAACGTCCGACCGACGATCACGGACGACATCCTCGAGTACTACGAGCAGATCGAAGAGCAGTTCCAGGGCGGTGGCTCCGGTGGACCGGGGCCGTCTGGTCGACGCGGCAGCCGCATCGGCTTCCAGTGAGCTGACGCGCTGTCGATCAACGCCGATTTTTGCGATTTTCGTCGAGTATCCGCTCCCCGTTCGACCGCTTCCGTACCATCGCGCTCTCGCTGGCAACGGAGTGTCACGAACCGAACAATAACACGCTGGACTGTACTGTAACCGGGTCTTAGCGACGGTAGATTACGATTGCAACGCGACGCTGTCACTGTTGTCTCCGTCGTCGACTGACCGATCTACGGCCCGAAACCGAAGGTGTTCGTTCAGGGCGATCTTATCGACGGTGAATTTCTCATATAATTGTCAAACGTTCGTCGCGTTATATGTGCTGACCGTCGGATACGTGAGACGAACTCGTCCAGATCGATGTCGAAACCCTCCACTGCCAGCGACTCAGCCGACGCCTCCCTCGAGTCGACCGACGACCAGCGCGAGTCATCCGGCGACCGGGACGAACCCGACCTCGAGTCGAGTCCCGAACCGACGACCGGCGACCGGACGCTCGAGGACGTCGCCCCCTCGGTCGCGAAACCGATTCGTGTGGCCGGGTTCTGGGGAGCGATCGTGCTCCCGGTGTTGTACCTCCCGCTGCTCGCGAACGGGCTGTCGACGTCGCTCCAGGCAGTGGCCTTCTGCGGACTCCTCGCGGTGAACCTCGCTGCATTGTACGTCGGACACGCGCATCGCCGTCGGTAGTCACGTGGTCAGTAACTCGGCCGCTGCCGGACGTCCGTCCGTCAGTCGCTCGAGCGCCACCGCACCGCGTGTCCGAACTCCTCGCGCAGCGCCCGGCGTTTGACGAGCACGAAGCCGACCGCGATGAGACCGAAGCCGACGACGGTCGTCGCGTCGATGACTTCGCCCAAATAGATCCAGCCGACGACCGCGGCGAAGATCGGGGCGACGTAGGAGACCATGTTGATCTCGACGGCCCCCAGTCGCTCGAGCAGGTCGAAGTAGAGGAGAAAGCCGATCGCGCTCGCGACGACTGCAAGATAGCCGAGCGCGCCGAGCGCCTCGGGGTGAGTCCACGCCGCGGGCTCGATCGGTTCGCCGAGTCCGAGACTGACGAGGTGCATGAGGAGTGCGCCGCCGATCATCGACCAGGCCTCCATCGTCTCGATCGGGAGATCGGCCTCGATGGTGCGCGTCAGGACGCTCCCCAGCGCGAACGCGGCCGCCGCACAGAAGACGAGCAGCGTCGCGACGACGTCCGCCGTCAGCAGGTTCGACGGGTCCGGTCGAGCGATGATGCCGACGCCGACCAGTCCGACGAGCAGGCCGACGACGCCGACCGCCGAAAGAGCGTCCGAGGGGGCGAACACGCGGGCGAACCCGGTGGTCAGCACGGGCGAGAGGCTGACAACGATCGCCGCCGCGGCCGCGGTCGTGTGCTGCTGGCCGACGAACAGGAACGCGTGATAGGCCGCGATCAACAACACGGCGCCGGCGGCGACCAGTAGCCACTCGCTACGCCCCCGCGGGTACCAGTCGTCGACGGCGTAGGCTGCGTACGCGAGCATGAGTACGCCCGCGATGTCGTATCGCAGCGCCGCGAACAACACCGGCGGGAAGTGATCGAGCCCCGCACTGATCGCGACGAACGCGCTCCCCCAGATCGCTGCGAGGGCCAGAAAGAGTCCGAGATTTCGATATCGGCTCACACGAAACGTCTCGCCAGTACGCTCCTACGTGTTTCGGTTCGAAACGAACGACGCCGAGACCGAATCGCAGCTATCGACTCGTGGAACCGATAATCGAACGCCTCTCGAGCGGCGGCACTCCGTCGAAAACGGTCGCGACGCGAACCTCCCAGTCGAACGAAGACGCCGGCTCAGAGCGAGGGGAGCTCGCGAATCTCGGGCTCCGCTTCGGTCTGCTTGAACTGCTCTAACAGCGGCTTGATCTCCTCGAAACCGTCGGTGAGCACGATGTCGCCGCTTCGCAGGTCGTACTCGATGATGTCGTAATCGGCGAGTCGTGGCAGGTGGTTGTGCACCAGCGAGACGTAGACCCGCTGTCTGGTCTCCTTGTCGATCTCCGCCGGACGTACGTCGAGCTCCCAGGCCGCGATTCCGGTGACGACGTCCTCGAGGTTCGCGTCTCGGTGTTCCACCAACTGGTACAGCAGGAACCGGCGCTCGGACTCGGCGAGGAGGGAACAGGCGGCTTCCATTCGGCTGGCGCTCGCGTCGTTCATACCTGCACAAGAGCCCGGGCCATATTACACCTGCTGCCAACACAGATTGGCTCCCCGATCCGAACGGTCGACGCTATGTTGGCACCGGTTACGCAACTCTCGGCTGTTTCAACGGTCATACCACCGATTCATCGATTCTGTAAGCCCGCCATTCCCCGACCCGGTATTCACACGTTCCATCAGGTCCACGAATCCGGTTCGGCAGTTCGCTCGCTGGCCTCGCCGTGGAGGTGGCAGGCGACCGGATGGTCCTCGGTTTCGAGTTCGGGGGAGTCCCGTTCGCAGACGCTCTCGTAGGACGCCCGCAGTCGATCGGCGGCGGCGTCCCAGTTCTCGTCGGCCAGTTCCGCAAGCGCTTCGTCGAGAATTTCGTCGTGACGCGGGGGAAGGTTCTCGTCGAGCAATCGCTCCTTCAGTGCCGCGACGAACCCGGGAACGTCCGCGGCGGGTATGCCGTCCTCGCCGCGCTCGAACCGGCCGTCGTCACCGACGGACTCGAGCGAGACGTCGCGGCTTTCGATCCGCTGGCGGACGGTCATGAGCTCGCGATAGGTATCCTGCTCGATATCGAGGTCCGCCGGCGGAATCACCATCGGACACCGCGTCCGGAACCGACAGCCGGAGGGAGGATCACGCGGCGAGGGGACGTCACCGGCGAGCGTCTCCCGCTCGCGCTCGTGTTCGTCCGTCGAGGCGCGCGGGACGCTCTCGAGTAAGGCCTGCGTGTAGGGGTGTCTCGGGTCCTCGAACAGCTCGTCGACGGGTCCGACCTCGACGATCTCGCCGAGGTACATCACGGCCACGCGGTCACAGACGTGGCGAATCACGGAGAGATCGTGGCTGATCAGCAGGTAGGTCAGATCGAACTCCGCTTGCAGGTCGTCGAGCAGGTTCAGCACCTGCGCCTGCACCGAGACGTCGAGCGCCGACGTCGGCTCGTCGAGGACGATGAACTCCGGCTCCAGGGCGAGTGCACGGGCGATCCCGATCCGCTGTCGTTGGCCGCCGGAGAACTCGTGAGGATACCGATCGAGCTGATCCGACGAGAGTCCGACGCGCTCGAGAAGGCTGCGAACGCGCTGTTGGCGCTCCTCGCCGGCACCGACGTCGTGGATATCGAGCGGCTGTCTGACGATCTCGCCGATCGTCATTCGCGGATCGAGACTCGAGAACGGGTCCTGGAAGACGACCTGGGCCTCCTGTCGGAACTCCGTGAGTTCGGATCCGTCCAGTTCGTAGACGTCGTGACCGTCGAACTCGACGGTTCCCCCGGTCGGATCCTGCAGCCGTAACAGGGTTTCGCCGGTCGTCGACTTACCACAGCCGGACTCGCCGACTAAGCCGAGGGTTTCCCCCTCGTGGATGTCGAAGCTCACGCCGTCGACGGCGCGAACGGGAACTGGCTCCTCACCGAGCAGCCGGTCGAGGATGGAGTCGTTCTCCCAGAAGTACTTCTCGAGGCCGTCGACGCGAACGAGCGGTCGATCGGTACTCACTGGTGCTCACCTCCGCTGGTCTCGGCGTGGGGAGCGGTTCGATCCTCCGGGTGCGCGTCGTCGGTCTCGTCGGAATCGACGTGCTTGTCCCCGGCCGGCCGCTCCGCGTCGTCGAAGTAGCCCGCGGGTACCGCCTCCGTTTCGTCGTACTCCGACTCGGCGAGGACACAGCGGGCCGTGTGATAGTCGCTCCCCCGAGCCGAGTACTCGGGCGGATGCTCGAGACAGCGTTCCATCGCCTTCGGGCAGCGATCGGCGAAGTGACACCGATCCCCCATCTCGTGATCCAGCAAGCTGGGAACGTTCCCGGGAATCGGCTCCAGTCGACCCCCCGCACCCTCGAGGTCGGGAACCGAGCCGAGTAGCCCCGCCGTGTAGGGGTGGACGTGGTCGTCGAAGACGTCCTCGAGCGTGCCGCGCTCGACGATTTCACCGGCATACATGACTCCGACGCGGTCGCACATCCGCGCGATGACGCCGAGGTTGTGCGTGATCAGCAGGATCGTCATCCCGGTCTCCGTCTGGAGGTCGTCGAGCAGGTCCAAAATCTGCGCCTGGATGGTCACGTCGAGCGCGGTGGTGGGCTCGTCGGCGACCAGAACGTCGGGTTCGCCCGCCAGTGCCTGAGCGATCATCGCCCGCTGGAGCATCCCGCCGGAGTACTCGTGTGGGTACTCGTCGGCCCGCTCGACCGGGTCGGGGATGCCGACCAGTTCGAGGAGTTCGACGGCCCGTTCGCGACTCTGTTCGCTGACGTACCGTCGGGACGGGACCACCGTCGAGAGGAGATACGAGCCAAACGAGTACTCGGACGACTGCGTCCGCGCTCGCGTCGAACGGGGGTTCGCACTCGCCCGGCGCTGGACCTCAACCGCCTCCGCGAGCTGTTCGCCCACCGTGAGACTCGGATTGAAACTGCTCTCGGGATCCTGAAAGATCATGCTGAAGGACGTCCCGCGGAGCGCGCTCCGGGTCCGTTCGGGCACCTCGAGGAGGTCGACGAACTCGCCGTCGACCGCGTCGGGGTGATCGTCTCGAACGGCCTCGGCCAACTCGGCGTCGTTGAACCAGATCTCCCCGTCGGTGATCTGACCCGGCGAGTCGATGAGATCCATGAGCGACCGCGCGGTGACGCTTTTCCCGCTCCCGCTCTCGCCGACGATGCCGAAGACCTCGCCGCGTTCGATCCGCAAGTCGAGATCGTCGACGGCGTTTACCTGCCCCTGTTCGGTGAAGAATCGAGTCGAGAGTCCGTTGACGCGGATGATATCGTCTGTCACGTTAGACACCTCCCTCTCCCTCGATGTTCGGGTCGAGGGCGTCCCGTAGCCAGTCGCCGAGCAGATTGATGCTGATCACGGCGAGCACGATCGCGACCCCCGGAATCGTCGAGATCCACCACGCGGTCCGAAGGTAGTCCTGTCCCTGGGCGATCTCGTACCCCCACGAGAGCGTCGTCCCGGAGAATCCGAGGTACGACAGGGAGCTCTCGAGGAGGATGATCGCCGCGACCTGAATCGTCGCGAGGACGATAATCGGCGTGAGACTGTTCGGCAGGACGTGTTTGCGCAGGATCGTCCAGTTGCTCGCGCCGAGACTTTTCGCCGCCTTGACGTACTCCTCGTTGCGAATCGAGAGCGCTTCGCCGCGTGCGACGCGGGCGAACCAGACCCAGTTGACGAGCGCGACGACGAGCGTCACGGTACCCGGTAAGACGGCGTACTCGGGCATCCCGTCGGCGAGGCCCGCCATCACGATCGGGTCGGGAATGTACTGGACGCTCCGTCCGAAGACGCCGATCAGCGCGATCGCGAGCACGAGCGACGGGAACGCCAGCATGATGTCGGCGATCCGCATCATGGAGTCGTCGGTCCGGCCGCCGAAGTAGCCCGCGACCAGCCCGAACGGGACCCCGACCGCCGCGGCCAGTCCGGTTCCGACTAGCCCGACTAGCAGCGACGTTCGGGCGCCGTACAGCACCCGCGAGTAGACGTCCTGGCCGAGGTTGTTCGTTCCGAGGACGTGCTCTCCGGTCGACTCGACCGTGTGGGGAACGCGTTCCCGGTCGCCGTCACTCTCCTCCCACGTGTGGGTTTCGTAGGTGGACCCGATCGGCGGGTAGGAGCTTCCCTCGTCGTCGAAGTGACCGGTCGTGCCCGGGTTGTGGGTGGCGAGAATCGGCGCGAACGTCGCGACCAGGATGATCACGATCGCGATCGAGAGCCCGATTTTCGCCATCAGACTCCGATCGAACTCCCGCTTCAGACTCGATTTGAGTCGATCCGAGATCATTCGTCGACCACCCGCGGGTTGAGGTACGCGTACAGCGCGTCCACGACGATATTGATGAGGACGAATCCGACGCCGATGAAGATGAGGATGCCCTGAATAACGGGCCAGTCACCCGCGTACAGCGCCGAGATCAATCTCGTTCCGAGTCCGGGCCAGTCGAACACCTGCTCGGTGATGACCGCCCCGCCGATCAACGTCCCGAGTTGGAGTCCGAGCACGGTGATGATCGGGATCATCGTGTTACGCAACACATGTTTGAACCGGATCAGGACGCTCGGAAGCCCTTTCGCTTCGGTCGCCGTCACGTACGGCTTTCCGAGTTCGTCGATCATCCCGCTGCGAGTCAACCGCGTAATAAGGGCCGTAAAATACGTTCCCAGCGTGATCGCCGGGAGCGTAATATGTCTGAACCATGTGATAATGTCGTTGAAGTATCCGGTCGTCACCAGCGCGATGATCGCATCCGAGAAACTGACCGGTCGTTGGCTCACGGGGAAGAGTCCGAACCGAACCGACAGCACCAGAATCAACATGATACCGAGCCAGAAGTTCGGGGTGCTTATCCCGACCAGCGAGAACGTTGTTGCACCGTAATCCGCCGGCTCGTGGCGTCTCGTGGCGCTGACGACGCCCAGCGGAATCGCGATCACGATCGCGACGACGGTCGCGGCGATCGCCAACTCGAGCGTCGCCGGGACGCGTTCGATGACCATGACGGAGACGTCGCGACGCGACTGGTAGGAGAAACCCAGATCTCCGACGAGAATACCCTGGAGGTAGTCCAGATACTGGATATAAATCGGTTCGTGTAAGCCCATCTCTTCGCGGATTCTGTCGCGGAGTTCCGGCGACGTCGAGGGATCCACGATCAGGTCGACGGGGTCGCCGGGTGCGATCGCTCTGAGACCGAACGTCACCGTGACGACGCCCCAGATGACGAACACACCCTGGAGGATTCGTTTGATGAGGAACTTGCCTGTAGACATCTAATACGTGTACGTTTTGCTGCTGTAGTGAACAAATATTGGATTACCACGCTACCGCCGCGACGTAGCTCTGCCGTGCGTTCGGCCGTTATCGCCCCATCTCGTCCAGGAAGATGCTCTCGTCGGCGCGCGGGTCCCAGTCGACGTCGGATCGGATCCCGTAGATGCTCTCCTCGCGGTGGAGGTAAACCCACGGCGCGGCCTCGTAGAGGTCGGCGTTGATCTCCTGGAGCAGTTCCTCCCGCTCGTCGGGATCGGCGGTCTGCTGACTCTCGAGGATTTTCTCCTCGATGTCCTCGTCGACGAAGTTGTACGCGGCCTGTCCCTCGACGAACCACGGAGCCAGTCCGTAATCTGCGTCGTACGTCGGGTTCCCCCAGCCGATGAGGAAGAAGTCGGGCGACGTCGACGGATCCGCGTCGAGCGACGACTCGGTGAGGCTCTCGAAGTCGGTAATTTGGAAGTTACAGTCGACGTTGTCGAGTTCGTTGATCTGTTGGGCCGCCGTCTCCGCGACTTCGGTGTCGTTGAGGTAACGACCTTCCGGGGACTCGAGGGTGATCTCAGCGCCTGCGTAGCCGCTATCCTCGACCAGAGATTCCGCCTCGTCGAGATCGTGTGGGTACGGGTCGAGATCCTCGTTGTAACCGAAAATACCCTCGGGGACCGGCTGCGTGCTCGGTTCGCCGAAGCCGTCCAGCACGTTGGTGATGATCGCGTCGACGTCGACGGCGTAGTTCATCGCCTGCCGGAACTCCTGGCTGTCGAACGGCTCGTCGTCGTTCGGCATCACCAGGAAGATGTTTCGGAGGCTGGTGACCTCCCGAATCTCGGCGTCGTCGACGTTGTCGAACGTGGCGACGTCGGACGGCGGTACGTTGACGATCAGGTCGCTCTCTCCGGTCTCGAGCTCCGAGACGCGCGTGCTCGCCTGATCTGCTCCGCGGAACCGAACTCGTCCGATGTCGGGGACGTCTCCCCAGTAGTCGTCGAACGTGGTGAGGATGATCTCCTCTCCCGGCGTGTAGTCTTCGACCTGGTACGGACCGGTTCCGTTCAGTTCCTCGTTTTCGGGCTGCTCTCGGTCTTCCATCCACTCCTCGCTGACGACGGTCGCGACGGTCGCGACGTTGAACTCGACGATGGACGGGACCGACTCGTGTTCGACCAGCACCGTCGTCTCGTCTTCGGCCTCGGCCCCGGTGACGCCGGGGTATCGGTCGGCCTGCTCGCTGGTGATGCCGACTTCCTCGTCGACGGCCCGATTGATCGTGTACGCGACGTCGGAGGCGGTCATCTCCTCTCCGTCGTGGAAGACGACGTCGTCGCGGATGGTCAGCTCCATCGTATTGTCGTCCGGGTGGTCCCACTCGGTGACGATCCGCTCTTCGAGCTCCCCCTCGTGCGTGATGTTCCACAGCGGCTCGTACACCTGATCGAGGACGTTGTAGGTCGGCGAGTCGTTGTGATTGTTCGGATCGACGGTCGAGGCGAACTCTCCCTGCGTGACGACGAACTCGTCGTCGCCGTCGCCGTTCGAGTCGTCGATACAGCCGGCGATGGCTGCGAGACCCGCGATACTCGTTGCTGCCCCGGTACGCCGAAGAAGGGCTCGGCGGTCAAGTGAATAATTGGCACCCTGCATACTCAATAGCAAACCGGATGATTATTTATAAATATTGGTATCTGCCAGTCCATATGCGGTGATATGTACACCGGTGTATAATTTTATGCAGCGAATGGGAAGTATAAACGTCCCACCGTTCCGTCTCACGGGGAGATTCCTGGGATAACTTTAAGAAACCTTCGACTCGTACTACGAGTATGGCCGCTCACGGCCGGTCCGCCCTGCGGGACCTGTTCGACGAGTCGCCCACACCCCACATCGCTCACCCGCCGCGGACCCATCATCGTGACTTCTACGTCGCTACCGATGGGTCCTTCCGGAAGGCGGGCGGTGGACTGGGCGCCGTCATCGAAACGCGCGACGGCACCCGTGTCGCACGCGTCGCGACCACGGATACGCCGCCGGACAACAACGTCGCTGAGTATCGAGCGCTGCATCTCGGACTCGACGTTCTGGCAGCGCGTGCGCCTCGAGACGCCCGCGTCGGCGTCCTCATCGACCACGATGCGCTCGCCAGTAACGTCAACAGCGCCATTCTCGCGACGAACCACCCGGACGGGAAAGCACCGCGTCCGATCTCCGTCCCGTCCGCGACCCGGTATCACTGGCGGGGCATCCAGGCGCGGCTCAACGGCTTCGGCGAGGTCCGGGCCGCGCGCATCGACAGCGACCAGAACCCCGCCCACCCGCTCGCGAACGCGCCGGACCAGTATCGACACGTCAACCGCGAACCGGATCGCTGTGTCCTCCCGGAGACGCCGGAACCGACCGCGACCGAGTTCCCGCCGCCGTCTCGAGCCAACCGCAACGGCGGCGGTCGCGCCTCCGACTGACGGCGAACCCCGACCGATCGCGTCGTCGCTCGAGGGTCGACCCGCTTCCTCGAGCGGGGATCGAACCCAGTCGGCTGCCCTCGAGCGGGACCGAACCGACCCGTCCGGCAGTCGGAACCGCCACCATTATCTCGTCGTTCGGGTCATCACAGTGCATGAGCCTTCGCGTCGCGATCGCGGCACCGTTCATCCAGAACGGGAGCCGACAGCTGCAGGAAAACGAACTCGTCGTCGCACTCTCGCTCGACCGCGACTGGTTCTCCCCCGACCAGTCCAAACGGCTGATCGATATCGCGACGCGCGAGGGACTGCTCGAGCCGGTTGACGACGGTCTCGAGGTCACGTTCGACCCCGCCGACGTAACGGTTCCCGACGAGTTCGTCCCCGACGAGGACCTCCTGCAGGAACGCTCCGCGTTCGAGCGCGTCCTCGATACGCTCGTCGCGGCGGGCGTGGAGAAACACGAGGCCGTCGGCGCGATCAACACGCTGCAACAGGACCTCGGCGTCACGATCGAAACCGCCGCCGTCGTCTACGCCCGCCGCGAGGGGATCGACGTGACCGACCTGGTCCCCGTCGCGCGGGCGGCGCTGAACGACGGCGAGACCTCGTAGGCGTCTCGACGCGGACGAGGTCGCCGCGAACAAATCGGAAGCCGAAGCGCGTTAGTTTCCGGCCGACCGATGTCCGCCATGGTCGAGTCGCGGATCACCGACGGCCGCCGAATCGCCGAACTGCTCGCCTCCGAACTCGACGGCCGCGAGGACGGCACGCTCGAGTCGACGCGCGTCACGAACGCGGATCGCGACGTCGAGCCGACGGCTGACGGCTCGCGCGCGTACGATGTAACTTATGATGGCGAGCGGATCGCACGGGTGTTCGTTCACGACGACCGCGCGCGCCTCGAGTTCGAGGCCGAACAGGACGTCGCAGCGGAGACGGCTGCAGACCTCGAGTTGCGCGTGCGCCCGAAGGCGACGGAGCCGCCGCGGACGCTCGTGTTTGTCGAAAGCGGTGCGGCGGTGAAGCGGGCGACGGACGTCGTGCAGGCGGTGAACCGGTCGTCGTAACGAGTAGCGGGTGCTGCCCGCTCGTCGCCGCGTCTCTCTCGTTGAATACTACTGGTCGTAACGGGCTTCGAACCCCGCAAAAATGGCACCCGCGAATCTGTCGGCACCTCGTACGGACCGTTGTACGTCATTTCCGGAGCAACCGCGAGCCGTCCCGCGAGTTCCGGTAACTCGGTACAGCGGACCGTCTCAGTAGTCGTCGGGGTCGATACGGTCGGAGTTGGCGTAGACGAACGCCGTCCCCTCCTCGAACGAGAGATCGGTGATCGAGCCGGCGTAACGGAAGCGGTGGTAGCCGTCCTCGATCTCGCCGCTGGCCGTACCGTCCGAGTCCACCGTCGCGTGCCGACTCGAGGCGTCCCAGGCGATCGTCTCGATCCGGCCGTCGACGCTCACGTCGTAGGCGGCCGGCGAGCCGTTGCCGACGACCGTCAGGATGTGTGGCAGTTCGTCGCCGTACTCGCTGGGATCGATCCGCTCGCCGTCGAGCGAGACGCGAGCCGAGCCGTCGATCGTGATCGACTCGAGGTCGCCGCTGAAGCTGAACGCGTCGCGCCAGCCGTTGATCGTACCGGTAACGTGTCCGCCGTCGATCTCGGTGTCGTCATTGATCGACGACCCCTGGTCCGTCGTCGGTTCGACGTCGCCGCTGACGACGAATTCGTACTTGGTCTTGCCCGAAGCGCCGACCCCGTCGATCAGTAGCGTTCGATCGAGGTCGCCGTCGTGCCACGGCATGTCACCTTTCCATCCGTCGCCCGTCGCACCGGAGAGGGGGTAGCGACTGAGATGTGATTGCTGGTCGTTGACGATCGGTTCCGCCGGGCCCTCGACGGTGACGTCGACGAGCAGCGTGTCGAACTCCCAGGCGTGGCGGCCGTCGACGACGCGGCCCGCGGCGCGGGTTCCGTCGTCGCTGACCCACATGTAGTCGTCCTCGATAGTCGCGCCGTTGTACGTCGACGGAACGATAGTGCTGCCGTCTTCGATCTCGAAGTAGTAGTCGGTCGGCTCCGACTCGCCCTCGGCGACGAACTCGTAGGTGTGCTCGCCGGAGGTGTGCCACGGCATGTCGCCCTTCCACTCGTCCCCGGTTGCACCGGAGAGCGGATAGCGACTGAGGTGTGACTGCTGGTCGTTGACGATCGGTTCGGCCGGCCCTTCGACGGTGACGTCGACGAGCAGCGTATCGAACTCCCAGGCGTGACGGCCGTCGACGACGCGACCGGCGGCTCGCGTGCCGTCGTCGCTGACCCACATGAAGTCGTCCTCGATGGTCGCCCCGTTGTACGTCGACGGGACGATAGGACTCCCATCCTCGATCTCGAAGTAGTAATCCGTCGGCTCGTCTTCGCCCTCGGCGACGAACTCGTAGGTGTGTTCGAACTCGTGGTCGTCCTCGTCGTCGCCGTCGTCCTCTTCGGGTTCGTCGGCTTCCTCCTCGTCGTGCCACGGCATATCGCCCTTCCAGCCGTCGCCGGTCGCGCCGGAGAGCGGGTAGCGATCGAGGTTCGAGTCGACGTCGTTGACGACCGCGTGGGCGGGGCCCTCGACAGTCGCGTCGATGATGTTGGTATCGAACTCCCAGGCGTGGCGGCCGTCGACGACGCGGCCCGCGGCACGGGTTCCGTCGTCGCTGATCCACATCAAGTCGTCCTCGACGGTCGCGCCGTTGTACGTCGAGGGCTCGATCGGTCCGTCCTCGATTTCGAAGTAGTAGTCGGTCGGTTCGTCCTCGCCCTCGGCGACGAACTCGTAGGTGTGTCGAAGGTCCTCGTAGTCGCCGCGAGGCTCGATCGAGCCGCCGGAGCTGCCCGATGCGGCCGCTTCGGCCGACGTGGGGACGCCGTCCGGGATCGAGAGATCGGGGGTGGAGCCCGCTCGAGACGTGTCGACTCTCCCCTGTGTTCCACCGGAGATGTTCCCGCCGTCGAGAACGATCCGTCCGTTCTGGTGGGTGATCGCCGCGGCGCCGTACGATCCGGCGGCGAAGTTGCAGTCCGTGGCGGTCATCGTCTGGTTGCCCCAGTGCCACAGCGGTCGGCCGTGACTCTCGGAGTAGTTCCCCCAGCGACCGTAGCTCGTCGAGTAGTCCGTGTTGTCGTTGTACGCCACGCAGTTCTCGAGCGTGTCGCGGCCGGATCCCGTCCGGAACGTGGTGACGCCGTTGTTCTTCCCGTAACAGTTGGTCCAGTGGACGCTGCCGCCGTGGGCAGTGTTGGAACAGTAAAAGCCGTTGTTCGGGTAGCCTTGGACGTTCATTCGATCGAACTCGACGCGGCAGTTCGCGCTCCGGTGGTAGAAGATGGCGCCGGGGCCGTGAACGAAGCTTTCGCCTCGTTTGTTCGCGCCGTCGCCGATGTAGACGTTCTCGAAGGTGACGGTACCGCCGGTGTTCGTGATCGAGAAGATGAAGCTGCTTCCCTGATAGAGCCCCTCGACCCCGACGTTGCGGATTGTAGCCGCGCCCTCGACGACGACGGTGATGCTCCCGCCACCGGTGACGTCGATGAGTTTGTTCTCCCACGTCTCGTTGCCGAGACGGATCGTCTGTCCGCGGGCGGTAATGACGTCGTAATCGTCACCGCTCGCACTCGCCGCACCGGCCGCTGCGGTCGCCGCCGCCGTCGTTGCACCGGCGAGTTTCAGGTACGAACGACGGTCAAGCAACGTGTTATTATCTGCGTAATCGCCGCTAAACGCCCGCTTGCCGCCGTTTTTACCGCCATCCGATTCTGCAGTATCGCGTGCCATACGATCCTGTAATTCTCTGTTTTCTATATAAGCTTTCTCCCTTAAAAATGAATAAAATAAACAGAATGTCCTTGTATCGTGACTAAAGATAAAATTATGATGGGGCCTGGTTCACTATTTTTTATATATTGTGGGGTTTGTGCCGACTGAGCGGTGGGAGCTACTCTCGACCGAGGGACCTACGGCTCCAGACGACAGAGAGCCGTTCGGCTGCCGGACGAGTGCGTTGCGTCCGATGCGTTCGACGTACCGACTACAATCAGCTATTGACGACCCGCTCTCGAGGTGGCACTCACACGGTAGACCGCTTCAAGCGGTGCGTTCGCTCACTTGGCCGGAGAATCGATTGCGTCGAGAATCTGCGGCAGTTCCGCGGCGATAGCCGACTGGTCGACGTGATCGGCAGCTCGCGGGTCGGGACCCGGCCCGTCCTCGAGTAACACCTGTACGACGTCCATCCCGGCGTTCGTCGCCCCGTAGACGTCGGCTTCGACCTCGTCGCCGACGTAGACGACGTCAGCGGGATCGACGTCGAGTTCGGCGGCGATCGCCTCGAACGCGCGGCGATCCGGTTTCCCGGCCTCGAGTTCGCCCGTCACGAGCGCCGCGTCGAAGGCGCGCTCCCAGCCGAGCGTCGCGATCTTGTCCCGCTGGGCGCGGACCGGCCCGTTGGTGAGCAGTCCGACGCGGTACTCCGAGCGAAGCTCCTCGAGCATCGCTTCGACGCCGGGCAGCGCCTCGAGCGAGGCTGCGATCGTCTCGCGGTAGGCGTCGGCGACAGCGGCCGGGTCCGCGTCGGTCTCCCGGCCCTCGAGCAGATCCGCGAAGATGGGTTCGCGCGTCTCGCGGGTGAGGTTTCGCCGGTGGGCCTCGAGGTAGGCCTCGCGAGTCAGCGCCGGCGCGCCGGCTTCGGCGGCGGCCCGCTGGAGGATAGTCGTTCGGTCCTGCGTGGGCACGGCGAGCGTGTAATCGAGGTCAAAGACGACCGCCCGTGGCATGGAAGTCACCGGGCGCTCGAGGAGGTTGAAGCTATCCCTTCTGCTCGGCGCGTGAAGCGGAAACGGTACCGAAACTCGAGTAAACGGTCAGTCGTCGCTCGGCTGTGGCGTCGGCTCGGATCTGGCCTCGAGTCGCGGGACGACGACGGACTCGATCTTTCCGGAGTACTGCATGAGCGTGGTTCCGAGGATGCTCATGAACAGCACGTAGCCGACGGCGAAGGCGTAGATGTCGTTCGCGACGCCCTCCGCCAGACCGGTTCCAGCCCCGGCGAGCGCGATGCTCGCGATGATGAGCGAGAACTCGCCGCGGGTGGTCATCCCGAGTCCGACGCGGACCGATCGACGCTCGTTGAGACCGTAGACCTGTCCACCGATGTAGCCGCTGACCAGCTTCGACGGGGCCGTCAGCACGACGGCTGCCGCGATGATCCAGAGGACGTCGAGGAACAGCGTCGGATCCGTAATCAGGCCGATCCAGAAGAAAAACACCGCTGCAAAGGTGTCCCGAACCGGTTCGAGCAGGTTCTCGAGGTCGTGGACGTGGGTGGTCGAGGAAAAGGCCATACCGACGAAGAACGCGGCGACGGCCTCGCTGACCCCCAGCGCGAGTGCGGCTCCCGAGACCAGCACCGTGATCCCGAGCGCCCGGAGCACGATGAATTCGTGGGAGTCGGTCTCGAGGCTTCGCTGGAACCACTCCGTACCGAAGTATACGAGCAGGAGCAAGACGAGGATGAAGCCGACCGCGATTCCGATCTGGCCCAGTGCCTCGCCGACGTCGCCGCCGCCGAGGACGAGCGCCGAGGCGATGGCCAGATAGACCGCGATGAACAGATCCTCGTAGACCAGCGTGCCGAGCATCGGATCGGATTCGTCGTTGGCGATCCAGCCGAGATCGATCAACGACTTGGTGATAATCGCACTCGAGGAGATGTAGACGATCCCGGCGGTGAGGAACGCGGGAAGGAACTCCCCGAAGAGAACCCAGCCGAGGACCAGCCCGATCCCGAAGTTGATCCCAAGGTCCCACGTGCCTGCCTTCCCGATCTTCTCTTTGGCCGCGATCAGGCGCTCGAGATTGAACTCGAGACCGAGGAAGAATAGCAACATGACGATCCCGAGTTCAGCACCGAGGTGAATGAAGTCGGTTTCGACGAGCGCCAGTTCCGAGCCGTGAGGGATCAGATCCGTGCCGAGCAGTGCGGGGAAGTCGATGTCGCCAAGCACGTACTCGCCGAGGAGCATCCCGATAACGATGTAGAACGGGATTACCGACTGGTTGATACGGTTCGCGAGGAGTCCCGCGAGAGCAACGGCCGCAAAGAGGACGCCAATATCGATCAGTGCCGTCGTTTCAGTCGCCACTCTCTGTCACCTCCAACGTCGTCAGCATCGATGCGTCAGGCTCCACTCTTTTCGCCGAGCAGTTTCTCGAACTCGATACAGTCCTCGCGGTCGCCGACGACGACGAGCGTGTCGCCGGGCTCCATCACGGTCTCGGGTGTGGGTGGCGTGATGAGTTCGTCGTCTCGCTGGACCGCGATAATCGAGACGCCGACCCGTTCTCGAATTTGTGCATCAGAAATACTCTTGCCGGCAATTTCGGCGTCTTTCGTCACGCCGTACCACTCGATGAACGTGTTGTCCGACAGCATCGTCTCCACCCGATCGGTCTGGACCGGCTGGAAGTACGCGCCCTCGAGGATCGTCCCGATCTTTCTGGCGAGACGATCGGAGGCCTCGAACACCTTTTTGCTGTCAGCGTCCTCGTTTTCCTTCGTGTAGACTTCCCGTTTCCCCGTGTTGTGGGTCACGATGACGAGTCGCTCCCCGTTCTCGAGCTCGACCTCGTATTTCTTCCCTACGCCGGGGAGATTGCTTTCGTAGATCGTCATACATCTGTAGCTATCGGCCTCTCACTTAAAATGGTTGAGACGGACGCTCTGCATGTCGTCATCGACCGCCGAACGGAATCTCGTCGACCGGTCACGAGCCCCGAATAGAATCGCTTTCGGAACTATTAATCGATTCGAATAGAACGATCAACCGAATGGTCTCCGAGATAGCGCTTACTGTCGATTTCGCTATCATCTTACTGGGTGCGACACTCGCTGGATTCATCGCAAAGCAGACGGGACAGCCGACGATCATCGCCTACATTCTCGCGGGGGTGGTCCTCGGTCCGGCGGCCCTAGATCTCATCGGCGTCAGCGAACTCACCGAGTTGCTCTCCGAACTCGGACTCGCCTTTCTCCTCTTCTTGCTCGGGATCAAGATGCGACTCGACGAGATTCAACACGTTCTCACACCGATCGTCAAGATTTCGCTCCCGCAGATGGCCGCCGTCTTTCTCGCGGGTGCGGCCATCTCGCTTGCGCTCGGGTTCGGCCTCCTCGAGTCGTTCCTGATCGGCCTCGCGGTGATGTACAGCTCCACCGCGGTCGTGATCAAGATGCTCACCGACAAGGACGAGGCGACCTCGCTACACGGCAAGATCGACGTCGGCGTGTTGCTCGTCCAGGACGTCGTCGTCGTCATTATTCTGGCGGTGCTCGCGGCGGGACGGCCGGAGAGCCTCGGCGAGGTTGCGACGACGCTCGGCGTCGTGCTCGTCCTCGTTGCGCTCGTTACCGTCGTGGCCGTCGGTGCCTCCCAGACCGTGTTACCGGTCGTCTTCAGACGGATCGCCGACAACAAGGAGGTGTTCTTCCTCATCGCCATCTCGTGGGCGTTCCTGTTCGTCTTCGTCTCCGACAACATCAACCTCTTTCTCGCTCCACTGGGTATCGAAGCCTACCTCTCGATCGAGATGGGCGCGTTCATGGCCGGGCTGGCCATCGCCCAACTCCCTTACAGCAAGGAGTTACAGGACCGGGTCAACCCGCTGACCGACCTGTTCGTCATGGTGTTTTTCGTCTCCGTCGCGCTCGACCTCGAGGCGAGCCAACTGCTCGCCTACTGGCAAGAGGCGATCATCGCCGCGCTACTCTTGATGCCGATCAAGTTCCTCGTCTTCTTCTCCCTGCTCGACTGGCAGGGGTTCGACACCGAGACGACGTTCCTCGGGAGTATCAACATGATCCAGGTCAGCGAGTTCGGGATCATCGTCGCCGCCGTCGCATTCGAGGGCGGCTTCATCAACGCGGAGGTGCTCGGCTTCATGACCTTGCTCGCGATCTTCACGATGGCGGTCTCGGTCTACTTCATCGAGTTCAGCCATCCGCTGTTCGAGCGGTTCGAACCGACGATCCGTCGGTGGAGCTCCGACGGCGAGTTCGAGGGCGGCAAGCGGGAGTACCGCGATCACGCGATCGTCGTCGGCTACGACGACGTAACGCGAAACGCGCTCCCGCTGCTCGCCGACCACTACGAGGACGTCGTCGTCGTCGACAGGACCGTCGATCACATCGAGGCCCTTGAGGCGGAGGGGTACGACGCCATCTACGGCGACTTCCGCAACGCGACGATTCGAAAGGACGCGGCCGTAAAGAAGGCAGATTTCGCACTCTCCTCGTCGGTCGAGCCTGCGGTGAACAAGGCGCTGCTGAGAGAGGTCAGCGACGACGCGACGGTGTTCGTCGAGGCCGAGCGCGTCGAGGACGCGCGCGAGCTCTACGACAGGGGCGCCCACTGCGTGATCATGACGCCGCATCTCGCGGGTGAACGACTCGCGGACTACCTCCGGGCGTACCTCGCGGAGGACGAACGCCTCGAGAAGGTAATGGACGGCGACGTCGAACTACTCGCGAGTTCGGAGCCGTTCCCAGATACGTACGAGCGACTCGGGGGTGGACTCAATGACTGAACTGCTCACCGCCGTCTCGATCATGTTCATCGTGGCCGGGCCGTTCCTGCTGGTCGCCAACCGATTCGATCTCCCAACCGTTCCCTTGCTGGTTCTCGCGGGGATCGTCGCCGGCTTCGGATTGGACGCCTTCGGGATCGACGAAGCGCTCACGCTCGAGCTCGCACAGTACGGCATCGCGCTGCTCGTGTTCGCCTTCGGCGTCGAGATCGATATCTCCGCCGTCCGGATGGTGATCGTCGACAGCGAAATCGCCGCGCTCGCCCAGGTTCTCGTCGTCGGCTCGCTCGGGTTCGGGCTCGGCGTCCTCCTCGGAGTCCCGCCACGCGAAGCGATCTTCTTCGGTGCAGCGGCGGCGCTCTCGTCGACGATCGTCGGCACCGCACTGCTGCAGACGGAAATCAACACGAATCTGATCCACGGGCGTCTGGCCAGATCGATCCACTTCTCGCAGGACCTGCTGGCGATCCTGTTCGTACTCGTCTTGAGCGTCGGCACGCTCGATCCCGGTCCCGTCGCGACGGTGATCGGCTACGGACTGGCGCTGCTCGTCGCTGCGGTGCTCGTCAACCGGTTCCTGTTCGGCGCAATCGGCCGACTCGCGGACGACTCGGACGAACTCATGGTCCTCGGCGTCGTCTCTTTGCTCGCGCTCTTCGTCGGCGCGGCCGAGTACGCCGGCATTTCGATCGCCGTCGGCGCGTTCGCCGCCGGGCTCGCCGTTCGACACGACCCCGTCGAGTACCTCGGGCTGTTCAACGGCCTCGAGTCGATCAAGGACTTTTTCGTTGCCATCTTTTTCCTGACGATCGGTGCGCTCGTCGTTCTGCCGTTCGTCGACGTCGGCTGGACCGACTCCGTCGAGAAGCTCCTCCTCGCGGGCGGGCTCGTCCTCCTGACCGTCGTGGTGAAGCCGGCGATCACCACGGCGATCCTGGTCTCCCGCGGCTACGAGACGCGGTCGGCGACGCTGGCCAGTCTCAGCAGCGATCAGGTCAGCGAGTTCGCGCTGATCATCGCGATCGAAGCGCTGATACTCGGGCTGTTGACGCAGTCGGTGTTCGACGCGATCATCTTCGCCGCCGCAGTGACGATGGTGGTCTCGAGTTTTACACAGCGCTACGACGAACGGATCTACCGCGCGCTGAACGACTTCGGTGTGCTCTCCGCCAACCACGAGAAGATCGACGAACTGAGCGACGTTCCGGCCGAACTCTCCGACCACGTGATCATCGTCGGCTACGGTCGACACGGCCGGAAACTGATCGAGGCCTGCGAGGACGCCGATCGGCAGTACGTCGTCATCGAGAACGACCCGGCTCACAGGGAGGCGGTCGTCACGGAGTGTCGCAACTACGTGTTCGGCGACGCGATGGAGCGATACGGCTGGGAGAAAGCACGGGTCGACGACGCGCGGATCATCGTCTCGACGGTCGATTCCGACGCCGTCTCACGGCGGCTCCTCTCGTTCGAGTTCGACGCGGATATCACGCTGCGAGCCAGCGACCGAACGATCGCCCTCGAACTGCTCGAGGCGGGCGCGCTGTACGTCAGCCAGTCGGACGTCCTCGCCGGCCAGCAACTCGTCTCCCAGATTCGGCGCCTGCTCGACGGAGAGTGGACGCCCGCGGAGCTCCGGGACGAGCACCTAGCCGAACTGAACTCCCATTCGCACTCCGACTCTTAACACTTCCGCGGGCCTCGATTTCTTCTCGAGGACGCCCACACTCGGTCCGTGCGCGTCGCGAGTCCGTACCGATCGAGTGTCTGGAAGTACTCCAGTTGCGCTCGCTCGAGCGCGTCGAGATCAGTCCGGCCGGCAGTGAGCTCCACGACGGTCGCGACCAGCTGTTCGCCCGCGAGCACGTCAGGCACGGTTACCGCTTCCAGAACGCACCCGTAAAGAGGACGAGCACCGGAATAATCTCGAGTCGGCCGACCCACATCAGGAAGATCATCAGCAGTTTCGAGGACGTCGGGAACTCGAGGTAGCTGCCGAACGGGCCGAGCGTCCCGAATCCCGGCCCGATGTTCCCGATGGTCGCGATGCTCGCGCTGATGGCCTCGAGGATGGAGATCGAGTAGCCGGCTCGGGCCGCGTCGAGTACGATGAACACCGTCGCGAAGACAAAGAGGAGCAGATACAGGAGCGTAAAACCGAGCACGCCGCGGATGACGTCTTCGTCCACGACGTAGCCGCCGAGGCGAATCGGTTTGACACCCTCGGGGTGGGCGGCCGTGAACAGTTCCCGTCGGGCCACTTTCCAGACGACCAGCCACCGGATGACCTTGATCCCGCCGCCGGTCGAGCCGGCGCTTCCGCCGATGAACATCGCGAACAGGAGGACGATCTGGCCGCTCGTATCCCACTCGGCGAAGTCGCTCGTCGCGAATCCCGTCGAGTTCATCAGGGAGCTGATCTGGAACGCGGCCTGCCGAAGTGCCGGTTCGGTCGTCCCCTCGGTCGTCCCACCGAGTTGCCCCAGTGGCGGTGCTGCACCGCTGTACAGCAGTGCGCCGAGAACGCCGATCAGGGCAGCGATCGCACCAGCGTAGGCTCGGAACTCGGTGTTTTGGATGAATCGGCGGGGCTCACCGTGAAGGACGTACCAGAAGAGAGCGAAGTTCGTTCCCGCGATGACCATGAAGGGGATAATGACCCACTGGACGACTGCGGCGAAGGCTGCGATACTGTTCGCTTCGGGTGAAAATCCGCCGGTCGGCAGGGTTGTAAAACCGTGGGCGACCGCGTTGTAGAAGTGCATGTTGGGTGCCAGCCCGACGAGGTGAAGCCCGTAGAGCAGCCCGATGAGGACGATGGTAAACCCGAAGTAGACGAGCCAGAGAATACGGGCTGTCTCGGCGATCTTCGGCGTGAGCTTCTGGAACTCCGGCCCGGGTGCCTCAGTCCGAATGAGTTGGGCACCGTTGACGGCGAGCTCCGGCAAGATCGCGATCATCAGAACGATGATTCCCATCCCGCCGAGCCACTGGGTGAGCTGTCGCCACATCATGATCGCGTGGGAGTGGCGATCGGTCGAGATCTCGCCCAGTACGGTCGCTCCTGTGGTCGTAAACCCGGACATCGACTCGAAGAGCGCGTTCACCGGATGCCTGAGCGTCGATTCGGTGCCGTAGCCCGCGATGAGGTACGGAACTGCGCCGATGACCGCGACGGCGAACCACGCGAGTGCGACCAGCAACAGTGCTTCCCGCGGTTTGAGGTCCGGATTCGGATCGAGTCGCTCGAGGAGGTACCCGATGGTGACGGTAATCACGATGGCAGCGACGAAGACGAGGATATCTTCCTGGTAGACGACGGCGACGATCAGTGGCACTAGCAGTGCGAGGGCGAGATACTTGCAGACGGTCCCAGTGAGGGAGACGCTTGCCCGCCAATCGACGCGTACACTCATGCGGTCATACCCGGTGCCGTCGACGACATGATCATCCGGAGCTGTCGGTCGTTTATCGTTGCACTGTAATCGATTCCAACTGTGGATGATCGGTGCCGAGACGAGGCGAGACGGCTCGACACCGGCGTGTCGACCACGGTCGGTCGTTCGTACCGATCCTCCCGCGATCTATATACGTTCGCCTCGTAGGGATAGCCAGTTGAGATGGTCCGACTGCCAAGCGTTCGCCGGCCGGTGACGTTTTTCGATGTCTTTACCGTTACTGCCACGTCGATCGTACTCGTGGCGGCCGTCCTCTCTATCTGGCACGGTTCGTTCGTCCGTATCGAAATGGGCGCGTTCATCGTACTCATTTTCGCCTGGGTCGTCTGGGCTGTCAATCGAATCCTCAAACGCTCGGTACAGCGGTCGCGCACACGATAACGCCCCCGAAACCCACGTGGTCGCGGGAAGATAGGTATCGGAGACCTGGCGTCGGGTTAGCCCTCGAGTCGCTGGATCAGCGCCTGACGGAACGTTCGCGGCGCTCGCTGTTCGCCGCGGGCCATGACGACCGTCCCGTCGCTCTCCCGAACGATCTGCTGTGGAATCGAACCGTACAACGCCTGCGCGACGGTGCTGGTCCCCGTGGCGCCGACGACGACGGTGTCGTACTCGGTGACAGCGTCGACCAGCGTCTCGCGGACGTCGTCGTCGACGATGACTCGCGAATCGTACTCGCCGTCCGCGAGTCGAGCCTCCTCGGCGACGTCGGCGATCATCTCACGACCGACCGCGTTCGGATCGATCGGCTCGGCATCCTCGTCGCCCGCTGGCTCCGGTTCCGACTGGACGTTCAACAGCGTCAGCGTACTGTCGGGGAACGCTCGCTTGAGTTCGCCCGCCCGTCGCGCGGACGTCGACGCGTGCGGGCCGCCACCCGCGAGCGTCACAATACTCCCCGGCGATTCGGTCGGATCCTTAACCAGCGTCACGTCACACGGCGCGCGCTCGAGGACCGGATCGATCGTCGATCCGAAGAGGACGTCCCGACGGCGACGTTCGCCGGCCCACCCGAGCAGCATGTGGTCGGCGCTTTCCTCGTCGATGACCGAGAGCAGCGTCTCCCCGGCGTTCCGTCCGACGATCGCGCGCGTCCGGACCGCGACGTCGAGCCCTTCCGCCGCGTCGCGGACGCTCTCGAGCAGTTCCTGTTGGCGCTCGACGCGTTCCTCCTCGAACTCGATCTGTGCGGGCGAGGTCTGCGGTGGCACTTCGATCACGTTGATCGCGACGAGTTCGGCCTGCCCGTCCTGACTCGCCGCGCTCGCGGCCGCGTACTTCAGGAGCGTCCCCTGTGTCGCGGGGTTCGAGACGGGAACGACGACCCGGTAGGCCTCCTGTTCGAGGCCCTCCCGTTCCGCCGGAGCGACCGCTTCGCCGATCAGCGTCGTCGAAATCGCCTTCTCTTTCGCGTAGAACTGGTACCAGACGATACCGACGACGATGATCCCGAGGCCGATCAACTGGACCGTCCTCGCCATCTGGAGCATGACGGCCAGGCAGGCGACGAAGCCGAGCGCCGGCACGACCGGGTACAGCACCGACGGAATCCGGAAATCCGGATCGTACTCGTCCGGTTCGGCGCGCCGCAGGACGACGACGGCCGCGTGGACGAGCGCGTACGTGATGAGGAACATGAAACTCGCCACGTCCGCGAGCGTGTCTATCGGGAGCGGACTGGCGATGAGGACGAGGATGACGGCGCCGGTCGCGAGGATCGCTCGGTACGGCGTTCGGTACTCGTTGTGGATCTTGTTGAGCCAGTTCGTGAGGATCTTGTCCCGCCCCATCGCGAAGTTGACTCGCGCGGCCGAGAGGATCGACGCGTTCGCCGAGGAAATGGTCGCCAGAATCGCCCCGGTGATCATCACGAACGAGCCGACGGTGGCCAACTCGAGCGTGTAGTCGCCGAGGGCGAGCGCGCCGAACTGCCCGGCGGCCGCGGCGGCGACGTCGGCGACGGGGACGTCCGAGGCGGCCAGTTCCGGGACGGGGAGCGTCCCCGTACTGACGAGCATCACGAGGACGTAGAGGATCGTCGGCGTGACGACGGCCGCGATCATCGACAGCGGCAGGTTGCGACCGGGCTCTTTGATCTCCTCGGCGCTGGTCGCGATCACCTCGAAGCCGATGAACGTCACGAACACCGTGCCCGCGGTGGCCGCGACGACCGGCCAGCCCTCACCTTCGCGGACGAACGGCGAGAGGAGATCGGTATCGATGCCTGTGAGTCCGACGGCGATGAAGACCGTAATGAGACCGACGAGCAGGATAACGATGACGTTCTGCAACGAGCCCGTCTCCTTGACGCCCCGATAGTTGACCCCGACGAGCAGTGCGGCCATCGCCACGCCCGCGAGGATGACGGCGAACGCGTCCGACGGCTGATTGAGCAGGTACTGTCCGAAGCCGAGCATGTAGAACGCCGTCGCGAACATCAACCCGGCCCACATCCCCCAGCCGACGATCGTCCCGAAGAAACTGCCCAGGGCGTGATTGACGTAGTAGTAGCTCCCGCCGGCTTTCGGCATCCCGGTCGCCAGTTCCGAGAGCGACAGCGCCGCGAGTAGGGCGACGACGCCGCCGATCACGAACGAGATCATGCTCGCGGGGCCCGCGCTCTCGGCGACGATTCCCGGCAGGACGAAGATCCCCGCCCCGATCATCGTCCCGAGACCGAGGGTGTAGGCCTCGAGAAAGCCCAGATCCCGCGCGAGTTCCTGATCTCCGTCAGGCATCGTTGCTGCCACCCCACCCGGGTCGCATCCGCGAAATAGGGAATACGACCACCTCAATTTTTGATTCCGGAACGGTATTCATATACTCCGTTCTGATTCGATCTCTCGAGATAAGTCTATTGACTCTTCAGTAGTTCGTGGCTAGCGTTCCGCCGCTTCGAACGCATCGAGCATGGTGTCCGTAAACCCACCTCGAGAGAGGACCGTCAGAATGTCACCGGCCTGTACTTCGCTCGCTCCCGTCGGCGTCAGGACTGAATCGTCACGCTCGATCGAGACGACGAGTAATCCGTCCTCGAGGAGACCCTCGTTGTCGGCGTGCTCGAGCGTCATGCCGGCGATCGGTGCGTCGTCATCGACGGTTAGTTCGATGACTTCGTTGCCGCCGGCGAGACTGATGTAGTCCGAGAACTGTTGATGCGTCTCGGTAGGGCCGAAGGGCTGGTACGACTGGAACTGCTCCGTTCGGAGGAATTTCTCGTCGTCGATCCCGATGCCGAGCGTCGTCAACTCGCGAGCGACGTCGTTTACGGCTTCGATAGTGTCCCCGGTGGCGAGCACGTGAAGGTTCTCCTCGCCGGCCATGAACTCGCGGACGTTGACGACGCCGGTGATCGTTCGCGCCTGTTGGGCGAGCCGCGCGCGTTCTTCGATGGGGGCCGTCGCTACGTAGAGCGTCGTAAGCATCTCGTCGGCCGCGTCGAAATCGACGTTCGCGTGGTAGCCCCTGATGATTCCCGCATCCTCTAACTGGCTGATCCGGTTTCGAATTGTCGCGGGTGAGACCCCCACTTCTTCGGCGATCATCGGTGCAGACGTGTTCCGTGCGTCTCCCATCAGCGCGTGAATAATGCGCTTGTTCACGTCGTCGAGACGAATGCTCATACGCGTGGGTACGGCAACCAGTACTGAAAGAGTCGTCCTTTTCGATCGTTTACCGCCGTATTTCAACGGCTCACTGCATCTACTCGAAGAATAGGGCGATATACGAACCCTAGTTAAGAGTAGTATTACTGAAAGCGTAAATCTAGTGGGTTTATATTGTTGAATCCTGAATGCCGTCAGTGATGCAAGCATGTTGGGAGAACAACGCTATGAACGGTCGGCGCTCAACACGAGGACCAACCCGTGACGGACTCCATCATGACCCACACGGTCGTCCCGGTTGCGAACGAGGACGACGCGAGGGCGACCTGTGACGCACTCGAGCCAGTTCTCGACGACTCGGTCGAGCGAATCACGGTCGTTCACGTCATCGAGAAGACGGAGGGCTACATGGACAAAGCGCCGCTCGAGGCCCGCCGGTTGCAGGCCGAACGGATCTTTTCGATCGTCGAGGATCGGTTCCCTGACGGGCCGGAAATCCGGCGCGAACTCCGATACGGCACCGACGTCGTCGACGAAATCCTCGCCGCAGCAGCGGAGGTCGACGCGACGGCGATCGGATTCGCTACTCGGCCGAGCGGTCGACTCCATCGACTGCTCTCGGGCAACGATTCGTATCGACTGATCACCGAAAGCGAACAGCCGGTTGTCGTCTTCTCGCGGCTCGATTCGGACGACGACTCGAGCGATCACTAACGGAGACTACACTATGTATATCGTCATCATCGGCGCAGGCAGCATCGGTTCGAATTTGATCGATCTCGCGGTGGACGACGGCAACGACGTCGTCGTCATCGAGAGCGACGAGGAACGGGCGAACGAGGTTGCTTCGCAGTACGACTGTCTCGTGCTCAACGCCGACGCAACCAAAAACGGCACGCTCAGGGACGCCGATATCGACCGAGCGGACGCCGTCATCACGACGACGAACATCGACGCGGTCAACATCATGGTGATGTTGCTCGCCCAGGAACACGACGTCCCCAATCTCGTGAGTGTCGTTCACGATCCCGAGAACCTCCCCGTCTTCGAGAAGATCGGCGTCACGCTCATCGAGAACCCACAGCGGCTGATCGCGGACTACCTCTATCACTCGGTCCGGTACCCCGGCGTCAGCGACTTCATTGACCTCGACGACGACACCGAACTCGTCGAGTTGACGGTCGACGACGACGCCCCGATGAGCGGCCAGCTCCTCGAGACGGCAAACGAGACCGGGACCCTTCCGGACGGCTGTCTCGTCGTCGCCCTCAAACGCGGCGAGGAGATCCGCGCGCCGAGAGGGGACACGACGATCCGAGCGGGCGACCAGGTGACGGTCTTTACAGACGACGTCACGCTCTCCGATGCAGTTGCGGCGTTTACGGGCGACCAGTCATGAGAGTACGGTATCCAGCAGTCGGGCGAGACCTCGGTCGTATCCTGCAGGTCGTCTCGTTGATGTTGCTCGTCTCGATACTGATCGCCGTCGCCAACCGCGAGTTCTTCGCGGTCCCCGCGTTCGGGATTGCCGCCGTGGTCATGGCGAGTCTCGGTATTGCACTCGCTCGACGGTATCACGACGCGGGAGAGATGGGGAAACTCGAGGCGATGGTCACGGCGGCCACTGCGTGGGGGGCAGTCGGCGCCCTCGGCGGGCTGCCGTTTCTCCTCGTCGCGTGGACGATCGCACTCGATCCCTACCCGGCGTGGGCGAACACGCCGACGATGACCGACACGGTCGCGGTCTTTCGCCACCCGCTGAACGGAATCTTCGAGAGCATCAGCGGCTTTACCAGCACCGGTCTGACGATGGCCGCCGTCGAAGAAGATCTCCCGCGGTCGCTCCAGTGGTGGCGCTCGTTCACCGAGTGGATCGGCGGCGTCGGCGTCATCGTCCTGACCGTCGCAATCCTCTCCAGGCCCGGCAGCGGCTCGCTGACGCTCTTCGAGAGCGAGGCTCGCTCCGAGAAGATCCATCCGAGTATCGTCTCGACGGTGACCGAAATCTGGAAGATCTACCTCGGTCTCACCCTCGCCGCGATCGCCCTCTTCCTCGCCGCTGGGATGCCGCTGTGGGGTGCGATCAACCACGCGATGACCGCCATCGCGACCGGCGGGTTCTCGATCCACGCCGACTCGATCGGCTACTACGGGAGTCCGCTGATCGAGTACGCGGTCGTGCCCGTGATGGTCGCCGGCTCCATCGCGTTCCCGATCCACTACCTGATTCTCAAGGGCGAACTGCGCAACTTCTACGCGGACATCCAGACGCGCTGGGTGTTCATCTGGTTCGCCGCCGGATCGGTCGCGCTGACCGCGCTCCTCTGGTTCAACGGCCAGTACGATTCGCTCGAGGAGACGTTTCGAATCGGCCTCTTCCAGTTCGTCTCCGCGACGTCGAACACCGGCTTCGGGACGGCGACTATCGGCGACGGCACCGAACGGGTCTGGACGGCCGGCGCGACGCTGTTTATCTGCCTCGGCATGCTCACCGGCGCAGCGGCAGGGTCGACCGTCGGCGGACTCAAACTGATTCGCGTCATCACGCTCATCAAAGGTACGGTCTGGCAGGTTCGAAGCGTCTTCGCGCCGGAGACCGCGATCCGCCGACTGCGACTCGGGAAACGAACGCTCGGTCGCGATCAGGTTCAGCGCGAGTACACCGAAGCGGCGGTCGTGTTCGTCCTCTGGATCGTCTTCCTCATCGTCGGCGTCGCCGTCCTGCTCTGGACGCTGTCGCCGGACCATCCCCTCGAGTACGTCATCTTCGACGTGATGAGCGCACAGAGTAACGTCGGTCTCGACGCGGGAATTACCGGTCCAGAGATGCCCGACACTGCCAAAGTCATGCTCATCTTCAACATGTGGATCGGCCGACTCGAGATCGTTCCGGTCGCCGTGTTGCTCGGTGCACTCTTCCGAAATCTCGATCTCTACCGATGATCACAACACAGCCGAAACCTCCTCGAGTACCCTCGCATCGACGAACAGCACGACGTGATCGCCCGGTTGCGGGACCGTCGTCCCGCGGGGGGTGACCAGTTCGCCGTCACGAGAGATCGCCCCGATGACGACGCCGTCCGGAAGGTCTGCCATCGAATCGGCGATCTGGCGGCCCGTCAACGAGCTTTCGTGGCCCAGTTTGACTTCGATGACTTCCGCCCGATCGTGCTCGAGCATGGCGATCTTCTCGGTCTGATCGGTGCGAGTAAAGCGGACGATCTCTTCGGCCGTCTCCTCTCGAGGGTTGATCGCGACGTTGACGCCGACGGTCTCGAAGAGGTCGGTGTACTCGGTGTTCTCGATGATCGCGACCGTTCGATCGACGCCGGCCCGGCGGGCGAGTAGGGAGATAAGCAGATTCTTTTCGTCGCTGTCGAGCGCGGCGATCACGATGTCCGCCTCGTCGATGTGCTCCCTGTTGAGAAATTCGGTGTCGGTCGCGTCGCTTTCCATGACGAGCGTCTTCGGGAGGGCTTCGGCGACTTCGCGAGCACGTTCGGGATCGCGTTCGATCAGTCGCGGTTCGAAACCGTGGGCCTCGAACTCGCGGGCGGTCTGAAAGCCGATCTCGCTGCCGCCGACGATGACCACGTCCTCCGCACTCGAGGTCGTATCGGGGACGTTCGACATCGCGAACTCCTTGACCGAGCTGGGGCTGCCGATGACGACGATTCGGTCACCGATCTGGAAGGCGGTGTCACCCTGTGCGACGATCATCTCGTCGTCCCGAAAGACGCCGGCGAACGTCATCGATCCGTACTGGTCCAACTCGGAAACGCGCTGTTCCGCGAGCGGGCTCTCCGTTCCGATCTCGAACTCGGCCATCCTGAGGAGTCCGCCGGCGAACGTTTCTACGTCTTGGGCCCTCGGGAAGCCGGAGATCCGGAAGATCGTCTGGGCGACCAGCAGGTCGGTACAGACCATGAAGTCGACGCCGAACGCGCCCGCCGACCCCTCCCAGGTGTTCAACAGCGTGCGACGACGGACGCGTGCGATCGTAAACACGTCACTCTCGCTCTTTACGGTGCCAGAAATCACGATATTCGTTTCGTCACTGTCCGTACACGCGACGACCAGATCCGCTCGCTCGAGACCTCCTTCCCGAAGAACGTCGGGTTTCGTTCCGTCGCCCTGCACCGAGAGCACGTCGAGCGAGTACGTGATCTCCTCGGCGATCTCTGCGTCGCGTTCGACCACGGCGACCTCGTGTGAGGTCGCGAGATTCGCCGCGATCATCCGTCCGACCTGACCCGCACCGACGATGAGTACGTACATTCGTAGTTCCTGAAGTGGTTCCGTGGGTGATCAGTAGCGTTGGGCCCGGGTATCGACGCGAGTAGCGTGTGCACGCATCGGTCCGGAAGACAGCAGGGGACGGCCCGTACCGTCGGTAGACGTGGGAATCGACCTCATACTTATTTTGGGTTTGATTCGCCGTTGTTCGCTTCGTGATAGGGAAGGGATATGACTGGGATCTCTGGCTCAGTAACGAGATTTGTCGTAATATCACCGGTCAGCATACGCATGATTCGACTCCCGCCGCGAGCGCGGAGCGCGATCGCGTCCGCGCCGGCGTCAGCAGCTGCAGTAAACAGTGCGGAGACGATATCCGTCGCGAACATCGTTCGCGTATCGACAGCGACGGACTCGCTGAGCGTCGAATCCACGATCGCGAGAAAGTCGGACGCATCCTCACGACGTTTTTCTAACGGAGCTTTGTCGGGCGCACCACCGCCTTTTTCGATGACGTGAACAGCTGTGACGCGTTCGATATCGTCGAGATACGGCTGAAGCGCGGCACACGTTGCGTGTGCGTCCTCCTCAGTCGCTACCGGAACGACGAGATGCTGAAAGAGACCCATATCACTTGTTCACAAACGCAGTATAAAAAGCCACTCCTGAACCGATACTCGAGGCGCTCAAAAATCATAATGCGCAACTTCACGCGTGCTGCAGATGGGACACTCAGAAACATCGTCGAGTGTCATCCCGCAATCTCGACACTCGTACAGCTCTGTACATCCGTTCTCGCTTCGAAACGTGTCACGTACCCCCATCGTACGCGGCTGTCTCACGACCGATAGTAGTAATCCACAGTATCGACAGCCTTCCCAATATAAATCGACGAGCGAGTAGGCGTCAGTCCGCGAGCCCTTCGATCAGAAACTCCGCCGAGGCGAGGTTGGTCGCCAGCGCCGTGTCGTGAACGTCGCAGATCCGCAACAGCGCCGAGATGTCGGGTTCGTGGGGCTGGGCGCGAAGCGGATCTCGGAGGAAGACGATCCCGTCGAGGAGTCCCTCGGCGACCTCCGAACCGATCATCAGGTCGCCCCCGAGCGGTCCCGACTCCTTGCGCTCGACCTCGAGGTCAGTCGCCTCCATCACTCGTTTGCCGGTCGTCCCGGTCCCGATCAGTTCGTACTCGCGTAACTGTTCCTCGTGGCTCTGGGCGAATTCGATCAGTTCTGACTTCTTCTCGTCGTGAGCGATGAGCGCGACGCGAGTCATACGGCGACTAGTCACCCGGCGAAGAGATAACGTTACCCCCATAAACGGGTTCCCGCGAGGCGATGGGGCATCCTGACGTGACGGTGGGTGGACTCGAGCCTCGTTAGGAGCGCACGGAATCGAACCGCCTCACGGCGACGCGTCGCTCGAGCCGGCTTTCTCCACGAGACAGTCCTCGAGAACGAGCACGTCGAGACCCATCCCGAAGAAGTCCTTCAGCGCCTCCGTCGGCGTGTCGACGATCGGTTCGCCGTGGTCGTTGAACGACGTGTTGAGGAGGACCGGGACGCCGGTCACGTCCTCGAACTCGCGGAGCAGCCGGTGGTACCGCGGGTTCTGGTCCTCGCGAACGGTCTGTGCTCGCGTGGTGTCGTCCGCCGGATGAACCACCGCTCGAAGGTCGTCCCGTCGTTCGGGTCGCACGTCGAACGTGTCGATCATGAACGGGCTGGTGGTCGCGTTCTCGAGGTACTCGTCGGCGGCCGACTCGATCATCGACGGCGCGAACGGCCGCCACTCCTCGCGGTGTTTGACGAACCGATTCACCCGGTCGCGGGACGCTTCGGTCCGCGGATCCGCGAGAATGCTTCGGTTGCCGAGCGCTCGCGGGCCGAGCTCGGAGCGGCCCTGAAACCAGCCGACGAGCGCACCGTCCGCGATGCGTTCGGCGACCTGCCGTTCGAGGTCGTCCGGTTCGGTGTACTCGATTTTGTTCGTCTCGAGCAACCCTCGGATCTCGCCGGTTGCGTACTCGTGGCCCCAGTAGACGGTCGTCATCGGATCGACCTCGGACGGCGATCGATCGATCCAGCCGCCGCCGAGCGCGAGCCCGGCGTCGTGGGCGACGGGCTGGACGAAGACCTCGTCGACGGCCGGGTGCTCCCTGACCGCCTTGTTCAGTTTACAGTTGAGGGCGACGCCGCCAGCCAGGCCGACGTTCCCGGTCCCGACACGGTCGACGTACGTGCCGACCATCTCCGTGACGGACTCCTCGAGCAGTTTCTGTGCGGTGTGTGCGAGGTCCTTCTCGAACTGGTCGAACTCGTCGGTGCCGGTCGACCGCGGTCGACCGAACAGCTCCTCGAGGGCGTTCACGCCGTGTTCCGTTCCCCAGCGACCAGTGAGCGCCGTGACGTCGTAGTCGACGCCGGTATCGATCGTCTCCCGCAGCCGGCGCTCGATCTCGGGGTTGTCCTCGCCGTAGGGGGCGAGTCCCATCACTTTCCCCTCGCCGTTGAACATCCGATAGCCGAGGTAGTTCGTGATCGCGGCGTAGAACAGCCCCCAGCTGTTCGGGTGTTCGTACGTACGCACGCGCGAGAGTCCGTCGGGGGTGGCGTGCCAGACCACGGTCGAATCGTACTCCCCTTTCGCGTCGATGGTCACCACCAGCGCCTCCTCGAACGTCGACGGGTGGAACGCGCTCACGGCGTGACACTCGTGGTGGGAGCGACACTCGATCGGCGGCACCGGCGTTCCGATCCGCTGGAGCCGGGATTCGACGATTCGGGTCGGCATAACCGACGCCACGAACTGATCCCTGACGACGTTCCGGAGGTGCGTGACTTTCCGAAGCGTCCCCTCCAGCTGGACGGTATTTTTCAGGTAGTGAGGGGTGATCTTCCGCCGAAGTTTCGGATCGTAGGGAAGGACGATCTTCTCGAGGTCGGCGAGCTCGATCCCTTCGTGCTCGAGACAGGCGCAGATCGCCCGCTCGGGGAAGGTGTCGACCGCGTGTTTGTCCCGCGTCAGGCGCTCCTCTTCGACCGCAAAGCGGAGTTCACCGTCCTCGAACAGCGCCGCGCTCGGATCGTGTTGGCCGTAGAGGTCGATCGCTGGCTTGAATGACAGGGTGTAGCTCATGTGTTGGTTCGTCGGCGTTGTCGGCTGTGTGGTCGGTTGTGTGAGTGGTGTCTCATCGGGAGGGTCGAACCGCAAGAGTCCGTTCTCAGTGTCGGAGGCCGGGGGACTGGTTCGGATATCATGGGTACGTTACTCGACGTAGCCAAGGTCCTCGAGCCGTCCCTCGACCGCGGAATCGATCGCCGTTCGCTTCGACGCCGTGTACTCCGGGTAGCTCGTCGGCTCAGTCGCGTCGACGACGGGGAGCACGCGTCCGTCCATTCGGTCGCTGTAGGGCACGTCGAGCGCGGAGAGGATCGTCGGCGCGACGTCGAACAGGTGAGCGTCCTCGATCGCCTGCGAGGCGTCGATTCCTTCCCCGCTGGCGACGAAGATCCCGTCGAGTTTGTGGTTCCAGGGCTCCGTCGTCTCGGCGAAGTACTCGTCGGCCGGTTGCGCCGAGAGGAAGTGCTGGAAGTCGGTGGGGACCGTGACGATATCGACCGCTCGATCGGTGTACGGCCCCTCGAAGAACTCCTCTCGAGGGGCGACCGTCTGGAACACGGGTTCGCCGTCGGGGGCGGTCACCGACTCGAGGTCCCGGATGAGCGCCGCCCTGACCTCGTCGTACTCCTCTTGTGGCACCTGCCCGTTCGGTTCGCGACCCTCGACGTTCAGCCGAACGCCGAGTTCGGTCCGCGCGCGGACGTACGCCCTCGAGTTCGGGAAGTCGACCTGCTCGTTCCCGGTTCGGACGACGCCGTCCGGAGCGTGCGCTTTTGCAAACGCCGCGAGGCCGAGTCGGTCCAGCACGCGACCGATTCGGTGCGCCGTCAGTCCGACGCTCGCCATCGCCGCGGCGAGTCGCTCCACGGTGTTCGGCTCCCACTCCTCTGCCTGTTCGCCGTCTCGGAGATCGTCTCGCATCACGTTCCACGTGGGCATCCCCTTGCCGCCGAGCGTCGTCTCGAGGTAGCCGGCGTCCTCGAGGAAGGCGTTGACGCGGAACTCGGGCTTCTCGTAGCGCCCCATGCCGTGATCGCTCGCGACGAACACTTGGCGGGGGTTACACGCCTCGAGAACCGCCCCGATCTGTTCGTCGGCGGCGGCGTAGACCCGTTTGACCTTCTCCCAGTCGCCGTCGAACTCGTGGAAGACGGTGTCCGTCTTCTGAAACTGGAGGAAGCCGAAGTCGGGTTCGAAGCGCCCGCTCAGGTACTGGAACGCCTCGCCGCGCATCTCGACGAGCCTGCAGTACTCGTCCATCTTCTCGGCGTCCGTCAGCGACTCGTCGCCTCGCGAGTACTTCGGATAGACGCGGTACTCCCCGATCTCCTCGCGGACGTCGTCGAGGACCCCCTCGGGGTGACAGGGCGGATCCTCCGGGCCGATGAACCCGGGGACGATCGCGCCGTCGATCTCGTCCGGCGGGTGCGTGACGGGGACGTTGACGACGACGCTCGAGCGATCGTGTCGGTCGAGCAGCGTCCACAGTCGGTGTTCGCGGACGTCGCTCCCTTTCACGACGTGGAAATCGTAGCCGTCGAACCCGGTGAACCCGAACACGCCGTGTTTCCCGGGGTTGACGCCGGTGAACAGCGACGGCCACGCGCTCGGCGTCCACGGCGGAATCTGGGACTCGAGCGGGCCGCTGGCGCCCGCATCGAGTAGCGACTGCAGGTTCGGAATCACGTCCTCGTCCGATAGCCGGTCGAACACCGACGGACAGCCGGCATCGATCCCGATGAGTAGTGCGTCCATCCGATTGCGATCCGTCCGCGCGTTCGTGGTCCCCGCGTTCCGTTCCATCAGATACGCGAGCATCGTCGTCGAGGGGTGATTATTAATATCGAGTAAAACTGGCACGCCACCGTCGGACGGTCGGTCGCACACCCTCCGGAGAGACGCAAGCGAGCGACGTTCTCCCGACGGTTCGGCGACCCGTACACCGCCCGAACGGGCGTTTAACACCTCTATAAACGCCCTCACCGCGGTTCGAACGCGGGCTCGCAAACTCCCGCTCGAGGAAACCTCGCTTAACCGCTCCATCACCAAAGGGTGACTGCTCGTAGGAACGGTACCCATGGACCACGATCTCTCACGACGTCACGCGCTGGCGACGGTCGCTGCAGGGTCGACCGCGCTCGCCGGCTGCCTCGACTTCCTCTCCGGCGACGGAACCGACGACGCCGCCGAGGAGGACGGCGGGAACGGAACGAACGGCGGCGGGTCGACGTGGCCCGCGATCGACTCCGGCGAGGTTATCGACGATTTCGAGGATCTCGACCGCTGGGGCGTCCGAAACGGTCGACTCGAGGCCGCTCCGGACGAGGCGCGAACCGGTTCGCAGGCGGCCCTCATCGAGAGCGACGACCGGACGGCCGGGATAACTATCGGCCTCTCCGACGAACTCGACCTCGAGGGGTGGGACACCTCGCTCGCCGTCAAACCGGAATCCGCGACCCAGATCGTCGTGGAGTTCATCGCGCCGAACCGCGACGAACGGCTGAACACCGTTCGGGCGGTTCCCGACGGCTACGACGGCTGGTTCCGCCTCGACTGCGGCTACGAACACAAGCCGGAAGGCGAGCCGGACCTGTCGAACGTCACCCGATTGAACGTGATCGCGGTCGGACCCGGCGACGGCCCGACCCGGATGCTGGTCGACGACCTCCGACGGACCGAGGCGGTCGACAACGGCAAGGCGATCCTCGCGTGCTACGGCGGGCACGACTCCCACTACGACATCGCAGCCGAACTACTCGAGGAACGGGGCTGGGCCGCCGCGGTGCCGGTCGATCCCGGTCGCATCGGCGGGCAGGGTCGGATGGGGATCGACGAGTTACACGAGCTTCGGGACCGCGGCTGGGACGTCTGTTCGTATCCGCGGGGAGAGAGCGACCTCACCGAACAGCCCGCGGAGCGACAGCGAACGGTCGTCGAGAGCACCCGGGATTCGCTCGCGGACCGCGGCTTCGAGGACGGCTCGCGGCACTTCTTCGCCCCGGACTGGCGCCGCATGACGCCGGAAACCCACGAGATCGTCCGGGAGTACCACGAATCGGGCTTTCTGTTCGGCAGCTGTCCGACCGGCGCGCCGCCGACCGGGACCCATATGACCCCGGTGATCTGGGGGCCCGCGCTCCACAACGGCGTTCGACGACACATCAACCTCTGCGATCAGTACCGCCAGCTCACCGTGATTCGGATCCCCCGGATCGTCGAGGGGGACGCCGGGAGCAACAGTATGTCGCTCGACGATTTCGAACACCTGCTCGATCACATCGAAAACCGCGGTCTCGACGTGATCACGCCCTCCGATATCGTCGACGGGATGGACGATATCGATCGCGGCACGCGGGACGAAACCGACGGGAAACCGGACGGGACGATCCTCGAGGCGGGGAGATCCCACTCGTTCGACGGAGACGGAGCGGACGAATCCGACGCGTTCGCGCTCGACGAGGGAATCGTCACAGCACAGTTCACTCACGACGGCGATGGATCGTTCGCCGTGGAGCTGCTACCGGTCGATGGCAATCTCCCCAACGAACGGCTCAGTACCACGGCTGGAGTCACCGACGGCGAGTCGATAGCGCCCGTCGGCGGCGGAACGTACCGGCTCGTCGTCGACGCGGACGGCCCGTGGGCGATCGACCTGGAGCAGCCTGCCGTCCACGGCGACGACCTCGAGGAGCCACCGATCGAGGCGTCCGGGTCGGGATCCGGATTCGTCGGTCCGCTGTGGGCCGACGACGGTCTCACCCTCTCCGTGACTCACGACGGCGACGGAGCGTTCGTCGTCGACGGCTACGGTGCCGACGGCGGCTGGGAACAGATCGTCAACCAGCGCGGCGAGTTCGACGCCTCGAGATCGGCCGGCGCGACCGGCGTCTCCTGGATCGACGTCGAGGCCGATGGCGACTGGACGCTCGACATCGGCGAACCGTGAGCGTCAGTCTCAGGCGCGACGGGACTCGATCGGCCAGTCGGAATCGTTTTTTCGGCGGGCCGGTACGGTCCAGCTAATGCCGTCTCTCAGCGCACACCACGTAGGGATCACCGTCGACGACCTCGAGCAAACGCTGCCGTTCTATCGAGACGTGCTCGGTCTCGACGTCGCCGATCGGTTCAGCGTCGACGGCGAGGCGTTCTCGGACGCCGTCGGCGTCGACGACGCCAGCGGCGAGTTCGCCCACCTCGAGGCGGACGGGATCCGAATCGAACTGATCGAGTACGAGCCCGAAGCGCCCGACTCGCCCGCGGCCGGGCTCAACCAGCCCGGTGCGACACACATCGGTCTCGCGGTCGACGACCTCGACTCCTTTTACGCGGGCCTTCCCGACGACGTCTCGACGATCAGCGAGCCGCGGACGACGGCCAGCGGGACGTCGATCGTGTTTCTCCACGATCCGGAAGGGAACCTGATCGAAGTACTCGAAGCGTAAGCCTACTCGAGGTCCGATCGGACGGGACGCTCGAGGAGAGGAGGAATGCTCGAATCAGACGGGCCGTCGCTCGACTCGGACAGTTGTACGGCTCACTCGGATCGGCGTCAGTGACGAACGGGCGAGGAGTCGAGCGTCGACGACACTTGCTCGACATCCTCTTCGCACGCGGTACAGCTACTCTTCTCGGAGTCGATGTAGACGTTTCCACAGGTCGAACAGTGAAAGAGATTTCCGGGCGCGTCCGGGTTCGTCGGCCGCTGTTCGGCTGCCGACTTGTCGACGGCGTCCTCGCCCGACGCGTCCCGTCCAGCGAACAGCGTCGACCGGATCCGATCCCGAAGCCGACCGAGACGCGAGTTAGATTTCTCGTTGGTTCGAATAGCCATACTGTAGCGGACGATTATAGTACCGAAGTACCTGACGTCTAAAGTATTTGGAGGTCGGTCGGTACCGGCGCGCGAAATCGCGAACGAAGCGTGCCGTTTTCACGCGAATACCACCGCGATCCGTTCGGTTAGACTGTTTCAGCGGCAGTGCCTGTTTCCTGTTAGCAAGCAACTCTGGCCGAACGTGTAACCTACGAACCACCAACACGGATAGCAACCTTTTCGACCGCCGCAAAACCACTCGGAGGTATGAACTTCTTCGATCGCCTGCACGACCGCATTCGGACGGTCGACAGCGTCGTCAGCGTCGGTCTCGATCCTGACCTATCGCGGATTCCGGACCACCTACAGGAGCACGACCTGCCCCGCTGGGCGTTCAACCGACGGATCATCGACGCGACTCACGAACACGCCGCGGTCTACAAACCCAACGCCGCGTTCTACGAGGATCCCGACGGCTGGCGTGCATTAGAAGAAACGATCGCGTACGCACACGGGAAGGGGGTACCCGTCCTCCTCGACGCGAAGCGAGCCGATATCGGCAACACGACCCGCCAGTACGCTCAGTTGCTCGACACCGCGGACGCGATTACGGTCAACCCATACATGGGCCGTGACTCCCTGCAGCCGTTTCTAGCCGACGAGGAGTCGGGCGTGTTCATCCTCTGCCGAACGTCGAACCCCGGCGGGGCTGACCTCCAGGACCTCGAACTCGAGACCGGCGAACCGCTCTACGAGCGCGTGGCGGCGCTGGCCGACCTCTGGAACGAGAACGACAACGTGGGGCTCGTCGTCGGCGCGACGAAACCCGAAGAGCTCGAGGCACTCCGCGAGCAGGTTCCCGACCTCCCCTTCCTCGTCCCCGGCATCGGAGCACAGGGCGGCGACGCCGAGGCCGCGGTCGAGTTCGGTCTCGCGAACGGCGTCGGGCTGGTCAACTCCTCGCGCGGGATCATCTTTGCCGGAGAAAACGATGGCGAGCAGTTCGCGAGCGCGAGCGGGCAGGCGGCGAAGCGATTGAAAAAGCGGCTCAATCAGTACCGGGAGTAGTCCCGGTCATCGCCTTCGTTCGGCGACTCGTCACAGTCGACCCCGACGACACGACCGGCGATTCGACTATCGACCCGTTTTCCCAGCAGTTCGACCAAAACCGGTTCGGACGGCGGTCGCTCCTCGAGCAACTCCACTCCCTCGACGACGGCGATATTCATCGGACTCGAATCGTGGGGGTGGTTCGCGACGAGTGTTCCGTCCCGCTCCTCGAGACGAAGGCAAAACTGCTCGCCGACGGCCAGCGACTCGCCGAGCCGATCGCGGAAGGAGGTCACGATGAATCAGAACCGGTGGATGTCGACGTCGTCCGACTGGCGGCTCGGATCCGCCTGTGTAGCACACTCGACGCACAGTTCCTTCGGGTCCTCGAAGTGAACGTCGCACGCGAGCGTGCCGCAGTTCGCACACCGCTCTTGGGCCGGCCGTGACTCGCAGATCTGACAGAGACCACTGACGCTCATACCGCTCGTACGATCCGGATCGACTTGAAACCGGGGCTGGAACGATCCAGTGGCGCGATTGCGGTGATCTTCTCGATGACGTCAACGGCCAGTGCGTTCACATCAGGATTTAAGACAGTGACGTTCTACTGCACGATTATGACTGACCGTAGTTTCGTGAGCCGCCGTCGAGCGCTCGCGCTATCCGGAGCCGCGCTCGCGACAGGAATTGCCGGCTGTACCGGCAGCAGTGACGATGAGAGCGACGATGGCGACAAGTGGCAACAGCCGCTCGATCCGGACGACTGGGAAGACGTCGACGAGATTCGGCTGATGGGGTACACCGGCGGCTGGGAAGGCGCCGAACCGGATCTCATCGACGGCATTCGTAACCCAACGCTGCTCCTGTTCGACGGCAACGAGTACGAGTTAACCTGGGAGAACGGCGACGGCGTCAACCACAACCTCGCGATCAGAAACGAAGACAACCGGGTGATCAGCGGCCTCCGAACGTCCGACGTGCGCAGTCGCGGCGACACGGCAACCCTCGAGTTCGAGGCGAACACCAACATGCACGAGTATCTCTGCGAACCGCACCCGCGCCGAATGCTCGGCTATATTCACGTCGAGGAGTGACGTCCCCCCGAAGAATCGTGGTCGTTGGACCTTCTGCGAGGGTTTTATCGTTCGAAATAGTCATGTACTGTGTTAACAATCCACGGGAAGGTTTTTGCCATGTGAGCAGCTACCGGTCTACATGAGCCGTGACCGGGCTCTCCTCGAGCGAGCCCTGGACCGTGGTGAACAGGACGGTGGCAACGTCGAGTTCAAGGAACGACTGTCACGTGACGTTCACCTCGAGGGTGGGCGCCGAGAGAGTTTGGCCGCGCAACTCCGGCACCGAATTCTTTCCGGGGACGGCGAGGCGACGTACGTCGTCGGCGTAACGGACGACGGCGGACTCGCCGGCATCGACCCCGATACGTTCTCCGAGACGATGGACGTGCTCTCCCTCCTGGCCGAAGAGGCCGACGCACACATCGACGACGTCCAAACGTGGGGGATCAACGACGGGCTGGTTGGCGTCGCCCAGGTACGGGAAGGTGGCGTCCTCGAGACGGACGACGAACACGTCGTCGTCGGCACCGCGGGCCACGTCGACCACGGAAAGAGTACGCTGGTCGGCTCGCTCGTGACCGGCAAGCCGGACGACGGCGACGGTGCGACGCGCGCCTATCTCGACGTCCAGCCCCACGAGGTCGAGCGCGGACTCTCCGCGGACCTCTCCTACGCCGTCTACGGCTTCGACGACGATGGCGGCCCGGTACGGGTCGGGAACCCGAACCGCAAGGCGGATCGGGCAGCGGTCGTCGAAGAAGCCGACCGACTCGTCTCCTTCGTCGACACCGTCGGCCACGAGCCGTGGCTTCGGACGACGATCCGCGGTCTCGTCGGGCAGAAACTGGACTACGGCCTGCTGGTCGTCGCCGCGGACGACGGCCCGACCCGCACCACGCGCGAACACCTCGGCGTCTTGCTCGCGACGGAACTTCCGACCATCGTCGCGATCACCAAGACCGACGTCGTCGACGACGAGCGCGTCGAGGAGGTCGAACGCGAGGTCGAACGCCTCCTGCGCGAGGTCGAGAAGTCGCCGCTGCGGGTCGCCCGCCACGGCGTCGACGCCGCAATCGACGAGATCGGCGACCGCGTCGTCCCGATCGTCGAAACGAGCGCGATCACGATGGGGGGACTCGAGACGCTGGACGAACTGTTCCACCGACTGCCGAAGACCTCCCAGGACACCGGCGAGTTCCGGATGTACGTCGATCGGAGCTACTCGGTGACCGGCGTCGGCGCGGTCGCCTCGGGGACGGTGATGTCCGGCGAGGTCGAAGCCGGCGACGAACTTCTGCTCGGGCCGATGCCCGACGGCCGATTTCAGGAGGTCGAAGTCCGCTCCATCGAGATGCACTACCACCGCGTCGACAAGGCTCAGGCCGGCCGCATCGTCGGCATCGCGCTGAAAGGCGTCAAGGAGAGCGCTATCGAGCGCGGGATGGTCCTCCTCCCCCGCGAGGCCGATCCGAAACCGGTTCGGGAGTTCGAAGCCGAAGTGATGGTACTCAACCATCCCACCCGGATCGGCGACGGCTACGAACCCGTCGTCCACCTCGAGACGATCGGCGAGGCCGCCGCCTTCCACCCCGACGACGGCCGTCTCCTTCCCGGCGACACCGGCGAAACCACGGTTCGGTTCAAGTTCCGCCCATACCTCGTCGAGGAGGGTCAGAAGTTCGTCTTCCGCGAGGGACGGAGCAAGGGCGTCGGGACGGTGACCGAGGTCCACCCGATGGAGTGAGAGACGTCGCGTCGCTACAATAGCCTGTGAAACTGTTTCTCATCGATCACACATCCGCCGTTCTCGTTCACTTCGTTCGCTCTCTCACAACTCGTGTAACGACTCGTCACAGAACCGACATCGCTTTCTATCGCTCGCTTCCCGAGCGTGGCAGTTGGGACAGGTGATCAGCTCGGACCGCTGGACGCTCGCCGCGCCTGCCTCAGGACCCACGTCCCGTCCGAGATTGAGATAGAGCAGCAATCCGGGGATCACGCCGAAAAACACCGTCAGGGCCCACAGGAGAGCACTGTGTGAACTCCGATCGGTCGCGTCGATCCCCGCCCAGATACTCACAGTGGACCACACGACGACCGCGGCGAATATGTATCCGACCGGCATTAGTCGTACTGCGAAGCAGCGTGGAATAATATTTGTGAAATATCCTGAACGTTCGCTACGCCGAACCGGCGGAGGACGGCTTCGTTCGGATCGCCTCCCTCACCGCAGTCTCTGGTAGCCGCGAACTATCGCTCTTGCGCCGTCGCGTGCTCCTCGCTCGAGATCGTCCCCACACCGATCGGCGACGAGCCGGTGATCGTGCCGCCGAGCGTAACTGCGTCAGGTTCCATGAACAACACCGTCTCGTCCGGCATCGAGACGTCGGTTCGGATCTGTCGCTCGAGAAAGTCAAGCGAGGCGGCCTCGGGGCCGCGTTTCACGAGTCCGCGTTCCATCTCGCGACGCGTGTTGAGACTCATGTAGAACTCGCAGTCGGCGTGGTCGGTGTGCTCTCCGAGGCGGCGATACACCGCCTGACAGACGTCGACCGGATCGGTTCCGGTCGCCGTGACGATCGTCGTCGATTCGGCGGTCGACTCTTCGTCGTTGCGTATCGACGCGACGATCTCCCGAAAGTTGAGCGCGCGGTCGGTCATGGTCCCACGTCGAAACGAGCGACCTAAAGTCGGCCGATCGACGCCGAACACGCTCGGTGGCGGAACGGTCCGCTTCGCGCCCGCGACCAACGTATGGCCCGATCACCACGGTGGCGTCGAAAGCTCTCGCAGCGCCTCGAGGCGGTACGTCGGTGCCGGCTCCGGCGGTTCCGTGGCGACGTCAGCGGCCGGGATCCACACCGAGACCAGGCCCGCCGCTCGAGCACCGGCCACGTCCGAGGAGAGCGAGTTCCCTACGTACACTGTTCGGTCGGCGCTCGAATCGAGATCCTCGAGCGCCCGCTCGAACGGTTCGGCAGCCGGCTTTGGGGCGGTGTCGTAGCCGGCACAGACGACCGTCTCGAACCGGTCGTCGAGTCCGGTCGCCTCGAGTTTCGTCCGCTGCATCCCGGGAGCACCGTTGGTGATCAGCCCGAGACGACACTCCGCGGCAAGCGCGTCGAGAACCTCGCGGGCACCCGGCAGGAGTTCGACGGCTTCCTGATCGCGAACCTCGCTGAACGTCTCGGCGACGGCGTGGCCCGCCTTCCGATCGTGGCCGGCGTCGACCGCGAGGTCGGCGAAACACCGGCGACGAAGATCGTCCGCGTCCGTACTGGTCTCGAGATAGTCCCGATAGCGTCCGTAATAGTCCTCGACCGTCCACAGCGGGCTGATACCCGCCTTCTGGAACGCCTGCTCGAGGACGTCCCCACCGCGCTGGCTGTACCGACAGAGGGTATCGTCGAGATCGAAACAGACCGTATCGATCTCGGCGGCACCGGACTCGCGTTCGGCCATGGCTGCTTGGTACGGCTGTTGACGCGAAAAATCACCCGACTCCGTGGCTCGATCGACCCGGAGCTACTGGCGTTCCCGTTCGGTCGCCGGTCGATATCGACCGTCCGTAGTTCGCTCAACCAATCCGAACAGGATACCCCACTCGAGAAGCCGCCGAATCCGCTCGGTCCAGTGAGTCTCGAGGCGACCGGTATCGACCTCGCGGTCGAACGCCGGGACGTCGCCACGAACGGCACCGAACGTTTCGCTGTCGGTGAGCGGGCCCTCGGCGCGCTCGAGAGCCTCGAGCACCAAATTCGCCCCGTAGACGCGGTCGCGAAACGCTCGCTGGCAGCGTTCCAACACCAGCGCTGTATCGTCACTTCCCCCCTTTGCGCTCGAGCACCGGCGATACCCCGCTGGCTCCTCGGTCACGAGTTCGAGCGCCCGTAAAAAGACGAGCCACGTCTCGGCCTCGTTCCGTGCATCGAGACGGGTCTCCTCGAGCAGATGCTGACAACAGTCCTCGACGACGCCGGCTTCCGTGGGGACGGCCTTCAGGATGGTCTCGAGGCTCTCGAGGTCATCGGGCGGTTCGGGAACCGGTTTGAACTGCACGGCTACAGGTCGAACGACTCGACGAGCAGCGCTTCGTCCGTCTCGCCGTGGACGTACGTCGGCCCGCCGAGCACGTCGATCGTCACCTTCGCGGGCGCGAAGAGATCCGCGGGGACCTCCGCAAACTCCCACTCGAGGTCGTCGAAGATTTCGCCGAACGGCCGACCGTGACCTTCGGCAGCCGTCGACGGCACGTCCTCGAAGACGTCGGCGTCCTCGCGAACCGTGAGGTGGGCCGTCCCGCCGTAGGCGATGGCGTCGTTCGTCCGGGCGATCGCCGTTCGTTCGTCCGCGGCGACGGGGGCCACTGGCGCTCGACCAGTCGCCGAGACGATATCCAGCGGGTCGTAGCCGAGTTCGGAGAGGCGGAACGTCGCCAGTTCGGCCGTCCGGGCGGCGTTCGTGACGCTCCCGACCAAACTTGCGGTCGGATAGGCAAGCAAAAAGACGCCGCTCGTCTCGACCTCCGCGAGGTCCGCGACGTGTTCGGCCGCGGATTCGGTCGGATCCTGATCTGTTTCGATGGCCAGCGCCGTCAGATCGAAGGCGTCCGTGTAGCCGACGCGGTGGAACTCCTCCTCCTCGGCGACGAGCGCTCGGGCGGGGCCGCTGCCCAGCCCCTCGAAGTCCTCCGTCATCACTTCCCAGCCGGCCTTCTGCGAGCAAAGTAGCGAGAGGGCCGGCTGATCCGTCGAGAGTTCGACGAACGGGATCGGTGCCCCACCGATCTCGCCGAGTCGGTGACTCGGCGTCGCCATCCCCGCCGTCTGAATCTCCGTCAGCAACAGTCCGGCCTCGATCCCGCCGTCGAACTCGAGACCGAAGTCGAGAACGCTCGCCTCGTTCTCGAGGTCGTAGCCGCCGATATTCAACTCCTCGGCGTACTCGAGGGCCTCGTCGACCAACTCGATCGCCATCCGATTGAGACTTTCCATAGAACTGCTTCTGCGTCCGTCCTGAAACCTCTTGCAGTTTCGCACGCGACGATCGGGCGCTCGCGACCATCACGGGGTGAACTCCCAGTTCGCTCTCAACCGAGCGCCAGTCCTCCCCTTCGTGAGGCGTTCTTCGCGCTCTGTGGCACGTTGGTAGCCTTTCTCGAGGTCCTCGTCTAGTCGGTTCGCTCGACTCGTCGACGGCGTCTTCTCGCGACGAACAGCGGCGATTGCAGCGTGCTGTGCTACGGAAAGCGTTTGAACTGCAGGCAAAATCGACCCGATCGAAGCGGATTCGGACGAACCGCGCTCAGGACGGAATCGCGTAGCCGGCGCTTTCGATTGTCGATCCGAACGTCGCTTCGTCGACCGCTCCCTCGTCGTACTCGATCCGTACCGTTTCCGTCTCGTGATCGGCCGTCGCGGAAACGACGCCCTCGAGCGACTCGAGGGCGTCCGTTACGGTTGCTTCACAGCCGTCACAGGCCATTCCGTCGACCGTCAGGGTCGTACGCTCCATACGACCGCTACATCCGCGGGCCTGTTGAGCGTTCCGCTCCCGACTCTCATCGACTCGGACGGTCCGTGCTCGTCGGTCCGGTATCGATCGTCGTGTTCTCTCGTCGAAACTCGTAGTCGCTCACGCCAACAGCAGTACGCTCGAACTCCGGCAGTCGGGACAGACGCGTTCGCCACCGACGCTGGCGTTTCCGTCGACGATCATCCAGTTTAGTTCGTTCGCGTCGCCGAACCATCCGCAGTCGGGGCATTCGGAGTTCATGTTCCGAACTACGCCACGATAACACATACCACTTTTTCACGCAATTTGGCCGATCGAGCGGCGTAGTCGGTGGTGATTCGCCGGTGACTTGCCCGGTCGTATATCAGGCGTTCGGCCCGATCGGCTCCCAGGTTGGATCGTCCGACACGCACTCGAGCACTCGGTGGCGCTCTTGGTCGCCGCGACATGCGGTACGATCTCCACAACTCGACCGACGACGATTTGCTCGCCCAGTGCGTATTGCTATCATGACTCGCCACATCCTCGTCCCGTTCGACGACTCGCCCCCGTCGACGTTGGCTCTCGAGTACGCGCTCCGCGAATATCCCGAGGAGCAACTGACCGTCGTCCACGTGCTCAACCTCCGTCAGTATCATCTGTACGACGAGGGGTACGCATACACGCCGGAACTCCTAGAACAGGTGGAAGCGCGAGGTGAGGAGTTACTCGAGCGCGCCCGTGAGACGAGCCGTGAACACGGCGTCGAAATCAAAACGGCGCTGGTAAAGGGCGTCCCTGCGAGGGCGATCAATGACTACGTCGACGAACACGGCGTCGATCACGTCGTCATGGGGAGCCACGGGCGATCCGGTGCGAGCCGAATCCTGCTCGGGAGCATCGCCGAAGCCGTCGTCAGGCGATCGCCCGTCCCCGTGACCGTCGTTCGGTGAGCATCGGTCGGCTTCCGGCGCTATCAGATCCCGTGAACCGGCTCGAGGAGTGCTCACCACATCCACAACAGCCTCCGCTCTCGAGGAAGCAACTATTTTGGTCGCAGATCCGAAAGCGCCGGTATGGAAGTTATCCACACGGCACTCTGGACCGACGATCTCGACGCGACCCTCGAGTTTTACACCGACGTGCTCGACCTCGAGCGCGTCTGGAGCTTCACCGCCGACGACGGCGTCGAGAACGTCTACATCGGCACCGAAGACGGTGCCGAACTCCAGTTCAAGTACGACCCCGACGGCGACGCCGTACCGGAGCCGACCGGGATCGACCACGTCGCACTCGAGGTCGAGGACACCGACGCAACCTACGAGCACGTCGTCGAGGAGACCGGCTGTGACGTCGAGATCGAACCCGTCACGATGGACCGTATCGACGTCCGAGCGGCTTTCGTTTACGACCCGAGCGGCTACGTCGTCGAGTTCGTCGAGCACCTGGACTAACAGCGTCTACGGAGCCTCGAGTGTCCGGACTCGAGCCGGTCGACTCCGTTCTCGACCGTACGTTCGCAGATCAAGTCGGCGGCGGCACAGATCGGGTCGTTACGAGCGACGGCGGTCCCGACGTGTGCCGGTTTTCCCACGCACGTGTTTCAATGGGTGGTTTGATATGTGATTGGACTGTTTTTTCGACCATGTACACAGTACTCGTCCCGGTCGACGAACAACCAGACCGAGTGAGCGCACAGATCGAGGCCGTTCTCGATCTCCCGAACGCAGCCGACGACGTCGCCGTCGAACTGCTGCACGTCAGGAAGGAACTCGAGTTCGCCGACAGCGACGAGGACGTGGAGATCGGAAAGATTCGCTCCGATCTCTCGGTCGACGAGCTCGACGAGCTGATCGAGACGCTCTCGCTGGCCGTCGACGAACTAGCTGAAGCCGATGTCGACACCACCGTTCACACGGCGACCGGCAACCCCGCCGCGGCCATCGTCGACGTCGCCGACAAGTTCGACGTCGACGAACTCGTCGTCGGTGCTCGCCGACAGTCGCCGGTCGGGAAAGTACTGTTCGGCAGCGTCGCCCAGTCCGTCATCCTCGACACCGATCGACCGGTAAAAGTCGTCCCCGCCTGAAGTCGATCACTCGTCTCCACGGCGCTTTTCACCGCCTATCTCGATCGTTTATCGCCGCCCTCGAACGTGAAATTCCTCCAACGCGTACTCCCCTACTCGTCTTTGTTTCTCGCTGCCCGGCCGAGGTGCTCCTCGACCGCCTCGACTTTTGCCGCCGCGTTCGTGTCTCGGTTCCGTTTGTCGTCGATCTTCAACACGGTGCTGACGCGATCGTGGTCGACGGCTTCGTGGGCCGCCTGCGCGGCGGCAAAGAGTTCGCCGATATCGTCCGTCTCGATCACTGTCCCCATCGGATTCGTCTCGTACTCGACGTCGTACGCCTCGAGCGCGTCGACGGCCTTTGCGATCTCGCCGGACATGCTGTCTTCGACCACCGGTGCGACGCTCAGGAGTGCGATTACCGTCATCGAGTTTGTCGACGACGCGAAGGCTCCTAAACCCGTTCCATGCGGATTTTGAGTCGTCAGCACGAGCGGATCGATCCGCAACAGTGACGTACAGACGCCTCTCGAGCGTCGAAAAACGGGGAGTAGAGCGCGGCGGGGACGGACAGGAGCCGGGTTCAGTTGGACTGGCCGGGACGGCTCGTCTCCGTCGGCGGGTAGACGATGACGTCGCCGTTCGCGTAGACGTACACCTCGTGCTCGAGCGCGGTGAAGGCGATGTGACCGCCGGAGCGTTCGGTGCCGTCGGCCTTCTTGCTGAAGATGCGATCGAGCGCGTCCGGATCGACGCTGTCGTAGAGAGAGAACTCGCCCTGGGAGACGTCGGTGTCCGCGATCTGCGCGATGGCGTGGACGATCGTCGTGGTGATCGTCGCCGTGCTGTCGAAATCGTGGTGGAAGACGTAGCGATCGTTGGTCTGGTCGTACTGGAGGTCGTTCGCGTCGTCGGCGGTAGGGAGTTCAGTTTGCATTGCTAAATCACGAGTTCAATTGTCCATTGACCCGTAGCAAGCCACGGTATAAAAGCCAATCGCAGGCAGCATCAGTTACTGATCTTGACCCAAACCCTACGAGAACTGTTCGATCAGTCGAATAGTACCTTCTTATTGATGGTCAGTGAGAAGGATAGCTCTGTCGCCCCGTCAGTACAATCACGTGTTACCGAGCGCAGACTCGTCGGTCCCGTTCGAAACCGACGCCTTCGGGCCTGTTAGCGGGCGGATGGCGGTTCCCAGCGAGATGACGCTCCGACACGGCGATGCGCTATCGCTCTTCACGATTTCCGACGTAATCGGTTGTTCACCGCCTCGATGGTCGGTTCGATTTTCGACTGTGGCCCTCGAGGGAGGAAGCTCGGGCTCGAGGATCGATTGTCAGTAATCCTTTGCTAATCGGTGAAATCCGCTGAAACGGTCCTGCGTGGGCTGTGATTACGTTTGCTTTGGCTCGAGGATAGTTAGCTGGGCCCACGATGTTCGCTGGCGACACTGCTGGCTGGGATTTGAACAACGCGAAGACATTCCGGGTCGCTCACGAATTTGTTCGCCGTAGAACTGCGCTGGCCGGGATTTGAACCACGCCTGAGAACCTGCTCGCTACGCTCGCAGAACCTCAGTCTGATTCAAATCCAGAACGATTTTTGGGCGAACAGACTCCTCGCTTCGCTCACGGCTTCGCCGTTCACTATATCGTGGCGCGTAGCACCACGCAACGCTCGTCGTTGTTGTTCACCCAAAAATGCGCTGGCTGGGATTTGAACCCAGGTTGTGACCATGGCAAGGTCACGTGATACCACTACACTACCAGCGCCCTGCTACACTCTAATGTACACCCGGAGGGATGTATAAGGGTTGCGAATCGGCCCGGCATCGGCATGTCGGCACATGCCGGCGTCCGACCGCCCGCTATCGGTTCTCGAGTCCCCATACTCGTCCCAACGAACCCGTTTTTCCGGAAATCGATCACGTAGCTATCACTTCGACAGAGTGTGTGGCTGTAACACACGAATTCGTGGGTGTGAGCCGTTCACAGCCGGGATCGAATCCGCTACCCTTTTAAGACATTACCGGCAACACATCGCTACAGTCTAGTGACGCGGCGCCGAAGCGTTTCGGCATGACCGTCAGCATACTCGTCCCGTCGTCGCTCACCCGTGAAGCCGAGGACAAACGCGAGGCAACTCGCAAACTCGGATACGTCGCCCGCGCGGCGACGATCTTCCGGGCCGATCGCCTGATCGTCTATCCCGACCGGGATGGCGAAACCGGGCGATTCGACGGCGGGTTCGTACACACCGTCTTGCGGTACGCCGCAACGCCGCCATACCTCCGCAACGAGGCATGGGGGATGCGGGACGAACTGGAGTATGCGGGCATCTTGCCGCCGCTCCGCGCCATGTCACAGACCGGCTCCGAATCTGACGGTTCGGGGTCGTCAAGACAAGGAATCGTGACCGAGGTCGGACCTGAAGGGCGCGTCCGGGTCAATTGCGGCTTGCAACACCCGATCTCCCTCAACGTTCCTCCGAAAATGGAGGTCGAGGAGGGGGAGCGCGTGACCGTCAGGATCTCTTCGCGACGACCGGTCCGGGCGAAACTCGTCGACGATCCCCTTCCGGGATTGTCGGTCGAGCGGACGGACCTCTCCGCAGCACTCGGCCGTGAGGACGCCGGCGTCTGTATCGCAGCCTCCCGATTCGGTGAGGAGCTCACCGTCGGGCGGCTCGAGACGCTGGCCGGACGCGTCGAACGAGACGGGATGACCGTCGCGTTCGGGGCGCCCGAACGAGGGCTGCCGGACATCCTCGACATCGAGGCTTCCGCCGTCACCCCTGCGGATGGAACGGGCGACGCGGTCGACGGAGTCGAACCCACTGCCGATCCGGGGTTCGACCTCTGGCTAAATACGGTTCCGGACCAGGGAAGCGAGGTTGTGCGAACGGAGGAGGCTCTGTTCGCCTCGCTCGCTCCCCTCTCACTGAGAGAGTGATAGAATGCCACAAGCAAATTCACCACGCAAAGGCTCACTCGGGTTCGGCCCACGACAGCGTGCGACCAGCGAGGTCCCACGCTTCAACTCGTGGCCGGACGACGACGGACAGCCAACGCTCCAGGGATTCGCGGGCTACAAGGCCGGCATGACCCACGTCGTTATGGTCGACGATAAAGCGAACTCGCCGACCGAGGGGATGGAACAGACCGTCCCCGTGACGATCGTGGAGACGCCGCCGATGCGCGCGGTCGCACTACGAGCGTACGAAGCAACGCCATACGGCATGAAGCCGGTCACCGAGGTCTGGACCGACGAGTTCGTTTCCGAACTCGATCGCGTCCTCGACGTCCCCGGTGACGATTACGACGCCGACGCCGCCGAAGACGAGCTTCGGGGCTACCTCGAAGAGGGACGCGTCGACGACGTTCGCGTCATCACGCATACGGTTCCAGGGAGCATTCCCTCGATGCCGAAGAAGAGACCGGACGTGATGGAGACGCGAGTCGGCGGCGGCTCCGTCGAGGAGCGTGTCGACTTCGCCCTCGAGACCGTCGCAGACGGCGGCGAACACGTTATGAACGACGTGTTCCGCGCGGGCGAGTACGTCGACGCGAGCGGTGTCACGAAAGGAAAGGGTACCCAGGGTCCCGTCAAGCGATGGGGCGTCCAGAAGCGCAAGGGCAAGCACGCCCGGCAGGGATGGCGCCGCCGCATCGGGAACCTCGGTCCATGGAACCCGTCCCGCGTTCGGTCGACGGTCCCCCAGCAGGGGCAGACCGGCTACCACCAGCGGACGGAACTGAACAAACGCCTCGTCGATATCGGCGACGGCGCAGACGCGACGGTCGACGGCGGCTTCGTCAACTACGGCGAAGTCGACGGACCACACGCGCTGATCAAGGGCTCGCTCCCCGGGCCGAACAAGCGCCTCGTGCGCTTCCGCCCGGCGATCCGACCCGGAGACCAGCCGCGCCTCGATCCCGAGGTTCGCTACGTCTCCACCGCATCTAACCAGGGATAACACATGGAAGCAACAGTACGAGACCTGGACGGCGACGACGCGGGCTCGATCGAGCTCCCGGCGGTCTTCGAGACCACGTACCGCCCGGACCTGATCGCCCGCGCCGTTCGCGTCGCCCAGGCAAACCGAAAACAGGCCTACGGTGCCGACGAGTTCGCGGGCATGCGCACGCCCGCGGAGTCGTTCGGTAGCGGTCGCGGGATGGCTCACGTTCCACGTCAGGATGGACGCGCACGACGCGTCCCCCAGGCGGTCAAAGGACGGAAATCCCACCCACCGAAGGCCGAGAAGGACCAGTCCGACTCGATCAACACGAAAGCGAAGAAACTCGCCGTCCGCAGCGCCATCGCGGCGACGACGGACGCCGATCTGGTCGCCGAGCGCGGCCACCAGTTCGACGACGACGCGGAGATCCCCGTCGTCGTGAGCGACGAGTTCGAAGAGCTCCAGAAGACGAAGGAAGTCGTCTCGTTCCTCGAGGCCGCCGGTCTCGCGGACGACATCGAACGCGCCGACGAGGGTCGGAGCGTCCGATCCGGACAGGGGAAAGCCCGTGGCCGGAAGTACAAGACGCCGACGTCGATCCTGTTCGTCACCTCCAGCGAATCCGGCCCGTCCCGTGCGGCCCGGAACCTCGCCGGTGCCGACGTGACGACGGCTGCAGAGGTCAACGCCGAAGAGCTCGCACCCGGCGCACAGCCGGGTCGACTGACCGTCTGGACCGAGAGCGCACTCGAGGAGGTGGCGGACCGATGAGTTCGATCATCGAGCACCCCCTCGTGACGGAGAAGGCGATGAACGACATGGACTTCGAGAACAAGCTCCAGTTCGTCTGCAATCCCGACGCCACGAAACCCGAGATTAGCTCGGTCGTCGAGGAGCGCTTCGACGTCTCGGTCGACAACATCAACACGCAAGTGACGATGAAAGGCAAAAAGAAAGCGATCATCAAACTCTCCGAGGACGACGACGCACAGGAAGTCGCCTCGCGAATTGGGGTGTTCTAACGATGGGACGACGAATTCAGGGACAACGACGCGGCCGCGGTGGTCCGACGTTCCGTGCCCCGTCACACCGCTACAAGGCCAAGCTCGACCACAAGAAACAGGAGGACGACGACCTCGTTCGCGGAACGGTCGTGGATATCGAGCACGACCCGGCGCGATCCGCGCCGATCGCCGCCGTCGAGTTCGACGACGGCGACCAGCGACTCATCCTCGCACCCGAAGGCATTGCCGTCGGCGAGGAGATTCAGGTCGGCGTCTCCGCGGAGATCAAGCCGGGTAACACGCTCCCGCTTGCGGAGATCCCCGAAGGGATTCCGGTCTGTAACGTCGAGGCGAACCAGGGCGACGGCGGTCGATTCGCCCGGGCCTCCGGCGTCAACGCGGACCTAATCACCCACGACCGCAACGCTGCGGTCGTCCAGCTTCCCAGCGGCGAGGTCAAGCGCCTCGATCCGCAGTGCCGTGCCACCGTCGGCGTCGTCGCCGGCGGCGGTCGAACGGAGAAACCGTTCGTCAAGGCCGGGAACAAGTATCACAAGATGAAGGCACGGGGGACGAAATACCCTCGCGTCCGTGGTGTCGCGATGAACGCCGTCGACCACCCGTTCGGTGGCGGTGGCCGACAGCACCCGGGCAAACCAAAGTCCGTCTCGCGGGATGCCCCGCCGGGACGGAAGGTTGGTGACATTTCCTCGCGCCGTACCGGCCGAGGTGGAAACAAATGAGTCAGGAGTACCGAACCGGCCGTGAAGGTGAGTTCACCTATCGCGGTCACACGCTCGAGGAGTTGCAGGATCTGGACATCGACGAAGTCGCAGAACTGCTGCCCGCTCGAAAGCGGCGAAGTATCGAACGCGGCCTCTCCATCGAGAAGCAGAAGCTGCTCGAGAAGGCCCGCGAGAAAGAAGAAGAGGAGACGGCGAACGCGCCGATCCGAACACACCTGCGGGATATGCCGATCCTGCCGGAGTTCGTTGGCCTGACCTTCGAGGTCTACAACGGACAGTCGTTCGAGCGCGTCCGCGTCGAGCCCGAGATGATCGGACACTATCTCGGCGAGTTCCAGCTGACCCGCAACTCCGTCGAACACGGACAGGCGGGGATCGGTGCGACTCGCTCCTCGAAGTTCGTCCCACTGAAGTGATCATCGTATGGGAATCAACTACTCAGTCGACGCCGACCCGGAGAAGACCGCGAAAGCGATGCTTCGGGAGCGTCACATGAGCAACAAGCACAGCAAGGAGGTCGCTCGCGAACTGAAGGGCCGAACCGTCGCGGACGCACAGGCCTTCCTTCAGGACGTCATCGACGAAGAGCAGTCCGTTCCGTTCAAGTCCCACAACACCGGTGCGGGTCACCGATCCGACATCGACGGCTGGGACGCAGGAAAGTACCCCGAGAAGGTCTCGGGCGAGTTCCTCGACCTGCTCGAGAACGTCGCGGCGAACGCGGACCACCAGGGTTTCGACGGCGAATCGATGGAGATCGTCCACATCGCCGCCCACAAGGTCGGCGAATCGGTCGGTCGCAAGCCCCGTGCGATGGGGCGTGCCTCGGCCTGGAACACGCCGCAGGTCGACGTCGAGATCGTCGTCGAGGAAGTCGACGAAGAAACGGAGGACGATAACTAATGGCTGACGAACACCAATTCATCGAAAACGGCCTTCAGCGGTCCCAGATCGACGAGTTCTTCCAGGAAGAGCTCGGCCGTGCAGGCTACGGTGGCATGGACGTCGCCAAGACGCCGATGGGAACCCAGATCGTCCTCAAGGCCGAAAAGCCCGGGATGGTCATCGGCAAAGGTGGCGAGAACATCCGGAAGGTCACGACGGCTCTCGAGGAGAAGTTCAACCTCGAGGACCCACAGATCGACGTCCAGGAGGTCGACGAACCCGACCTCAACGCACGGATCGTCGCGGACCGACTGGCTAACGCACTCGAGCGTGGCTGGTACTTCCGGAAGGCCGGTCACACGACGATCGACCGCATCATGGACGCCGGCGCGCTCGGCGCCGAGATCGTCCTCTCCGGAAAGGTCACCGGTGCCCGCTCGCGCGTTGAGAAGTTCAACCGCGGCTACATCAAGCACAACGGCGAACCCGCCGAAGAGGTCGTCGACCACGGTCAGGGCGTCGCAGTGATGAAGCTCGGTACCATCGGGGTTGACGTCAAGATCATCCCGCCGGGAGCCGAGTTGCCCGACGACTTCGGTGTCCACGAAGATATGGACCCCGCAGAGGTCGTTCCCGACGCCGTCGAGGCCAACGAGGCCGAAGGTGTCGAGGAGCTGCTCGAGGGCGAACCCGAGGAGGCCGAAGCCGCCGACGACGGCGCCGAAGCTCCTGCCGAGGATGCCGTCGAGCCCGAGCCAGAACTCGAGGAGGAGGACGTCGAGGAGGTCATCGAAGCGGAAGTCGAGACCGACGAAGAAGACGTCGACATCCCCGACGAGTCCCCGATCGAGGACGATCTCGACGAACTCGAGGAGGACGTCGAAGCCGAGGCTGAGGAACTCGTCGCGGAGATGGACGAGGAGGAAGCCGACGCCGACGAAGCGGACGTCGAGGACGCGGACGACGCAGACGAGGGAGGTGACGCCTGATGGCGATCCTCCACGTCGCAGAGGTTCGCGACATGACCCCTGCGGAACGCGCAGAGGAACTCGAGGAACTCGAGACGGAGCTGCTGAACCAGAAGTCCGTCCTCGCCGCCGGTGGTGCCCCGGAGAATCCGGGCCGCATCGGCGAACTGAGCCGGACGATCGCTCGGGTCAAGACGATCCAGCGAGAAGAAGGCGACCTGGACGACGAGTAATATAACAATGGCACTGACACCCGAGACCCTCCCACGACACGAACTCAACGGGCTTCCCGTCCGCGTCGTCGAGAGCGACGACGCCTCGCGGGTCGGCCTCGAGGGACGCGTCGTCATCGAGACGACGAACACGCTGTCGATAGAAGTTCGGGACAACGGCGAGTCTCGGGTGTTGATGGTGCCGAAGTCGGGCTCGACGTTCGAGTTCGCGATCACAGATGAAGCCGCCGGGGACGAGAAGTCCTCGGGGACTGCGTCCAAACTGGCCGATACTCAACCCGACCCGTCCGAGGAATCGGACGAGTCGGACGGAGCCGGCGGCGATGCTGCCGGCTGTCGTGGCGATGATCCCTCGCAGGACCACCGCCACGTTGCTGGCGAGGATGTAGCCTACGTTACGGTCGATGGATCGCGGCTGCTCTCACGACCCGCCCGACGCACGGAAACGAATGGTGACTCACCATGGCAATAGGACTAGACGTTGAAACCCCTCCGGAACCCGAAAACCCGGAGGAATACGACTACGAGACGTGTCCGTTCTACGGCGAGCTTCCCGTTCGAGGACAGATCCTCGAAGGGCAGGTCGTCTCGACGGACATGGACAAGACCGTAGTCGTCGAGCGAGAGTACGACGTGACGGTTCCGAAGTACGACCGTCAAATGAAACGTCGCTCGCGCGTTCCGGCACACGTGCCGGGCGTGCTCGAGCAACTCTCGGTCGGTGACACGGTCAAGATCGCAGAGACCCGACCACTATCGAAGACGAAATCGCACGTGGTCGTCGAAGTAACCCAAGAAGCGACGGCAGAGGACGTCGCTGAACTCACCGGCGAAGCGGAGCCGGACCCACAGCTCTCGGCCGAAGACCTCAGCGCCGAGAGCGACGAAGATGACGAAGAGGGTGATGAGTGATGGAGGCAATGAAAGCCGACGTCACGCAGGGACTCAAGAAGGGGTCGCTGGTCACGTGTGCCGACAACACCGGCGCACGCGAACTCAAAGTCATCAGCGTCGCGGGCTACCACGGCACCAAGAACCGCCAGCCGAAGGCGGGAATCGGTGACAAAGTGACCGTCTCGGTCACCAAGGGTACCCCCGAGATGCGCCGGCAGGTCCTCGAGGCCGTCGTCGTCCGCCAGCGGCAATCGATCCGCCGGCCCGACGGTACGCGCCTGAAGTTCGAGGACAACGCGGCCGTCATCATCGACGAGAACGAAGAGCCCCGCGGTACGGAGATCAAGGGCCCGATCGCCCGCGAAGTCGCAGAACGCTTCGGAGCGATCGCCTCTACCGCAACGATGATCGTATAGAACTATGAGCGAACAACCAACCAAACAGCGAAACGAGACTGCGCGTGCACCGCTGCACAAGCGAGGAGCGCAGCTCCACGCGACGCTGTCCGACGACCTCCGCGAGGAGTACGGCACCCGTCGAACCCGCGTCAACGCGGGGGACACGGTCGAGGTCATGCGCGGCGACGACGCCGGCGAATCCGGCGAAGTCCTCCGCGCGATCCTCGAGGATGGAACCATCCACGTCGAGGGCGTGACGGTCGAGACGGCAGACGGCGAAGAAGTGCCGCGGCCACTCGCCCCCTCGAACGTCCGACTCACGGACCTCAATCTCGAGGACGAGCGTCGTGAAGCACGCCTCGAAGGTGATAGCGAATGACGAAACACCAGAAACGACTGTCAGTACCGAAGTCCTGGCCGGTCGAGCGCAAGACGGAGACCTTCACGGTCAAAGCCGGCGCTGGACCGCACGGTAAAGACGGCGTGCCGCTCGTCGTCTTGCTGCGGGACGTACTCGGCTACGTCGACTCCAAGAAAGAAGCACGATACGCCCTCTCCGAGGATGCGATCCTCGTCAACGGGGAACCGATCAACGACGAACAGCGCCCGATCGGCATGTTCGACATCGTTGCGTTCCCCGGCCGAGAGGAGTACTACCGCGTCTTCCCCGACGAAGGCGGTCGGCTCGCGCTGACCGAAATCGACGAGGATGCTGCCGGAAGCCGCCTCGGCAAGATCAAGGGCAAACAGCAGGTTCCCGGTGGAAACACCCAGCTGACCCTCCACGATGGCACGAACGTCATCGTCGACGACGAAAGCGAGTACAACTCGGACGACTCGATCGTCGTCGACAACGAGGACAAGTCCATCGTCGCCCACTTCCCGTTCGAAGAGGGTGCGCTCGTGACGGCCGTCCGTGGCAACCACGGCGGCAAGATCGGCGAGATCGACGCGATCGACATTACGCCGGGCAGCGGCCCGAACACGATCGGTGTCGACACCGAGGACGGCGGCTTCGAAACCATTCAGGAGTACGTCGTCGTCATCGACGAGAACTTCACGGGTGATGACGAATGAGCGAAGCTGAAGCCGGCGAGTTCCACGAGATGCGCGAACCCCGCGTCGAGAAAGTCGTCGTCCACATGGGCGTCGGCCGCGGTGGCCGCGAACTCGGGAAAGCCGAAGACATCATCGAGGCGGTCACGAACCAGCAGAGCGTTCGTACCCAGGCGAAAAAGACCGAACCCGACTTCGGTATCCGCCAGGGCGACCCGATCGGCACGAAGGTCACCCTCCGCGGCGAAGACGCCTACGACTTCCTCGAGAAGTCCCTGCCACTCGCGGAGTTCTCCGCGAAGCAGTTCGACGACACCGGCAACTTCAGCTTCGGCGTCGAGGAACACACGGAGTTCCCGAGCCAGGAGTACGACCCGAACGTCGGTATCTACGGCATGGACGTGACGGTCAATCTGGTTCGACCGGGCTACCGCGTGGCCAAGCGCGACAAGGCCAACCGGTCGATCCCGTCGAACCACCGACTCACCCCCGAGGACGCAATCGCGTTCATCGAGGCGAACTTCGACGTGACCGTCGAGGAGGCAGACGATGAGTGAAACTGAAACTGACGTAGAACGCGAGCAAACGGGCGAACACGCCGCAAAGCGCACGGGGCAGGAAGCGGCCTGCCAGCGCTGTGGCCGCAAACAGGGGCTCGTCGGCAAGTACGACATCAACCTCTGTCGCCAGTGTTTCCGCGAAATCGCTCGTGATATGGGATTCAAGAAGTATCGATAACATGACCGGAAACGATCCACTCAGTAACGCGCTCTCGGGGATCGACAACGCCGAGAGTGTGGGACACCTGTCCCACGAGGTAACGCCCGCCTCGAACGAGATCGGCAGCGTGCTCGAGGTCTTCTACGACCGCGGGTACATCGACGGCTTCGAGTACGTCGACGACGGTAAAGCCGGCCAGTTCGAGGTCGAATTGAAAGGAGCGATCAACCAGTGTGGCCCCGTCAAGCCCCGCTACGCCGCAGGTGCCGAGGACTTCGAGAAGTGGGAGAAGCGCTATCTTCCCGCTCGAGATTTCGGTGCGCTCGTCGTGACGACGAGCAGCGGCATCATGAGCCATTACGAGGCTCGTGAGCAGGGGATCGGCGGCCAGGTGATCGCATACGTCTACTAACCATGCGAGTCGAACTGGAAATCCCCGAAAACGTATCCGTCGAGATCGACCATCTCGACGTGACCGTCGACGGTCCAGAGGGCAACGTCACGCGACGTCTCTGGTACCCCGACGTGTCCGTCGAGCTCGAAGACGACACTGTAGCGATCGAAAGCGACAACGAGGACGCGAAAACGAACGCGACCGTTGGCACCTTCGAGAGCCACATCCGCAACGCCTTCCACGGCGTGACCGAGGGCTGGGAGTACAAGATGGAAGTCTTCTACTCTCACTTCCCGATGCAGGTCCGCGTGGAGGGTGACGACGTCGTCATCGAGAACTTCCTCGGCGAAAAGGCACCGCGACGTACGACTATCCACGGTGAGACCGACGTCTCCGTCGACGACGAACGGCTCGTCCTCTCCGGTCCGAACAAGGAGGACGTCGGCCAGACGGCGGCAGACATCGAACAGTTGACACGCGTCAACGACAAGGACACCCGCGTCTTCCAGGACGGGGTCTACATCACCGAGAAACCCGTCAAAGGAGGTGCCTGATAGATGGCAGACGAAGAACCCGAAGACAACTCGGCCGAAGACGAGCCCCAGGAGCTCGAAGACATCAGCGGCGTCGGTGCAAGCAAGGCAGAGGCCCTGCGCGACGCCGGATTCGACTCCATCGAGGACGTCAAAGAGGCAGACCAGGACGACCTGGCCGAAGCCGAAGGTATCGGGAACGCACTCGCGGCCCGTATCAAAGCCGACGTCGGCGACCTCGAGGTCTCCGAAGAGACCGACGCCGAGATCGAAGACGAAGGTGCCGACGAGGAGGCCGAAGCGGCCGACGACGTCGAGACCGAACTGCAGCCCCGCGGGCTGACCGAGAAGACGCCCGAACTCTCCGACGACGAGGAGCGACTCCTCGGTCGCCGGCAGAGCGAAGGAAAGCCGCAGTTCAACCGACAGGACTACCACAAGAAAAAGCGGACGCCGGAGTCCTGGCGCCGCCCACGCGGACAGCTGTCGAAACAGCGCCGCGGTGTCAAAGGTAAGGGCCCCAAGGTCCAAGCCGGCTACCGCACCCCCGAAGCCGTGCGAGGGAAACACCCCAGCGGCTTCGAGGAGGTCTACGTCGAGAACACGAACGACCTCGAGGGTGTCGACGGCTCCCGCGAAGCGGTCCGCATCGCCTCCTCGGTCGGCGCGCGCAAGCGCGAACGGATCGAAGAGGAAGCAGAGGAACAGGGCGTTCGCGTCCTGAACCCGACCTACGAAGAAGTCGAGGTGGAATCAAATGACTGATCTCTCCGCACAGAAGCGACTCGCAGCCGACGTCTTGGACGTCGGTCAGAACCGCGTCTGGCTCGATCCCGACGCCCAGTCGGAGATTGCCGAAGCGATCACCCGCGACGAGATCCGCGACCTCGTCGACGAGGGTCGCATTCAGGCCGACGACGCCTCCGGCAACTCTCGCGGCCGTGCCCGTGAGCGCAACAAGAAGCGCGCCTACGGACACCAGAAAGGGCCGGGCAAGCGCCGCGGCAAGAAAGGCGCACGCCAGAACGAGAAAGAAGAGTGGCAGAACAAGATTCGCGCACAGCGACGGAAGCTGCGTGAACTCCGCGATTCGGGCGAGCTGACGCCCACGCAGTACCGACAGCTCTACAAGAAGGCTGGCGGTGGGGAGTTCCGGAGCGTCCAGTACCTGTTGAACTACATCGACGAAACCTACGGTGACCAATAATGGCGACAGGACCACGATATAAGGTACCGATGCGGCGTCGCCGTGAGGTCCGGACGGACTACCACCAGAGGTTGCGCCTGCTGAAATCGGGAAAGCCCCGCCTCGTCGCTCGCAAGAGCAACAAGCACACTACGGCGCAGCTGATCACTCCCGGACCTCAGGGAGACGAGACGCTCGCAAGCGCACACTCCAGCGACCTAGAGGAGTACGGCTGGGAAGCCCCAACAAGCAACATCTCTGCGGCGTATCTGACCGGCCTGCTGGCCGGCAAACGAGCCGTCGACGCCGGTCTCGAGGAAGCGGTCCTCGACATCGGTCTCAACACGGCCACGCCCGGGAACAAGGTGTTCGCAGTGCAGGAAGGGGCCATCGACGCCGGTCTCGAGATTCCGCACAACGATAGCGTGCTCGCAGACTGGTCGCGTACCCGCGGCGAACACATCGCCGAGTACGCCGAACAGCTCGACGAGCCGCTGTACAGCGGGGAGTTCGACGCAGCGGATCTCCCAGATCACTTCGACGAAGTACGAGAGGCGATTCTCGAATGAGCAACTACAACGACAGCGGATGGGAACCCGTCACCCGTCTCGGTCGGAAGGTCCAAGAGGGCGAGATCGACGATATGGCGACCGCCCTCGCCTCGGGACTCCCGCTGAAGGAGCCCGAGATCGTCGACCAGCTCCTCCCCGGACTGGACGACGAAGTGCTGGACATCAACATGGTCCAGCGGATGACCGACTCCGGACGCCGCGTGAAGTTCCGATGCGTCGTCGCGGTCGGTAACCGCGACGGCTACGTCGGCTACGCGGAAGGCCGAGACGATCAGGTCGGCTCCGCCATCCAGAAGGCGATCGGTATCGCGAAGCTGAACATCATCCAGGTGCCACGCGGCTCCGGTTCCTGGGAGGACCGTTCGGATCGGCCACACTCGCTGACCCGTCGGACGACCGGCAAAGCCGGCTCCGTCGAGGTCGAAGTCATTCCCGCGCCCGAAGGGCTCGGACTGGCCGCGAGCGACACCGTCCGTCACGTCCTCGAACTGGCCGGCATCGAAAACGCCTGGACCAAGAGTCACGGCAACACCCGAACGACCGTCAACCTCGCGAAGGCGACGTTCAACGCACTCGAGAACGCATCGCAGTCGCGCCAGCCCCAGCAGCGGGGCCGACAGGACGAAGCCGAGGTGGCTGACCAATGAAAGCGATCGTTCAGGTTCGCGGTGAGGTCAACCGCAAGGGCGATATCCAGGACACCCTGGAGATGCTCAACATTCACAGCGTCAACCACTGCACGCTCGTCCCCGAGACCGACGCCTACCAGGGCATGATCTCGAAGGTCAACGACTACGTCGCCGTCGGCGAACCGGATGCCGACGTCCTCGAGACGCTGCTCGCGAAGCGAGCGGAGCCCCTCGAGGGCAAACAGGCGGACGTCGACGAGGAGTGGCTCGCGGAGCACACCGACTTCGACGACTTCGGTGGACTCGCCGAGGCACTGCTCGCAGAGGAGACGACGCTGCGCGAGCAGGGTCTGTCGCCGACGCTTCGACTGCACCCACCACGAGGCGGCCACGACGGCATCAAGAAGCCGACTGTCGAAGGCGGCCAACTCGGAAAGCATACAACAGCGCAGATTAACGACCTGCTAGAATCGATGCGATAACCATGACGAGTAAAAAACGACGCCAGCGCGGATCGCGCACCCACAGCGGCGGCACCCACAAGAACCGACGCGGTGCGGGCCATCGCGGTGGCCGCGGCCGTGCTGGACGTAGCAAACACGAGTTCCACAACTACGAACCGAAGGGCAAACACGGCTTCAAGCGACCGCAGAACATCCGCGACGAGGTCGCGGAGATCGATGTCCAGAAACTCGACGAGGACGCGATCCTGTACGTCGCCGACGATCTCGCAGACGAGACCGACGACGGCTACGCGATCGACGCTCGCGACGTCGTCGAAGACGGACACGAGGTCGACATAGTGAAGGTTCTCGGCTCGGGACAGGTTCGAAACTCCCTCGAGATCACGGCAGACGACTTCTCCGAATCCGCCGAGGAGAAACTCGAAGCTGCCGGCGGCGAGGCCGTGCTCACGGAACGAGCACAGCAGGCCGCGGAAGCCGAAGCTGAGGCTGAAGAAGCCGACGACGAACAGAACGAGGACTAACATATGGGATGGAAGGAAGCCGCTGAACCGGTCTTGACGCGGATGCCTGCAGTCCGCCGTCCGGAGGGACACGTTCCCTTCAAGCGCAAGCTGGCGTGGACTGCGGGGATCCTCGTGTTGTACTTCTTCCTGACGAACATCGCCTTGCTCGGGTTGCAGGGCGGAGAGGCGACCGACATCTTCGGCGAGTTCCGTTCGGTGCTCGCCGGCGAGATGGGGTCGCTGATGCAGGTCGGTATCGGACCGATCGTCACCGCCAGCATCGTCTTACAACTGCTCGGTGGTGCCAACCTGCTCGGTCTCGACACGGACGATCCACGGGACCAGGTGCTCTACCAGGGGCTGCAGAAACTGCTCGTCATCATCATGACGGCGCTGACTGCGCTCCCGATGGTGTTCGCCGGCGGCTTCCTGCCAGCCCAGCAGTCACTGGCTCTCGGCGGTCTCGAGTTCGGACAGACCGAAATCCAGGTGCTGATGTTCACCCAGATCTTCATTGGCGGGATCCTCATCCTGTATATGGACGAGGTCGTCAGTAAGTGGGGGATCGGCAGCGGGATCGGGCTGTTCATTATCGCCAGCGTGAGCCAGCGACTCGTCACCGGATTCATCCAGCCCAGCGCCGACGGGTTCTTCTACGACTGGTACCGGATTCTCACCGGGCAGATCGAGACCGGCTCGCTCGTCTCCGGCGACGGGCTCTACACGCTCTTGCTCGGCGAGGGTCAGATCGTCGCCTTGCTGACGACGCTGCTGATCTTCAGTATCGTCGTCTACGCGGAGTCCGTGCGGGTCGAGATTCCGCTCAGTCACGCCCGCGTCAAGGGTGCTCGCGGACGCTTCCCGGTGAAGCTCATCTACGCGAGCGTCCTGCCGATGATCCTCGTTCGCGCGCTGCAGGCGAACATTCAGTTCATGGGCCAAATTCTCGCCAGCACGTGGGACGGAATGCCGTCGTGGCTCGGCGTCTACTCCGGTGACGAACCCGTCAGCGGGTTCTTCTACTACACCGCGCCGATCTACTCCCCACAGGACTGGATGTGGTGGACCGGTGCCGTCACCCAGGATGCGTGGATGGTGTTGATCCGTATCTCCGTCGACCTGACGTTCATGGTCATTGGCGGGGCGATCTTCGCCATCTTCTGGGTCGAGACCACTAACATGGGTCCCGAGGCAACCGCACGCCAGATCCAGAACTCCGGGATGCAGATCCCCGGCTTCCGACAGAACGTCGGCGTCATCGAGAAGGTCATGGAGCGGTACATCCCGCAAGTGACCGTCATCGGCGGTGCCCTCGTCGGCCTGCTGGCCGTCTGGGCGAACATGCTCGGAACGGTCGGTGGTGTCACGGGAACCGGGCTGCTGCTGGCAGTCTCCATCACGTACAAGCTGTACGAGGAGATTGCCGAGGAGCAGATGATGGAGATGCATCCGATGATGCGCCAGATGTTCGGCCGCGAATAACCGGCGCACGTCTCGATCCACCGTTTTTCTCTGCGGTTCTCCCGTTGTCTCACACCAGTGACAGCGACGCGTCTCGACGACGAACGCCGCTCGTAGGCGTATGGCCCGCGCTTGTGTTATCGCACACAGTACGCAAGAGCGAAGCAGTACCTATCGCGAGACCTTCGGAGACGACGACCGCGTCGGACACGTCAACGCCGAATCGAACCGGCTGGAGTCACGCATCGAATGCTCTCCGGGCTCGGGCGGTCACCGACCGCTCGTCACTCGTCACTTGTCGCACATCGTTCGTCTCCGATCAGCGGTGGCTGGTCGGCAGCGAGTTCTCGTCAGGGGCTACTGCGACGTACCACCCGAGCACAACTCGAGCGAGGACACGGTGAATCCGGCCGCAGTCAGCCGTCTGTGCGATCCGTTCGATAAGCGGTCAGTGACAACCCAGATAAGAGCGCGCTGATCGGCTCGAGACGTCGGAACGACGTTTTCGGTGGCCGTCGAGCGGAGCGTGACGGACCACTCTTCGACAGTTGGGCGTGACAGAAGAGACGAGTGGATGACGTCGCTCGGAAAGAACGGCGAGTTCGTGACCGTTACTGGATGGAGTAGCCCGCTGCGACCGTCAGCAGGAACACCATGAACACGGCAACGAGCATCATGTAGGTGATCGAGCGCGGTTCATCTCGGAGGTGCTGGTAGTAGCCGGCGATCAGCAGCGACTTGACGACCGCGAGGATAATCGTCCCGATGATCGCCATCTGCTCCGAGAATATCTGATCGAGCTCGAAGAACAGGAACTTGCCCGTTCCGAGCGCTAACAGTACGACGTATATGAGAGTGTATGTCCGAACGTCAGCCATTGGTGTACAATCCGGATGACGGCCACTTATACCTTCCTCATACGATCGGTCACGGTCGTTCGCCGACGGGCCGTACCGCTCCACAACGCGTGTCTTGGCGAACATCTTCGGGAGCAACCACCGTCTAAAACGACACGTAGATGGAGCCGCGGGCTAACGCTCGAGCAATGGGTAGACGTCGGGTCCTCCTTCGGCGAAGCAGTATCCTCGGTGCGCTCGTGCTCGTCGCGCTCGCCGTCGGCGCTGGCATCGTCGCAGCGAGCAACGTCGCCGTCGGACTCTCGGAGCAAAGCGGCGAGACGACGGTCCCGACGTGGCTGTATCTCGCGACGGGTGTCGGCGTCGTCGTCGCGTCGGCGCTGATGACGATGTTAGTGACCGATCGCGACGTTATCGCCAACTTCCGCGACGATGCGGTCGCGTTCCCCACGACACGTCTCCAGACGGCAGGCTCGCTGTTGCTCGGAACGCTCGGTATCGCTGCGCTGGTGTTCATCGTCGTGGTCGGCCTCGTCGGCCCCCAGCTCGGCAATTTCAGCGCCGCCGTCCTGTTGACGTTCGTCGGTGGCCGCGCGCTGTTGACGATCGTCGCGTACACGATCGGCAGTCCGTGGCACGCGCTCAACCCGTGGCGTCGGATCGCCGTCTCCCTTCCGAACGGCTACGCCACCTACCCCGCATGGCTCGGCTCCTGGCCCGCCGTGGGCACGCTCCTCGCGCTCGTCTGGCTCGAGTTACTCGTGCCGTTGAGCAGTTCGGCGCGCGCACTCGTCGCCGTGATTCTCGCGTACTCCGCGCTCACGATTGGCTGTGCCGTCGTCTTCTCCCCCGAGACGTGGTTCCGGAGGGGAGACCCGATCTCCGTCTGGTTCCGACTCTACGGGGCGGTCGCACCCATCCAGCGAACCGACGACGGGCTCGAGGTTCGCTATCCCGGCTCGAGGCTCAGCGACGACGACGTGGTCACCGACGTCTCGCTGGTCGCGTTCGTCCTCGTGCTCGTCTGGGAGGTGACCTACAGCGGCTTCATCGTCACCGTGCCGGGCGTTCGAACCGTCGAACTGCTCGTTGCTCTCGGGATCCCACCCCAGATTGTCTATCTGGGGCTGTTGCTGGCCGGCTTTGCCCTCTTCTGGACGGTGTACTGGCTCGCCGCCGCCAGGACACGCGAGCGTGCCGAGACGCACCTCTCGCAGCGGCATCTCGCCCTTCGGTTCGCACCGCCGCTGCTCGCCATCGCGGCCGGCTATCACTTCGCCCACTACATCGGGTTCTCGATCTCGCTGTGGCCGTCGCTCGTCGATACGATGGCTGCCCCGCTGAATCCGCCCGAGAACCCGACTCAGTACGTGTTGACGTCGTGGTTTGGCTACGTCGAAATAGCCGGACTCCTCGGCGGCCATCTCCTCGCCGTCTGGATCTCGCACACCGTCTCGTTCGAACTGTTCCCCGGGAGGCTACAAGCGATCCGGAGCCAGTACCCCTTCATCGTCGTCATGATCTTTTTCACCACGATGAGTCTGTATCTCGTCTCGGCGCCCGCTACGGAACCGGTCTACGTCCCGGGCTGAATCGCTCGGTCCGACAGACGGTCGTCAGTCGTAGCGATCGAACACCGAAATACACAGTGTCGAACCCACCGAGCCACGTACCACCTCTGCGTCATCCACTTCAACGAACTTACCGCGGACGAACGAACGGCGTTCGAAGACGAGCGTGGCGATGAGGAGTAGGAACTCTTCACGTTCCACCTCAACGCGGTCGTCACCGTCTTTCCGACCTCCTTCGTGTTTACCTCCTCTACGCGCTCGTCCGGGCCGGCTGAACGGATCAGTCCGGTCTCCAGAATCTCTTTATCCCGTGACTACCCAGTTGGCGTATCATGGCGGCACACCGTGCGGTCCCGTCTGCCGGGGCCGTTCGTCTTCTCACCGTTGCACTCGTCTGTCTGTTGCTGACGACGGCACTGCTCACCCCTGCGCTCGCTGCGTCCAGTGGATTGGAACGGACCACCCCTGTCGACGGCGGAACAGGGACGGTTCAGGGTCAGGCGACTGCCGACTTGGCGAACGGCGCGATCCACACCGACGTCGAGGACTCCGTCGAATCGGCTAACGGAACGATCGAGGTCGTGCTCCGACTCGAGGAAGCGACCATCCCCGCGGACGCGACCGAGGCGGAGGCCGAACGGCTCCTCGAGGACCACGCCGAGAAGACACAGGAGTCGCTCCTCGAGCACGTCGCCGACACGCCCGGAGTCAGCGTCGAGTCGGAGTTCTGGCTGACCAACGCCGTCCTCCTCGAGGTCGACGCCGATCGGATCGACCTCGAGACCCTCGAGATCCTCGCGGCCGTCGACCCAGTCGAAGCGGTCCACGAGAACTTCGAACTCTCCGTTCCCGAGGAGCCGACGGTCGACGGAACGAATAGTACGGCAGAGGTGCCGGTCGATGGCGACGAAACCAGTGCTACGACTCGGTTAACGACACCGGGTATCGCACAACTGAACGCGCCGGCGGTCTGGGACTCGTACGACACCCGCGGTGACGGCGTCAGGGTCGCCGTTCTCGACACCGGCGTCGACGCCGATCATCCCTCGATCGACCTCTATACGGAAGATCCGTCGGATCCGACGTATCCGGGAGGGTGGGCCGAGTTCGACGCGGCGGGCGAGCGTGTCGAGGGATCGACGCCGCACGATTCCGGCACTCACGGCACTCACGTCAGCGGGACGGTCGCGGGCAACGCCGCGAGCGGGGCACAGATCGGCGTCGCACCGGACGCGGAGTTGCTCCACGGACTCGTCCTGCACGAGACCAGCGGCTCGTTCGCACAGATCATCGCCGGCATGGAGTGGGCGCTCGAAGAGGACGCGGACGTGATCAGTATGAGTCTCGGGTCGACGGGTACACATAGCGCACTGATCGATCCGGTGCAAAACGCCGTCGATAGCGGTGCCGTCGTCGTCGCAGCGATCGGCAACGACGGCGAGCAGACCTCCAACTCGCCCGGAAACGTCTACGAGGCGATCAGCGTCGGCGCCGTTCACGCGGACGGGACTGTCGCCTCCTTCTCCGGCGGCGAAACGATCAATCGAAGCGACTGGACTCACGAGCAAGCGTCGTGGCCGTCGTCGTACGTCGTCCCCGACGTGGTGGCACACGGTGTCGCCGTCTTCAGCGCGGTCCCCGGCGGCGGCTATCAGCCCATGCCGGGTACCTCGATGGCGACGCCACACGTCTCGGGCACGGTCGCGCTGATGCTGTCGGCCGAACCCGATGCGACGACCGAGGAGATCTCGACGGCACTCTACGGGACGACCTGGAAACCCGACGGGGCAAACGCGGACACGATGGACACGCGCTACGGGCACGGCATCGTCGACGCGAAGGCTGCGACCGACGCACTCGTCGACACTCGCGAAGCGATCGGTACCGATTCGGCAGATGGCGCGACCGACACGGAATCGAAGACGACGGCACCCTACAGCCATCTGTTCGCCGCTGGAGTCTCGGTCATCGTAGTGCTCGTCGCTGCCGTCACACTGCTTGCAGCGCGCTCGGTCTCTCGGGAGGCCGAGCACTGATGGCGGAACTACCTCGGCCGTAGACGCGATCTCGACCCACCGTTTCGTGGACAGAAGACGGTCGTGCAGGGACTGTTTCAAACCTCGTGTGCTCTTGCTCTGACAGCCACGTCAATAGGCGAGCGTCGGTCCGTTCTCGGTCTCCATACTGCCGGCTGATCCCTCAGCGGCCGAAGCGAGGATCGTACCTGCAGACGCGTGAGCGCCTCGTAACGTAGCCACGGTGAGTAGGCTGGCTGGGACCGTTCGTGAACCAACAATTTCCAGACGGATCCGACTCGACGTGGCGACTAGCTATCGCTCGAGGCAACCTGCGATTCAAAAAAACAGCGCTCGAATTCCGTGTAGCGGATGGCCGCTACATCAGGTAGAACAGTGGGAACAGGAAGACCCACACGATGTCGACGAAGTGCCAGTAGAGTCCGAAGAACTCGACCGGCCGGTGGTCCTCGAGGTAGGCGTCGACGCTGATGATCCGGTAGATCATGAAGATCGCGATGAGCAATCCGAGGATCACGTGCAGGGCGTGCAGCCCCGTCGTGACGAAGTAGATGGAGTGCTCGATGCTGGTCCACCAGTACTCGCCGATCGCGAACTTGTAGTTGTACTCGTAGGCCTTGACGGCCATGAACGTCAGTCCAAGCAGGAGCGTCGCGCCCATGGCGCCGAGCAGCCCCTTCTTGTTCTGACGCTCTGCGAAGACGAGCGCCATGATGACCGTGAAACTCGAGGTGAGCAACACGTAGGTGTTGAGCAGGCCGGGCCAGGAGGCGAACGGAATCGTCTCCCAGTTACCCCAGCCCATGTGCAGGCGCATGAAGATGAACGCGCCGATCGCGGCGCCGAAGACGACAACGTCGGACGCCAGGAAGATCCAGACGCCGAGTTTCGTGTTGCCGACGCCCTCGAACGGCCAGCGCTCGGCGATGGCCATCTCGGGGGCGTTGAACTCCTCGACGCCGAACTTGAACAGCGTGTACGCGAGGATCACCAGTCCGACCACCGTGATGATCGGATACATGATGTCCGGCTCTTCGACCGCGTGGCTGACGCCCTCGAGTCCGCGCTCCGAGGCGAAATCGATCATGTACGGCGTCAGGCCGGTCAGGCCGAGGAAGAACACGAAGGTCCCGAACCCGATGCCAAGCGGCCAGATGCTGGCGTGGTCGGCGTGTTCCTCTTCGTGACCTGCGTCGACTGCGGTCGCTTCACCGTGGCCGGTGGCGACGCCGCCGTCGGTAGCCGCCTTCGAGTCGTCGACGAACTCGAGTCGGCCGCTGGCGTAGCTTGGGCGGCCGCTCCAGTTCTCGAGCGGCGGGGGCGAGGGAATCGCCCACTCGGCGGTGCGGGAGAACTCCCACGGGTTGTCGGGTGCGTCGGGGCCCGAAACCCAGCTCTTTGCGAACGTGTAGAACATGATCAGGAACGACGCGCCGAGGACGAACGCCCCGACGGTCGCCATCTGATGGTAGATCTCCATGCCCTCACTGAAGTTGAAGACACGCCGCGGCGTCTCCCAGGCGAGGAACATCGGGAAGTACAGCAGGTTGAATCCGATGAAGTAGACCGCGAAGTTGAGCTTGCCGAGCGTCTCGGAGTACATCTTCCCGGAGAGCTTCGGCCACCAGTAGTAGAGCCCAGCGATCAGCGCCGTCACGCCGGAGACCATCACGTAGTGGAAGTGCGCGACGACCCAGTAAGTGCCGCGGAACTCGTAGTCCAGTACGACGGCGCCGAGGAAAACCCCGGTGATGCCGCCGAGGATGAACAACACGAGCGCCCCGAGGCTGAATAGGAACGGCGTCGTGAATCGCACGCGTCCCTTGACCATCGTGTAGATCAGTGCGAAGACCATCAGGTCGAACGGCAGCGAGATCCCGATGGTCGTCGCCATCATCAGCGTCTTGATCTCGAGGTTGATGGTGGTCAGGAACATGTGGTGCATCCAGACCAGGAAGGACTGGACAGCCACGAGAACCATCGAGATGATGACCCATTTCCGACCGACGAGTCGCCGACCACAGAAGGTCTGGAACGTCTCGAACATGATCCCCAGCGCGGGGAAGAAGACGATGTACACCTCCGGGTGGCCGAAGAACCAGAACAGGTGCGCCCACAGCAGACCCGATCCCTGATCGGTCGCGAAGTACTGTGTGAGGAACAGTCGGTCGATCGACAGCAACAGCAGTGCGGCGAGCAGCGCGGCGAACGCGAACAGCATCATCCAGACGGTCAGTAGCCACGACCACGTGAACATCGGCATGTTCCAGAGGCCGAGTCCCTCTGCGCGCGAACGGTGAATCGTCGTGAGGAAGTTCACCGTCCCGAGCGTGATCGAGAAGACAAACAGCATCAGTGCAAGAACTGTCGCGTTACTGCCAGTCGTCGCCTCCATCGCAGGGGTGTACGTCGGCACGTTCAGCGGTGCGTACATCGTCCATCCGCCTGCGAACGTTCCTTGCTGGAAGAACGAGATGACGATTAGGAGGCCCGAGAACAGGTAGAACCAGTAGCTCAGGGCGTTCAGCCGCGGGAACGCGAGGTCCTTCGCACCGATCTGTAGCGGCACGAAGTAGTTCGCGAATCCGGACGCAATCGGGGACAGGAACCAGAAGACCATCAACAGCCCGTGGGCGGAGACGGCCTGGTTAAACTCGTTACCCGTCAGCAGCCCCGTACCACCGGCTTCCCAGAGGTGGGCACGGAATACCAGTGCGAGTACGCCGCCGAGCAGAAGGAAGAACAGCGACGTTGCAAGATACAGGATTCCGACGTCCTTGTGATTCGTCGTAACGAGCCAGCGCTTGACGGACGTCATTGGCGGAAGGTCACTCATTCGTCGTCACCTCCATCTTCGTCGTCATCGTCCGCTTCTTCGTCGTTCTCGTCGTCCTCGTCGTTGTCATCATCCTCCTCGTCTTCGTCTTCCTCACCGAGCGTGTAGGTTTCGCTCGACGGGCTGGTAATGGAGAGCTCGTCCTCGATCGTCTCGAACTCCTCCTCTTCAAACTCGATTACCAGATCGTACTCGCCACCCTGTTCGATGTCCTCGATGGAGATCGTGTCGTTATCGAAGTCCTCCTCGGTGTAGGAGTAGGCGAAATCCTCGTCGAACTCGTCGTTCTCCTGGTGGACGAGTTCGAGCGTGAGCGGACCGGTGTCGTTGATCGGCTCGCCTTCAGGGTCTTCGAAGCTGATATCGAGGTGGAACCGCTCGTCGAGCCACTGATCGAACTCGTCTTGCTCGAGGACCTGGACGGTCCCGTCCATCTGCGTGTGCTGGTCACCGCAGAGTTCGAAGCACTCGATTTCGTGTTCCGCACCGGCGTCCTCGGCGATGAACCACGTTTCGTCGTGTTCACCAGGGATCGCGTCCGCCTTCACGCGGAGATCCGTGACCCCGAACGTATGCCAGACGTCGCCGGCAGTCACCTGAATTGCGACCGGATGATCAGCGGGAACGGTCATCGTTCCGCTCTCCTGGGCACCATTTTCGTACTCGAAGTGCCAAGCGAAGCCGTTGCCGACGACTTCGATATCGATCGGCTCCTCTTCGAAGTCGTCTTCCGGGTCCTCGACGTACAACAGCATTCCGTACGTCCAGATAACCAGCGAGATAACGATAATCGCGCTGATACCGAACGATAGGAACAGTTTCTTTCCACCCTCTCCTCCTGTCGGTAACTCCCCGAGCGTGGGCAGCGAATCGTCGGCTTTCGCGTCGTCAGTGTCGCGATACTTGTACGCGTTGTACAAGGTGTACGCGACGACGACAACACCGACGAGCGTTCCGAGTGCGAGAAACACCTGAAAGATGCTCTCGAACACGTCTACGCGCGTCTGCACCTGCATCGGAGTCGTAAGTGCGCTGAAGATTGTATTCACCTCGTTTGTATACCGCTTATATGTCGGACGATGATGGCCGGGGGCACTTATCTATTTGGAAACGACCCGATCGAATCGGTCTCGTCGTCCACTGCTACCGCGGATATTGCTGTTCCGACGCGGTGACCCTTGCCACTATTTCTCAGTCCCTCAACATCCGCTTTGGGGGAGAGACCTTTTTTCTATCGCTGTGGGGCGGAATTCGTGTCTTCGATCGGACAGCTATTCGGAGAATGTTCGCCCGAAAGCGAACGTGTTCGGATCGCGAGCGAGGGAGAAACCGCAACGTCACATCAATCCCCGTCGTACCACGTGGTAATTCGCTCGCGCGCGCTCCCGTGGTGTCATGATCGAGACGAAAACGGGCTACGTCTGGGACCACAGTCTGCGGAACGTTCTATACCGTTGATCACGTACGGTTACATATGCCAGAAGAGGTCCTCTTCAAGTTCGAACAGCGAATGGAACGCGCCGAGATCGCTGACTACCTCCGAACCGTCGCCGATAGCCTAGAGAGCGGCGACTCGATCTCGCTCGAGGCGGGCGGCGAGTCGGTAACGATGAACCCGCCTGCTCAGCCGACGTTCGAGATCAAAGCCGAACGAGAGACGTCGAGTTCGGCGCCCGACGGACCGGGCGAGCTCGGCCTCGAGTTCGAACTCGAGTGGGACGAAGGCGGAGACGGGGAGGAAGCTGGCGACGGAACGCTCTCGATCGAGTAACTGCCGGATCGTCGCCAGCCTCGAGACGCTCTCACAACGGGCGCCGAGTCAGATCTCTACGACCCAGATACGAACGTCGTCCGGGAGTTCGTAGACTCGCTGGAAGATCGCGTCGAGGCACTGAGCGATCCGGTTGGGATCCGCTTTCGCACTGATACGGACGTTGACGCCTTCGGCGTCGTCCGGCCGGTGGATTTCGTCGATCTTGAACGCCGGAAACTCGCCGAGGACGGTCTTGAGGGTCTCGAGCTCCGTATCGGTACAGTCGACGTTGATCGTTCCGTCGCCGAACTGAATCCAGGGGAGACCGAGTTCCGGATCGAGTCGGTCGTCGGTGCCGTCGTCGTTTTCGTCCCCGCCGTCGTCCTCGAAGGTTCCATCATCACCATCGCTCTCGAACACCTCACTGTCGACCTCGAGGGTCAAAAATTCGCTCCCTCGACGTCGATGCGCCGTGATGGCGTCGACGTACAACGCTCGTCGCTCCGCCGGATCGGTTGCCTCGAAACGCGTCATACCGCAGTAGATGTGCGCGTTTCTTTAAGCCTTTATGTGACGCCGGTGAACGAGCGAATATGGCACAGCCACGAATTCTGATCCTGGGGGCGCCCGGGGCAGGCAAGGGGACCCAGAGTGCAAAGATCACCGAAGAATTCGACGTCGAACATATCACCACCGGTGACGCGCTCCGGGCGAACAAGGACATGGACATCTCGGAGATGGACACCGAGTACGACACGCCACGAGAGTACATGGACCAGGGCGAGCTCGTCCCCGACGACGTGGTCAACGCCATCGTCGACGAGGCCCTCTCGCAGGCCGACGGCTTCGTTCTCGACGGCTACCCGCGGAACATCGAGCAGGCCGAGGAACTCGAGGGGATGACCGAGCTGGACGTCGTTCTCTACCTCGACGTCGGCGAGGACGAACTCGTCCACCGACTCACCGGTCGTCGGATGGATCCCGAAACTGGTGACATCTACCACATCGAGTACAACCCGCCGGAGGATCCCGACGTGGAGGCCCGACTCGAGCAGCGCGACGACGACACCGAGGAGACCGTCAAAGAGCGACTTCGCGTGTTCCGGGAGAACACTGAGCCGGTTATCGAGTTTTACGAGGAGGAGGGCTCGCTCGAGCGCATCAACGGCGAACAAGCACCCGATCAGGTCTGGGACGACGTGAAGGCGACGATCGAAGACGCGGCGTAAGTCGGCTTTTGTAAGTTTTTAGTTACCCTCGATGTCGACCTGATGTTCAGCGACGTTGAGGTAGGTGATCTGGGGCGGAAGTGCATCGGGATAAGGGTATATAGAGAGGTCTGCTTCCTGGAGATTTTCGTCGTAATTGAAATCCGTCGCAGCCGCTTGTACGTCGACAGACGCTGCAACCACTGAACCGTAGAAAGATGGATTAGAATGAATACAGATCTGGCTCGAACACTGCCCAGTTCGCCGGTCGTTCCAGTCTCCTCGCGTTCCGCCAGCATAAATGACTCCTTCGAACCTCGCATTGCCACCGGGACCGATGTCAACCGACGAATCCTCGGATAGTACTAATTGGATGGAGGTTCCGTCAACATCATCCTGACAATTGTCATCAGTGTTGACACAGGTCACACCACCATTGTCACCGTTATAGTTGCCGGTCGCGTAGATGTTCAGGTTATTTTCGTTCTCGCTGACTGTAATTGTTCGACCGTTTGCCTCAATTGTGCCATTAACAATGAGTGTCGCATTTCCTTTAGATAAATCGAAGTCAAGATGGGCTGTTTCTTCGTCTACAATTTCCTCGGTGAAGTAGACACCCTCACCGAGAGTATGTTCGCTATCGACTCGTCTTTCGTCGTCGCTGAAGTTGTTGTAATTGTCCTCTTCCTGTCCGTCTACACCGAGATACGTGACTGGTTCGCCGTCAAATTCACCGTCTATCGCATCGTTAACCGTAACGTCAATTTGATCACTCAATGAGGGATACGCAGCCTTGGTGGTCATGTTATCTTCGATGTCGGCGTTACCACCGGTTTCGAAATCAGTTGCATAGATCGCACCCGTTCTAAACGCGTCCGAGATTTCGTGGAATCCGAATTCGGCCGTCACAGTCCCACTCTCATCGTCGTGAACTTCAACATCTTGAACGGTTGTCGCACCACCCTGTTGTTCAAAATAATCTTCCCAGCCGCGATAGTATTCGCTCGTCACTTCGACTGTCACCGTATCGTTCTCGACGAGGCTCGCGTTTTGCATCGAGTTGGTATCGTAATGAGTTACACTGATATCGCCGGAATTGAGTTCTGCCTCGCCTCGGGTCTTAATAATCGGAAACGAAAGCGTCTCCGAGTCAGCATCGTACTGGAGCGGTGGTGCTGAAACGACTCGAGTTTCGGACCCCGTCTCACGGAAAACACCACCCGACTGATATGCAATTTTGGTTCCGTCGTCACCGGTGTACTCGATCGCACCGATCGAGATGTTCTCGTCAACGTCACCGCCCTGGATCCGAAGATTCCCGGTATCACTCATCACGACGGCACCACTGTCTCCAATATCCATGTCCATCGTACGGGGTACATCACTATTCGACGACGCCGATGACATCTGCTGGCTCAGTTGGACGAACGCACTCTCGACACGATCCTGTTCGGACTCGTGCTCGATCTCGGAGATCGAATCGCCAGCAACGAGAAGAATACCGATACTGCCGGCCGCGACCATCCCGATCAACAGGACGATCCCCAGCACCGTCGATTGCCCTCTCCGTGACGGTGTAATTGCCCCACGCCCGAACGGAATACTCATGAGCGCTATCTTGACAATATGGATAATAGTAATGTCGGTAGGTCAAATACTTCTGAATCGTTTATATTCGTTCATAGGCGGTATTTTCGGCGAGTAACGCCGTCGGAGTCACGATTTCGGACCTGGACGAAAAACTGTCACAGGTACTACCTGTGAGGTGCGACGGGATTCCGGGTGGCTCGCTCGAGTGCCGGCCGAAGATAAACACTTGTATACCGAACGTACCCTAGCCCAACACAGATGACGCGTACAGCGGAGAAGATCAACGACCTCGTCCGCGAGGATTCTTCGATGACGGACGCCCTCGAGGCCATTCGCGAGGCGGCCGATCGAAACGGGGGCGAGGTCGAGTGGGCCGACGTCCGCGAGGAGCTTACGAGCGGACAATGGGGCCGACTGATCGAAAAAGGAGTATTAGTCGACGGCGACGAAGGGTTCGAGATCACCGATCGCGAGGCCTACGATCAGGCGCTCGACGGCGACGGTGACACCAAGAGCTACGACACCGACGTCGATATCGACGCCGAAGAATCGTCGTGGTCACAGTGGGACAAACTGGCCGGCGTGGGCTCGCTCCTGTTGATGTTCGGCTACTGGATCGAGTCCGTTCGTGATACGGTCGGCGGGGCGCTCGATATGGCACTGGGCCCGCTCGACGCCGCGCTCCCGTTTTACGGTGTAATTCTCTCGGTGGCGCTGTTGACGGGCCTGTACTCGACGCTCCTGCAGGCGAACCTCATGAACCCGGAGATCATGGGGAAGTACCAACAGCGGATGAAGGCGATGCAGGAGAAACAGAAAGACGCTCGCGAGGCCAAAAAAGAGGCCGAAGAGCGCGGCGCGAGTGAGGCCGAAATCGAACGTCTCGACGAGGAACTCGAGAAGGTCCGCGAAGAGCAGATGGAAGCCATGGCCGAGAACCTCGGCATGTTCAAAGAGCAGCTGCGACCGATGGTCTGGATCATGCTCTTTACCATTCCACTGTTCCTCTGGATGTACTGGAAGATCCACGGCGTCGGTATCGACGGCACCGTCGTTATGCCGCTGATCGGCGAGACGAGTTGGAACGCCGGCTTGCTCGGCCCGATGCCGGCCTGGATTGTCTGGTACTTCCTGTGCTCGATGGGCTTTACGCAGCTGTTGCGCAAGGCGCTGAACATCGATATGACGCCGTCCGGGGCCTGACCCCCTCGGAAAATCGATTTCGACGGTCCGGCTTTTTTCAGTTCGGCGACTCCTCGTTCGTTCGGGGATACGTTCGTGCTCTGTCGAGCGATTCAAAACCCATTTTACCAGTCACCGCGCAGTTCGACTATGTTACTCACCGTCTCCGGCCCGCCAGGGAGCGGGAAGAGCACGACCGCGGCGTTGCTCGCCGACGCGTTCGATCTCGATCACGTCAGCGGCGGCGACATCTTTCGGGAGTTGGCCGACGAACGCGGCTACACCCCCCTCGAGTTCAACAAACTCGCCGAGGAGAACGACCAAATCGACCGCGATCTGGACCGTCGGCTCCGCGAAATCGCCGTCGAGGAGGACGATCTAGTCCTCGAGTCCCGGCTCGCGGGCTGGCTGGCCGGCGAACAGGCTGACTTCCGGTTCTGGCTCGACGCACCGGCACGGGTTCGCGGCGAACGGATCGCCGAGCGGGAGGAGAAAGACCCCGCCCGTGCGACGGAGGAGACGAAAGCCCGTGAGGCCAGCGAGGCCAAGCGCTATCAGGAGTACTATGGTATCGATATCCAGGATCTGACGATCTACGATCTCTCGGTGAACACCGCCCGCTGGGAGCCCGATGCCGTGCTCGACATGCTCGTCACCGCCGTCGGGGAGTACGAGGCTGCTGGCGACGAGGGTCAGGCACCGATCCCGATCGAGTACGAGTTCTGAACGATGGCTGATCGTCCTCGTCTCCGCGGCCCGCCTGACGACCGCTCGCCCGTAGAACTGCTCACGTTCGGCGTCGTCAACCTCGACAAGCCGCCCGGCCCCTCCTCACATCAGGTGAGCGGCTGGTTGCGCGATTCGGTCGCTGAAACGCTCGCCGAACGCGGCGCCGACGCGATGCTCGAGCAAGCCGCTCACGCTGGAACCCTCGATCCCAAGGTGACCGGCTGTCTTCCCCTCATGCTCGGTGAGGCGACCCGACTGGCACAGGTCTTCCTCGAGGGATCGAAGGAGTACATCGCCGTCCTCGAGTGTCACGCACCGGTGCCGGCGGACGTCGAATCGGTCGTCGCCGAGTTCGAGGGGCCGATCTACCAGAAGCCGCCGCGCAAAAGTGCGGTCTCGCGACGCCTGCGCGTCCGCGAAATATACGATCTCGAGGTGCTCGAGGCCGACGATCGGCAGGTCCTCCTGCGGATCCGCTGCGAGAGCGGGACCTACGTCCGCAAACTCTGTCACGACCTGGGCCTCGCGCTCGGAACCGGCGGGCACATGGGCCACTTGCGTCGATCGGCTACTACCCCGTTCGACGACAGCGACCTCCACAGTACGTCCGACTTCCTGGACGCGCTCGCCTTCTGGATCGAGGACGACGATCCCGACCCCCTCTTCGAGGTGGTCGATCCGGCCGAACGGATTCTCGAGGATATTCCGTCGATCACGATCGCAGAGAACGCGGCTCGAGAGGTGGCCAACGGGGCACCCGTGTATGCGCCGGGTGTACTCGCGGTCGACGACGGTATTCGGCAGGGTGATCTCGTCGCCTGTTACACGCCGAACAAGGCTGCGGTATGTTTGGGTGAGTTCGTGGGCAATGCCGATGCGGATCGTGGGGTTGTGGTGTCGCTCGAGCGCGTGCTGGTTTGAGATAGGTGTCGCTCGAGCGTAGCTATTGGTACCGTTTCCTGCCGGGAGTCGAGCCGAAACGACACGCTTAAACAGCAGACGGGCATCCACCAAGATACGGGACCGTGGGGTAGTGGTATCCTCTGCGGATGGGGTCCGTAGGACCCGAGTTCAATTCTCGGCGGTCCCATATTTTGCGTCGCAAAATTGGAATCAGGGAGCAGCTTCGCTGCGACCGCGGTCCCATATTCTGCCGCGAACAAACTCGTGAGCAGCAGTACTCTGGAAAGAACGGAGAATTGAGCACGCAAGTCGCAGCCAGCGAGGGATCTCTGATCCCTCGAGCAGTCGGCGCGAAGCGCCGACGACGAGCGACCAGGACATTCTCGATGAGTTCGCGGATGGCAACACTCGAGGGGATCTCGTGCTCGCGCACAGATCCAACAGTTGGACAGACGGAAAGACGTGAGGTTCCGTCGAGGACGATCACCGAGTCTCGAGTGAACGACACGCGCGTGTGACCCTCCATCCCTCGCGTCTCGCTCGCGGCAAATAGATTCAAGCGCACGTACTGCCATGACTGGCAACAGGTATCGAATCCGATGCGTATCTCGCTCGAGTCACCGATCGACCGCGCCATCAGTCCAATCGTCGCCGGACTGCTCCTCGTCGGGGTAACGGTGCTCTGTTCGGCCGCCGTGGGGACGATCCTCATCGGTGCCGAGAGCGATCTCGAGGGCGAGACCGAACCGAACGCAACGATCGAGACGAGCACGGTGGTTCGAGACGAGACCAATGGGTTCGTCACCCTCGAGGTGACGTCGATGACCCGCGCCGAACGCGTCGAGATCATGGCGACGACCGACGGCGCGTCGACGATCATCGACGGAAGCCCGAACGGGACCGCAGAGCGGATCGACCACGTAGACGCGATGGGCGACACCGTGACGGTCCGCAAAGCTGTCGATTCGGCGATGCCACGCGATGTCGACGTTCGAATCGTCGCCGTCGCCCAGTACAACGATGCCGAGACGCGCGTCTTCGACCGGACGGTGACACTCTGATGTTCGGGCTCGAAGAGTTGGTTCCACCGCAGGTGACGAAGACGACCCTGTACCACGTCGTCGGTTGGGGACTCCGTCTCTACGTCTGCTCGCTCGTCATCGTCGGTGGCTACAGCCTCCTCTGGGTGCTCGAGTTGGCCGGCGTGGTCCCCGAAACGTGGCTGTCGACGATTTGGATCGGGATCGCCGTAATGGGCTGTCTCTTTCTCGTCTTGCTCGTTCCCCTGTTTTACTCGGCTCGATCGTCCGCCCGGTAGTGTCCGTGTGGCCGGAGTTCGATCGATTCGAGAGCGGTACCTACGGCGTCGGATACTTCCGCTCACAGTCTCCGTCGATCGTCGAGCCCCGTGCTCCCGCGACCGTCGACTTTACGTCCCAGCCATCCCCACGAACGACTAATGACGGTGGTTCTGGCCGGAGTCGGTGCGGACAGCACGAATCTGGGCGCCCTCGGACCATTGTACGACGACGGGCGCTTCGAGTACGTCCCGATTCCCGAGAAGACTTGCGAGACGGACGAGACTGCCACGCTCGGTTCGTGGGACCTCCGTGCGACCGACGGAACCGCCGTAGACCTCACGAGCCGGATCACACCCCAGCCGATCGGCGACGCCGACCGGACCGTCACCGGTGACGAACTCGAGTCCTGGCCATTCCACCACGACCCGAATTTCGAGGCCCTAACCTACGGTGAACACCGCACTAGCGGCTACGTCTCGAGGCTGCGCGCGCTCGAGTCGGGCGACATCGTCGGCTTCTACGCCGGCCTGCGCCGCCCCGACGGCGACCGTGCTCATCGCTACCTGATCGGCTACTTCACAGTGGATCGAGTCGACGTCGTCACGCCCGATATGCCCCGGGACGAGCGCGAATCGATCCTCGCCGCGCATCCGGACAACGCCCACACCAAACGCGCCCGCGACGGCGAGTGCTACCTCGAGAAACCGGTCGTACTGATCGACGGCCGCGAACCCGGTGGCCTGTTCGATCGACACCCGATTCAGCTTTCGGAGTACTACGTCAAGTCCGGGAACGAACGGGCACAGTACTATCTACGAGAGTCGATCGCGAGCGCGTTCGACGTTCGCGCTGGTGGCAAGAATATGATGTACAAGCCGGCCTATCGTTGCGGACTCTCCGGGGATGCGTTCCGCCGGCACGTCGGCGTCCCCGGCGAGCGAACCGCCGACGACGCGGCGGTCGACGCCGCCTAACAGGGCGTCACTGGTGCTCAATCGAGATCTCGAGCTCCGAGACGTACGGTGCTACCGCCTCGAAGTTCGAGCCGGGAGTGATCTCCTCACTCGAGCGGTCGTACTCGACGATATCGTACTGACTGAGCCGCGGCAAGTGGTTGTGGATCAACTGGACGAGAACGGCCGTCTGATCCGATTCGAACGTCGTTGCCGATGTCTCGCATTGCCAGTCGGTGATCCGCTGGGCGGCTTCCGACACCGTCGTCCGATCGGTAACCGATAGATAGCTAAGCAAATACCCACGGACTCGGTTGGCGAGTAGTGAATAGACCGTCTCCGGCTCGAGGGTATCCCGTTGAAGCGACATTACGTCCACCACAATGTCCGCATCCGAAACAACGGTTGGCCCTAACTGGTTGGGTCCTCAACTATATTATCTGGAAAACGAACGGTCAATGATCAGTGATTGTTTATTACTATTATCGCGTTTCCCGTAACGGATTGTGCCGCGGGATTCCGAAACGAAACGCAGGGAGCAGACCGCAGTAAGTTGACGCCGATCACAACCCGACTCTGCACTCCCGACGGTCTGGACCGGAACCGATGTCAGGTTCAGCGAGGCCCCGACAACGACCGGTCGGTTTCATGTAGTGATAGGTCATATCACCAGCCAGTGACTGACGAGACGCCGTCCCGCCACGACCGCGTCCGGCGCCATCCAACGCCGGGACCGGGGAACTCGCTCGCTGACTGGACTCGTGCTCGCAACCCGCTTCGAGTCGCGATGTCGTACGTCATCGTCTGGCTCGTGCGGATCTCGCCGAGTCTGCAACTCAAACGGTGGCTCCTCCGACGGCTCGGCGTCACCGTCGGTCCGGGCGTCTCCTGGGGACTCGAGGCCACGCCGGACGTCTTCTGGCCCGAACTGATTACCGTCGAAGCCGAGGCGATCGTGGGCTACGACGCCACGATCCTCTGTCATGAGTTCCTGCAGGACGAGTATCGGACGGGGGAGGTCCGGATCGGCGAGCGGGCGATGATCGGTGCCGGGGCCATCGTACTCCCGGGCGTCGAGATCGGTGCGGACGCACGCGTCGCGGCGAACTCGCTCGTGACGAGGGACGTGCCGCCGGAGACGACAGTTGCGGGCGTTCCGGCCGAACCGATGGGATCGCGAGACGACGATGCTGCGGAGAGCGACGACGGCAAAACCGGAGACTGAGACGGGACGCTTCTGAGGCGCGCGTATCCGTCCGCAGGTATGAGACGATTTCCTCGCAACGAATCAACAGCGTGAAAACGATACTCTCGAGCGACCGGAACGGGTGACCGACCAGCTTACAGCGACGACCAGGACTTCCGGGCAACGTTCCAGGAGGTGATGTCCGCGATCCAGCGGGCGGCAATCATCTTCTTCAGGTTCTTCGCGGGGAAGCCGCCGAAGGTGTCGACGGGGAGCATCTGCACGTCGTGGGCGACGGCCTTCTCGCCGACGGAAACGACGGTCCCTTTGTCGTTGTATTCCCAGGTCTTGAGGGGGCGGTTCTCGATGGCACGCGAGATGTTTTCGCCGGCGACCTCGGCGGCCTGCCAGGCAGCCTGTGCGGTCGGCGGTGCGGGCTGGTCGCCCTGATCGATGATCGCCGAGTCGCCGATGGCGAAGACGCGCTCGTTGGAGGTCTGGAAGTTCGCTTCCGTGTTCACGCGGTTGTGTTCGTTCTCGAGGTCGACGTCGTCCATCGCGTCGCGGCCCGTGATGCCACCGGTCCAGACGAGCACGTCGTGTTCGAGCGGTTCGCCCGCGTCGAACTCGATGACGTCTTCGTTCGCTTCGGTGATCGGGTCGTCCGTGTGGATCTGGACGCCGGCTTCCTCGAGGAGGTCGCGCAGCGCCTGCTGGACTTCCGGATCGTTCCCGGGGAAGATCTCTTCGAGCGCCTCGACGAGGTGAATCTCGATCGGCGCGCGGTGGTTGTCGCGGAACTCGGCGATTTCGCCGGCGGTCTGGATGCCCGAGAGACCGGCACCGCCGATGACGACCTGTGCGGGTTCGCCGCGGGTGGCGGCCTGACTGGCTTCCTTGATGGCCTCGTGGATCTCGAGGGCGTCGTCGAGGCTCTTCAGCGTCAGCGAGTGGTCCTCGAGACCGGGGATGCCGTAGTAGGCGGTCTGGCTGCCGAGACCGACGAGGACGTAATCGTACTCCACGTCGTCGCTATCGGCGAGTTCGACGACCTGTTCGTCGACGTCGAGACCCGTGACCTCGTCCTTGACGAACCGGGTCGACGGGTCGGCGATATCTTCAACCGGGAACGTGATGTCCGAACGGACGTTCGGATTACGGATCACGCGGTGGGATTCGTGCAAGACGAGATGATAGTCGACGTCTGCGATCCACGTTAGCCGCGCGTTGCCCCCGAGCTCCGATTGGAGCTTGTTGATCGCACCAGCACCGGCATAGCCAGCACCGAGCACGACGACGTTCTCAGTCATATTCGACAGTCTGATACACTACGATACAAAGGTGTTGGAACACGCATCGAGTTGTGGCGTGTTCTCACTCCTCAGTGTTCGGGCTCCAGAAAATCGGACTCCTGACAGGTGTCGAACTCAGAGAATTCTGTTTCCGAACGCGCTTGCGGTCAGTTCGGCTCCGAGCGTCGCCGTTTCGTTCCCCTCGTCGAGGATCGGGTTCACTTCGACGACGTCCATCGACCGAAGGATTCCGTCGCTATCGTGGCGCTCGGAGACGGTCTCGAGTGCGGCGTGGGCTTCCCGATAGGTGACGCCCCCACGGACGGGCGTCCCGACGCCGGGGGCCGCTTTGGGATCGAGCCAGTCGAGGTCGAGGCTGACGTGGACGCCGTCGGTGCCGGCGGTTGCGACGTCGAGTGCGTCCTCGACGACGGCCGTCATGCCACGTTCGTCGATATCAGCCATCGTAAACGCCGTCATCTCGCTCTCCCGGACGAGTTCGCGTTCGCGCTCGTCGATGCTGCGGAGGCCGACGTACGCGATCGATTCTTCCCGGACGCGCGGCGCGTGGGCCCAGTCCATCCCCTCGAACGCACCGTGGCCGAGCGTCGCGGCGAGGGGCATCCCGTGAACGTTTCCGCTGGGCGAGGTCTCGGGCGTGTTCAGGTCGGCGTGGGCGTCGAACCAGATCGCACCGAGATCGGCGTCTCGAGCGGCCCCGTGCATCGATCCGATGGCGACCGAGTGATCGCCGCCGAGGACGAGCGGAAACTCGCCGTCGGCGAGCGTCTCCGCGACCTGGTCCCCCAGCCGCGTACAGACGTCTTCGACCTCCCGGAGGAACTTCGCGTTCCCGCGGCTCGGTCCACCGGCGTCCGGGTCCCGTTCTTCGGCTCGCGGGATCTCGAGGTCCCCCGAATCGATCGGATCGACCCCCGCCCGCTCGAGTCTGTCGGCCAGCCCCGCGTACCGAATGGCGGACGGTCCCATGTCGACTCCGCGACGATCCGCGCCGTAGTCCATCGGCGCACCGATGATTCTGACAGTCGTGCCCATACGTCCAGTTTACGACGGGGCGATTTGATGGTGACGGTCGAGACGGCGACAGATTTAGGGTTAGATGGCCCTAAATCTCGTACAGAATGATGCTGAGCGACGTGATGGAAGACTACCTCAAGGCGATCTATCAGCTCCAGCGCGAGACCGACGAGCGGATCAAGACGTCGGCCATCGCCGAGGAGCTAGACGTCACGTCGCCGACCGTCACGAGCATGCTCGACAAACTCGAGGAACGGGGCTTCGTCGACCGCGAGAAGTACCGCGGCGTCACGCTGACCGACGAGGGCGAGACCGTCGCCCTCGAGGTCGTCCGCCACCATCGGCTGCTCGAGGCCTACCTCACCGAACACTTAGACTACGACTGGGCGGAGGTCCACGAGGAAGCCGACCGGCTGGAACACCACATTAGCGAGGATTTCGAGGCCCGCGTGGCGGACGCGCTGGGCCAGCCGACGGTCGACCCCCACGGCTCGCCGATCCCCAGCGCCGACCTCGAGCCGCCGGAGCGTCCCGACGGCAAATCCGTCACCGAGTTCGAGGAGGGAGATGTCGTCGTCGTCGAAGAGGTCGCCGACCGTGACGCGGACGTCCTCTCCTACCTCGCCGATCACGGCGTCGAACCCGGGGTCGAACTCGAGATCGTCGAGGTCGCACCCTTCGGCATGATTACGGCGCGCTCGAGCGAGCACGACGAGTCGGTTTCGCTCCCCGATTCCGTCGCCCACCACGTGCGCGTGGCTCGAGGAGCGGAGATCGAACAATAGCAGGGAACGGCCCATATTCGTACACAAAACCGATCGGGATGTTTGTTTAGATTCAATCTAACGGAAAGTGCGTGGAAAAGGTATAAGTTTAGACGCCTCTAATCGATGTGTAATGACGACTCGAGTGCGTGTTGCTGGAGGTGACGGTTTACGATGACGGATCGGTCAATACACGACCTGCCCCGCTGGCTGTTAGCGATCGGTCCCCTCCTCGTCTTCGGGGCCATTTTCGGAGCGCTCTATCTCACTTCGCCGTTCGGCGACCTCGGAAGCGTGGACGAAGCGAGCACGGCCGATATGCTCTGGATGCTGACGATAATCGGAGCAATCGCCGGAATCATTCCGGTGTTGATCGGGATGCTCTGGTTTCCGTTCATTCGCGATCTCGATCCGCGGTACTTACACGCCTTCATGGCGCTCGCTGCCGGTGTCCTCGTATTCATCGCCGTCGAGATGACCGAAGAGGTCTTCGAGTACAGCGCTGCCGCCGAGAGTACCGGCCTCGCTGCCGCGCTGGCCGTCGTCGGCGTCGGGGGGACGTTCCTCGTCATGTACGCCGCCAGCGAGTGGCGTCAGCGCAAGATGGCGGACCAGCAGAAAAGCGGCCTCGAGATCGCCTATCTGGTCGCACTCGCGCTCGGCCTGCACAGTCTCGGTGAGGGGCTCGGCATCGGCGTCGCCTACGTCGCCGGTGACGCGTCGCTGGTGATGTTGCTCGTCTTGGCGTTCGTGATGCACAACGTGATGGAAGGTCCGACCATCGTCGCCGCCGTCGCTCGCGACAGGGCAACGCCGCCGCTATACCACTTCGTCGCGATGGGTACCATCGCCGGGGGGACCGTTATTTTCGGCGGCTGGATCGGTAGCTTCGCCCAGTCTACTCTGCTCGCGGTCCTGTTCTATGCCATCGCGATCGGTGCGATCCTGCAGGTGCTCATCGAGGTCGCGGAACTCATCCGGTTCGATGCAGAAGCCGTCATCACCCGGGTCAACGCCGCGACGTTCTCGTTCGGCTTCGCCCTCATGTTCTTCCTCGAGGACGTGCTCACGGACCTAGTCCTCGAGGGGTGGCTGGTACCGGCGTAATCCGTCGATCACCGTCGGTTAGACGACCGACGACCGACGAATCCAAACGCCTTACTATGACCGGTTCAAACAGCAAAATCTGAGTGTATCAGCCCGACATACCCGTCGGATTTAAGGAAATCAATTACGAACATCATAGTATGTCATCCATCGAACTCACCCCCAGCCAGAAGAAGATTCTCCGCGCATTGACAAATCTCCACAAGGAGTCCGAATCCGCGATCAAAGGCGAGGACATCGCCGAGCAGGTCGACCGGAACCCCGGAACGATCCGCAACCAGATGCAGAGTCTCAAGGCCCTGCAGCTGGTCGAAGGTGTACCAGGTCCGAAAGGTGGCTACAAGCCGACCGCCGCAGCCTACGAAGCCCTCGAGATCCAGCAGATGGATGATCCCGCTTCCGTCCCGCTCGAGCACGAGGGCAACCCCGTCCAGGACGTCATCGTCGAGGAGATCGACCTCTCGAGCGTCCACCACCCCGAACTCTGCCGCGCAGAGATTCACATGCAGGGCTCGATGGGCGAGATTCACGAGGACGACTCGGTCATCGTCGGCCCAACGCCGCTGTCGAAACTGGTCATCGAGGGCCGCGTCGACGGCAAGGACGACACCAACAACATTCTCATCTTGCGAATCGAAGACATGGTTGCGCCCGCCGAAGAGCCCGCACACTGAGCCGTCTACAGTTCTCGACCTTTCGTAGCGTACCCCATACTCGAGAGTATCCGACGACGCTCCGCTCGCCTACCGTTCTCGACGGCGCTTCGACGCGCAAAAAATTGCAGCGGGCCGCTCAGTTCTCGTCGCCGTCCGCCTCGACTTCGCCGTCCGCATCGGAAGCATCGGTTGCCTCGCCATCGTCGTCCGCTTCGGCGTCGGCCGCTGCGGCCGCCGGAATGTCGTCGACGCTCGCGACCGCGTCGCCGTCCTCGACGGCCATCACGATCACGCCCATCGTGTTCCGGCCGACTTCGGAAATTTCGTCGACGCGGGTGCGGACGATCTGGCCGCGCTCGCTCATCATGACGAGCTGGTCGTCGTCGTCGACAGCTTTGACGGCCGTCACGGGACCGTTTCGCTCGCCCGTCTTGATGTCGATCAAGCCCTTTCCGTAGCGGGACTGAGTGCGATACTCGGAGAGCCGGGTCCGTTTCCCGTAGCCGTTCCGGGTGACGGTTAACAGCGCCTGCCCGTCCTCTTCGTCCGTCGCGACGAGGCCGGCGACCGCGTCACCCTCTTGCAGTTTGATGCCGTTTACCCCGCGGGCGTTCCGGCCCATCGCGCGGACTTCGTCCTCGTCGAACCGGATCGTCATTCCGCCCTCGGTGGCGATGACCAGATCCTGGGAGCCGTCGGTGACCTCGACGTCGACGAGTTCGTCGCCTTCCTCCAAGTCGGCCGCGATAATACCCGTCGTTCGGATGTTCTCGAAGTCGTCGCCCGCGGTTCGCTTGACGTAGCCGTGGCGGGTCGCCATGGTCACGTACTCGTCCTCGCCGAAGGCGTCGGTGTCGACGATGGCCGTGATATCCTCGCCGGGATCGAGATCGAGGATGTTGACCGCCGATTTCCCGCGGGCCGTTCGGCCCATCTCGGGAATTTCGTAGGTCTTGAGCTGATAGACCTTGCCCTGGTTCGTAAAGCAGAGCAGGTAGTCGTGGGTGTTCGCCCGGAACACCGTCGTGACGCGGTCGTCCTCCTTGACGTCCGCGCCGATGATCCCCTTGCCGCCGCGTCCCTGGGGATCGAAGTTCTCGATGGGCATCCGCTTGACGTAGTCGTCTTCGGTCATGACGACGAAGACCTCCTCTTCCGGGATGAGATCCTCGTGGGTGACCGTCCCCTGATCCTCGATGATCGAGGTGCGACGATCGTCCGAATACTCGTCTTTGATCTCCAGCAACTCGTCTTTGATGACCGCGAGCAGTTCCTGTTCGCTCTCGAGGATGGTCGTCAGGCGCTCGATCTCGGCTTGGACCTCCTCGTACTCGTCTTCGATCTCTGCCGTCTCCATCGAAGTGAGACTCCCGAGTTGCATCCGGACGATGTGTTCGGACTGGGCCTGCGAGAAGTCGTACGCCTCCTGCAAGGCTTCCTTCGCGGCCGAGCGATCCTCGCTGTTGCGGATCAGTTCGACGACATCGTCGGCGTTCTCGACGGCCGTCAGCCGACCCTCGAGGATGTGTTCTCGATCCTCGGCCTCCTCGAGATCGTACTCGCTGCGACGGCGCACGACCTCCCGTCGGTGGGCGACGTACTCCTCTAAGGTCTCTCGAAGCGAGAGCACCTTGGGCTGGCCGTCGACCAGCGCGAGGTTGATGACGCCGAACGTTTTCTCGAGGTGGTTCTCGAGCAGCCGGTTCTTGACGACCTCGACGTTCGCGCCGCGTTTACACTCGACGACGACGCGGACGCCGTCGCGGTCGGACTCGTCGCGCAGGTCCGAGACTCCCTCGATCAGGCCCTCGTTGACGTCCTCCGCGATGCGCTCGACCATCCGGGCCTTGTTCGCCTGGTAGGGGAGTTCGGTGATGACGATCCGCTCGCGGTCGTTCTTCCACTCCTCGACCTCGAACTCGGCACGGACGCGAATCCGACCGCGCCCGGTCTTGTACGCCGAGTAGATGGCGTCGCGACCGACGATGTTCGCGCCGGTCGGGAAGTCGGGACCCTTGACGTGCTCCATCAGGTCCTCGACCGCCGCGTCGGGGTTGTCGATCAGTTCGATCGTCGCGTCGATCACCTCGCCTAAGTTGTGCGGCGGGATGTTCGTCGACATCCCGACTGCGATCCCCGAGGAGCCGTTGACCAGCAGGTTCGGGAACGCCGCCGGCAGCACGTCGGGTTCCTGCAGGCGGTCGTCGTAGTTCGCCGAGAAGTCGACCGTGTCCTTGTCGATGTCCTCGAGCAACTCTTCGGCGACGGGGGCCATCCGCGCCTCAGTGTATCGGGGCGCTGCGGCCGGATCGCCGTCCATCGAACCGAAATTCCCCTGCCCGTCCACGAGGGGATAGCGCATCGAGAAATCCTGGGCCAGTCGGACCAGGGTGTCGTAGATCGCGCTGTCGCCGTGAGGGTGGTAGTCACCCATCGTCTCCCCGACGATCGAGGAGGACTTGCGGTGGCTGCTGCCGGAGGAGACGCCCATCTCGTGCATCGCATAGAGGATGCGCCGGTGGACCGGCTTCAGACCGTCCCGGACGTCCGGGAGGGCTCGCCCTGCGATGACGGACATCGCGTAGTCGATGTAGCTCTGCTCCATCTCGTCTTCGATGCGGACGTTTTCGACCGCCCGCGCCTGTACGTCAGTCGGATCGGGTACGTCTGAACTCATGTAGTTACGTCACCTCGTCTAAATATCGATCCACTCTGCTTCGGGAGCGTGATCCTTGATAAACTGCTTTCGGGGTTCGACGGCGTCGCCCATCAGCACGGAGAACATCTTGTCCGCCGCGGCCGCGTCCTCGACCGTAATCTGCTTGAGGATACGGTTCTCGGGGTTCATGGTCGTCTCCCAGAGCTGTTCGGGGTTCATCTCACCCAGTCCTTTGAACCGCTGGACCTGCGTCGGATTGCCGTCGCACTTCTCCTCGACGATCTCGTCGCGCTCGGCGTCGGTCATCGCGTCGTACGTTTCGCCGCGGTAGCGAATCCGGTACAGCGGCGGCTGAGTCGCGTAGACGTAGCCACCTTCCAGCAGCGGGCGCATGTGCCGGTAGAAGAACGTGAGCATGAGCGTCCGGATGTGCGCCCCGTCGACGTCGGCGTCGGTCGCCATGATGATCTTCTTGTAGCGGACGTCCTCGACGTCGAACTCGTCGCCGATCCCCGCGCCGATGGCAGTGATCATGTTCCGGATCTCGTCGTTCTCGAGGATCCGGTCGAGCCGGTGTTTCTCGACGTTCAGTATCTTCCCCTTGATCGGCAAAACGGCCTGGAACTCCGGATTACGGGCCTGTTTCGCGCTGCCACCCGCGGAGTCACCCTCCGCGATGAACAGTTCGGCCTCGTCGGGGTCTTTGGTCTGGCAGTCGGCCAGCTTTCCGGGCAGCGAGGTCGAGTCGAGCGCGGACTTGCGTCGCGTCAGCTCCTCGGCCTTCCGAGCCGCTTTTCTGGCCTTCGCGGCCTCGACGGCCTTCATGACGATTGCCTGGGCGGTGTCGGGATGCTCCTCGAAGTAGGTACCCAGCCCCTCGTGCATCGCGCTCTCGACGATCCCGCGGACCTCCGAGTTGCCGAGTTTCGTCTTCGTCTGGCCCTCGAACTGCGGGTCCGGGTGTTTGATCGAGATAACCGCGGTGAGTCCCTCGCGGATGTCTTCGCCCGTGAGGTTCTCCTCGAGATCCGAGAGCAGGCCGTTGTCGCCCGCGTAGTCGTTGACCGTCCGCGTGAGGGCGGTCTTGAACCCGGTGAGGTGGGTGCCGCCCTCTCGAGTGTTGATGTTGTTCGCGAAGGCGTGGATCGAACCCTGCAGTTCCTCGGTGGCCTGCATCGCGACCTCGACCTGGATGTTCTGATCCTCGTCCTCGAAGTAGATGATCTCGTCGTGCATCGCCGAGCGCGTCTCGTTCAGGTACTCGACGAACTCGCGGATGCCACCGTCGTACTCGTAGGTGTCCTCGACGAACTCGCCGTCGTCGGTTTGCTCGCGTTCGTCGCGCAGCGTAATGCGGACGCCCGAGTTGAGGAAGGCGAGTTCACGAAGCCGGTTCGAGAGCGTCGAAAACGAAAATTCGTCGGCCTCGAAGATGCCGGTGTCGGCCCAGAATCGAATCTGCGTGCCGGTCTCCTCGTCCGGCTCCATGTCGCGAACGCGCTCCATGTCGCCGACGGGTTCGCCCGCCTCGAAGGCGTGGCGGAAGACGGCGCCGTCGCGTTTGACCTCGGCCTCGAGGCGCTCAGAGAGCGCGTTGACGACGCTCACGCCGACGCCGTGGAGGCCGCCGGAGACCTGGTAGGACTTGTTGTCGAACTTCCCGCCGGCGTGGAGAACAGTGAGAATCACCTCGAGAGCCGGGCGCTCGTACTCGTCGTGCGTGTCGACGGGGATGCCGCGGCCGTCGTCCGAGACGCTCACCGAGTTGTCGTCGTGGATCGTGACGGTGATGTCGTCGCAGTGACCAGCCAGTGCCTCGTCGATCGAGTTATCCACCACTTCGTAGACGAGATGGTGGAGTCCTCGAGAATCCGTAGAGCCGATATACATCGCCGGCCGTTTTCGCACGGCCTCCAGGCCCTCTAAGACCTGAATCTGTCCGGCGCCGTACTCACTTTCCTGGGACATGTAAAACCTGCTTTCGGGTAGTGGTCGGTCCCTAATAAAAGTCACGTACGCGCGCGGGCGAGCGCTCGGTAACAGTCGGTTGGTCGTATCGGTGGATCTACAACACCGTATTAGTTGCGTTCGGCGGCCGAGTAATCGTCGATTGGCGGAACCCATGACCGTCACGTCGAACACGGCAAGGGCGACCACCACAGCTCCGAGACGAACCGATAGTGTCGACTCGAACTCGTCTGATGACCGCCAGAGGGGAGACGAGTTCGTCTACCGTTGCAGGAGCAAACGGAAACCGTGCGGATCAGTACCGGCCCGTATGACAGACGGGAAACAGCAGTACGGATCGGCCAATGACCGTGCCATCGAGAACGGAGAGACGTGCGACCACACCGAACACGGACGCGTCGAAATCACGGAGATCTGGAAGCGGACGCGGTGCGTCCAGCGCCTCGAAACGGCGCGTAGCGGAGACGAGCGAGACACGGTCATACTCCGATTCGCACCTGAGGAGGACGGCGAGTGGATCGATGAACTCGCCGAACCGTTTGACGACTTTCTCGGTGCGATCGAGTGAGCGAGCGATCGCTACGCGAGCAGTGCGTCGTGTCAACGGAGGGGCCGCGTCGAAACGCTCCTGTTAGACGCGGTTCGACGGTCGCTGCCCCCTCGTCTCTCACTGGCTTTCGGCCGCCGGCAGCGTAAACGAAAACGTCGTCCCCTCACCCCGTTCGGAGTCGAGCCAGATCTCGCCGCCGTGGCGTTCGACGATGCGCTGACAGAGCGCGAGCCCGATCCCCGTTCCAGTGTGTTCGCCGCGACTGTGGAGCCGCTGAAAGATTTCGAACACGCGCTCTTGATCCTCCGGATCGATGCCGATCCCCTCGTCGTGGACCGACACCTCCCACCGCCGACCCCGCCGCTCGGCGTCGACGTGTATCCGCGGCGGCTCGTCGCCGCTGTACGTGATCGCGTTCGTTAGGAGGTTCTGGAACACCTGCCGTAACTGCGTCCCATCACCCTCGACGCGCGGCAGTTCGTCGCTCGTGATCTCGGCCTCGGAGTCCTCGATCTGGAACTGAAGATCCGCTACGACGTCCGCGAGCACCGCGTCGAGATCGATCGGCTCGAGCGGATCGCCGCGCGTCTCCACCCGGGAGTAGGCGAGCAACCCCTCGATCATCTCGCGCATGCGATCGGCGCCGTCGACGGCGAACGCGAGAAACTCCTCGCCGTCCTCGTCGAGTTCGTCCCCGTACCGCTGCTCGATAAGGCGGAGATAGCTCGAGACCATTCGCAGCGGCTCCTGCAGATCGTGGCTGGCCGCGTAGGCGAACTGTTCGAGCCGTTCGTTCGACTCCTCGAGCTGGTCGATCGTCTCCTCGAGGCGTCGCTGGTACTCCGTGCGCTCGGTGATATCGCTGAGCGTGATCACGGCACGCGTCACGTCGCCGTGCGCGTCCCTGATCGGCATCCCTCTGACGCTGAGGATACGTCGGTTTCCGTCTTTGGAATCGATTTCGAAGGTTCCGGGATCGGTCACCTCTTCGCCCCGTAGCACGCGAGCGATCGTCCACTCGTCGAGTTCGAGCGGCTCGCCCGTGTCGGCCCACCTGACCGGGAACTGATCGTAATCGTCGAACGAGTCGGCGTCGAACTCGTCGACACCCCAGATCTCCTTTGCAGCCCTGTTGGCCTCGACGATACCGCCGTTCTGCTCCGCGACGATGACCCCGACGGGGAGGATCTCGAACAGCGACTGGAGCTGTTCTTTGTTTCGCTGGAGTTCCAGTTCGGTTCGCTTTCGCTCCGTGATGTCAGTGAGCGCGCCGGGGAACGTTTCGGGCGTCCCGTCTTCGTCGCACTCGACGTGCCCGCGAGCGACGACCCAACGGAGTTCGCCGTCGGCGTTCCAGACACGGTACTCCTCCTCGTACTCCCCACCCGACTCGATGGCGGCCTCGATCTGTCGCTCGACGCGGTCGCGATCCGCCTCGTGAATCGACGACGTGATTCGATCGAGCGGGACGCCCTCGCGGGCCGCTTCGGGATCGACGCCGAACGTCTTGGCGAACGATCGGCCCGTAACGAACCGGTCCTCGGGGATCTGCCACTCCCAGGTCCCGACGGCTCCGGCCTCGGTCGCGGCCTCGAGTTGCGCTTTGGCGTCCGCCAAGTACTGCTCGCGCTCCTTTTGTTCCGTAATGTCCTGTGCCATCGTCATCCCCGCGAAGACCTCGCCGTGCTCGTCGGTGATCGGGACCGCGTGGAGTACCCATTCGTGGTCGGCGTAGGTGAGCTCGACCGACCGTTCCTCGCCGTCGAGGGCGGCCAGGAACGCCGGCTCGAGCACGTCGCCCGTTTCCTCTGGCCACACGTCGTAGAAGCTCTCTCCCTCGAGATCCTCGGGATCCACGGGGATCCGATCGAAGCCCTGGCCCGCAGCCAGCGTGTACTCGAGTTCGTGGTCGAACAGCGTGACGAGGCCGTTCGGGAAGTACTCTGCGAGGGTGCGGTAGCGCTGCTCGGACTCCTCTATAGCCTGCTGGCGCTCTTTCCGGTCGGTGATGTCGCGGAAGTAGACCGAAATACCGGTTTCGGAGGGGTAGAGGTTCGCCTCGACCCAGAAACCGAGTGTGTCGTAGTAGAGTTCGTAGTTGGTCGGCTCCTGCGTCTCCAGTGCCGTATGGAAGGCGTCCCAGACCTCGTCGATCTCGACGAGGTCGGGGAAGACGTCCCAGAGCTGCTCGCCGAGTAACTCCTCCTCGGAGTGCTGGAGGAGTTCCTCGGCGCGGTCGTTGACGTGGGTAAACCTGAACTCGTCGTCGACGGCGTAGAACGCGTCGGAGATCCGGCTGAGCATGCGCTGTAGTTCGGTTTCGAGCTCTCGTTCGAACTCCCACCGATCGGTCATGTCGCGAGTCACTTTCAGGAACCCCCGATGGGTCCCGTCGTCGTCCCGAATTCGCGTGATCGTCACGTTCGCCCAGAACCGCCCACCGTCCTTCCGAACCCGCCACCCTTCGTCCTCGACGGAGCCGTTTTCGGTCGCCGCCTCGAGGTTTCTTTCGGGAACGTTCGCCGCGCGTTCGTCCTCGGTGTAGAACGTGGAAATGTGTTCGCCGAGGATCTCCTCGCGATCGTACCCCTTGATCTGCGTTGCCCCTTCGTTCCAACTGATGACGTGGCCGTCCGAATCCAATCGGAAGATCGCATACTCCTCGACGGCGTCGACCAGCGAGTGAAACTCCACCTGGCTCTCCCGCAAGGCGCCTTCGGACCGTTTCTGGTCGGTGATATCGTAGTAGAGCTCCACCCGTCCGCCGGCGTACTCGCCCGACTCGATCGGTTCGCTCTGGTACTCGAGCCACCGCTCCTCGAGATTGCCGCCTGTGGTGCCGGTGACTCGACACTCGAATCCGTCGGCGTAGCTGTCCTCGTCGTACGTAGCCAGTACGGTCTCCGCGAACGAACCGGGTTCGGCGATCGTCTCCGCGAGAGTCTCTTCGAACATCGTCCGGCCGTCCCGACCGATGTCAGACTCGCGCTCGAGGCCGAGAAAGTCCTCGATCGTCTCGTCGATCCAGGCGACGTTAAACGCCTCATCGAGGACGACGACGCCGATGTTCGCGTCGTCGAGAATAGCCGTGATCGACTCGGAAGCGGTGTCCGTGATATCCTGCGACGTCGGTCGCCTCGCGTCGGTCGTGTGTAACTGCCGGGTGGGCCTCGAACGGTCGCGGGCGACGCCGATCGTCCCCCGAAACTCGTCGCCGTCTACGATCGGAGTAATTCGAACGTCGCAGGGAAGTGTCGAACCGTCAGCCGTTCGAACCTCGAGTTCGAAGGTCGCGGCGTCGACGTCGTCGGTTCGGAGCCGATTCGATAGGTCGCGTTCGATCGCGTCGATAGTCGCATCCTCGAGAAGGAGAGAGACGTGCTCGCCGACGAGGTCGTCGCGGGCGTAGCCCGTCGCCTCGACGAGTTCGTCGTTGACCGCGACGAACCGCCCGTCGGCGTCGAGCCGATAGAGCCCGTCGTCGATCGTTTCGACGAGCGCCCGATACCGCGAGAGCGCCACGTCGTCGTCGACGTCCCCCCAAAAGGATCCCTCTGTGGCGCCCGTTCGTGTACTCATAATCGTTGGTGTGGCGTGAATAATATAAACCCTCTGGCACACTGAGACGGCTTTTTCAGACGTCGACCCACGGGACGTCATCGCCGGCTTCGTCGGTACTGAAAAAGCCGCGTCAGTGACTGGGGCATCGTTGACGGGAGTCGATCCTGTAGTTCGTGCGAAATGAGACCGCTGTATCTGGTCGTCGGTATCCTCGTACTCACCGCCGTGATCGTCGACATTCTCTGGACGACGCTCTGGGTCGACGGGGGGTCGGGTCCGCTCTCGGGTCGGTTGACCAGCTGGACCTGGCGCGGCCTCCGGACGATCAGTGGCGATCATCCGCGGGCGTTGAGCCTCGCCGGGCCGCTCATCCTCGCGCTCACGCTCGCGATGTGGATCGCGCTGCTGTGGCTCGGCTGGACCCTGCTCTTCGCCGGCGACCAGACGGCCCTCGTTAGCCCGCAAACCGGTGAGTACGCCGACTGGACGGGGCGGCTCTACTACGTCGCCTACACGATGTTCACGACCGGGAACGGTGATTACGCTCCCACGACGGGCACCTGGGAGATCGCGAGTTCATTTACTACCGCGACGGGCATGGCGTTCGTCACGTTGGGCGTCTCCTACGTCCTCACCGTCCTCGGAGCCGTCTCGGAGAAACGGTCGTTCGCCAGCGACGTCACCGGGCTAGGAGAGCGCAGTGAGGCGTTCGTCCGCGCAGGCTGGGCCGGCGAGAGCGAGGAGTTCGAGGGACTCGACCTCCCCCTCGAGTCGCTCTCGACCCAGCTCTCCCTGCTCGCAGACCAGCACAAGGCCTACCCGATTCTCCACTACTACCACAGCGAACAGGCGACGCGAGCCTCGGCGATGGCCGTCCCCATCTTCGACGAGGCACTGACCATCTTCCGGCACGGGGTCGTCGAGGAGGCCCAGCCGAATCCGACGCTAGTCGAGAACGCCCGCTCGAGCGTCGACAGCTACCTCGGCACGCTTGGAACCGCGTTCATCGAGCCCTCCGACGACGTGCCGCGATCGCCGGATCTCGACCGCCTCCACGACGAGGGCATCCCGATGGCCGACGAGGAGTTCGACCAGGTACTCGAGGATCTGACCGAGCGGCGCCAGAAACTGCTCGGCGTCGTTCGAGCGGACGCGTGGTATTGGCCGCCACTCGAGGAGTGACACGGACTGCTGAACGACAGTGTCGGCGCAACTTGACACATCTCGCGGTTGCCCAGTAGCGCGCTACAGCAGACCGTCGGAGGCACACCCTATCCAACCCCGGCAGCGGCAACGCGGTGTGGGAAATCGCGTTCGCCGCAGCGGCGATCAGCGGGTCACCGACACCGCATGGAAGATTTCCGGTTCGGTCAACGCTCGTCTCAACATGGATTCGTTGCCTTCGGTATATTCGGTCGTGGAATCGGATGGAATTACGCTGGTGATTCACCGCTGGCGTACATCCCAACTACACGCCGTGAGCGATGCGTTCGTATGCGGTCCCGATTACGATCGCGAGCGCATAGAAGTACACGAAGGTGACCAAGAGAAAAGCCCAATCAGGTGACCAGGGATCGTACAAGACGTTTACGACCGACTGGACGGGTGCAAGAACGATTTCCATCACCCTATCTAACAGTCTGAAGGGAAGGCCGGTTTCGAACCACGTCGTCGTATATCCGGCAATCACTCGTCGAAAAAAGTGCTGGAGGACGAGTAGAACGAGAACCACGAATACCACCCCGACGGGCCGTGAAGGTCGAAGGACAGACAGTAACGTGGCGAGGAGCGACTGATTTTCCGGGCTAGTACTCATTGTATGTTGATTCCACCCCCAATAACTTGTATGTAATGGACCTACTGGTTAAAATAGAAACATTTAATATTAGCGGATAAATATATCTGCTTTTATGAGTAGAAACTATACAAGAAGGAAATTCATTCAGATATCTGGATCAGCGAGTATAATTGGTGCGGCAAGTAGCGTTGGGACGGCCGATGAAACTTGCACTGAAGAGGATTTTACCGTTCGTGGACGAAAACGAACGAAGGTTACATACGATCCAGACGTGATAACGGTCGAAATCCGAAAAACGAGCGAGGACCTCGTTCATCGATTGGACCTTGATTCGGCGACGGTAACCGAGGAGATCGAATACAATCGCTCGTCGTTCGAGGAAGAAGATACGCTACCAGAACGCGGGACTGATGTCACGACTGAGCGGTGGGAGACTGAGATCGCTTACGAGGAGGAGTGGCAGGAATATCATCGAACCCGTCGAGCGGAACGCGAGGAAAGCCCTGGCGGGATTGGCGCGCTTGACGAGGATCCAGAAGAACACTACTGGTCGTACCCGGTCTGGACGTACTCCAGAAGTGCTACCTGGAGCGGTTGGGCTTACGAGAAGAAAAATCCGATCAATGTCACGTTCGAGAACCTCAGCGGAATTTCCGAAGTAACGGACGTACTTGACGACGATGGATGGACTTCACTCGACTGGCGTCACGGTCACGAATACCGCCGATGGGGATACAACCATCGAACGGATTCGTTTGAAAGTCCGACGAGTTACGGGACAAGTCGGTATCGACCAAACGGCGGTGACCACGCCAAGATATGGGAGTTCGTGGACGACCGAATCGGTATGGAGGTCCACGAGGACGATGAGATTCCCCACAGTATCGTATCTCGAGCCGACCCTGAAGGACGGATGCTGGACTTATTCGACGATGCCGGCTATTCGACGTTCGAGGACGGATATGACTTCGGAAACGAAAAGGGCGATCACAACGGCGAGCCGTCCATAGTGTACCCGTAGGAGGCCGGGAAGTCAACGTAAGCTAGGCCCACATCACTTTCACTCCGGTAACACACACCTTTTAGCCCCGCCGTTAGTATGGAGGGACAATGACGTCGTTTCAGTCGACACTCGAGGACGAGGCGGGGATCGCCGAGGAGTTGGCCGAGAGCCAGCAGGCGATCTCGATCGCGGAGTTCTTCGAGAAGAACAAGCACATGCTCGGCTTCGACAGCGGGGCTCGAGGGCTCGTCACGGCCGTCAAAGAGGCCGTCGACAACGCCTTAGACGCCGCCGAAGAGGCGAGCATTCTGCCGGATATCTACGTCGAAATCGAGGAAGCGGGCGACTACTATCGGTTGATCGTCGAGGACAACGGGCCGGGTCTCACGAAAGAGACGCTCCCGAAGGTCTTCGGGAAACTGCTGTACGGCTCGCGGTTCCACGCCCGCGAACAGTCCCGCGGACAGCAGGGGATCGGGATCTCCGCGGCGGTTCTCTACGCCCAACTCACGAGCGGAAAACCCGCCAAGATCACCAGTCGAACCCAGGGTGCGAGCGAGGCGGAGTACTTCGAACTCATCGTCGACACCGACGAGAACGAACCCGAGATCAGCGTCGAGGAGACGACCACGTGGGATCGGCCCCACGGCACGCGCATCGTCCTCGAGATGGAGGCGAACATGCGCGCTCGCAACCAGCTTCACGACTACATCAAACACACGGCGGTCGTCAACCCCCACGCCCGTCTCGAGTTGCGCGAACCACAGGAGCACTTCAAGTTCGAGCGGGCGACGGATCAGTTGCCCGAGGAGACAGAGGAGATCCGTCCCCACCCACACGGCGTCGAACTCGGCACCGTGATGAAGATGCTGTCGGCGACGGACTCCCAGACGGTCTCGGGCTTCCTCCAGGAGGAGTTCACGCGCGTCGGCAAGAAGAGCGCCGAGTCGATCATCGACGAGTTCCGCGACCGCCACTACGGCCGCGAGATGCGGTGGCGACCGCCCGCGAGCCACGAAGATATCGATCTCCGATCGTCGATCACGGACGCGACCGTGAACAAGGGTGCAGACGCGACGGACGCATTCGCCGAGGCCATCGTCGATGCGGTCGATGACCGCGATCGAATCTCTCACCACGAACTCCTCGCGGTCGTCGATTCGGCCGCCGACGACGTCGAAGCCGACCACGGAACGACGTTCGGCGACACCGTCCGCGAGAACGCCGTCGACGTGGTCTGGCGCGCGCTGATCGACGCGCCCGGCGACGACGAGCCGACAGGGGGAGACGAGACGGTCGATTTCGACGAGGACGACGTCGACGTCGAGTCGCGACTCGTCGCCGACCTCTACGCCCTCGCCGACGACGCGACGAGCACCCGCAAGGACGACGAAGTGATCCACGCCTTCGCCGAGCGCCTCGCGGCCAAGTTCGAGGACGAACGCGAGGAGGGAGACGACGACGGGCTCACTCGCCACCGACTCACGCACAAGCAACTTCGCTCGTTCGTCGACCGCGCGGCGGATCTCACCGAGGAGTACGACGACGTTTCGTTCGGCGACACCGCTCGGGAGAACGTCCTCGAGGCCGTCTGGGGGGTCATGGCGACCGTTCCCGACGACCCGCCGCTCGTGCGCGAGTTCAAAGGTGACCGCGACGCCGCCAGCAACCTCGTCGACGGGATGCGCGAGACCGACATTATGGCACCGCCGACGCGGTGTCTCGCCCCCATCACCGAGGAACTGATCTCGGCCGGGCTCGAAAAGGAGTTCGAGGCCGACTTCTACTCCTCGGCGACCCGGGACGCCGAAGTTCACGGCGGCGACCCGTTCATCGTCGAGGCCGGCATCGCCTACGGCGGCGACCTCGAGGCCGAGGGAAGCGCCGACGTCATGCGCTTTGCCAACCGCGTGCCGCTGGTCTACCAGCGCGGTGCGTGTGCGACGACCGACGTGGTCAAGTCGATCGGTTGGCGCAACTACGGGCTCGACCAGCCCGGCGGCTCCGGCCTGCCCAACGGTCCGGCCGTCATCATGGTCCACGTCGCGTCGACGAACGTTCCCTTCACCAGCGAGTCGAAGGACGCCGTCGCGAACGTCCCCGCGATCGAAGACGAGATCGAACTCGCCATCCGAGAGGCCGCACGCGAACTCAAGAGCTATCTGAACAAGCGTCGCTCGATGCAACAGCGCCGCAAGAAACAGAACGTCCTCGGGAAGATCCTCCCCGAAATGGCCACGAAAGTCGCCGAGGTAACCGACCGCGACGAACCCGACATCGACGACGCCATCGCCCGTATCATGAACAACGTCCTCGTCGAGCGATCGCTCGAGGAGAACGGGACCAGTCAGGCCGTTACGGTCACGGTCGAGAACAATTCGAATACGAACGAGAGCCTCGAGATCACCGATATCGTCTCGGCCGAACCGACCGGCCTCCCCGACGACGCCACCGTCGTCGAGATGGACGGCGAGTGGTTCGTCAAGTGGGAACCCGACGTCTCGAGCGGTGAGGACGCCGCCCTCGAGTACGAGGTGGCCGACGACGCCGAATTCGATCTCGACGTGAAGGGTGTCGAAACCGAGAAACTCACCGTCACAGACCAATGAGCGCAGACAACGACCAGCAGGCACGAGAACAGTTGATCGATCTCGCGGCGCAGTTCTACGACCAGTTCGAACTGGGCGAGATCCCGCACATGTCCGTCCCGACGCGGACGAAGAACAACATCGAGTACAGCGAGGAGCTGAACGTCTGGGTGTACGGCGACCGCGAGTCGACGCGCTCGGCCAACTCCGTCCGCGGAGCCCGAAAGCTCCTGAAGGCCGTCTACACCATCGAGTTCCTCGCGGATCAACTCGAGCAGGATCGCTCGTCGACCCTGCGTGAACTCTACTACCTCTCGGAGAGCTGGGACAACAAGGAGGCCCAGTTCAACGATCAGGACGAGTCGAACGGGCTGATCGAGGACCTCGAGATCGTTTCGGGAGTCACCCGCGAGGACTTCCACATGCGCCCTGAGGAGTCCGGCGCGAAGGTTATGGGGCCGCTTCGCATTCGCGAGCAGACCAACCGCGGCGACCGCGACATCCACTGTCAGCTCGACGTTGGACAGGGCGGGTATCAGATCCCGAACAACCCGGACACCATCGAGTTCCTGGACAACGACGCCGAGTTCGTCCTCTGCGTCGAGACCGGTGGCATGCGCGACCGACTGGTCGAGAACGGGTTCGACGAGGAGTACGACGCCCTCATCGTCCACCTCGGGGGGCAGCCGGCCCGAGCGACGCGACGACTGACCAAGCGACTCCACGACGAACTCGATCTTCCCGTCACCGTCTTCGCCGACGGTGACCCGTGGTCGTACCGCATCTACGGCTCCGTCGCGTACGGCTCGATCAAGTCGGCCCACCTCTCGGAGTATCTCGCCACCCCTGAGGCCCAGTATATCGGCATCCAGCCCGCCGACATCGTCGAGTACGAACTCCCGACCGATCCCCTCTCGGATTCGGACATCAACGCACTCGAGAGCGAACTCGAGGACCCCCGCTTCCAGACCGATTACTGGGAGGAACAGATCGAGTTACAGCTCGAGATCGGCAAGAAGTCCGAACAGCAGTCGCTCGCGGCTCGCGGTCTCGACTTCGTGACGGACACGTATCTGCCGGAACGTCTCAGTGAGATGGGCGTCCTGTAGACGGCCATCGAACCGACGGTTCGGGAGATGAGCCGGAACGTCTCAGTGAGATGGGCGTCCTGTAGACGGCCATCGAACCGACGGTTCGGGAGATGAGCCGGAGCCTCTCAGTGAGGGTGAGTCGTCATACCGAGGGTTAAACGGTGTTTCGTGAGCGTCGCAACCGTCGCCGTTCCGCCGAACGCCTACTCCGTCTTCCTACTCTTGGCGGTCGTGAAGGTGGAGCCAGACGGCACAGCAGACCGACACGAGACCGGCGACGGTGCCGATTGCGAACGCAACACGGTAGCCGGTCTCGGTGTACACGCGGGCACCGTCGAGAACGTCGCCGGTCCAGTAGGCGTCGAGGACCCATCCCATCACTGTCGGGAAGGTCGCAGCGCCGAAGAACGACGCGCCGTTTATCGTTCCGATGGCGATACCGCTGGCTCGGTCGTCGTACCGATTCTGGACGATCGGATAGGTGAGCACGAATGTACCGAACAGACTTCCGGTCAGGAAGAACACGACGCCGACGGTAACGAGTGGCGGGTCACCCGTTGCGGCAACGAATCCCAGCGCTATCGTATAGAGGATGGAGCCGACGACGATGAACTCCGTATCGCGCTCGAGGGAGTCCGAGAGGCGACCGATGACGGGCGGTCCGACGACGAGCCCGATCCCGCCGAAGAGCGTGATCGTCGAGGCGACCGTCACCGAGACGTCGTAGGTCTGGACGACGTAGGGGATCCCCCACAGGCCGACGAGCGTCAAATTAACTCCGCCGGTACAGTACAGCATGACGGCGGCGACCCACGTCCATCGGTCGGAGAGGATCCGCACGGTGAACTCCCTTACTTCACCGACCGACAACATCGGCCGTTCGGGAGCGCCTTCGATCGCCGGCAGACCAGCCCGCTCGGCGGAGTCTCGGACGAAGACGAACGTCACGACCGCTACCACGAGTCCGAACGTTCCGAGGGCCAGTACGACCGTTCGCCACCCCGCGACGTCGACCGCGATGGCGAACGGCGTCGTCGCGAGGATACCGCCGACTCCACCGACGGCGAAACACAGCCCGTTCATCGTCCCGAACTCGTCGGCTCGATACCAGTTCGCACAGAGCCGAAGCAACGAGACGAAGATCACGCTCCCGCCGAGTCCGATGAGAAACCGTCCCGCGAGTGCGCCTCCGTATCCGCCGGCGAGTGCGAACCAGACCGCGCCGGCGTTCATCACTGCCGCCCCGGCTGTGGCCGTCCGACGGGGACCGATCCGATCGACGAGGATACCCGCCGGAATCTGCATCAGCGCGTAGATGACGAAGAATATCGCGTGCAGCGTTCCGAGCTGGGTCCCCGTGATTCCGAACGCGGACATCACCGGCCCCGCAATGACTGCCGTCAAGAGCCGGTAGATGCTGACGAGCAGGAACGTCACTGCGAGGATACCCCACAGAATCCATCGTCGGCGGTACGGATTCGACCAGACGTTCGACCAGATCGGAGGCGAAGAGACGCTCACACTGCCATCACTGGGACCCCGACCGTCGAAAGCGTTCCCAAACCGGAACTTGCGGCGCCTCGCCGGCTCCGGTACCGTCGGGCCTCAGCGGCTTCGGCAGCGATGCCGAGAGCCTGCTGTCGCCTCGTCGAACGATAGTCCCTCGAGTGACGTTCGAGCCACACACCGTATCCGCGACGCGGCTCCCTCGAAAAGCCACTGCTGTGACGACCCTGTCGCAACTGGACTACGTCGATTCTCGTTCCGTCTCTGGGTCCGTCTCCAGCAACCGGTCCGTCTTCGCGTTGCTCGCGGACGAGGGCGGGCCGGACCGGTCCGGAGTCGTGGGTCTCGTTCCGTTCGCACACTGTTTGCAGTAGTAGTTGCGCCCCTCGGAGGCCGCCAGCGGGACGCCGAGCAGGCAGAACTCCTTTCGGTAGATTCGCTCGAGGCCCCGACCGACGGGATCCGCACATGCGGCACACGGTCTATCGTAAGCGACGACGGTACGTTCGTCGACCGATCGGACCCGACCGTTGGTCGTCACCGAGTGGCGGCTCTCGAGTCGTCGCTGGACCGACGGCAGGGCGCTCACACCCATTGCGGCGAACACGAACGCGAGGAGAAAGAGGGGGTAGCCCGCGGCTGGCGTGACGACCTGCAGACCGACCACGGCGACGATTGCGGCGGCGAGCCAGCAGACCGCAGCCGTCACGCGCCAGCGGAGCGCGGAGCCGGTGGACTCGCGATCGGCGTCGCTGCTCTCGACGTGGTCCGTTCGTAACACCATCCGCTCTGCGTCGCCGACGTACCGGTATGCGCCGTAGAGCGCGTTGCCAATCCCCATCGTGAACCAGACGGTGATCAGCGCGACCACCAGGTGCTCGTCCCTGCTGCCGAACGACCGTTTCACCATGACCGCGTGGTCGCCGAAGTCGTGCTCGAGTTCCCAGCCGTCCTGCAGCGCCGTCGCGATCCGATGCTCGAGGTGTTCGCGGTCGGTCACACTGCCGCTCGAATCCGTACTCGCGCTGGCACCGGGTCCCGTTCGTCCTCGTACGGTCGACGATTCGGCACTCGATCGGTCGGCCGGACGACCGTTCGACAGTCCGCAGTTCGGGCAGTAGTTCGCCGACGGCTCGAGACCGGTGCCACAGTTCGAACAGTACGGCGGCCCACCCCCGTCTTGATTCGATCGCCGATCGCTGCTCATAGTCGTGGAGTCGTCAGCAGTCACAGTAACGGTTTGGTCCGTTCGGAAAGTCAACCAGTTCTGCCTCGCTCAGTCGACCCAATCGTCCGGTTCGGATCGATGGTCACCACTTCCAGCGGATGGTGGTTCTGAGCAGCCCCTCAGCCGATGAACCCGAGTCGGAGCGCGGCCCCCATCGCACCGAAGAGGAGGACGAAGACGAGACTCACGACGTAGTAGACGTGCCAGGCACGAGACGGGCGGAACGGCTCGGGTAGGTGTTTCTCGACGACGTACCAGTTCGCCGGATAGAAGAAGATCTCCGTGACCGCGAGTATTGCAGCGACGTAGAGCAACAGGGTCACTGGAACGTCACCGAGCGCGACGACCATCGCGCTGCTGACGACGACCACACCGACGACGACGAGTTTTCGCACCCGCTCGCTGTCGATGCTCTCGTCCTCGAGTGCCATCGGGAGGATATCCCCGGTCGCGCGGGCGGCACCGTCGAGGAGCGTGATGACCGTCGAGTACAGCGCCGCGAACGCACCGATCAGCATGGCGTAGTACGACCACTCCCCGAACGAGTCGCTCAGGATGTTTCCGATGGCGAAGGCGAGGTTGGCGTCCGTCGGCGGGTTCGGGTAGAGCACGTTCGTCGCCAGAACGACCATCGCCGCGATCAGGACGAAGCTGAAGACGTAGCCGACGTTGAAGTCCCGTCGGCCGGTTTGGATCCACGCGCGGATGTAGTCGTGATTGGCGGGATCGTCCGGATCGAGCCCCTTCTCGCGGAGTTCGCCGGCGCCTTCCCCCTTGGCCATACTCCAGCTCCCGATCAGGATGCTCGTGCTGAAGCCGGTCGGCGCGAAGCCCGCCGCGGCGGCGAACAGCGCGATAAACGCCGGGCCGGTGAGATCCGGCACCGCGAACGCCGTGTCAGCGATCAGTTCCGGCGACGGTGGTCCGACGAGCGCGCCGAGAAGAACGAGGACGCCCACCGCGATCGTGAAACCAATCAGAGCCTTCTCGAGGACGGAGTATCGAGACGTGATCACCAGGGCACCGGCGGCGCCGACGAAGATCACGTACGCCCAGGCGGCGGTGAGCCAACCGGGCGTCAGCGCGGCGACGAACGCGGCGGTGCTCATCCCGACGCTGGCCGTGATGAACGTGTACATAACGGTGAACACGAGGATCGTCAGCCAGAGGGCCCAGTTCTTCGGGCCGGGGAGGTCGCCGTAGGCTTCGATCGGGTTCGCTCCGACTCCGTAGTTGTAGCGAATGCCGAGTTCCCAGGCGCCGTACTTGGCGACGTAGATGAGGCCGAACATCCAGATCGCGACGAGCCCGAACGTTCCGCCGAGCGTCGGTGCGAGGACGATGTGGCTCCCGCCGATGCTGATCAGCGCCCAGAGCATCGACGGCCCGAAGTGGTTCTCGAAGAACCCGCGCCAGTCGGACGATGGGTAGGTAAGTTCGGAATCCTGTGGGCCGCTCTCGTCGGCCGCGCTATTGGCCACGTCGGTCACCCGTTCGTGAATACGAAAGAGTCAGTCTCAGACGACTGTTCACGTGGTCGCCTCCGAAAGCTGTCGGATTGGTACCAGTATGCATGGCAGATGCGTGAGAGTGGCCAACCGTCAACTTATGTCCACGGATTCGTCCCGAAATGTGTAAGAGTGGTTAGTTCTGTTCGTCGAGCACCACCGGGACACCGCGGTTCGCGACGTCGACGACGAAGGCGTCCGCGTCGGTTTCGATCGCCTCGAAGGTGTCGTAGTGGACCGGCAGGACGAGGTCCGGCCGGATTCGGTCCGCAAGATCGGCGGCCTCGTGGCGGTCCATCGTGAACGTGCCGCCGACCGGCGGACAGAAGAGATCGACGTCCAGGTCCTCGTGGAACGGAAGCACGTCGGTGTCGCCGGGCCAGAACGCCGAGACGCCGTCGACGGTGACCGCGAAGCCACAGCCCTGTCCTTCGGGGTGGTACGGCGTTCCCGCCTCGTCGACGTGTGGACCCGCCGGATCGTTGTACGCCGGCGTGGTGAACAGATCCAACGGTCCGAGGACGAACGACTCGTCGGCGCGAACGCGTTCGACCTCGTAGGGCAGGGCCTCGGGCTGTTCGACCTCCCGATCGATCTCGCGGGCGTCGATCGATTCGTGGACGACGACGATGGCGTCCTCGTGAGCCACCCGCCGGATCGAGTCGGGATCGTAGTGGTGGTCGTGACTGACGAGAATTAGATCGCCATCTCGAGGCTCGAGGCCGTCGAGAACGCCGTACGTCTCCGGCCCGGGATCCGTGTAGATGACGGCCCCCGTCTGGCCCTCGAGGCGAATCGTCGCGAGACCGACCCAGTCGACGGTCACCGCACCGAATCGAACGGTCATGCGACTGTCTTCATCGGAGCGGGGCGAAAACGGTTCGGTTCGCGTCGGTCCGGTGGTCGGCTGACCGTCGTGTCGAAACCAGGACCGCTCAGGGGCGTCGGATCGAGTGCGAGAGCGTCCCGACGCCTTCGACCTCGATTTCGACCTCGTCGCCGTCGGAGAGCGGGCCGACGCCTTCCGGCGTGCCGGTGGCGATCACGTCGCCCGGCTCGAGAGTCATGTACGTCGTAATCTCGGCGATGAGTTCCGGAATGGGGAAGATGAGTTGCTCGCGCGAGCCGTCCTGTTTCAGGTCGCCGTTGACGCGGGTCCGGACGCTCGCGTCGTCGGGGACCTCGTCGGGCGTCGCGAGCAGCGGGCCGATCGGCGCGGCGCCGTCGAACGCCTTCCCGCGGATCCAGTTCTGTTCTTTCTCCTGATCGTCGCGGTTCGAGATATCGTTGACGCAGGTAAAGCCCTCGACGACGTCCATCGCCTCGGCTTCGGAGACGTGGCGACACTGTTCGCCGATGACGACGCCGAGTTCTGCCTCGTGGTCGATCCGCTCCTTTCCGGCGGGTGCGGTGACGGTATCGCCGTGGCTGGCGACCGCGTTCGGCGGTTTCAAGAAGAGCAGCGGCCGGTCGGGTACGTCGTTCCCCATCTCGTCGGCGTGGTCGGCGTAGTTGCGACCGATACAAACGATCTTCGACGGGTCGCTCGGTGGCAGGACGTCGATGGCGTCGTCCTCGAGGTCGTAGCTCTCGTTCGCGAAGTGAACGTGGCCGCTCTCGAACTCGCCGCGTCGAATCGCACCGGCCGGGTCACGGAATCGAACGTATTTCATGCGAGATAGGTTGTCACGGGGCTTCAAAAACGTTGAGATGGCGGCCGACTGCGGTGAACACGGGAGTGTGTATTGTGCGTGACGTTCAGGTGCGTCAGCGTGTGCCACCGTCGACTCGGAACGGAACGCTTTTTACTAGGCCTCGGCAATGACTGATTGCAGAGTAAGACACGCTCCGTTGTTGAGGCGGACGAAGTCCGTCGAGGCTTGGTGCGTGAACGAAGTGAACGCTCCGTTGGTGTAGTCCGGCCAATCATTTCGGCCTTTCGAGCCGATGACCAGGGTTCAAATCCCTGACGGAGCATTTTTGCGAACGTAATGAGCAAAAAGCGGCCGCTCAGGGATTTGAACCACGCCCAGACGTGCTCGCTTCGCTGCGCGCGACTGGTCTGATTCAAATCCCTGACGGAGCACGGTTTGCAGAGACTGTCACAATACGAGTGGACGACATGTTACACGAGAGTCGCCACGCATGACATTATCTGACCGTGAAAACGCTCATCGGTCATAATGTCCTCGTACTCGTATCTAGCACTAGAATGGGAGACGAATTCGAGGAGGCAACACAGGACGAGGTCGAGGAGGCGATCGAGGAAACCGAAGATGACGCTGACGACGAGGACGACGATGATCTCCTGGTCGGCTCGTAGGATTTCGAGAGCCCTGTCGGCCGTCGTACTCTCGGAGAGGTGACGCCGGATCCCTCGAGGTCGACGCTATCGAAAGCACGAACGGTGAACCGCCTCGCGTATTTGTAGAAGCAGCAAGACGGACCCCGCGGGGTTCTCTCGATCGAAAATCGAATCTGTCGCCGATTGCGGGCTCAGGTGCTCGAGACGTCGACGCCGAGACGGTCGCGCTGATCGGCACCGAATATCGTCAGGTCCGCCTCGAGCAGTCCCACCGAAACCGACTCGCCCGTCGCTGGCGGCGTCTCGGTCCGCTCGATGACGATCTCCTCGTCAGTCTCGAGTCGGACGGTCACGTCGTAGCGGCGGCCCATATCGGCGACGCGGGCCACCGTTCCCGGCAACGACACCGCCGGGCCGTCCGAACCGGGCCCACCGCCAGCGTCCAGCGCGAGGTCGTCCGGCCGAACGTGACACGAGAGGGCCGAACCGATCGAAACGTCGGCTCTCGAGTCGGGCAGCACGATCTCCTGACCGCCGACAGTGAGCGTCAGCGGCTCCTGTCGGGTGACGGTCGCCGAAAGCTCGTTCGACCGACCGAGGAATGAGGCCACGAACGGCGTCGGTGGTGACTCGTAGAGCGTTCGCGGCTCCCCGACGCCGGCGACGCTGCCGTCGTCCATCACGACGAGTCGATCGGCGAGGGCCATCGCCTCCGCCTGGTCGTGCGTGACGAACAGCGTCGTGACGCCGGTTTCCCGTTGAATGCGGGTGATCTCGTCGCGCAGGCGTTCGCGCAGCGACCGATCGAGCGCCGAGAGCGGTTCGTCGAGCAAGAGCACGTCGGGTTCAGGGGCGACCGCTCGAGCCAGTTCGACGCGACGACGCTGCCCGCCGCTCAGTTCCGACGGGTAGGCATCGCGCTGGTCCCGAAGGTCGACCAGTTCGAGGTACTCGCTCACGACGTCGGCCCGTCGGCTTGTCTCGATGCCGCGTGCCCTGAGACCGTACGCGACGTTCTCGCCCACGGTCATGTGAGGGTAGAGCGTCGACTGTTGAAAGACGACGCTCACCCGCCGAGATTCGGGCGGTGCGTCGGTGACGTCAGCGCCGCGGAGCGTCACCCGGCCCGCGGTCGGACGGACGTGGCCGGCGACCGCCTGTACGATCGTCGTCTTGCCACAGCCGCTCGGGCCGAGCAGCGCGACGAGTTCGCCCGCCTCGAGACCGAACGAGACGTCGTCGACGGCCGATTCGGTCCCGTATCGGTGGGTGAGCGACTCGAGTTCGAGCATCATCGATCGATCACCGTCGGAACCCGACCGAATCGCTGGACGGCCGCGAGAACGACGAGCGTGATCGCGAACAGGGCGAGCGCGAGCGGGACGATCGCGTCGATCCCGCCGGTGATGAAGTCGACCCAGATGCGCGTCGGCATCGTCCGCGGATTGTAGGCGACCATCATCGTCGCGCCGAACTCGCCGATCGCTCGAGCGAACGTCAGGCTGATCCCGGCGAGGATCGCGCCGCGAGCCAGCGGAAGCGAGACGTTCCAGAACGTCTCGAGCGGTCCGTAGCCGAGCGATCGGGAGGCCTGCTCGAGGCGTTCGTCGACGGCGCCGAACCCGGCTCGAGCGGTGATAATCACGAACGGCGCGGCGACGAACGTCTGGGCGAGGACGATCCCGATCAGACTGTCGGTAAGGGGGATTCCCGCGGCGGTCGCGGCGGAGCCGATCGGCGTAAACCGCCCGACCGCAGTAATAATCATCGCACCACCGACGACGGGCGGGACGATGAGCGGCAGGATCACCAGCGCTTCGATGAGGCGCTTCCCGGGGAACGACGTCCGAGCGAGGACGTACGCGAGCGGCACGCCGAGAACCGTCGCGATGGCCGTCGAAACCGGCGCGGTGAGCAGCGAGTTGCGAATCGCAACTTGTGCCTCGGGGGTCGATAGCCCGGCGACGACGGTCGCCGTCCCCGTTCGAGAGAGAAAGGTGACGAACGGGAGCGCGAAGTAGACGAGGATGAGTCCGCCGAGCGCGGCCGGGACGAGCAGTTCTGGCGCTCGTATCCGCCGGAGACGAGCCGATTCGGAGCGGCTCATACGTCGATCGCCTCCGGAACCGCACCGTTCGCCTCGGGGACGTTCGATCCGACCGTCAACCCCGCCTCTTCGAGGAGGTCAGGCCGATCGACGAGAAACTGTATCAGTCGGTGGCCGGCATCCGGTTCGTCCGCGTCGTCGGTGACCGTTGCGTTGTAGACGATCGGCCGACCTTCGGCCGTGTACCCCTCCTCGTCCGTCGTGAACTCGACCGTCGCGTAGTGATCCGCCAGTTCGGGGTCGGCGAAATTGTACTCGTCGGGGAATTCGAGGAAGGGGACCCCGTGATCGACCGCCATATTCCGGTAGACGATCGCACCGGCTCGAGAGCCGCTCTCGACGCCGACCATGAGCTGCGGCTCGTCGGGCTCCTCGTAGACGACGGCCAGCATGTCCTCGCGAAACCCATCGAGACCGTACTCCCCCGCCGCGAGATCGAACGCCTGAACGGCGCGATAGCCCAGCGGATCGAGGTTCGGGTCGCCGATCGCGAGATCTCCCTCGTCGGTCCCTCGAGCCAGTTCGTACCACGGCTCGCCGTCCTCGAGTCGCCGTCCGAACGTCGACTCCTCGGCGTACCCGATCCCGATGCTGTTGGTCGCGAACGCGACGTCCCAGTCGGTGAACTCGCCGTACAGCCGATCGCGGAGCAGCGTCGCGTCGGCGCTGACGACGACATCGGGGTGTTTGGTTCGGTCTTCGACCATCCGCATCACGGCGTTCGCACCGTAGTACTCGCCGCGAAGTTCGATCTCCGCCTCCTCCCTGAACGCCGGGCTAACGTGGTCCTCGAACGTTCGTGCGAGACTGCCCGCCGCTAGCACGCGCACCGAACTGGCCGTACTCCCGAGACAACCCGCGATACCGAGACCGGCGACGGTCCCGGTCGTCGCGAGTACCGAACGGCGACTCGTTCGGTGTCCGGCGTAGTCGCCAGCGGTGTTCATACAGTGTTGTTCGGACTCGGCCACACATATAACCACCTTAGGTTCCTACTCGCTTAGAAAGTAACCGATACAGGTTTCGATTTTGAACGTGTTCGGTAGGAATCTGATAGTCGACGCGCTACGCGTAACTGGCAGTCGTTTATTCGTCACCAAACCCAGGGACCGGGTTCACTCCGTCGAGATCGACTGAAACGTGTCACCGCCGCATCGACAGCCGTCTTTCCGTCCGATCGGTTGTACCGTCTCGTCGGAGAGAATCCACGCGGAGTAGACGGCCCCGCACTCACAACACTGGGCAGCCACTTTCGGTCGATCGTCGTTAAGAGACATGGCTCGTATCGACCGCCGACCGATAACCTAACGTTGCCGTCTCTACAGGACCCCTTCCGAGCGGATCGGCGTCCTCCCGAGGACGCTGCACCGCGTCTCGACACCGGTGACGTGCAAGGCGCCCGAACACCGGAGTAGTGGCTTCGTGTGACTGCTTGGGGGATTGCACGTGCGAACGAAGCATCTCTTTTCTCAAGAGGTAGGTAGTTGTATTGACAACCCTGACGAGCGACGTACCAGCCCAAGAGTCACCCGTCTCGACTGGTTCAGTTCGTTTGGACCGTCGTCGACGGTGCGGCCTACAGGCAGACAGAGAGTCGCCGTCGACTGGTACCGATCGCGTCTCCATCCCGGTGATTCGTTCGGTACTGTCCGGTTCGACGAGCCGCGATTTCAGGCCGTTCGCATCTCTAACTCGGTCGATTCGTACCGTCGGCTACAGTTCAGACACTGGTAATCGCCCTCGATGTGCTCGTACAGGCGCTCCCCGCAGTCCCGGCAACTCCCGATGGGGTATCTCATCTAGCGCTGAGAAGGAATTAAACCGAAATAAACGCTTGGCTATTCCACTGGCGTCATTATATGCGTTCGACACGTCTCTGAGGGGTCGTGGCGATGGAATTACCCGCGGCCTCGGCCAACGGTGTGTATGGACGACCACACCAACGACCCGTCGGTCCCCCCGCCGAGCGGACCGATCGCACCGACGGGCTGGCACGCCGCCGACGGCCGCTGGGAACACGCGACGCTTCGTCAGGCGACGGTCCACGGCGTCCGGCTGTTCAACGCCGAGGCCTATCACGAGAGTCACGACTGCTTCGAACTCGAGTGGTACAACTACGGCCGCGGAACCGAGGAGAGCGCGTTCCTTCACGGAATGGTCCAGGTTGCCGCCGGTACGTACAAACGCGCCGATTTCACGGACGACGACGGGATGCGGTCGCTCTTTCGAACCGCACTCCAGTACCTCCAGGGCGTCCCTCGAGACTACTACGGCGTGGACCTGCTCGAGGTTCGGACGACGCTGACGAACGCGATCGAGGAACCGAGCCGAATCGACGAGTGGCGGATCCCCATCGACGGGGAGCGACCGACCGCTCGAGCGGCCGATTTCGAGTACGTCGACGGGCTCGAGGAGTGACAGGTCGGCGGTTCCCGAGAGCGGACCACCCGTGTCGATGCCACACCGTACCGTGACAATCGACGACGTCTCCGTTTCGCTGAATTTTCGCGTGCGTGAGAGACCGAATCGCCTTTGGCCACCGAGGCCAACTAGTGGACAATGAGAGTTGCACAGCTCGGGTCGGGAACGCCGGAGATCGCCGTCGTTGCGGGCGTCCACGGGGACGAACCCTGTGGCGTCCGCGCCGTCAAGCGGCTGCTCGACGAACGCCCGACTGTCGAACGACCCGTCAAACTCGTCGTCGTCAACGAGGCGGCGCTCGAGCGCCAAGTACGGTTCGTCGACGAGGATCTCAACCGCGCATTCCCGGGCGATCCAGACGCAGAGACTCACGAAGGCCGACTCGCACACGAACTCATCGAGGAGCTCGAGGGCTGTCTGGCGTTCTCGATGCACTCGACGCAGAGCCACGCCGAGCCGTTCGCGATCGTCAACCAACTCAGTGAGACGGCGACCGAACTGGTCCCACAGCTGCCGGTGGCCACGATGGTCGAGACGAGCAACTTCGCGGAGGGACGGCTCTTCTCCGAGATCGACACGATCGAAGTCGAGTGCGGGCTGCAAGGTTCCGAGACGGCCGCCCAGAACGCCGACCGCCTGACGCGAGCGTTCCTGACGGCCGTCGGTGCGTTACCCGGCGACACGGTCGCCCGAGATCTGCCGGTCTACCGTCTCACCGACGTCATTCGGAAGGAGCGAGCCGACACCTACGAGGTGTTCGTCGACAACTTCGCCGAAGTCGAGCCCGGTGATCCTTTCGCGGCCGCCGACGGCGATATGCAGGTCGCACAGGAGCCGTTCTACCCGGTGCTCATGTCGCCGAACGGCTATCGAAACGTCTTCGGCTACGCCGCAGAGAAAATCGACGTGCTGACACCGTCGCCGGCCGCGGACTGAGTGTTCGACTGTTCGCGTACCCGTCGGAATCGACGACCGATATCGGGGCTACCAGGAGTACCGTCCCGGCATATCGTTTGGCGGCCACGGCTCGAGTTCCTCGGCGGCCTCGAGCAAGACGTCGACGTGCTCGGTGTCGGCAAGTGAAACCTCGTCATCTGCCCAGTCGACGGTGATGATATTGCGGTCCATCAGTTGGGGGAAATGGAGGTGGACCAGTCGGACCTGTGCTCGGTCGGCCTGTGCGTCGCTCACTGCCTCGGGCGAAACGCGGTGTCGCCGCGCGGCGACCGCCTGTGAGAGCGCGTCGACGGATACCGAATCGTCGCGGTCGACTAGCTCGTGGAGAACGAACTGTCGGTCCGCACTGGCGAGCACTCGAAACGCGTCCCGTTGATCCATCTCCACTACCGTACCCCACAGGGCACACGGACATAGGTGGGACACCTAAAGTCCTTGGACCACAGCACTGCGCGCGTTTGCAACGTCTCGAGGGGACCGGCCGTTCCGGCCCGAGCGTGCGATTCCCCGGACCCAGCGCTCCGTACTCGGCGACCAGTTGCCGCAACTATCGGTGCGATAGTTGAGACAGTCACCACGTTCAGGCAGTGCCTTCATCCGTCGCCGGGTCGAACGACCGGGGTATGAGCGATTCGTCCTCGCATTCGACGCGGCCAGCAGAGCTGTTGTTGATCGAGGACAACCCGGGAGATGCACGGCTCGTCGAAGAAGCGCTTCGGGACTGTCCGAACCCCAATCGGCTGCACGTCGTCTCCGACGGCGACGAAGCGATGGACTTTCTTTACCGGCGCGGCGATCACGCGGCCGCGCCGAGACCGGACCTGGTGTTACTCGACTGGAACATTCCGCGGACGAGCGGCGAGACCGTGTTGACGGAGGTGAAAGGCGATCCTGATCTCAAGCACATCCCCGTCACCGTCCTGACCGGCTCGAAAGACGAAGGCGACGTCGTCCGCTCCTACGAGAAACACGCGAACGCCTGCCTCCACAAAGCGGTCGAGCCGGGCGAGTTCATGGACACTATCGGGGTGTACACCGATTTCTGGCTCTCGGTCGCCAAACTACCGGCCGGGGTAGAGAGCAACTGAGTGGGGACGCGGACCGCTTCGAACGACCCGGAACGCCGGCCGCTTCAAACGACCCGGAACGCCGGCCGCTTCAAACGACCCGGAACGCCGGCCGCTTCAAACGACCCGGAACGCCGGCCGCTTCAAACGACCCGGAACGCCGGCCGCTTCAAACGACGCCAGCCCCCGATCGCTTCGGTCCGCTCGCGAGACGCTCCGAGATGGACACAATTTTCCCCGCGTCGATAGCTTTGATACCCCCACACTTCCTTCCGAAGAACGATGACTGCAACGCTTATCGTCGCCATGTTCGCGGAGCTGTTCCCCAACGGGATCAGCCACTACGTGATCGGCGGCCTGCTCGTCGGTCTCGGGGTCGCCGTGATCTACCTCGGCACCGGCATTCCGGCCGGCGCGAGTACGTTCCTCGAGTCGACGCTCTCCTACGGCTCGAGTCTCGCCCGGTTCGAACGGTATCGCGCATCGCGTGACTGGCGCGTCGTCTTCACGCTGGGGATCGTCGCCGGCGCGGCGGTCTACGCGCTGACCTTCCAATCCGGGCTCCTCTCGAGCGGCCTCCAGCCGGGTGCGACCACCGGCGAACTCCGGGAGGTCGGCGGCGTAACGATCTGGTTGACCGAGGTCCAGCCCTGGCGGCTGTTCCTCGGCGGCATCCTCATCGGGATCGGAACTCGACTCGGCAAGGGCTGTACCTCCGGTCACGGCGTCTGCGGCGTCGGGTCGGCCTCGGGTGCGTCGTTCGTCGGCGTCACGACGTTCCTGCTGGTAGCGATCGGCGTCGCTCAGTTGGTAGCGGCAACGGGGGTGAGCCCGTAGATGGCAGCCGAACACGAACAACACCCGCTGTTCTTGCCGCTGGTGTTCGTCGGCGGACTGATCTTCGGCTTCGGGCTCGGATTCAGTCACATGGCCCAGCCCGAGGTCGTCCTGAACTTCCTGCAGTTCGAGGACTTCGGGCTGCTGTTCGTCATGTTCGGTGCGGCCGTCGTGACCGGGATCACCTTCTTCGGCGTAAAGCAGTTCCGCAGCGAGGCACCGCTGACGGGCGCGATCTACGGTCGCCGACTCAAGACGCTCGACAAGAACGTCGTCATCGGCGGCGGCATCTTCGGCGTCGGCTGGGGGCTCTCGGGAATCTGTCCCGGTGCGGCCTACGCCAGCCTCGGCGTCGGGAATATCTTTATTCTCTACGGAATCGCCGGCATGTTCGTCGGCGCGTACGTCCAGGGCTACTGGCGTTCGGCACGCACCGAGAGCGAGTCGCCAGCGGCGGCCGCGGACTGACCTTTTTTGCGCTCCTCGGAACTGTGTCGAGTCGACTCGAGTTCACCACAGCGTTCACACGTCTCGACTCCCTCGTGTCGAGTATGCCTCCGACACGGCGGCGCGTGCTCGCGGCGACCGGCTGTTCGCTCGCCTCACTGGCCGGCTGTCTCACGGGTGTCGACTCCGACGGTCTGGAGCTCGTGACGCCCGAAGCGACGCCGGACGACGACTGGTCCGAACCGGACTGGCGTCCGGCGGACGCCACGCCCACCGCGGACGACGTCGACGCGACGACTGTCGTCGCTACCCTCGAGATTCCGTGGGACCTCACGTTCGTGGGCGACGACGCCTTCATCACCGAGCGCGATGGCGGGGTGCGACGGTTCGACGCGGACGAACTCGCCGAAACCGACGGCACGCCGCTCGGTCCAGAGGACAGCGAGCTGATTCTCGAGGCCGAAGACCTGCCGGACCGAGCGGCCCCCGGCGAGGGTGGCACGCTCGGAATCGCCGTCCACCCCGACTATCCGGACGCACCCGAACTGTTCGTCTACTATACGACCGACGACGACGGGACCGGAAACCGGGTCGTTCGCTACGATCTGGAGACCGACGACCTCGAGACGATTCTCGACGATATACCGGGTGCGACGACCCACAACGGCGGCCGAATCGCGTTCGGTCCCGACGGCGATCTCTGGGTGTTGACGGGCGACGCGGAGGAGCCCGCCCTCACGCAGGATCCCGGCTCCCGTGCCGGCGCGGTGCTCCGAGTGACGCCCGACGGCGATCCCGTGTCGGAGCCCGTCGACTGGGGCGACGACGGCGATCCGCGGACGTACACGCTCGGCCACCGAAACCCGCAGGGGATCGGCTTCACCCCGCAGGGGACGCCGATGATCGCCGAACACGGTCCCGTCGCTCGAGACGAGCTGTCGATCCTCCGGCCGGGCGGCAACTACGGCTGGGATCTCGTCCGCGGCGGCCCCGACGATCCGGAGTACGACGGCTACGACGAACACGACGAAGCGACGCCCCCGGTGATAAACACGGGTCCTGAGACGACGTGGGCACCGTCCGGACTCGCGTTCTACGATGACGATGCGATCGAGGCGTGGGAGAATCACGTCTTCGTCGCCGGACTCACGTCGAACGCGCTGTACGCTGTGGCATTGCGGCCGGCAGACGACGGAGCCGAAAATTCCGGCGAATCCGACGACGACGGAACCTGGTACGACGAGGACTGGCTCGACGACCGATTCGAGGCGACGGCTCACACCCTCTTCGAGGGAGAGTTCGGTCGAATTCGACACGTCGAACCCGGCCCGAACGGGTCGCTCTACGTACTCACGTCCAATCGGGATGGCCGGGCCAGCGACGAGTTTCCGCTCGAGGACGACGACCGGATCGTCCGTCTCGATCCCGCCTGACTCCGTTTTTGTCGTTGGCGACACCGTGTCCAAGGGGATGACGCAAGGTCTATCCCCCTTCGTCGACATGTGTCGAGTATGGACTTCCCACCGAATCAGGGTCTCGATCAGGACGAAGTCGACGAACAGGTCGACGAACTCATCGCCGACAACGAGGTCGTCCTCTTCATGAAGGGGACCGAGCTGATGCCCCAGTGTGGCTACTCCCGCAAGGCGCTCGGGCTCATCTCCCAGCACCGCGACGAGGTCGAGGTCGTCGACGTCCTCGAGTCGCTCGACGAGTACCGCACCGCCCTCAACCGTCACAGCGGCTGGGAGACGATCCCTCAGACGTTCGTCGACGGCGAATTCGTCGGCGGCTCGGACGTCCTCGAGGAGCTCGAGGAGCGCGGCGAACTGGCCGAGACGCTCGAGACGGCGTAATCCGAACGCGGAACTATCGATTAAATTTATCCGGGTAATTCGGCCACGTATTCAATAGCAGGTCATATAAGTCACCCACCCGTACTAGACACCCAGCGACTATCGCCGCAGACCATCCCACTATGTCAACAGAGGAATCCAGACACGTATATCGGCTGCATTCGACCCTCGAACTGCCCCTCGAAGAGCTTCGCGAACACATCGACGAGGCCACGTACCCGGATGGCATCGCCGACGTGGAGATAACGCGGCGAAACAACACGCTCATTCTCAAGGCCGTCGCCGAGGACGAGTCCGTCAGCAAGTACACGCCGACGGCCCAGTTGAAAGCCAGCGTCACCGAAAACCGGGTCTACGAGGAAGACCCGGACGAACGCCGGCAGAAGTCCTTTAGCTGGGACGAGGAGGAAGAAGAGGAGATCGAGTCCGAACTCGTCGAGTTCGCGGCGTTCAAGGGCGACCGCGAGACGGTCCTGCAGAACTCGCTGTTGCAGTACCAGATGTTCCTCGTCCTCTGTGGGATCGCCGAGGCCGCAGAGAAGGGGACGCTGACCGCGATTTCCGAGCGCGACGGCGACCTCGAGGCGACCCGAATCGTCGAGGGCGAGCCCCGCCCGGCCGACATCGAAGTCGTCGAAGGGCCCGGCGAGAACGCCTCGGGACAGAGCGGCGTCAACTGGCGGGACAACAAGTTCATCAGCGACTGAACGCCGACGCGAGTTCGAGTAGCGTTCCGAAAAGCGACCGCTCTTGCTGATGCGTTCGATATCGGCCCATAGCGTGCGGACCAATCGAAATCTCGATCGAAACCCACCGTGCTAACCATCCTAATCGATGGAACTCGCCTGCACCGTCTCCCCGATCCGAGCCCTGAAGGTGATTCATAGCACTGATTTCCGCTCGTCGGTGCAAACCCAGCACACTTGCCCGTACTCGATGTTCGTCTACTCGAGACGCTCGACACTCGATCCGTCAAACACTCACAACGACGTCATATCCCTTCTATTCAATGACTGACTCAGATCGACACCGTCCAGCGGATGGCTTCTTCGAGGAACTCGACACAGTCGTGTTCGGTGTCGGGTTCACGATTGCAGTGGCTGCCGTGATCGCGTTCGTCGTCGCGCCGGATGCGGCAACGGGGTACATGGATAGCGCGAACCAACTCATCTGGACCGGATTCGGCTGGTGGTACCTGATCGTGATGTTCTTTCTCGTCGCGTTCGTCATCTTCCTCATCTTCGGTCCCTGGGGAACATCAAACTCGGCGAGGAGGACGAGGAGCCCGAGTTCGCCTTCCTCTCGTACTTCGCCATGCTGTACTCGGCCGGAATCGCCGCCGGCATCGTCTTCTGGGGGCCAGCGGAGGCGGTTTCGCACTACGACGACGTCTCGCCGTTTATCGGCGCTGATCCGCAGTCCTCCGAGGCCGCCGTCGGGGCGATTCAGTACACGTTCTTCCACTGGGGCGTCTCGGCGTGGACGGCGTACGTCGTCGTCGCCCTGCCGATCGCGTACTGCGCGTACCGCTACGACGCCCCGATGCGGATCTCGACGGTGCTCGCACCGTGGATCGGGATCGACAACCTCGACAGCCCGCTCGCGAAAGCCGTCGACATTCTGGCGGTGTTCGCAACCATCGGCGGGGTCGCGACAACCCTCGGACTGGTCGGCAGTCAATTCCTGGTCGGCATCGAGTGGACCACGGGGGTTTCCGTCGGCGACCTGGGGACGGTTCTCATCATCACCGGCATGACCGTCGCGTTCACGGCGTCCGTCGCGCTCGGGGTACAGAAGGGGATCCGCCGAATCTCGTACGTCAACCTGTCGCTGTTCGGACTGTTGACGGTCGTGACCTTCCTGCTCGGACCGACGAACTACATCACGGCGATCGGCACCTACATCAGCCAGTTCGTCCAGATGAGTTTCTACACCGGCACCGCCCAGACGGGGAACGGCGGCGTCTCGGGCTGGGTCGGCGACTGGACGATCTTCTACTGGGCCTGGTGGTTCTCGTGGACGCCGTTCGTCGGCCTGTTTATCGCGCGAATCTCGCGGGGCCGAACCGTCCGGCAGGTCGCCGCGACGGGGGTGCTCGCGTCGACCGGCATCACGATCCCGTGGTTCGCGACGATGGGCGGGACGGCGATCTATCTCCAGAACGACGGCCAAGCCGACATCCTCTCGGCGGTCGCGACGTTCGACGAAGCCGGCGCCGGCTATCCGCTCTTCGAGGCCCTGCCGCTCGAGTGGCTGTTGACCGCGCTGTTTCTCCTGCTGGTGCTTCTGTTTCTCATTACGTCCGCGGACTCGTCGACGCTCGCGCTCGGCATGCTCAGGACTGGCGGCGCACAGCGACCGTCGACGGTCAACCGCGTCATCTGGGGCTTTCTTATCGGGGCCCTCGCGTCGCTGCTGATCGTCACCGGCGGCGTCGAAGCGCTGCAGGCGGCCGCGATCATCACCGGCGGCCCGTTCTCCGTCATTACCTTGATCGCCGTCGCCTCGATAGCGCTCGCGTTCGGCACCCAGCGGTCGTTGTTCCTGCGCGACGAGGACGGAGTCGACGTTCCGAGCTCCGGCGAGATGGCCTCGAGCGATGCCGACTCCGCTCCGGAGACCGACGACGATTGACCGCCGAGGACGTAAACGGCAGACGATATCGCTCGTCGCCTCTCGACCGGCAACCGAACGATCCGTAATCGCCGACTATCTCGAGAACGGACCGACTCCAGCATGGTAAGCGATAGCTACCACCAGCCGGTTATCGACGCGTTCCCGCGTCTCGACGGAGCCGAACGTGGGACCGAGCTCACTCCGTTGGAGTTCCAACGATGGCTCGATCGATAGTCGAGCCCTCGTAGCGGTGAACGCACGCGCTGAGTTCGCGGTCAAAGTCGATTTCGGCGTCGATTGCGATCCGTACCGTCTCGCCGTCGATCGTGTTGATACTGAGGTGGGTCTCGCGATGACGCTCGAGTCCCGGGCCGCTGAGGTGCGTTCGGTGACGGGCCGCGTAGGCCACCAGACCGCACCCGCCGACCGTCACGAGCAGGTACAGCGGAACGTACACGCTCGGTGCGACGAGCGCGACCCCAACGAGCGCGAGGAGCGAGAAGATGCCTGCGCCGACGAACACCGGTGCGTACGCTCGGCCGATGGAAGGCTGCGTGCGGACGTGTTCGACGGCGCTCGCAACGCCGACCGTCGCGGCTGCGAGACCGACCGAAAGGGAACCACCGAACGCGTCGACGGGGACGTTGGCGGCGACGACGAAGGCGAGCGCGGCCAGCCCGACGATCCCACCCAGAAGGGAGAGCAGTCGGTCGTTCTCGTCCCCGGGCCGATACTCAGTTCTGGCTCGCCGCTGGCTTTCGATCGAGCAGATGTAGTCGTAGCCGACGTCGACGAACTCGCCGGTCTTCGAAACGCACAGTATCCGTCGGTCGGTCGCACCGACCGCTGCGGTGCCGCGAACGGCATCCTCGAGCAGCGTCCCGGGCACGAGATTCTGCACCGACTCGCCCTCGACCAGATGCCTCGTGAACCGCTCTTCCGCGGGTCTCATTCGACTGCTGGTAGCCCGAGCCAGCACATAGTAAGCCACTCCCTTCACCGCCGGGTAACTGACTGGTGGTTCGGCGACATGGGATCCGGCGGCGGGGACGTCCAAAGGTCGTCGGCAGGACGTCCGAAGGTTGTCGGCGGGGCGTGTGGACGTCACCGACGGAACGGCTCGGTCGTGGAACGCCGTCAGCCGTGACTGGCCCACAGGCCGCGCGGTCCGTGGCGGCCAGTACACGTTTACACTGTGGAGATCATTCACGGGTATGATACGTCGGGGAGACGACCGAGCAGTCACCGTCCAGATTGGGGCGATACTGCTGCTCGCGATCGTCTTCTCCGCGCTCGCGCTCTACCAGGTCAACGCCGTCCCCGAGCAGAATCGCGGGGTGGAGTTCGACCATAACGAGCGCGTTCACACCGAGTTACAGGACGTTCGTAACGCGATCCAGAACGTAGGTACTTATCGTGGGACTCAGTCGACATCCGCCACGCTCGGCACCCAGTACCCGACCCGAACGGTCGCGACCAATCCGCCGGCACCGATGGGAACCCTCGAGACGACTGGGACGGAAGCCGTACGCATCGAGAACGCGGCGGTCGCAGGAAACGAGTACGACTACGATGGAAGCCCCGATACCCTGCTCGGCGATCACAAGACGACGACACTCGCGTACACGCCGTCCTATCACGAGTACCAGTCTGCGCCGACGACGCGGATCGAACACGGGTTTGCGTTCAACGACTTCGACGGTGAACAGGTCTCACTGACCGATCAGCCGTTGATCTCGAATCGGTCGATCACACTAGTTGTACTCGAGGGCGAACTCTCGAGGTCCGCCAGCGGAACCGTCACTCTCGATCTGACCGCGCTCAGTGGTCCGTCCGACGGGGTCCCGATCGAACCCGACGGCGAGGACGAGAACATTATGATCACGATTCCGACCGACTCGCCGGCGATCTGGAACGACACGATCGGGACGTCGTTCGAGGGCGGCCAATCCGGGGCGAAGGTCGACAGCTACAACAGAAGCGGTTCACTCACGATCGAATTGGTAAACGACGAGTACGATCTGCGAGTCGCTCGCGTCGGGATCAACGGAGCTGGGGAATCGAGCGACGAGTTTGACGTTCGTCGAACGGGGCCGAACGCCGCCGGCGGCGCCACCGAGGTATACGAGACCGTCTGGGAAGACACCAACCCCACGGAAGTCGTCGCTGACGATCCGCTCACCCTCACAATGAACGCGGCAAACGAAGGAAGCGCCGTTGAGGGTGCGAGCGTCTCGTACGCGATAAGCGACGACGACGACGTTGTCGATACGTTCGATAACTCGGGCACGACGAATGCGTCCGGCCAGAATCGAACGACGCTCGAGTTCGACTCGAGTGCGGTGTCGAGCGACGGCTCCTCGATCGACGTCTACGTTTCGAGCGGCGAGAGCAGCGACCGACGCACCGTGCACGTGAACCCGCCAACCGACGACTCGGAGTCCGGGACGGACGGACTCAGGTGGTCGGTTACGGACGAGACGACGAACAATGTCGTCTATTACTCGGTGTCGTACGAGGTCACCCATTCGTCGTTCGAGTACGTCGTAGTCGAGTTCGAAAACAAGGACGACGAGTCGACGACCGACGAAGAGCGATTCGAGCCTCGAGGCACAGTTGCGTACAGTCAGGGCGGTTCGGCGGGTGATACGTACTCGATCACGATTACCGCGTTCGATACGAACGGCGACGTGATCGACGAGAGAACGGTCACTGACACGGCGAACGGTGAAAGCCCTGACACGGGCGACGGTCCGTCCTCACCGTCGTCACCGCAGTTGGACGGAAGCCGGGTCGACGATTGGAGTCAGCCGAACGACCATTCTGCCCGATACTTCGTCTCGTACGACGTCGCCAACCGAGACGAGTTCGATCGAGTCGAGGCCAGTTTCAAGAACCGCGATAGCGGCGTGATCACCACCGAAACCGATTCAAGCCCTCGTGGGCGTCTCGAGTTCTGGGGGAACCGGATCGGCGACGAGTTCGAGATCGAACTCCGTGTCTACGATACCGACGATGTACTGGTCGATAGCCGGACGTACGACGATACCGCTGACGGCACCAACCCGGGCGGAAACGACGACCTTGGACTAGCGACGAGTCCACAGTTCGACTCCCCGTCCGTTACCGACGGCGGAAATCCGGGGCAGTCCCAGTACACGGTCGAGTACGACACTGTGGGGTCGACAGCAGTCGGCTCTGTCTGGGTAGAGTTCCGAAACCTCGATAACGCGTGGGCGTCGGAAGTTCTCGAGCAATTGGGTACGAGCGGTGCGTTCGACCACGAACCCGGTGGCGGTACCGGCGGCGATGCGTACGAGATTACTCTCTTGCTCTTCGACTCGGACGGGGCGGTGGTAGACCGGTGGGTCGACGACAATCTGTGAGACGATCCTCGCTGATCGTCAGCGATGGTCAAAACGCATCACTCGATTCGATGATCGACAGTTGACGAAATATCGAACGACAATATCTTGTATCTCGGTCCGCATTGTCGATGCATGACTGCAGTCGGTATCGACGCCATCGAAATCTGGACCGGGAATCTCAAACTCGACTTACCCGGGACCTTCGCGCCCGAGAAGGGCGAGGACCCCGAAAAGTACACGAAGGGACTCGGTCTCAACGCCAGTTCGTTCCCCGACAGCTACGAAGACATCGTCACCATGGGTGCCAACGCCGCCCACCGGCTGATGGAACGCAAGGGCCTCGAGCCCGACGATATCGGCCGCATCGACGTCGCGACCGAGAGCGCGTTCGACAACTCGAAGCCGGTTTCGACGTACGTCGCTGGCTGTCTCGAACAGGTCTACGGCGAGGACTTCCACCACGCGAACAAGGGCGAACGGAAGTTCGCCTGTATCGCCGGAACGCAGAGCTTAGACGACGCGTTCAACTGGATCCAGGCCGGCCGAAATCGCGGTCGCTCGGCGCTGGTCATCGCCACCGACACGGCGCTGTACGCCCGCGGTGACGCCGGCGAGGCGACCCAGGGTGCGGGTGCCGTCGCGATGCTCATCAGCGAGGATCCCAGCCTCGTCGAACTTTCGACCGAGCAAGGCTACGGCTCGGCCGACGAGACGGACTTCCTCAAACCCAACCAGCAGTTCCCCTCCGTCGACGGCAAACGCTCCGTCCAGGTGTATCTCGCCCGCATGCGTGAGGCGCTCGAGGACTTCGAGAGCGTCGCCGGCGAAACCCACCCCGATCAGTTCGCCTACATCCCGTTCCACACCCCGTTCCCGGGGATGGTCCGCAAGGCCGGGATGCTGGTCTACCGCCACATGATCCGCGACACCAGCATCGAAGACGAACTGGCCGAGGAGATCGGTCGCCAGCCCCGCGCCGAAGCGTTCGACGACGACGAAGCGTTCCACGACGCGCTGCGGGAGTACATGGACGCGCTCAAGGACACCGAGACCTACCAGGAGTGGTACGAGGCGACGATCGATCCGACCCTCACCCTCTCTCGCGAGGTCGGCAACTGGTACACCGGCTCCGTCCACGTCGCCCGCGTGAGCGCGCTGAAACACGGCCTCGAGAACGACCTCGACCTCACGGGGAGCAAACTCCTCGTCGGCTCCTACGGCTCCGGCGCGCAGGCGGAGGGCCACGCGGAGACGATTCAGGACGGCTGGAAGGACGAAATCGAGGCGTTGAACGTCGACGAACAGCTCGAGAACCGGTACGACATGAGCTGGGACGACTACGAAGAGATTCACGACGTCCACAACCATGACATGGACGTCGACGTCGAGGAGTTCACCGCGCCCGAGTCGGAGTTCGTCTTCGACGGCTGGGGCCGCATGGGCGAGCGAAAGTACCGGTACGTCGAATAGCAGAAGTACCTTTTTCCGCCTCGGGATTCCTCACTCCGTTCGGAACCTCTCGGCGCAAAAATCTACGCTAAAAAGGCCGCACACTCGCTTCGCTCGCTCGCGGGTGCTGCGCTTGTACTCCGACCGCAGCGGCAACTCCTCATACTGACCGACGTGCCCAGAGGTACGATTCTCGAAACCCGTTCCTCGAGCGAAACGCACTACACCGTTGGCTGACTAGGTCGACCAACGACCACCTCGAGAGTGAAGCTATGGACCCGTTCACGTTCCTCGGCGTCGACGTCGCGCTGTTTCTGCTCATCGGGCTACTCGCGGGTGCCCACTGTATCGGGATGTGCGGCCCGCTCGTGACCGTCTACGCGAGTCGGATGGACGGCGCCGCGACCGACGGGGGGACCGCGACCGCCTCGAGCGCCGGACGCGCGGGTCACCTCTCGATGTACGAAGTACGCCAGCACGCGCTGTTCAATCTCGGACGAACGGCGAGCTACACCCTCCTCGGGGCCGCATTCGGTGCCCTCGGCGGCCTGCTGTTCGTCACGACCGCCGAGTTGACGCCGGCCGTCGACATCGCCCGCGGCGCGGTCGGTCTCCTCGTCGGCGGGTTCGTCATCGCGACGGGCGTCTACTACGTACTGGGCCGGACGACTGGCGGGATCTCCTTCCCCGGTCTCGAGCGACTCACCGGCTGGCTCGCGGGACGCGTCGACCGACTCGCGAACGGCCCCGGCATCGTCGGTCTCGGCGCGGTGCACGGACTGCTCCCCTGTCCGATCCTCTACCCGGCGTTCCTCTACGCGTTCGCGACCGGCTCGCCGATCAGCGGCGCGCTCGCGCTCGCCGCGCTCGGGATCGGGACGGTGCCGGCCGTCTTCGCCTACGGGACGATCATCGATTCGGTCGACGTGGCCCACCGCCGCCGGGTCCACCGACTGCTCGGCGTCGCCTTCGTCGCGCTGGGCTACGTCCTCTTCGCCCACGGGCTGATGAGCCTGGGAATCCACGTTCCACACCCCGAACTTCCGTTCTACGACGGCTTGGGTGCGCCAGGGGGACACGAACACCACTAACGATCACTCATGTCGAGCCAATCCACCTGTACGCTGTGTGAGCTCCCCGTCGAAGAGAGCGGCGTGACCGCCGGCGGCGAGGCGTTCTGCTGTGCGGGCTGTCGCGAGGTGTACGACGCCCTCGGCGATATCGAGGCAGTGGAAGCCGACGACGTCCGCGATGCGCGAACCGACTCGAGCGAGGACGAATCCGAGGAACGAGTCGTTCCCGATGGCTACGAGACGACGTTCCTCGAGGTCGACGGCATGTACTGTGCGACCTGCGAGGCGTTCATCGAGTCGGTCGCGGGCGAGACCGACGGCGTCAGTTCGGTTAGCTCCAGTTACGTCACCGACACGGTGCGAATCGACCACGATCCTGCGGTCGCGTCCGTCGAGGAGCTGAAAACCGAAATCAGCCAACTCGGCTACAGCGCGTACGACCGGGAGGACTCGATCAGCCGCCGCCGGGCCGACAACTGGGCCACGGGACGGATCGCGGTCGGCGTGCTCATGGGGATGGCGGTGATGATGCAGTACCTGCTCATCATCTACCCTACGTACTTCGGCGGGCTGTTCTACGACGAACGGACGACCGAGTTCTTCACACAGGCGCTCGCAAGCGACCTCGCGACGCCGTTTTACCTCATGATCGCCGCGCTCACGACGATCGTCCTCGGCGTGACGGGCAAGCCGATCCTCCAGGGCGCCTACGTCGCCGTGAAGACGCGCTCGCCGAACATGGACCTGCTCGTCTCGATCGCAGCCGTCAGCGCCTACCTCTACAGCACGCTCTCGATCGCCGTCGGCGGCCCGCACATCTACTACGACGTCACCGTCGCGATCATCGTCATCGTCTCCGTCGGCGGCTACTACGAGTCCGAGATCAAGCGGAAGGCGACCGAGCGCCTCTCGGACCTGACGGCCGTCCAGGTCGACGAAGCCAGGCGCCTCCTCGAGACCGGCGAGACGGAGGAGGTCGCCGTCGACGACCTCGAGCCGGACGAGCGCGTGGTCGTCCGCGCCGGCGAGCGAATTCCGATCGACGGCACGGTCGTCGACGGCGAGGCCGCGGTCGACGAGGCGGTCGTCACCGGTGAGTCCCTCCCCGTTACCAAAGTCGGCGGCGACGACGTCGTCGGCGGCTCGACGGTCTCCGACGGCTCCCTCACGATCCGCGTCGGCGAGGACGCCACGAGCACCGTCGACCGCATCGGCGAACTCGTCTGGGACCTCCAGAGCGGGACCCACGGCATCCAGAAGCTCGCGGACAAGCTGGCGACGATCTTCGTCCCGCTCGTGCTCGTGCTCGCGACGGTCGTCACGGTCGTCTACCTCATCCTGGGCTCCGGGCTGGCCACCGCCCTCCTCATCGGACTCACCGTCCTGATCGTCTCCTGTCCCTGCGCGCTCGGGCTGGCGACGCCGCTGGCCGTCGCCGCGGGAATCCGCGACGCGCTCGAGCGATCGATCGTCGTCTTCGACGACAGCGTCTTCGAACGGCTTCGCGACGCCGACACCGTCGTCTTCGACAAGACCGGGACGCTGACTACCGGCGACATGACGGTCGTCGACGCCGACTGTGACGACGACCTGCTCGAGCAAGCGGCGACGCTCGAGCGCCAGTCGGCCCACCCGATCGGGGAGGCGATCGCCGCCGAGGAGCCGGTCGCCGACGGCGGTGCCGTCGAGGGAGACGCGGTTGCGGCGACCGATTCAGCGTCCGCCGCGGTCGACGGCGACAATGGCGACGATGCCGACGCCGAACGCGTCGAGTCTTTCGAGAGCCACCGAAACGGCGTCTCCGGCGTCGTCGACGGCGAGGAGATCGTCGTCGGTCACCCGGACCTGTTTCGCGACCGCGGCTGGACGGTCCCGGACGCGATCGATCAGCGGATCGCCGAGAGCCGGGAGACCGGCCGCGTTCCGGTCGCCGTCGGTCGAGACGGTGTCGCGTCGGGCGTGATCGTCGTCGGCGACGACCTGCGCGAGGGGTGGGCGGAGACGCTGACGGCAATCTCCGAAACCGGGACCGAAGTCGTTGTCCTCACCGGCGACGATGCGCGCGCAGCGACTCGATTCCGAGAGCACGACGCCGTTGACCGCGTGTTCGCGGGCGTCCCGCCGGAGGGGAAAGCAGAGACCGTCGAACGGCTCAAACGCAGGGGTCAGACGGTCATGATCGGCGATGGAACCAACGACGCACCCGCGCTCGCGGCCGCCGACCTCGGCATCGCGCTCGGCGGCGGCACCGCGATGGCGGCCGACGCGGCGGACGTCGCCCTCGTCGACGACGACCTGTCGTCAGTCGACACCGTCTTCGACCTCGCTCGAGCCACCGATCGGCGCGTGAAAGGAAACATCGGGTGGGCGTTCTGTTACAACGCCATTGCGATCCCGCTCGCCGTGACGGGACTGCTCAATCCGCTGTTCGCCGCGGTCGCGATGGGAATCAGCAGCCTGCTGGTCGTCACGAACTCCTCCCGGTCGCTGCTCGACGACGAGGCGTAGTCGGCTACGTCAAGCGAGAATCTTCCAGTGCAGTAATCTGTTAGGTGGCCGTATGATGGGCTATGACCGATCGATCCAGCCGACCGGAGTGGCTCTCCGAACGGACCGGATTGACCCTGCTCGCGCTCGTGAGTGCCATCCTCGCGACTCTCATTTTCCTCCCGTATCTGCAGTATATCCTGCTCGGCGTCGTGCTCGCGTACATTCTCATGCCCGCCCAGCGTCGCCTCGAACGCACCGTCGGCTCGATGACCGCGGCGCTCACGCTCGTCGTCGTCGCGATCCTCGCGATACTGCTCCCGATGCTGTACGTCCTCGCGGTCGCGCTTCGAGAAGCCCTCGAACTGCTTACGGCCGTCCAGGAGGGGTCGCTCGGAATGGCCGACATCGAGCGTCGACTCGAGGTGATCGGCCAACCCGACGATCTCATCCAACTGTTCGAGACGTACCAGGAGCCGATCGGGACGGCGGCCCAGGGGCTCGCGACGAGCGGGATCGAACTCGTCAGCGGATTGCCGGGGCTGCTCATCGGGCTCACCGTCACGGTGTTCGTGCTCTTTGCGCTGTTGCGAGACGGCGACCGGCTCGTCGCCTGGATCCGTCACGTCCTCCCGATCGACGACGACATTCAGCGGGAGCTCCTCGCCGATCTAGACCAGCTCATGTGGGCCTCGGTCGTCGGCAACGTCGTCGTCGCGGCGATTCAGGCGGTCGCGCTTGGAATCGGGCTGGCCATCCTCGGCGTTCCGGCCGTCGTCTTGCTCACGGTCATGACGTTCGTCCTCGCGTTGCTCCCGCTGATCGGCGCGTTCGGCGTCTGGGTTCCGGTCTCGCTCTACCTGCTCGCCGCCGGCGATATCGTCGGCGCGATCGCGCTCGTCGTCTACGGCTCGATCGTCAGCGCTTCCGACACCTACCTGCGACCGGCGCTCATCGGTCGGACGAGCGCCCTGAACTCCGCCATCATCGTCGTCGGTATCTTCGGCGGTATCGTCGTCTTCGGCGCGGTCGGACTGTTCGTCGGTCCCGTCGTCCTCGGCGGCGCGAAAGTCACGCTCGACGCCTTCGCTCGAGAGCGAGCCGCGGAGACGGGCGCGGAACCGGGGCTCGAGGACGACGAGGAGACCGAGGATCCGGCCGTCGACACCGAGCACGAAACCGGAATCCGGACGGACGCGGACGAAGATTCGAACGGTGGGGGAGACGGTGCTCGAGAGACCCCGGTCGACGCTGGTGACGGCTCAAGCGGAGAGACCGGTGACGAATCGGCCGACGTGACCGATTCGAGCGTGGAGGCCGAAGCCGATCTCGAGGACGATCGGACGGTCGAGCCGGACGCCGATTCTACGGCCGGTACCGATTCCGACCGATAGCTCGCCCGACCCGAGCGCGTCTCTCCTCTCAATCGTTCTTCCACTCGCCGAGTTCTTGCCCGTGGATCTCGCCTTTCGCCCTGCGCTCGGTCGGCCAGAGTGCGAACACGAGTATGCCGACGAAAAAGACGCCGAGCACTGTTGCCACCGCGAGCCCCGGAATGCCGGGGAGTTCGGCCGCTTCGGTCCACTGCTGTTCCGGCGCGAACAGCGACTCGAGAAAACGAGCGAGAGCAACGCGGCGAGCAGGGCGATCGCCCAGTCGGTCGTGCGGTCGATCCGATCCTGTGCGCCGCTCGCCTGACTGACCTCGCCGCGGTAGAAGTGCGGGAGGATGCCGAGAAAGGAGTCGGGATCGGTGGCGGCCTCGGCGCCCACTTCCTGATCTTCGCGCTCGAGCGGTGACTCCCCCCTGTCGGATCCGTCGAGCGGCGACGTTCGATCGTCGTCTCGGCTGCCTGAACTGTCCATGCGGGTGGCCCACGCCGCCGGCGGGCAAAGGTGGCGACGGCGCGTCTGCAGGCACGACGGTGCGACTCGAGCGGGTAGCGCTCATTCGTTGGTCGGTCTTCGCGAGGCGTGATCGGTCGCTTTCGGCGACAGGTTCCCGGAGCCGAAGAGGTGCGTTCATTACCCCGTGACCGCTACTGGCTGGTATCATGTCTCGAATCGCACGGGGCGGGCCACGCTGGGGACGGCCCGCGACGTTCGACCGGGACCGCTACTAACTATGCACGGATCACACGCCACGGGGAGTCCGTACGCTCCCCACACGGACGCGGAACGCTCGCGGATGCTCGAGGCGGTCGGCGTCGAGACCGAGGCCGACCTCTTTGACATCCCGACGGCCGTCCAGTTCGACGGGGAGTTCGGTATCGACGCACGCTCTGAACGCGAGACGAGACGGCTGGTTCGCTCGATTCTGGGCCGAAATACCGACCTGACGGAGCTGCTGGGCCGGGGCCACTACGGCTACTACGTGCCGTCGCTGGTCGACCACCTCGCCGACCGCTCGGAGTTTCTCACCTCCTACACGCAGTACCAGCCCGAAGTTTCCCAGGGGTTCCTGCAGGCGCTGTTCGAGTACCAGTCGCTGCTGGTCGAACTGACGGGCCTCGAGATCGCCAACTGCTCGATGTACGACGCCGCAACGGCGCTCGGCGAAGCCGCCACGCTGGCCGAGCGCGTCCGGGACACGAGCGGTCACCGCGTGCTCGTTCCCGACCTCCTTCGCGAGGGGCGACGGTCGACGCTCGAGAACTACGTCGCCGGCACCGATCTGGAGATCGAGGAGTATCCGACCGACGACGGGAACGTCGATCTCGCGGGCCTCGAGGACCGGGTCGGCGAGGAGAGCGTCATGGTCTACGCGGAGAATCCGACCGTTCGCGGAACGATCGAGGAGAGCCTGACGGCGATCGGCGACCTCGCCGCGGCCCACGACGCGCTGTTCGTCCTCGGCTCGGATCCGGTCGCGCTCTCCGTGCTCCAGCGGCCGGCGGACGTCGGTGCCGACGTCGTCGTCGGTGACGCGAGCGTCCTCGGCCTGCCCACGAGCTACGGGATGGGGCTCGGGCTGTTCGCGACGAGCGAGGACTACCTCCGACAGGTCCCCGGCCGACTGGTCGGCGTCAGCGAGGACGCGACCGACCGCCGGGCGTACACCCTCACGCTACAGACCCGCGAACAGCACATCCGCCGGGAGCGGGCCACGAGCAACATCTGTACGAACCAGGCCTGGGTCGCGCTTCGAACGGCAATGCACGCCGCCTCTCTGGGGCCGAATGGTATGGTCGACCTCGCCGAACGCGGAGTCACCCGCGCCGAGGACCTCGCCGAGCGACTCGACGACCTCGTCGGCGTCAAGGCGCCGGTTCACGACCGACACCACATCCGCGAGTTCGTCGCTCGCGTCGACCAGCCCGCGGCCGCCATCGCCGAAGACCTCGAGAAACGCGGCTTCGCAGTCCACGTGATTGGCGAACACCTGATTCAGGTCTGCGTCGCCGGCGTCACGGACGAACGGATCGATTCGTTCGTCGCGGCGTTCGAGGAGGTGGCCCGATGAGCGAGCGTTCCGACGACGCGAGCGCAGCGCCTCGAGCCGAGGGGGTCCGCTACGATCAGGCCCGATACGTCGAGAACGGCCAGTACGAGCCGTTGCTCTCGGAGAAGGACCTGACGCGGGTCGAAATCGGCACTGGGGGCGACGAAGCGAACGGTGACGGCAACGGCGACGACGGCGGTTCGCCCCTCCCCGACCACCTCACGCGGAACTCCCTCGAGCTCCCCGAACTCTCCGAGCCCGAGCTGGCGCGCCACTACACGCGGCTCTCCCAGATGATCTACGGGATCGACAGCGGTCCCTACCCGCTGGGATCGTGTACGATGAAGTACAACCCGAAGTTCACCGAGGACGTCGCGGCGCTGCCGAAGGCGGCGGTCCACCCCGACCGCTCGGAACGATCGCTGCAGGGGACCCTCGAGCTACTGTACCGGCTCCAGGACTATCTCGGCCGAATCGGCGGCATGGACGCCGTCACGCTCCAGCCGCCGGCCGGCGCGGCCGGCGAGTTCGTCGGCATCCGCGTCGCCGCGGCCTACCACGAGCACAACGGCGAGGACCACCGCGACGAGGTCATCGTCCCCGAGAGCGCCCACGGAACCAACTTCGCCACCGCCGCGCTGGGCGGCTACGACGTCGTCTCGCTGCCGAGCGACGACGAAGGGAGAGTCGACCTCGAGGCCCTCGAGGCGGCCCTCTCGGAGAACACGGCGGCGCTCATGCTCACGAATCCGAACACGCTCGGGCTGTTCGAGCGCGACATCGAACAGATTGCCGAGATGGTCCACGACGTGGGCGGCTTGCTCTACTACGACGGGGCGAACCTGAACGCCCTGCTCGGCCGCGCTCGCCCGGGCGATATGGGCTTCGACGTGATGCACTACAACGTCCACAAGACGTTCGCGACGCCCCACGGCGGCGGCGGTCCCGGCGCGGGTCCCGTCGGCGTGGTCGACGAACTCGCGCCGTTCCTCCCTGCGCCTCGAGTGCGTGAAGGCGGCGTGACGAAGAGCGGCGAGTCGACCTACGAGCTGTTCGACCCGGAACACACAATCGGCCACGTGCACGGCTACCAGGGCAACTGGCTCGTTCTCGTCAAGGCGTTCGCCTATATCGCTCGACTCGGTGACGCGGGTCTCTCGGACGCCAGCGCGAAGGCGGTGCTCAACGCGAACTACCTCGCGAGTCAGCTCGAGTACGACATTCCCTACGAGCCGTTCCACCACGAGTTCGTCGCCAGCGCGGGCGATCAGGACGCCGCGGACGTCGCCAAGCGGATGCTCGACTACGGCGTCCACCCGCCGACGACCAAGTGGCCCGAGATTGTCTCCGAGGCGCTGATGACCGAACCCACGGAGGTCGAAAGCAAGGGAACGCTCGATCGGCTCGCCGCCGCCTTCAACGCCGTCGCGGCGGAGGACGACGAGACGCTCGAGGCCGCACCCGGCCGCACCACGGCCCGCCGGATCGACCAGACCAGCGCCGCACGGAATCCGCGGCTGTCGTGGCACGCGATCGGAACCACCGACGACGAGTAACGGCCGTCCGTCGCATTTAGCAACGCTCGTTCGTCGCGTTCAGCTACACTCGTTCGTCCGCTCAACAACGCTCGTTCGTCTTTTGTTTACTGCGAGCGGGCCGGCAATCCGTCCTCGAGGTGCTCGAGCAGCGCCGGGTGGAGCGAGCCGTTCGAGCCGAGCAACGGCGTTCGGTCGTCGGTATCGAAGTCGAACTCGTAGGGGTCGCCCGTCTGGTCGGTGAGCGTCGCGCCGGCCTCGCGAGCGATGACGAGTCCGGCGGCAATGTCCCAGGGATAGGTGTCGTGCTCCCAGACGGCGTCCGCGCTGCCGCTGGCGAGGTAACAGAGATTGAGCGCGGCGGAGCCGAGGCGTCTGACGCCGCGCGAGGCCTGATAGAAGTGCGAGAGGAAGGTGCCGTCAGGATCGTAGCCCGAAATCAGCATGCTCTCGTCGAGCTGGTCACGGTCGGTCGTCTCGATCGGATCGCCGTCGCGCCAGGCGCCTTTCCCGGCGATACCGGAGAACAGTTCGTCGGTTTCGGGGACGTAGACGACGCCCATCACCGGCTCGCCGTCCTCGACGAGGGCGACCGAGATCGAGTAGTTGGGGTTGCCGTGAGCGAAGTTGCCGGTGCCGTCGAGCGGATCGATCACCCAGGTGTAGTCGCTGTCCTCGCCTCGCTGGCGGGCCCCCTCCTCCGAGAAGATCGCGTGGTCGGGGAACTCGTTGCGAACAACGGTCGTGATGATCCGATCGGCCTGGTGGTCGGCCTCCGTGACGATATCGGACTTGTCGGTTTTGACGTCGATGGACTCCACCTGTCCGTGGAGTTCGCGAAGCGGCTCCCCGGCGGCCTTCGCGGCCTCCGTTGCGACCGTCAGCGCACGTTCGACGGTATCCGTCTCCTCGTCGGCGGTTATCGACTTCTTCGACGCGGCGGACAGCGGCTCGCGACGCTTCGCCGCCGGCACTTCGACATCCCGAACGTCCCAACCGAGTTTCTTCGTGATCGCGGTGAAGAAGTGATCATCGTAACTGGTTCGGACGATGTGGGCCAGTTTGTCTGCGCCGGTGGCCGTGATCTCGTCGCCCTCGGTGAGGATGGTGTGAGCACGGCCGCCGTCGACGAGCAGACTCGCCTGTTCCTGCGTGACGATCTGGAGCTCCGTCTCGGGAGAGACGACGATCGGCCGAACGCCGAGTTTGTGCGTGTGCAGCGGGACGATCTGGAGCGTATGGTTGTTCACGGGGTAGTGGACCGGCCCGTTGGCCGACAGCGAGATGCCGGTCGAGCCGGTCGGCGTCGAGACGGCAAGGCCCGTCCCCTCGAACTCGCCGACGTACTCGTCGTCCGCGTAGACGTCGAGTCGCGTCACCTTCCGGTCGATCGGGTTCTCCGGGGGCACCTGCTGGACCATGAGATCGTTGATCCCGGTCGCGTTCACGCCAGGTGCCTCGACGTGGACCTGCTGGCGGCTGTCGACGGAGGCCCGACCGCGGAGCGTCTCGTCGAGCGCGTCCTCGAGGTCCTCGGGCTCGACGCGGGCCAGAAACGCGAGCGTCCCCGTGTTGACGCCCAGCTGCGGGATATCCCGCGGACTGAACGTCTTGACACCCTCCAGAAACGTTCCGTCGCCACCGAGCGTCACGCCCAGCGTCGCTCGACTCTCGTCGTAGACGTCGCCGATGTCCTCCCCGACGGCGACGGTCGCCAGCCCGAGCCCCCGTTCTTCGGTCCACTCGGTGAGCGACGCGAGCGCCTCGTCGCTGTCCGGACTAACGATCGCGATGATCTCGTCCGTCGTGGCGAGCCTGCGTCCTTGCATACGTATCCCACGAACTCCTCGGCAGAAGTAATCTTGTATGCGTTCTCTTCGGATCGGTACTGTTCGGCGCACTGATACTCTGGATCTGGCACAACGCTTGTATCGGTCGGCGAGGACACGTTGCGTATGGCTGTGATCGACATTGCGCGGCGAACGGTCGTCACCGTCGAACCGACCGCCACGCTATCCGACGTCGTTCAGACGATGCGGACGGAACGAGTCGGGAGCGTCATCGTCGTCGACCAAGGCGAACCGATCGGACTTGTCTCCGACCGCGACCTCGCACTCGAGGTCCTCGACGGAGACGGGGCGTCAAAGTCGACGCCAGTGAGCGAGATCGTTGCTGACGACCTGTTGACGGTCGCCGCCGACGCGGGGATCTACGATCTCCTCGATCGAATGTCGCGCAAGGGCGTCCGCCGGGTCCCCGTGGTCGAAGACGGCGACCTCGTCGCCATCGTCTCGTTGAGCGATATCGTCGTGCTCCTGGGGATGGAACTCCAGCAGGTCGCGAACATTATCCGGTCGGTGTCGCCGGCCTACGAGCGACTGCCACGAAGTGACGGTGACCGACCCTACTAAAATCGAAGTGGCGTTGGTCGTCGTTACGGTGCGCTCGAGTCGACGGCGGTGCCGTTGTCGCCGATCCGGACGAAGCCGTAGTCGCAGTCCGGGCAGTGCCACTTGACCTTCTCGCCGAGGTGGAGCGTGGTGCTCGCCGCACGGTAGAAGGTCCGCTCGTCACCGCAGTTCGGACAGTCGTGGTCGAGTTCCATGGCCATACGCGGGCGTTTGGCGCGGCGCGTGTTTAACGTACCGATCGCTACCGCCGGCGTTCGCCTCTCGATCGAGATTACCTCGAAGGAGCGGGGACGCCGAGAAACTCGAACGGCTCGGTGTCGACGAGTTCTCCGGCGACGTCGCCAGCGAAGACGTTCGCTTGGTCCTGACCGAGCGGAAGCGTTCGAACACCGGCGTCGGCGGCAAAGTCGAGCTCGTCGAGATCCAGCCAGAAGACGTTCGGTGAGAGCGCGGATTCGAAGTAGTAGCGGCGGTCTCGGTGATCTGCGACCGTACGCCAGCGCGTCGAGGAGATGTGTGGCTCGTCCGGCGTGCTGATACCGTACGGCACGGAGACGTTGCGGATCACACCGAAGACGCTCGCCGTCGCGGTTCGACGGTCCTGGGTTTGCGGGATCGCGTCCACGTAGAAACTCGCCCGGGCGAACCGGTCGGCCGGGCGATTCGTCCCCGGTAACATGACCGTGCCGCCGATCTCCGACCAGTATTCGTCGAGTGCGAGTTGCTGGTCGAACGGCGGGGAGTTCGTCATCACCTGGTACTCCCGACCGTGATGGATCGTCAACTCGCCGTCGACGTACTCCAAGATCGCGCTGTCACCCGTGGCGTCCGACAGGGACAGATGCAAGGTGGCGAACCGGCCTTCGTCAGGGATCTCTTCGGAGACGACGACGAACTCCTCCTTCCGGTGATTTTCGACCGCCTCGGCTACCGTCTCGAAGTTGTCCAGGACGTACTGTACCCACATCGAAATCGCCAGACCGGGTGTGTCGCCGTCCCACTCGGGGTAGTCGGATTCGGTGAGCCACAGGAGGTTCGCGACCAATCCCGCCTCGTTCATCCCGTCAGTCGACGCAATGTCGTACGCAGAAGCGATGACGCTGCCGTACTCTGCGGACCACTCCATGGAGTTCGGACCGACCGCGCCGGTTCGATCCATCCCGCGGGGGAACACCCAGATGTTGGTTCCGATCTCGTCGTGCCAATCCATCGACCGACCGGTGATGACGACGTCTTCGGGACCCAGATACACTAATCGCGTGCACATCTACGATCGACCCCCGTGATTCCGGACCTCGAGTACGTTATTTTCAGTCACGAGGGTCTCGTATACCGAGCAGGACCATAAGTTGCGTCCGGTCCAAACTGATACGTTCGTCGCTGCGCTACCGGGGGAGTGAGCCACCTCGAGGGAACGACCATTTTCCAGTCGTGTCCCGATATCGTACCGCCCGTCCGTACCGCGAGCGGACCCAACCTGACGACCCACCGATGCGTCAGCAGTTAAGTGGCCGCCGTCCGTCGACTCGAGTATGACGATCTATACCGGTCGCGGCGACGACGGACAGACCGATCTCCGGGATATGACTCGCGTCTCGAAGACCAGCGCGCGCATCGAGGCCTACGGAACCGTCGACGAACTCAACGCCCTGATCGGGACGATCCGACCGACCGGCTACGACGACGTTGACGAGCAGTTACGAACGGTTCAGAACCACCTCCACGTCGTGCAGGCGGACTTCGCGAACCCCGACCCCGACGAGGACGACCCCGCAGTCCGCGCCGATCACGTCGAAACCATCGAGGACTGGATCGACGCGTACGACGAGGAACTCGAGCCGCTGACCTCTTTCATCTTGCCGACGGGCAGCGAACACGGTGCGGCGCTCCACCACGCCAGAACCGTCTGTCGGCGCGCCGAGCGCCGAGCGGTCGCCCTCGCGAGCGAGGAGCAGATCAACGAACAAGCAGTGCAGTATCTGAACCGACTCTCCGACGGCCTGTTCACCTTCGGTCGCGTCGTCAACAAGCGCGACGGCGAACCCGAAGATTCGCCCCAGTACTGAGTCGGCCACGGATTGCGAGGACGATCTCGCGCTAGTGGCCTGTCAAACGACTTCGATTCCGTCGCGAGAGATAATGTCAAGAATCTCCGACGCGACGTCGAGATGTCGTCCCGACTCGATACGCTCGGTCGAGCGAGTGTACTCGATAATGTTCGCCTCGTTCAGCAGCGGCAAGTGGGTGTGACGAAGAGCGACCACGAACTGAGAGCGTGATCGAGAATCCGCCGACTGTGCCTGCAGTCTTGCCACGACCTCGTTGGTCGTGACCGGCGCCTGCTGTCCGGCAAGATACTGACAAACGGCTCGACGTTCTTGGTTAGCAAGTGCTTTCAATACTAAATCAGGAGCGACGGTCATTGACATTACAGATCGTGGTTCGGTAGAAATGTGAGTGAGTGTCCAGCCTGTCCATTCAGGGTTTTAAGTACTACTTCCGCCGAAGCATCGATTCGATCAGCGAGGCGATCCCACGCCGTAACCGTTCAGAGACCGATTGTGACGTGATAGTGAACTGTGATGCGAGTTCGTTCTGTGTGATCCGACGTGGAATATCGAAGTAGCCCGACTCGTAAGCTTCGACGAGTAGTTCGCGCTGTGCCGAGGTGAGCGAGGTGACGTTCGCCTGGTCGTCTGTCGAGCGCTGATAGAGGGACAGGAGAAAAAACGAGCAGCCGTTAGCAACGTACGCTTCTCGGTACGTAATCAATGTTTCCCGGTCCGGGAAACGCATCTCGACTTGCCATCCATCCTGGGTCGCGTGACCGTCGATCAATCCGACATCGTCTTCGCCCCACCGCAGAAACGTCGATTTAGACCGTCCGTGCTGGGTGAGATCGACTCGGTAGAGGAACGCCGAACCGACTTCGTCTAACCGGTGACAGTTCGTCACTGTCGGATCGTTTTCGACGGCGACTTCGAACGCGGAGCTCTCGACACCGGATAGCCAGAACAGCAGTCGTATGCCATCGTTAGCCATCCGGTACTGTGCCTCGTGAGTGACGGAAATAGTGGAAAACGCAGATAATGTGCTGTGAAGTATCGCTTCGCTTACTATGAATTCAGCGACCAGCATGCCAAACTGATGAGGTAGCGGTTTTATATTACTTTTTAATGAACTCGCCGACCATCGATGTTCTCTGACACATATTTACTAGCAATTGGCAACTAGCTAACCACACACAGTATCCTGTAATTACTCTACCAATAACTGGCTCGAGTCCGTTCCGACGCTGTCGGGTACCCCGTGGCGGTGAGTTTCAACGCGGCCACGCTGGAGACCGCCACCGGCTAAATCGTGCACAGCGGCCGGCTGATCCTGCATCCACCATCGCTGAGTAACTCCTCGAGCGCGTCGTCGCCTGTAACGACAACTCCAGGGACAGATCGGCCGCGAAACGAAGGCGACCAACTGGAACTCGCTCGGTGCGAGTGGGTTGCGGTCAGCGTCGGCTGGTAGCCGGTCGACGGCCGGCGCGATTCCGGGCACGGTCCGATCCTGTTGCCTACGAAAGGGCTATATTGGATGGGGTCCTCCCCTTGGTAGAGTACCACATGAATAAGCACTTCGACGACAGCCGTTACTACCTCAGCCGCGCCGGCGAACACGCGAAACTCGGTCTCAGTGAGGCCGTCGAGCCCTACGCGGCGCGAGTCCGCACTCTGGTCGGCCGCGAGTCGGAACCTGAACCCGAGTCCACGCGTCTCGAGGCGGTTCGCGACGGCGTGGTTGATCTGGAGCGCAACGCCGCCGGGCAGGCCCGTACGGTCGTTGGGAACGCTCGAGCGACGCTCTCGCGGTCCGACGCGGCCGACCCAGCCGACGACCGCTGAAAGGAAGTCTTAAGTTAAACGCACGGATACAATCCCGTGCGGGTTGGTGATCTAGTCCGGTTATGATACCTCCTTCACACGGAGGAAGTCGGCAGTTCAAATCTGCCCCAACCCATTTTTGACGACACAATGACGACGAGCGTAGCGAGGAGTGCGTGCCGTCAAAATGGTCGGTAGATTTGAACGAGACGAGTCGCACGCAACGAGAACGCGGTCGCAACGCAATGCGATTGCGGACGGCGCAAAGCGCCGCGAGCGAGCACGTCTCTACAGTGTTCAAATCAGCCAACGTGCCCACTCGCTCAGTTCGTTCGCGAGAACGTATTGTCAGCACGGGCGACATGGTTACCGTGACACAAATCCATTACGACCATATGGATTGGTATCGCGTATTCGCTCTCAGTAGACTGGAATGTTATGCTGCGATTGCTGTTGGGGGAGCAATCGGTCGCCTTTGTGCGTATCGACTCGGTTTTGAAGGGATCAATCCGTTTCTGACGGCTCTCCTCTTTACTGCTGGTGGAGCGGCCGTACTGGTCGGTGTGCTAGTACTCAGTAGGGAGTGTTACTAGTCGCATCCGCCCAGTACGACGTGTACTTAGCAGATCTTCCTCGCCCGCTCATCACGAATCGAGGAAGGTCGGACTCGAGCCACGGCCAAACATTCCACGATACCACAAGCAACACGTGAAAACAATCCGTCACGTTCCGACGAACGCTTACAACCTTCCCAGTCATGCGAGAACATATGGCATACAAACTTCGGTGCGACAGCTGTGATCTCGAGCGCGAGTGTGCCGACTGGCCCGACGCGAACCGCGATGCGAGCGACCACGAAAGGGAGTATCCTGATCACTGGGTGAGCATTTACGATCTCCAGGCGGCCTGACGGGCGACCGGCCCCCTTCGTTCGCCTTTCCATACACTCTTGGTCGCGTGTGCCACAGTTGAGGGAAATGCAGTACTACGAGGACATCGAGATCGGAGACACTCGAGAATTCGGCGAGTACCACGTGACGGCCGAGGAGATCGTGGAGTTCGCCGAGCAGTACGATCCACAGCCGTTCCACACCGACGCCGACGCAGCGGAGGAGTCCGCGTTCGGTGAGCTAGTCGCCTCCGGCTGGCACACCGCCTCGATGTGTATGCGGATGCTCGTCGACGGCCCGATCGACGAGCGAGCGAGTATGGGCGCCCGCGGGGTCGACGAACTGCGCTGGAAGCGGCCCGTCAAACCCGGCGACACGCTCTCCGTCCGAACGGAAATCGTGGACAAGCGCGTCTCGGAGAGCGATCCCCGGAGAGGCTACGTCGACAGCCGCGTCGAGGGATACAATCAAGACGGTGACGTCGTCGTCTCCTTCATCGCGCTGGCGATGACCGAGCGGCGAGACTCCGGCCAGTAGCCCGTCGGTCCCGGCTACGCCGTCAGTTCGGTATCGAGGTGCGCCGCGAGAATCGCCGTCTGGACCGTCCGCAGGTCGGTCTCCTGAATCGTCGCCGCGGCCTGAAAGCGCTCGCGAAGCTCCGTGACGTGTCGCGGCTTGGCCGCGAGATGGACGAGCGTGAACGAGTCGGGATCGACGGCTTCCGCGGTCTCGAACGCCGCCTCGTCGTAGCGCGTCGCGAACGACTCGAGGACGTCCGCGAGCAGGGCGTCGGTCGCGTCGGCACCCGGGTCACCAGCGGGGACGAAATCCGCCGTCTCGTCGAAATAGGTCTCGAGATCGACGACGCCTGCCGCCTCGTACAGTGATTTGGCGAGCGCGTCGACGGTTGGCTCCGATAGGTAGACGCCGAACAGTTTGTACCGATCGTCGTCGGTCATACCTTCTCCTTCGTGGTCGACGTACAAGTAGGGTCACGAAACGCCCAGATCAGAAGCGCCGCTGCAGTTCCGAGCGCTGTGTCGGTTCGAGTTCGACTCGCTCCAGCAGCGCCGCACGCTGTGACGGCTCGCCGTGTCCAGCCACGAAGCCGTTGAGCCGTGCAACGACCGTCGAGTCGACGAACGCGTCGCCGTAGCGGGTCGCAAGTTCGTCGCCAACGACTGGCGTCGAGCGGAGTTCGTACTTTTGATGGTAGTCTTCAGCACGGGTGAACGCCTCGAGTCGTTCGAGATCTGTCGCGACCGATCGGCCGGTCCGCTCCTCGAGCTCGTCCCGGTGGCGCTCGGCGGTCGCCAACTGATCGTCATCCGCCGCGAGGACGACACTCCGATACTGGCGTTTGGTCGCCGTCGATCCCCAGTCGTGGTTCGTCCAGAAGACCTCGAGTAGGTCGTCGTAGCCCAGCGTATCAGGATCGTACTCGACCTGCACGACTTCGGTGTGGTCCCCGAGCGAGTGGTAGCTGGGGGTCGGCGATGTCCCGCCAGCGTATCCGACACGCGTTCGAACGACGCCCTTTATCGCGCCGAAGCGGGCGTCGGGACCCCAGAAGCAGCCCATTCCGAACGTCGCCGTTCTCGTTTCGTCCGTCGTCGGCGTCTTCGCGTCCTGCTCGCCCGCTGGTGCAGTCCTCGCATCCGCACTCGAGTGATCCATGCCCGTTTTTCGCCGTCCAGACGGATGGCTTCGTCGCCGCCGGGGATCGACACTGGGACGCGCAATCGACCGGTACAGTCGGCTCCGGACTACTGTCTGTATGGATGGATCTCAACGGCCAGCGGCGTGGAAAATGGCGACTCGTTCAAAACTTGTAGTGAGCGATTTCGGCCGATCCACAGGTCGGACACGTGTCGGGTTCGTGGTCGAACTTCGACCCGCAGTTGCGACACTCGTACAACTCTCCGTCGTCGCCGATGATCAGTCGAAGTCTTGTAACCACTCCCATCCCATCGATCCGTTTGGCCCAGACGCTCATTAATCGAACTGCCAGCATTGTGCGAAAGGTAACAGGATCACAGACCCTCCGACCGAACATACATTCCTCGAGATAACTAGTATACTAAACACATGTAACTACCTGGATCTGTATGATTTCGATGATAGATACATGTCTGATAGCTTGGTGCGGAAAAGCGACTCTGTATCGGTACTCGAGTCGTACGAGACGAAATTCTAATGACCTCTCTAATCAATATCGACGTATTAGGGCATATGGGCCGGATAGATGGCGCTCTCAAATTGGTTCGGTCTCGAGTCCGAAACGGAACGAAAATCTTCTCTGATCTATAGACAGTCGAATATGATGTCTAGAGTTTGGTAATAAATCGAAATTCTATATAGAACAGTATAAATCTATTTAATTCCGCATATAGGGGTAGAGGAAATATGAATGGCAGCGACCTCCTCAAAGTCATCATTTCCGAGTTGACGAAAATCACCTAGAGGGGCTACTACTACTTTCTACGCCCACAGATAACTCTAAAAACCGGAGCGTTCTCGTGATAAACCGTGACAGCGCTCCGTTACGTCCGAGGGACGTTGCCGGTTCCGCGAGCGACGACAACTGTCGATCGACGGCCGAGAGAATTACAAGCATATGGTTGTAAATTTAGCTGTGTTCAGTCAGACGGAACGCGGTAATCGAGCACGGTCTTCGCTGAGGAGTCGAGACACACGAATCTAGCGGATGGTCGCATCACAAGGCACCGTTCAATCAGGCTGAACGCCGACGATCGAGACAGACCGCGATGCGGGCTCACTCCGAGAACAGGAGGTTGACTTCGATCGTGTTCGCAGCCGAGAGCAGCTGATTGTGCAGTTCCTCGTGTTCCCACTCGTTCTCGAGTCGATGTTGCGGACCGACGACTGTCACTGCGCCGTGAACGTCGCCGTCGTTGTCGAGTACAGGGGCACCGACCGCGCTGATACCGGGAAGGTACTCCCCCTGATTGTACGCGACACCGTCTTCGCGGACGGCTTCAAGTTCGGCTTCCAGCGTCGCCCAATCCGTAATCGTCTCGTCCGTAAAGGCCGGGAGTCCCCAGGTGTCGACGATTCCATCGATCCTCGACCGATCGAAGTGAGCAAGCATCGCCTTCCCGGCGGCCGAACAGTGGAGGTACGTCGGTGTCCCGACGCTGATACTCGAGGAGACCGATCGCTCTCCGTCGCAAGCCCGAATGACGGTTCCGAGGCCGTTCTGCTCAGTTGAACAGAGCACGCGCTCTCCGGTCCAGTCCGCGAGGTCCTCGATCGGCGTCTCGGACGCGGCGTACAGCGGTTCGGCGTGTTTGACGTGCTCGCCAAAGGAGAGGAACCGAACGCCGAGTCGGTACTCGTCGCCGTCCTGGACCACGTACCCCTTCGAGCGGAGCGTCGTCAGGTGGGCGTGAACCGTACTCTTCGGGAGGCCAGTCCGCTCGGTCAGCTGGGTAACGCCGGCGCCCTCGGACTGCCAGAGGGCCTCGAGAATATCCAACGTCTTGACGACCGATTGCACCCTGTCGCCCTTATCCGTGCCCTGGATTGTCATACCAATAGGTTGCCGTGGAGGTGACATAATTGTTCTGTTCTGTCGAACGCTTGCGTTCGATTGGCGCTCGAGAGAGACCGATTCATCTCCTTCCGGCAGACGTATGCGACACGATAACACTTATGTACCACGTTCTGTCATATAGGCTATGGACTTTAGCGAACCGTCCGAAGCGGTGCAGATCAAGCAGGCACTCGACGACTTCGTCGATCAGGAGGTCAAACCGCTCGAGAACGAGTACGATCAGTTCCTCGGGGCGGACTACGAGAAACACATCGTCGACGAGAACCACCGGCAGGTCCCCGAGTACCGCGATATCGTCGAACAGATCCGTCAAAAGTCAGTCGAGGCGGGGTTCTACGGGATGACGATGCCCGAAGAAGCGGGTGGCGGCGACGTCGATATCCTCACGCGGGCGATCGTCGGCGAACACATGTCGAACCGGCCGCCGGGGTTCCACAGCGCCATCTTCGGCGGCGCGGGCGGCCCAACTCCGATCCTGCTGGCCTGTGACGAGGACCAGCGCGAGGAGTACCTCCAACCGCTGATGGACGGCGAGATCACGACCTGTTTCGCGCTCACCGAGCCGGGCCACGGCAGCGACGCCCACTACATGGATACGACCGCCGAGAAGGACGGTGACGAGTGGGTGATCAGCGGCCAGAAGTGCTACATCACGAACGGCCCGTACGCGGACTTCACGATGGTCTTCGCGCGAACGAGCGGCGATGACGGGGATCTCGAGGGGATCACCTGCTTCCTGGTCGACGCGGACAACCCCGGCTTCGAGGTCGGCACGATCCACCGCGCGATGGGGATGACCCCCGGCACGCACTCGGAACTCTACTTTAACGACTGCCGAGTCGGCGAGGATCAGGTGCTCGGCGAAGTTGGCCGCGGGTTCCAGTCGGCGATGTCCTGGATCGGCGGCGGCCGGATCAACATCGCCGCGGGTTCCGTCGGCACCGCCCAGTACTTACTCGACATCTCCGTCGATTACGCCCGCGACCGGAAAACCTTCGACAAGCCGATCGGGCACAGACAGGGCGTCTCCTTTCAGCTCGCCGAACTGGCGACGGACATCGAACAGGTCCGCCAGCTCTACCGCTACGCGGCCTGGAAGATGGACAACGGCGAGCGCGCCCGCAAGGAGGAGTCGATGGCGAAGCTCCGCGGCGCCCAACTCGCGAACGACGCGGCCGACATCGCCATGCAGGTCCACGGCGGCGCCGGCTTCATGAAGGAGCTTCCGATCGAACGCAACTACCGCTCCGCGCGGGTGTTCCGCATCTTCGAGGGCACCGACGAGATCCAGAAACGAACGATCGCCCGCGAGCTAATCTGAGGCGGGCTGATGAGCAAACCGACGGAGCGGACGACGGACTCCACAGAAACGGAGATCACGCGACTCGAGTTCGACATCGAGTGGCCGCCGAAACACGCGGCGGCCTACCTGCTCGAGACGCCGGCGCCGATCCTCGTCGACGCCGGAGACCCCAGCGACCGAGCCGAGGAGACGATCCGCGAGGGACTGGCTGACCGCGGCTACGAGCCGGGAGACGTCGAGGCAGTCGTCGTCACTCACCCCCACAGCGACCACATCGGCCAGGTGCCGTTGCTTCGCGAGGCGGGCGCGACCGTCTACGCGCCCGAACCCGTCCTCGAGCGACTCGAGCGAAATCCTGACGATCTGGCCGACGGCGTCCGCGAAGTCGGCCGCTCGGCGGGCTACCGGGGCGAAGCGATCGAACGCGAAGTCGAACGCGCCAGGAGTTCGTTGCAACGCAACCGGCGACTGCTCGCCCCGGACGAGGCCGTCGGCTTCGCGTTCGACGGCTCGTTCTCGGTGGCGGGCCTCCAGTTCGATCCCATCCACACGCCGGGTCATCAGATCGACCACGCCAGCCTCGCGGCGACGGTCGGCGGCCAGCGCGTCCTCTTCAGCGGTGACGCGCTCGTCGAACCGTTCCGACCCGGAGCGATTCACGTCGGAATCGATCACGGCGCGTACGAGGCGGTCGACGCGTTTCACGACGCCATGGACCGACTCGAGTCCCGGTCGTTCGATCGGATCTTCCCTGGCCACGGGCCCGTCTTCACGACGTACCGGGAGACCATCGAGTTTACCCGAAACGAACTCGAGTCGCTCACCGCAGCCACCCTCGAGGCCGTCGTGACCGTCGGGCCGGCGACGCCGATGGAGATCACCCGAAACCGCGCCGGCGAAGTTCGGTATCCGGCGCAGTTGCTCGACACCCTGGGTGCGCTCGGAACGCTGGTGCGACGAGGCCGCGTCTCGTTCGACAGTTCAGACGGCGTTCGTCGTTACTCGTTCATGAAGGCCTCGCCCTGATCGAGGGGGAGGACGAGTCGGTCCGCGATTCCGCCGTAGGCGTCTCGAGCGCGGTCGAGAAGATCCTCGGGCGGCGCTTCGATCGCGAACGTCGCGACCATCTCGTCCGTGACGCGGTCGGCCATCTCCTCCCACCGCTGGTCTCTGGAGAGATCGTGGAGTTCCTCGCCGATCGAGCCCCAGCCGTGGTGCTCGAGGACGTCGTGGTAGGTTCGGGTACTGCCGTAGAACGCGATCCGGCGGCGAACCTCTTCGCGGGACCGATCCATTTCGTCTTCGGTCGCGCCCGTCACGACGAACGGACTCGCCGAGAGGGCGACGTCCTCGAGGGACCGGTCGGCGCGGTCCGCCCCCTCCGCGACCGTGGGGGCGATAACGTCGCTCGCGTACGCAGGCGTGTTGAACGGGTGCATCGCCAGTCCGTCACAGAGTTCTCCAGCGAGTCGGATGTTGTACTCGTTGACGCCCGCGATGTAGATCGGCACGTCGGGGTAGTCGATCGGCCCGGGATCGAACGTCTCGGTCATCAGGGAAAACGAGTAGTGGTCGCCCTCGTAGTCGAGTTCGGCCTCCCCCCGAAAGACGTCGAAGATGTGGCGCAGCGATTCGACGACCTCTCGCAGTCGGGGGCCGGGTGACTCCCAGTCCACGCTGAACCGCCGTTCGTTGTGTCCCTTGACCTGCGTGCCGAGACCGAGGACGAACCGCCCGTTCGAGTATTGTGCGAGATCCCAGGCCGTGTAGGCGAGGGCCATCGGACTCCGAGTAAATGCGAGCGCGATGCGCGTTCCCTGCTGGATCCGTTCGGTCCGATCCGCGATGATCGGATGCGGCAAAAAGGCGTCGTGGTCCGTTTCGGCCGTCCAGACGCCGTCGAAGCTGAGTTCCTCGGCGCGTTCGGCGGCGTCGCCGGTCTCGGTTGAAAGATGCGGCACGTTCGCATCGATGCGAATCGTTGACATACAATGTAGTCGATGGATCGAGGCTTGAATCTATCGTCGAAACGAGAGATCGACCAGCCGGACCTGGCACCAGCGGGACGGTGCCCCGACGCCAACGCGGCGGAGTGCAGACGTCGACGGGTTGATGACCGAACGTCGGCCGATCGGCACCGACTCAGACGACCCGGTTCTCGAGGGCCTCGCCGTCCCGGAATCGGTCGTAGTTCCGGATGAACACGTCGGCACAGCGCTCCCAGTAGTGGGGGGTCGATCCGGCCATGTGCGGCGTCACGAGCACGTCGTCGCGGTTCCACAGGGGTGACGCCTCGGGCAGCGGTTCCTCCTCGAAGACGTCTAACGCGGCGCCGCCGAGTTCGTCGGCCTCGAGTGCGTCCACGAGCGCCCCCTGATCGACGACCTCGCCGCGGGCGATGTTGACGAGGACGGCATCGTCGGTGAGCGTCGCCAGCGCCTCGGCGTCGATCAGCCCGCGCGTCTCCTCGGTGAGCGGGCAGGCGAGCACGAGGTAGTCGCTCTCGGCGAGGACGGTCTCGAGTCCGTCCGGACCGTAGACGTCGTCGACGGCCGCCGGCGCGTCGGTCGGATCGCGTTTCGTCCCGATCACGCGAGCGTCGAACGTGTTACAGTAGTCCGCGATCTGTGATCCGATCGCGCCGACGCCGACGATGCCGACCGTGTGATCGCCGAGCTCACCGCCGCTGTATCGCTCCCACGTCTTCGTTCGTTGTTGGGCGATCGCGCGATCGAACCGCCGTTCGAAGTGGAGCAGATACCCCAGCACCTGCTGAGCGATCGGCTTCGCGTGGATTCCTGAAACGGTCGTCAGGGCGACGTCGCGAGCCTCGAGCGCGTCGTGATCGTAGGCGTCCGTCCCGGCGCTGAGCGCCTGTACCCAGCGCAGGTCGTCGGCCGCGGTCAGCACCTCCTCGGGGAGTCGACCGGTCACGACGATCTCCGCCTCGGCGACGGCCTCGAGCAGGTCGTCCTCGTCGGGATGCACCAGGTCGATGTCGGACCGGCGGTGGCTGATTTCCTCGAGCAGAATCGGGCCACCACCCCCGAAAACATACGGTGTAACGACGACGGTCATACGCTCACCGTCCGGTAGCCCGCCCCGCCGGCGCGATCCTGCCGGTTCCGGCCGGCGGTATCCGTCCGCTGTTGCCGACCGCGTCGGTGGTCGGTCGACCGTGACCGCTTGCCGAGTGGCTGACACCGCCTTCGCAACTGAGGCCCGTGTTGTCGTTCCATGGCCCACCGTACTGCCGGAACTAATAAAAAGTGTGTGTCAATACCAGGGATCGCTGGTATCTCGGCCCCAAGGATAGCTGCTGTCCCGTTATTAGGTGGTTCCGTCGCTCGAGTAGCGCCGCTAGAGGAACTGTAAACCGGTTGTATCTGGCAATCTGCGACCGATCATCGTGCCAACCACGAACGACTCGTTGTGGAAGAAGCTGATCGTTCAAACACTTCTTAGCGCACAAGGCACTGTATACTCGACTAAATCGGATCGTAGTCGAGATAGTACGGCTTTTGTACAAATCTGTGAACGGCTACTCATCCTGCTAACAGCGAAACTGTTAACATATACCTTGTGTATTGTGATGGCATGGCAACCGATCTCGAGCCACTAGATCGATCTCGTCGGTTCTACGACGACGGGTTTTCGATCGGGAGGTTCGAAATTACCTCAGACGACTTCTGGGGCTGGCTGACAATTCTGCCAGTAGTGGCCCTGTATACGCTCGTTGCACTGATCCCGATTGGCTTTGCAATCCTGGCATCACTCCACAGCGTTCCTCTGTTGAACCCACAGTGGGAGTTCGTCGGATTCGACAACTACATCGATGTCTTCCAGCTCGATCGATTCTGGGGTTCGATGTGGCGCGGGTTCGTGTTCATGATCGGATCGACGGTCATTCAGCTGACGGTCGGTATCTGGATGGCGCTCGTCCTGAACAAGATTTCCCGCGGGAGCCGAATCCTGAGTACGCTCGTGTTCACGTCGTACCTCATTCCGACGATCATCGTGACGATGATGTTCCTGTTCATGCTGGACCCCTACGACGGTGTCCTGCACGCGGCCGGGAGCTCACTGGGTCTCTGGGACGACTACCTGCTCGGGAACACGAGCCTCTCGATGATCACGGTCGTCATCATCAGTAGCTGGAAGTTCTCGGCGTTCGTGACGCTGTTTACGCTCGCCCAACTCCAGTCGATTCCGGACCGCTTCTACGAGGCGGCGAAGGTCTGTGGGGCAACGACGTGGGAGATGTTCCGAGATATCACGCTTCCGCGCATCTACGGAGCCATACTGGTCGTAATCTTCCTCCGCGCGGTGTTCATGTTCAACAAGTACGACATCATCTGGCAGCTCACCCAAGGTGGGCCGGGCAGCGCAACCACGACGATGCCGATCCTCGCCTACCGGGAGACGTTCGATCTGGGCGCCTACGGCATGGGTAACGCGATCGCCATCGTGATGTTCCTGTTCCTGCTCGCGTTCGGACTGGTCTACCTGAAGTACGCCAATCCGAGCGAGGAGGTGGAAACATGAGCACCGAAGAGGAATCCGATCAGCCAGCGTTCGGTCGCACGTTCCGGGTCTCACACACCTACCGCAGCATCATCTACCGAGCAGGGCTCTACGGCAGCGTGGCAACGTTGCTGCTGATCCTCGCGTTCCCGCTGTACTGGATGGCCCAGAGCGCGTTTACGACGCGTGAGGGAATTCAGGACGGGATCACGTTCCTGCCGACGCCGGAGACGTTCACGGTCGAGCAGTTCGATATCGTCTTCAACCCGACTGTCGGTCGATACCTCCTCAACAGTATCATCGTTACCACCGGCGTCGTCATCACCGTCATCGTCGTCTCGCTGATCGCCGGCTACGGCCTCGCGCGGTTCGACTACAAACACAAGGTCAAGGTGGCCCGCTTCCTGTTGGTTGGCTACATGTTCAGCCCGATCGTGATCGCGATCCCGCTGTATCTCATCTGGGACTACCTCGGGTTGTTGAACAGGTACGTCGGACTGATCATTGCCCTGAGCGCGTTGTCGATGCCGTTTGCGGTCTGGCTGATGTGGAAGTACATCCAGACCATACCGACCTCGCTGGAGGAATCTGCATGGGTCGCCGGTGCGTCGCGATGGCAGGGGTTCAAGGACGTGATCGTCCCACAGACCAAGCCGGCGATGATCGCCAACTCCGTCTTCGCGTTCGCGATCGCGTGGGGCGACTTCACCATCTCCTACATCCTGATGCCGTCGAACGAGGCGACGACGTTCCCGCCCGGCATCTTCCGCGTGTTTACCTCCTCGTGGGAGACCGGCTGGGCCGAGTTCATGGCGATCAGTCTGCTCGTCTCGCTGCCAGCGTTGCTGTTCGCGTTCTTCCTGCAGTCGTATCTCCTGAAGGGATTCAAGATTCGAGCCCTCTGAGGCACCGCCAGACAACCACACACCACTTCAACACCACACACAACACGAACCCATGGTCGAAATCAACATTCAGAACCTCACGAAGAAGTTCGGATCGCTCGTCGCCGTCGACGACTTCAACCTCACCATCGAGGACGGCGAGTTCATCACGCTCGTCGGTCCATCCGGATGCGGGAAAACGACGACGCTGCGCTGTGTCGCTGGCCTCGAGAGTGCAACCTCGGGACAAATCATGTTCGGCGACCACGACGTTACCGACCTCCCGGTCCAGCAACGTGGAATCGCCCTGCTGTTCCAGGATATCGCGCTCTACCCCCACATGACCGTCCGCGAGAACATGGCCTACCCCCTGAAACTCGAGGGGATGAGCAAGGAACAACGCCACGAGCGAGTGCGTGAATCCGCCGAAATGCTGCAGATCGTCGATCAGCTGGACAAACATCCAAGCTCGCTTTCGGGGGGACAGCAACAGCGCGTCGCGCTTGGCCGATCCATCGTCAGAGAGCCCGCAATGTTCCTGTTCGACGAGCCGATGAGCGACTTAGACGCGAAGCTCAAACACGAACTGCGGCCGCTGTTCGCGGAAGTGACCGACAAGGTCGGCTGTCCGACGATGTACGTGACGCACGATCAGGAGGAGGCGATGACGATGAGCGACCAGATCGCCGTCATGAACAACGGGGAACTCGAGCAGGTCGGGCCGCCGGAGGAGGTGTACGACGAACCCCAGACCTCGTTCGTCGGCGAGTTCATCGGACGACCGAATATGGAGTTTTTCGACGCGGGCGTCAATCGGGAGAACGGAACCATCGATCTCAGTATCGGTGACGATGTCCACCAGATCACGACGACGGACGCACTCGCGCAGTATTCGGGCGGGAACGTGCGGATCGGGATTCGACCGCAAGACATTACGGTTGTCGAAGATCCGAACGACGGTGTAACCGGCGACCACGTGTTCGACGAGACGCTCGGCGATCAAACCCACAGTCTCTTCGACACGCCGCTCGGTCGGATCACCGTCGTCACGCCGCCGCGGTTCCGCGGCGGAGAACAACAGTACGGCCTGCAGTTCGACACGGACGCGATGAAGGCGTTCGATCCGAAAAGCGGTCTCCGGATCCAGTAGCCACAGCCCTGCCGATCGCGATCGGTTCGCCGATACGGTCCGTCGTCATTCGGTACCGGTGATCGCTGCCGTGTCCGAACGAACACCGGTTAAACGATGTACTGATCCGTATCCAAACGCTTCTCGTTCGGTTGTAACGACGGCTTCTCGGCAAAGAAGCGGTAAAATAAACGATAGTTTTATAATGATTGTTAACAACACACATGGTACATGCCGGGTAATGGTATCCACAGGCGGCGAGCACTACAAGGAATTGGAGTCGGTGCAGCCGGACTCCTTGCGGGGTGTCTCGGCGGCGGTGACGACGACGACGAAATACACGTTCTGACCGACTTCGACGGTGATGACTGGGAGAACCACTGGGATGACGTACTCATTCCAGCGTGGGAAGAGCAGTCGGACGTCCCGATCGAGGTCGAGTACACCGGCTTCCAGGGAACCGGAGAACAACGACTCGCGACGCTGATGCAGTCCGGCGATGCACCCGAGTTCTACCACGCGACGACCTCCGAGATCGGTGACCTAATCAACCAGGGGCTGACGCGACAGGTCGACGACGTCGTCGACGACTTAGAAGACGAGTGGGGCGACGCACTGTTCAAGTACACGCTCCAGCCGATGACCGGCGACCGGGACGACGAAACGCACTCGATCCCGCACGGCGTTTACGTGGGTGGTTGTTTCAACTATCGCTCGGACGTCTACGAGGCGCTCGACCTCGAGGTTCCCGAGACGTGGGACGAACTCCTCGCGAACGCCGAAGCGATCGACGAAGCCGGCGGCGACTTCGAAGAGATGCGCGGGTTCGGAATCCCGGGTCAGCCGGACGGGAAAGCGGGGTCGGACTTCTCGAACTGGCTGTACAACTCCGGCGGCGACGTCTGGCAAGAAAACGGCGGCGACATCGAACTGTGGTTCGACGAAGAGCACGTCATGCCCGTCCTCGAGATGCTCGAGGAACTGGCCGAGTATTCGCCCGATCCGTCGAGTCTAAACTGGTCGGAAACCATCGAGTACTGGATCGGCGGCCGGTTCGGCCAGTGTTTCATGAACAACGCGTGGCTCTGTGGACCGACGATCGGGACCCCCGCGGAGCCGATCGGCCTCGCGACGGAGCAGGCGTTGATCCCGACTCGAGACGGAGCCGATCCGATCACGCGCGGGTGGGTGCTCGTCAACGGGACGCCGATCATCGAGGGCTCGAGCAATCCCGAAGAGGCTGGCGACTTCAAGCGGCTAATGTACGGCGCGGACCATCACGTCGACGTCTCCCTCGTCGAACCGATGCGCTTTATTCCGCCGTACGAGGATATCATCGAAGACGAGGAGTACCGCAGCGCCGAGGTCTTCGAGATGCACGACGGCGCGTTCCTCGCAAAGAACGAGTACATCATGGAGGAGCTCGTTCCCGAAATGGACAGCCCCGAGGTCGTCTCGAGTCCTGAGACGCTTCACGTACAGACGTTCGACATTCAGGCCCAGATGGTCAACCGGTTGCTCGTCGACGACAACGACGCCGACGATGTCTACGAGTGGGGCGTCGATCAGTACGAAGATCGGTGGGAACAGGTCAATCAACAGGCGGACTACTGATCGCTACTCAGCGGGCTGTTCGTCGGCATTTTCTGCGGCTCGATCCGTCGAGTACAGCGGCTGTGCTTCCGTAACTGGACGAACGACGAGCGTTCCGGCAAGCCGATCACCGAGTCGCCGACCGCGTGGAGATCTGCGAACGGACAGCCAGCCGAGCACGTAGCCGAAGGGAAGCCAATCGACGTACCGCAGTACGTTTCGAATCGCCGCACTACGGGCAGAGAGCCGGCTTCCGTCGTCGTCGACGACGAGAATTCCCATTCGTTTCTTCCCCGGCGTCCGAGCGTACCGCCACTCGAAGGCAAACGTGTAGAGCAGATACACCGGCACGAGTCCGACGACGCTCAGTGCAACCGCTTCACCGGTGTTCGCAAGGAAGTACTCGAGGAACACGACCATCAACACCGCCAGTATCGCGGTCTCGATGAGGACGTAACAGATCACGAGATCGATCACGGTGGCGATCGCGCGACGCTTGAGCAGCGCTGGCGACGCCGACTCGGGGTCGGGGTCGGGCACTCGTTTCGTCGGAATCCAGTCCAATACGCTCATCGTCGCTCACCCGCATGACAGCGGTCGGCTGATCGGCCGAGAGTGGGTTTCGGACGGTCCACGCAAGCTGATACGCAGGGTGGGGTCGTCAGTCTTCGGCATCGGTCTCGACTTCCCGACCGGAGTCCGACTCGTTCTCACGACCGGCATGCGAACCGGCTTCGGCGTGTTCCTCCTCGTAGTCGTGTAACGATTTCATCCGCTTCTCGAGGTCGACGCCCTTCTTCGCTCGGAGGGAGCGGACGCGATACTTGTAGGCCGGGTAGGCGAGGATCATCCAGCCGAGGATGATCCCGAGTACCCATCCCAGCTCCAGTGAGACGCCAGCCAGAAAGACGGTCGCCACGAGCGCGCTCGCGACGGCGACGAACTTCAGGACGGGCAACGGCAGCTTGTAGATCGAGTACTCGTAGCGGCGCTCGAATCGCTCGGGGAAGTTCCACAGCGCGACTGAGCTGATGATCGCTCCGATCAGCGACGTCATCGCGAGCACCGAGGCCATCAAGACCGGCGTCGTCGAACTGATCGGCGGGACCATGATCAGTGCGGGGACGGCCAGCAGGAGGATCGCACGGTAGGGCGTCTGGTACTCGGGGTGGAGTTTCGCGAAGAACAGCGGAATCGCCTCGTCGCGGGCGGCTCGCATCAGCTGTCGGGAGTAGGCCGTGTAGAGCGTGTTGAGCGACATAAACGCGCCGACGACGGCCGCGGAGATAGGACGGTCCGCGATAATTCAACCCTTTCACATAATAGTTTGCGTACTCGTGAATCGACTCGGTTCAACGACCGTTTCGCCCGAACCACCTGACGGGAAGGACGCCCGAAATCCGGACGATGACGTCTATGCCATCGTTCACCGTGACAAACCACCACAATCTATTTAGCGACCGTCGGAAAAACGCAGGGTATGACCGCATTCGCCGTCCGGAGGCACTGCCATGGCTGAGCCGATCGTCGCTGGCGTCGCCGAGAGCGACCTCGGCGAGACGCCCGATCGGAACTGGCTCGACAACGCCGGCATTGCGACGGTTCGAGCGCTCGAGGACGCCGGACTTGCCCTCTCGGACGTCGACGGCGTCGCCGTTGCCGGCGGCGACGACTACATGCCCGCGCTCGTGCTCTCGGAGTACCTCGACCTCGAGGAGCCGTCGCTGCTCGAGGGCACCGAAATCGGCGGCTCCTCGTTCGAACACTTTTGTGGACACGTCGGCGACGCGATGACCCGCGGCCGGGCGGACGTCGTCGTGATCGCCTACGGCTCGACGCGGAAGACCGGTCCGGGGCGGGATCGCTCGCTCGAGGTGACCCATCCCGTCGACGGCTTCGTCCGGCCGACGGGGCTGTTTCGCCCGCCGGGCGCGTACGCGATGGCCGCGAAACGGCACATACACGAGTACGGCACGACGGAGGCGCAACTCGCCGAAATCGCGGTGTCGACCCGCGAGTGGGCGTCGATGAACCCCAAGGCCGCCCAGCGGGAGGAAATCACGGTCGACGACGTCCTCGAGTCCCGTCCGGTTGCCGAGCCGTTCAACCTGCTCGACTGCTGTCTCGTCTCCGACGGCGGCGGGGCCGTCGTGCTGGTCTCGGAAGCGAAAGCCCGCGAGATCGGCGTCCCGGAGATTTCGGTCGCGGGCGTGGCCTCGACGAGTACGCACCGCCAGGACATCAGCGAGATGCCGGATATGACGACGACCGGGGCTGCGGTGACCGGACCGAAGGCGTTCGAGGAGGCCGGGATCACGCCCGCGGACGTCGACGTGGCCCAGCTCTACGACTCGTTTACCTATACGGCGCTCGTGACCCTCGAGGATCTGGGCTTTTGCGATAAAGGCGAGGGCGGATCGTTCGTCGAAGGCGGGACGACCGCACCGGGCGGCGAGTTGCCGATGAACACCCAGGGCGGCGGGCTCTCGTACTGCCATCCGGGTCACTTCGGCGTCTTCGTCCTCATCGAGGCCGTGCGACAGTTGCGCGGCGATTACACCGGCGATCGGCAGGTCGATGGAGCCGAGGTTGCGGTGGCCCACGGCACCGGTGGCGTGTTGTCCTCGAGTAGCACCGTCGTCCTCCGGAGGGGAGCATGATGGGAGCTGATTCGGCGGTCGTCGAGGATCGCCGCGAGTTCTGGGAGGGGCCGGTTCCGGTTCCGACCGGTGCGAATACCGAGTTCTGGGCGGCGACGCTCGAGGGTGAGTTGGTGTACCAACACTGCGAGGAGTGTGGGGCCGCCCAGTTGTACCCGCGGGCCGTCTGTACGGGCTGTGGAGCCGTCGATCCACCGTTCGAGGCGAGTTCGGGCGTCGGGACGGTCTACAGCTATACCGTGTGTCACGTCCCGGGCGAGCCCGGTTTCGGGGACCGGACGCCGTACGTCGTCGCGGCGATCGATCTCGAGGAAGGTCCGCGGCTGCTGGCGCTGGTGGACTGTGCCCCAGAGAGGGTGGAGATTGGGACGGCGCTTGAGGTCACGTTCTGGCAAGTCTCCGACGAGGCTGCGCTGCCCGTGTTTGTACCTCGCTGAGACGGTTGGGCACGTTGTGATCGGTTTTTGCCGGTCTCGAGAAACGGAGTAGTGACGACTCGAGTATGTTGTTTCAAGAGAAAGAGATCGAAAACGCTGCTCACGCTGGCGGCGAGGACTTCCACGCCCTCCCCAGCCGACTCACTCACTCCCGCCGGTCGTTCGCTCATCCCTCACACGGAATCGGCGTCGCACCCTCGCTTCGCTCGGGCACGACGCCAGCGCGCGCCACCGCATACCGTTGTCTCGAGACGCTGTAGCATCCAGAAAGAGCCGTATTGCTCAGTCTTCCTCGAGCGTCGCCGTCGCCGACCCGGTCAGCAGCGTCTCGCCGTGTTGGTTCGTCGCCTCGAGATCCACTTCGACGACACCGTCGTCGGACTCGCCGTCGACGATCTCGCCGGTCGCGACGATAGCGTCGCCGGGGAAGACCTGCGACTGGAATCGGACGCCGAAGGAGTCGATCGACTCGAGCCCGAACCAGTCGGTCACCACTCGAGAGGCGACGCCGGCCGTGAACATTCCTTGCCCGAAGACGCTCTCGTTGCCCGCCGTGCGGGCGTAGGGCTCGTCGTAGTGGATCGGGTTGAAGTCCCCGCTCGCACCCGCGTACTTGACGAAGTGCTTTCGCTCGAGGTCCTCGACGACGACCGTGGGGCCGGTATCGCCGACGTCGACGTCGCCGACGGACGAAACCGTCTCGAGCGATTCGGGCTCCGGAATCTGTCCGCCGTTCGCGACGGCGTCAGCCTCGTCGGCGTCGCTCGAGTCGTTCGACGCCTCGCCGTCGTTCGCGTCGGCTTCGACGGCCCCGGACGTCTCGATGGCCGTCGCGCGGTCGGTGAGCACCAGATCACCGTTCTCGTCTCGGTACTCGGTCTCGTAGACGGCGAACGTCATCGTCCCGCCGCGGCCACCCTCGCGTTGGAAGACCTTCGCGAGCGTCGTCGTCCCCGTCAGGACGTCCCCGACCTGCAGCGGGCGCTCGTACTCGTAGGCCTGTTCGCCGTGGAGGACGTACTCGGGTTGGAAGCCCAGATCGAAGCCGTACATCTCGATATCCTCGGGTCGGTATCGCGGGAATCGACTTACACGGGGGTAGGTCAGCGGCGCGGGAACGCGATCGAAGCCGCGGTCCGACGCAGCATCCGGGTCTCGAAACACCGGGTTCGGCTCCGTGATCGAGCGCGCGAACTCCTCGACTTTCCCCGGTTCGATCCGGAACTCCTCGACGGTGACCTTCGAGTCGCCGACCATCGCCTCGAGGTCGGCCAGCGGCTTATTCGGCACGGGCGACACCTCGAGCGAGCGAGCGCTGCGATGATCCGCGCTGACGATCCGTCGGCCGCGTTCGGGACGTGATCCCGATCCGGGTTCGGTCCATGCCGAGGTGGTTTCTCGACGGCACGCATAATTGTATTCCTCACGGGTGATTTCGTTGTTCGCCCGTCTCGTTCGGTACCCGACCCTCCCTCGAGTCTCTCAGGCGCGATGACCGGCGATCACCGCCCGAGCCCTGACCGGTCGAATGACTTATCAGACGGATCGTCGAACCGGAATGTGTACGATGTCAACAACCGTCACAGCACCGTCGGTAGCGAGTCGATCGATCGATGGGGGACCCCAATGACGACCAGCCAGTTCAGCCTCGAGGGCCGGACGGCGATCGTCACCGGCTCCTCGAGCGGCCTCGGGAAGGCGATGGTCGAGCGGTTCGCCGACGACGGCGCGAACGTGGTCGTCACGTCCCGCGAACTCGAGAACGTCGCCCCAGTCGCGGACGGAATCAACGAGAGCGAGGCCGACGGGCAGGCGTTGGCACTCGAGTGTGACGTCCGCGACCGCGAGTCGGTCCACGAACTGGTCGAGCGCACCGTCGAGGAGTTCGGCTCGCTCGACGTGTTCATCAACAACGCGGGCGCGAGCTTTCAGGCACCAGTGGCGGAGATCAGCGAGAACGGCTGGAAGACAATCGTCGACATCAACCTCCACGGCACGTTCCACGGCTGTCAGGCCGCAGGGGCGTACATGCGCGAGAACGGCGGCGGCAAGATCATCAACATCGCGAGCGTCGCCGGCCAGCGGGGCTCGAGGCGAATGAGCCCCTACGGAGCCGCGAAAGCGGCGGTCATCAACTTCACGTCGTCGCTCGCCGCCGATTGGGCCGAAGACGACGTCTGGGTCAACTGCATCGCGCCCGGCCTGGTCGCGACGGAGGGCGTCAAGTCCCAGATGGGCGTCGAGGACGACGCCGCCGAAATCGACCGGACGACCGCCGATCGAACGATCGGCACCCCCGAGGAGGTCGCCGACCTCGCCCAGTTCCTCGCCAGCCCGGCCTCGTCGTACATCGTCGGCGAGACGATGACGATCAAGGGCACGCCGCGGCTCGAGTGAGGGGCGCGGATTCAGGGCACTGTTACCAATACCCATATATTTTTCAGGGTTATCGACAAACCACCGGCCACATGGAAGACCTCGAGCTGGTTCCAGCGGAGACGCTCCTCGAGTCGCCGTACGACGGGAACGTCGCCCGACTACTGGGCAGAGCGGTCGCCGAACGGCCCGACCAAATTGCGATCGAGCACGCCGGCGAAACCGTTACGTACCGGGCGTTCGCCGATCTCGTCGAACGATACGCGCGCGGTTTCCGAGCGCTCGGACTCGAGCCCGACGATCGCGTCTGCGTCTACGTTCCGAACGGCATCGCGTTCTGTGCGGTCGTCTGGGCGTGCTGTCGGGGTGGGATCGTCGCCAGCCCGCTGAACCCGGCCTACCGACGCCGCGAAATCGAGTACCAGGTCGACCACGCCGACGCCGCGGCCGTCGTCGTCGCGGGCGAACCGAGCGAGCACGTGGTGAGCGGGGTCGCGGATCTCGAGGCCGAACTCGTCAGTACGAGTGCTGACGGTGGCCACGAGTCCCTCCCAGAACTGGCCGAAACCGCGTCCGAGGGTGACGGCGACCTCGTCGAACGGTCGGACGACGACGTGCTGCTCCAGCCCTACACCTCGGGGACGACCGGGGATCCGAAAGGCGTCCTGCTCACCCACCGGAACTTCCGAGTGCAGATCGCCCAGAGCGTCTCGAGTTACAGCGCGAGTCCGATCAAAGGCGACGGGCTGATCATCCTGCCGATGTACCATATCACCGGCCTGCTCCAGATGATGAGTTCGCTGTGTGCCGGTCGGACGCTGCACCTCATGCGCCCCGACCAGTGGAATCCCGAACGGGTGCTCGAACTCGTCGACGACCACGATATCCCCGCGTTCGTCGGCGTCGCGACCATGTTTAACGATCTGCTCGAGGCCTACGACCCCGACGAGTACGACCTCGAGGCGCTGGAACGGGCCGGACAGGGTGGTGACAAACTGCCGAAGCCGGTCCAACGGGAGTTCGAGGAGACGTTCGGCGTGTCGCTCTCGGAGGGGTACGGGCTGACCGAGACGACGGCGACAACGCACACCATCCGCTGGTCGACGCTCGGGAATCGGCCGGGCAGCGTCGGACAGCCCGTCGGCCACACGCGCTCGAAGATCGTCGACGAGGGCGGCGAGGAGGTCAGCGTCGGGGAAGAAGGCGAGATCCTCATCGCCGGCCCGCAGGTGATGAAAGGCTACTACGAGAACCCCGAAGCCAACGAGGCGGTGTTCACTGAGGATGGGTTCTTCCGGAGCGGCGACATCGGCTCCCGAGACGCGGACAACTACTACTATATCAAGGGCCGGGAGAAGGAGATGATCCTCACGGCCGGCTACAACGTCTACCCCCGCGAGATCGAGAACGCGCTCTACGACCACCCGGCGGTGCTCGAGGCCGCCGTCTTCGGCGTCCCCGACGAGCGCCGGGGCGAGACCGTCGCCGCGGCGGTCGTCCCGACGGACGGGAAGTCGCTCGAGGCAGACGAGGTCGAAGCGTACGTCCTCGGCGAACTCGCACCGTACAAACACCCGCGGTACGTCGAGGTTCGCGAGGAACTACCCAAGACCGGGAGCGGCAAGATTCGAAAGACGATCCTTCGCGAGGAGTTTCGGGAGACGTACGACACCGAATGAGCCAACGAATGTGGGATCGCACCCGCCGTTCGTTTCGGCCCCAGAACGGAACCGGAGCGAGAACAGCCAACGACGACTACGGCGATCCACAGGACGGCAGCGAGAACCGGCAGTCGTCACGCCGATCGAACGCAACCTTGAACACAGCGAGACCGAAACGGTGAACCAAACCAGATGACCGACGACGACACGTACTCGTCCGGCGAGATCAGGACGATCGCTCTCGCGGTCATCGCCGGGATCTTCTTCGGTGGCGTCGCCACCGGGGTCGCCTTTCCGACGCTGCCGCTGCTCGACGAGCGGCTGATCATCTCGACGCTGATGCTCAGCGTGATCCTTTCGGCCAACCGCATCGCGCGGCTGTTCATGAACACGCCGGCCGGAACGATTATCGACCGCGTCGGCGCGCGAACGCCGATGATCGTCGGGCTCTTTACGCAGGCGCTCGCTCCCTTCGGCTACATCCTCGGGCTGTACGTTCCGGAGGTCGTGCTCGGGACGATCCCCGTGTTCGGACAGGTGTCGCTTCCCGGTCTCGTCTTCGTCCTCTCGCGGCTGTTCTGGGGGATCGGCAGCGCGTTCGTCTTCATCGGCGCGTTCGCGACGGTCACCTACGTAACCACGTCGGACAATCGCGGCCGCTGGGTCGGCTACCTGCGCGGCGGACAGTCGCTCGGCTTCCCGGCCGGACTCATCCTCGGCGGCGTGCTGACCGACATCGCGAGCATGGAGATCGCCTTTCTCGCCGCCGGCCTCCTCGCGCTGATCGCCGGCACCGTCGCGACGCTCGTTCTCCCGGACATCCACGGCGGCGCCGACACCGACTCCGCGAAGCTGCGGGAGCTGCCGACCCTGCTCCGGGGCCGTCCGGCGGTGCTCGTGATCGGCTTCGGGAACTTCACCCTCCAGTTCCTCTGGGGCGGGGTCATCCTCGCCACGCTCGCCCGCTACGCGAGCGATTTCGGCCTCGAGCTCTCCCTGCTCGAGGCGGCGGGCGTCAGCGGCGTCGTTATGGCCGTCGGCGTGCTCACGTCCGGGGCGACGACGGTGATCATGGGCCGGGTCTCGGACCGCGTCAGCGACCGGACGCTGCTGACGCTGCCTGCGTTCTGTGCGATGAGCATCGGCTTCCTGGTTATCGCGTACGTACCCACGCTCGAGGCCCTGTTCGGGGCGATCTTCCTCATCGGACTCGGGATGGGGGCCGCCGCACCCGCGCTCATGGCGATCCTAGGCGACCTCACGCCCGGCGACGAACTCGGTCGGATGGGCGGCGTCTACAACGTGATGGGAGATATCGGGCTGAGTCTCGGCCCGCTCGTCGCGCTGCCGGCCGTCGACGCGATCGGCTTCCAGTGGACCTACGCGCTCTGTGCCGCGCTCGTCTTCAGCTGTTTGCTGGTCGTCTCCGTTCCGTTGCTCCGGAACCCGAAGGTCACGACGTCCGCCGTGAAGGCGGACTAATCTGCGGAGACGGACTGACCGTCTTCGTCGATAGACCTATGGCGACCAGTCGAAACCGTTAACAGTGCTATCGTGGAGTGTGTGTACATGGCACAACAAGCAGCCGCCGTCGTCGGAGGCGGCATCATGGGTGCTGGAATCGCGCAGGTACTCGCCCGCAACGGCTACGACGTTCGCGTCCGGGAGATCAACGAGGAACTGGCCGTCGAGGCCGAAGAACGCATCGTCGAGGGGAACTACGGTCTCAACGACGCCGTCGAGGGCGGCTACCTCTCCGAGGACGAGAAGGCGGAGACGCTCGAGCGACTCACGTTCACGACGGATCTCGAGGAGGCCACCGACGGTACCGAATTCGTCATCGAGGCCGTTACCGAAAAGCTCTCGATCAAGGGGCAGGTCTTCCGCGACCTGGATGCGGTTACCGACGACCAGCCGCTGTACTCGAACACGAGCGGCTTCTCGGTGACCTCGATCGCGAACGCCGTCTCGGATCCCTCGCGCGTGGCCGTGATGCACTTTTTCAACCCGGTCCCGATCATGTCGATGGTGGAAGTCGTGAAAGCCCCCGAGACCGACGAGGCGGTCGTCGAGCGTGCCGAGGAACTGGTCGACGAACTCGACAAGACCCGGGTCACCATCGACGACGATCCGGGCTCCTACGGCTTCATCGCGAATCGGTGCCACGCGGCGATGCGCGCTGAGGCCCAGAAGATCGTCGACGAAGGGATCGCGACGGAGGACCAGGTCGACACGGCGCTCGAGGAGGGCTACAACCTCCCTGTCGGGCCGTTCTCGCTGCGCGGTATCGGCGAGGAGTGGGACTAAGATCGCTGTACTATCCGTTGTGGTTTTCTGGCTGGCGAGACACTCGAGCGAGAGCCGTACGACGCGACCGGATCAATCCATCGGCGGTGGCGCGCGCTGTGCCGTGGTTCGTCACCGACGAGCCGCGGCACGAAGCTGCGCGAGGGATGAGCGACTGCAAGGAGCGAATCGGCTGGGGCGGACGTGGTACTCCTAGCCGCCAGCATGAGTAGCCATTGTTACTGGCCTCTACGTATCTGAAGTGGTGAACACACTACTCAGACTGGCACCGATGATTTCCACGCCCTCCCCAACCGATTCGCTTACTCCTTCCAGTCGTTCGCTCATCCCTCGCACGGTGTCGTCGCTCGGCCCTCGCTTTTGCTCACGGTTCACACCGTTCGCTTTCCGAGGTTCTCACTCCGTTCGAACCCCGCACTGCTCGGGTCCGATCGACAGCGCGCGCCACCGCACGTGGTTTGGTCGCCTACGTGCTCAGTAAATCGTCCGAAGTGATCCGAAGATCGCCCGTCCGACCGTCTACTTACCCTGGAACTCGGGCTCGCGGTCCTCGCCGAACGCGGCCGCGCCTTCCGCGTGGTCCTCGGTCTTCAGGAGCTCCGCGAAGAGCTGACCGTCGTAGGCGATCCCCTCCTCGAGTCCCGAGTGGACCGCCATATCCGCGGATTTCTTGATCGCCTGAATCGAGAGCGGGGCCTGCCCGGCGAGTTCGGTGACGAACGCCTCGACTTCGTCGTCGAACGCGTCCTCGTCGTAGACGTGGTTGATGATGCCCTCCTCGGCGGCGCGCTCGGCCGAGATGTGGTTCCCGAACATCGCGAGTTCCTTCGCGACGGACGGGCCGGCCAATTTCGAGACGTACTGCACGCCGCCGGCACCGGGGAGGATGCCGAGGTTGACCTCCGGAAAGCCGAACGTGCTGCCCTCGCTTGCCAGTCGGAAGTCACACGCAAGTGCGGTCTCGAGGCCGCCGCCCAGACAGTAGCCGTCGATCTTGGCGACGACGGGCACCGGGAACTCGCGGACGAAATCGTAGTGCGAGGGCGCGGACGTAGCGCCCGCCGACTCGTCTGAGAAGCCGCCGATGTCCGCGCCGGCACAGAAGGCCTTCTCGCCGGCGCCCTCGAGGACGACGGCTCGCAGGGCGATCCCCTCGGCATCGTCGTTCTCGGCCTCGAGTTGTTGCAGGCCGGCGACGATGTCGTCTCTGAGCTGTCCGCTGAGCGCGTTGAGCGCGTCCGGTCGATTCATCGTGAGCGTGCCGACGCCGGTTTCGTCGTCGAACTCTACCAGGACCGTATCGAGGGTGTCGTCCATGGCGGATACTCACGATCGATCACCAAATAAGTACACGGATCGGCTCGGCGGTCGATGCCGGAGACGGCCCCGGCGCCGCGTACGGCTTGCCGGGTCACAAAGCGTATCACTGGTGGCGTTCGTATGAGTGTTCGTGTCACGGACGAATCGATCGGACGCGGCGAGCGACCGGTCACGCGTTCATCGCCTCGAGTTCACCGTCGACTGGCCGCCGGGCCACGCGGCGGCGTATCTCCTCGCCGGTGACGAGCCGATCCTGATCGACGCCGGAATGGCCGGTGAACGGGGACGGACGGAGCTGATCGACGGGCTCGACAGCCACGGCTACGTCCCGGACGACGTCGACCATCTGTTACTCACCCACTCGCATACGGACCACGTCGGGCAGATCGAAACGCTGCTCGAGGCCGGCGATCCGACCGTTCACGCGCCGATACGGATCCGAGAGCGCTTCGAACGGGATCTCGAGACCGTCGAAGCCGCGACGAGGCGGAACCTGGCCGAAGCAGGGGTCGATCCGGCGTACATCGAGTCCGCGATCGACCGGCTGCTCGAGGCCCACGAATCGAATCGCGCCGCCCTGGCGCTCGAGGCGGTCGACGACTGGATCGACGGCGAGGATCCCATCCGAGTCGGTGACCGCGAGTTCGACCCAATCTACACGCCGGGCCATCACGTCACCCACCACTGTTACGGGACGACGCTCGGCGACGAGCGGGTGGTCTTCGCCGGCGACATGGCTATCGAACCGTTCCGCGCGGCGGCGATTCACGTCAACTTCGACGACGGTGTCCGCGACTGTCTTCTCGCCTTCGTCGACGCCCTCGAGCGACTGCAACGGTGCGATTTCGACCGCGTCTATCCCGGCCACGGTCCGGTTCACGAGAGCTATCACGAAACCGTCGAGCGGTCGATCGCCGACCTCGAGGACCGAATCGACGGCTGCGCCGACGCCCTCGCGGGCCGCGATGGAACCACCACCGCGACGGACCTCGCGGACGAGTTGACCGACAGTTTCAGCGAACGGGCGCGGGTGCTTCCCGAACTCGTCGGCGCGCTCGAGTACCTCGAGCGAGAGGGAGACGTTCGATCACGGCTCGAGGACGGGGTTCGATACTACGAGCCGGCGTAAGTCAAGCGGGCCGACAGTGGATCCACCGTGCCTCGCCGAACGGAGTGCGTCGATCGTGCCTCGCCGGACCGAACCGTTTCGATCCCGACCGGACAGAACCATTTTCAGGCTCGCCGTGGTAGGTGATCTATATCATGCACGAGGCAGTCATCGTCGACGCGGTTCGAACGCCCTTCGGCAAGCGAGACGGCTCGTTCCGCGACACGCATCCGCAGGATCTGGCAGCGAAACCACTCGAGGCGCTCGAAGAGCGCAACGACTTCGAGCCCGAGACGATCGAGGACGTGATCTACGGCTGCGTGACGCCGATCGACGAGCAGGGGCTCAACATCGGACGACTCGCGCCGATGGTCGCCGGCTGGGGCGACGTCGTTCCCGGCGTCCAGCTCAACCGAATGTGTGGCTCCGGCCAGCAGGCGCTCAACTTCGCGGCGGCGAACGTCATGGCCGGCCAGCACGACGTGCTGATCGCCGGCGGCGTCGAACACATGACCCGCGTCCCGATGGGTTCCGACGGGGCCGACGGCGTGGACGGCACGAGCGCCGTCACGGACACCTACTTCGAGCACTTCGACGAGCTAACTCACCAGGGCGAGGGGGCCGAACGGATCGCCGAGGAGTACGGCTTCTCCCGCGAGGAACTCGACGAGATCGCGGTCGACTCCCAACGCCGCTGGGGTGAGGCCTGGGAAGACGGCCGGTACGACGACCAGGTGGTTCCCGTGGAAACGGAACTCGAGGGCGAGCCGATCACGGTCGAGCAGGACGAACACCCGCGACCGGAGACCGACCTCGAGACGCTGTCGAACCTTCCGCTTTCCTTCCGCGAGGAGGGCAACGGCCGGCACCATCCCGGCAACGCCTCGGGGATCGTCGACGGCTCCTCGGCCCTACTGGTCGCCAGCGAGGAAGCCGCCGAAGAACACGGCTGGGAGCCGATGGCCCGAATCGTCCAGACGGAGGTCGTCGGCGTCGATCCCGTCACGATGCTCACCGGCCCGATTCCGGCGACCGAGCAGGTGCTCGAGAAAACCGACCTCGAACTCGAGGACATCGACCTCTTCGAGGTCAACGAGGCGTTCGCCGCGGTCGTCGCGGCCTGGCTCGAGGAGACCGGCGTCTCCTGGGAGAACGTGAACGTCAACGGCGGCGCCATCGCCCACGGCCACCCGCTGGGGGCGACTGGCGCGATGCTGCTGACGAAGCTAGCGCACGAACTCGAGCGCACCGGGCAGGACCGCGCGCTCTCGACGATGTGTATCGGCTTCGGGCAGGGCGTCGCGACGATCCTCGAGCGGGTCTGAACAACTCGAAACACTACTTCGCTGTTTTGGTACGTTCAGAGGCGTGTTGAACGGTAGATTGATTCGTCCACGGTTGTCTATCGTACCGCTGCTATCGTGGCAACAGGGAACTGCCACTCCCTCCCCAGCCGACTCGCTCGCTCCGGGCTCACGGCCGCTGGCCGTTCGCCTCGCCGCGGCGCGTCGCGCCGCGCTCTCGCTCGCTCATCCCTCGCGCAGCGTCGCCGACGTCCCTCGCACTGCTCGGGAACGTCGCCAGCGCGCGCCACCGCAACTAGTTCGGCCGGGTTGAAGCGGAGTAGCTATCGAAAACGCAGCGTAATCTGCTGAAAAAGTCGCTCGCGGCTCGAGTCTACTCGTCGAGTTCGTCGATACGCAGATCCTCGTCGAACTGCAGCGAGTTCTCGATCTCGGCTTCGTCGACGTCCTCGAACGCCCAGCGGGCGATGGAGCGACGGTGGACCTCGTCGGCTCCGTCGACGATACGGAACCGGCGGACGGCTTCGTAGAAGTACGCGATCGGGAGGTCCTTGCCGATACCGTTGCCACCACAACACTGCAGGGCGAGGTCGATCGTCTCGTTGGTGACGTTCGCCGCGAACATCTTCGACATCGCGACCTCGATGCGCGCGTCGCTACGGTCGAGTTCGCGTGCCGCGTGGCGGACCATACAGCGGGCCGCGTGCAGGCGCGTTTCGGCGTCGGCAATTCGGTGTCGAAGCGCCTGTTTTTCCTCGAGCGTCGTGCCGAACGCTTCGCGCTCTTGTAGGTAGGCCTTCGCAACCTCGAGCGAACGCTCGGCCATCCCGGAGTAACGCATGCAGTGGGTGAGCCGCCCGCCGCCGAGGCGCATCTGGGCGATCTGGAACCCTTCGTTCTCCTCGCCGATGGTATTCTCGACGGGGACGCGAACGTTGTCGAACTTCACCTCGGCGTGGCCGCCCGAGCGCTCGGTGATGCCGTGGCCGCCGAGGTGCGGGACGTTACGGACGACTTCGACGCCATCGGCCTCGGAGGGAACCATGATGATCGACGTTCCCGAGTAGGGATGTGCGTCGAGATCCGTCCGCACCATCGCTAGATAGTAGTCGGCGTCCAGCCCGTCGGAGGTCCACCATTTGTGGGCGTTGATGACCCACTCGTCGCCGTCTTTGACGGCGGTGCTCTGGAGCATCTTCGGGTCCGACCCGCCGCCCTGCTTCGGCTCGGTCATCGCGAACGCCGTCGTGATCTCACCCTGGACGAGCGGTCGGAGCCACTCCTCTTTCTGCGCTTCGGTGCCGACCATCTCCAGGGTGTGCATGTTCCCCTCCTGGGGCGCGTTGGCTCGGATCGCCAGCGCACCGATGAGCGAGCGCCCGACCTGTTCGAACGATGGCAGCATGTCGCTGAAGTCGAGTCCCTGCCCGCCGTACTCCTCGGGAACCTGGGGTGCGAACAGGTCGCGTTCCTTGGCCATCTCCCACATCTCGTGGATCTCGTCCATCGTGATCTGCTCGCCCGTGGCGAGGGCCTCGCGTTCGCGCGGGATGACGACGTCGTCCATGAACGCCTCTACACGTCCGGCAACCTCTTTCGCTTTCTCCGAGTCGTGATACTCCATATCATCCACAACCGAACACAGCAATGTAAATGCTTAGGTGTCCGATCGCATTAGTTGGAAACCGTTTGGTGGTATCGCTCCTCGAACGCGTCTACACTCGCCCGAAGACGATAACGTCGGTCCGTTGAGCGAGCACGTGACAGAGTTCGCTTCCGAAATGGCCGTCAGAAGCGTGAGAATGTGGACCTCGCGGTCGAGTGCCTACTCGTCGAGTGCGTCGATGCGCAGGTCTTCGTCGAACTGCAGCGCGTTCTCGACCTCGGTTTCGTCGACGTCCTCGAACGCCCAGCGGGCGATCGAGCGGCGGTGGACCTCGTCGGCCCCGTCGACGATTCGGAACGCGCGGACGTTCTCGTAGAAGTGCGCGATCGGGAGGTCTTTCCCGATGCCGTTGCCGCCCAGACACTGGAGCGCGAGGTCGATCGTCTCGTTGGTGACGTTCGCGGTGAACATCTTCGACATCGCGACCTCGATGCGCGCGTCGCTGCGGTCGAGTTCGCGCGCGGCGTGGCGGACCATACAGCGGGCCGCGTGCAGCCGGGTCTCGGCGTCAGCGATCCGATGACGGAGCGCCTGTTTCTCCTCTAAGGTCGTACCGAAGGCCTCGCGCTCGGCGAGGTACGCCTTCGCAACCTCGAGCGAGCGCTCGGCCATTCCGGAGTAGCGCATGCAGTGGGTGAGTCGGCCGCCGCCGAGTCGCATCTGGGCGATCTGGAACCCTTCGTTCTCCTCGCCGACCGTGTTCTCGACGGGGACGCGGACATTGTTAAACTTCACCTCGGCGTGGCCGCCCTCGCGTTCGGTGATGCCGTGCCCACCGACGTGAGGGATATTCCGGACGACTTCGACGCCGTCTGCGTCCGACGGAACGAGGATGATCGACGTCCCCGAGTAGGGGTGGGCGTCGAGGTCGGTCCGCACCATCGCCAGATAGTAGTCGGCGTCCAGTCCGTCGGAGGTCCACCACTTGTGGGCGTTGATGACCCACTCGTCGCCGTCTTTGACGGCGGTGCTCTGGAGCATCTTGGGGTCCGAGCCGCCGCCCTGTTTCGGCTCGGTCATCGCGAACCCCGTCGTGATCTCACCCTGGACGAGCGGTCGGAGGATCTCCTCTTTCTGTTGCTCGGAGCCGACCATCTCCAGGGTATGCATGTTCCCCTCCTGGGGCGCGTTCGCGCGGATGGCGAGCGCGCCGATAAGCGAGCGGCCGACCTGTTCGAACGACGGCAGCATGTCGCTGAAGTCGAGTCCCTGCCCGCCGTACTCCTCGGGAACCTGGGGCGCGAACAGATCGCGCTCTTTCGCCTGCTCCCAGAAGTCGTGGATCTCGTCCATCGTGATCTGCTCGCCCGTGGCGAGAGCCTCGCGCTCGCGCGGGATGACGACGTCGTCCATGAACGCCTCTACCCGCCCGGCAACCTCCGTTGCTTTCTCGGAGTCGTGGTACTCCATACCGAGGGATACACATACAACATTGTAAATGCACAACAAAGCGGTCAGATACAACGTTGCAATACGAAGTCTCTCGACGCGATGAGAGTCAGTAGATCGGAAGCCTCGGACGGACCGAGACGCAGCGTGTACTCGAGTTCGTGGTCGACGAGTCCCGACCCACAACTCTCGAGGCGGCCGGTTTCAGCGATAGTGGACCGAAGATCGGCCTGTCGGTCTCGAGACCGATCGGTCGGGATACGCTTTAGTACCACACAGTGTTATGTGAGAACATGGATCTGGAAGACGTTCGCGAGGAGGCGAGAGCGGGGAATGCGGCTCGATTGCACGACGAAACCGCGCGCCACCACGGGTCGGCGACGGCCATCGAATACCATGGGACGCAACTGACACACGAAGAGCTTCGCGCGGAGAGCGCGCAGTTCGCCGGGGGGCTGGCCGACCTCGGGATCGAGCCCGGTGACGTGATGCTCCAGTACCTGCCGAACTGTCCGCCGTACCTGATCGGCGCGCTCGGGGCGTTCAAAGCGGGCGTCGCCGTCTCGCCCGTCAATCCGCAGTACCGACGACGAGAACTGGCGTATCAGCTCGAGGATACGCAAGCGACGGCGGTCCTGACCCACGCAGCGCTGTTACCGTACTTACAGGAGGCCCTTGAGGAGATCGACTGGGACCCCGTCGTGATCGGCGTCGGAAGCACGGAGGAGGGCGTCGAGATGTTCTCCGACGTTCGCGGCGAGGAGACGTTCGTCGAGCGCGCGGACGACGATCTGGCGCTCCTGCCGTACACCTCCGGGACGACGGGCAAGCCGAAGGGCGTCCGGCTCACCCACCGCAACTTCCGCGCGCAGATGTTCTCGGTGCTCTCCCAACCGAGCGAACTCGACGACGAGGACGTCCGCAGCCTCGTCTGGCTCCCGCTGTACCACATCACCGGCTTTACGCACACCGCGTGGCAGCCCCTGCTTCGCGGCGGCAGCATCTTCCTCCGGAGTGCGGCGAACTGGGATGCCGACGCGGCGATGGCACTCATCGAGGAGGCGGGGATCACCCACTACGTCGGCGTCACCGCGATGTACGTCGACATGGTCAACAGCGACGAGTTCGGCGACTACGATCTGACCTGCCTCGAGTCCGCGGGCGAGGGCGGCGCGAAGATGTCCGTCGCAGTCCAACAGGAGTTCGAGGAGGTCGCCGGCGTCGAGATGACCGAGGGGTACGGACTCACCGAAACCCACGGCGCGACACACACTCAGGGGAGTTCGACGTTCGGCCTGCGCCACGGGACGATCGGCCAGCCAACCCGACAGACCGACTGCAAGATCGTCGATAGCTCCGGCGAGGACGTTCCACCGGGCGAAGAGGGGGAACTCGTCGTCCGCGGACCGCAGGTGATGGACGGCTATCACAACATGCCCGACGCGACCGACCGGGCCTTTACGGAACACGGCTACTTCCGGACCGGGGATATCGCCCGCCGGGACGCGGAGAACTACTACGAGATCGTCGACCGGAAAAAGCACATGATCAACACTGCCGGCTACAACGTCTATCCCAGCGAACTCGAGGAACTCCTCGCGGAACACGACGCTGTCGCCGAGGGCGCCGTCGTCGGCATTCCGGACGACCGACGAAACGAGGTGCCGAAGGCGTTCGTCGTTCCCGCACCCGATATCGAAGCCGGCGTCGACATCACCGAGGAGGACATCAAGGACTACTTCCTCGAGCGCGTCGCCGCCTACAAACACCCACGGGAGGTCGAATTCATCGACGAACTTCCGCGGACGACCAGCGGCAAGATTCAGAAGTTCAAACTCGAGAATCGCGACGGAGAGGCGGCGGACGAGTGAGCGGAGTTCGGGACGTCTGGATCTATCAGGTCTTCTGCTCAAGCTAAAATGGCATCTATTGGACCATTTGATGTAGTAGTCAGATGATGGACTACTCAGCTCGGGAAGCGATCGGTCGAACATATTCCGCCAGATGTGCTTCTCCGTCGCCCTTAGCAGGATACTCTCCAAGAAAACCGAGACACCTCTCGAAAATCCCAAACCCACTGCCCAATAACCAATTTCGAGCGATTGAGCCAGATGACGGCTCAATCGAGCCCTTTTGCTACTGATGAGGTTAAAAAGAGTACATAGCAATCATATTGGGGGTGAGTATTCTCCGATATTTTCATGTACACGGTCAGACACCTACTGAACCCAACGCATTACGACTAAGGACCGCACTGAGGATCTCCTATCGGTCGTTCGCGATTTGTGTATCACGAGTGGCAAACGATCTCGATCCGAAAAACGGAAGTTGCGTTTATAACTGTTTCAGACGCTCGAGCACCGGATTATCGCAGCCGACCGTCGAATCACATGTCACACACTTTTGTACTATCAGGAAGAACCATGAACGTATGCGAGCAGCCGTAATCCAGGAGCACGGAGAACCGCTCGAGATCGAAGACGTGTCGTATCCGGAACCGGCCCCGGACCAGGTCGTCGTCGAGACCGAAGCCTGCGGCGTCTGCCGCAGTGACTGGCACGCCTGGCAGGGCGACTGGAGCTGGATCGGAGCGGGCGTCCCCGAAGGACAGATTCTCGGTCACGAACCCGCCGGAATCGTCTCCGAAGTCGGTGAGGACGTCGAGACGCTCGAGGCGGGCGACCGAGTCGCCGTCCCCTTCCATCTCGGCGACGGCACCTGCCCACACTGTCGCGAGGGGCGAGCGAACAACTGCGAAACGGTCCTGCCACTCGGTCTCTCGGAGTACTCACAGGGCGCGTTCGCGGAGGCCTTCGCGGTTCGCGAAGCCGACTTCAACTGCGTTAAACTGCCCGAGGAAGTCGACTTCACCGAGATGGCGGGGCTCGGCTGCCGGTTCATGACGGCCTACCACGCGCTGGCCGACCGCGCGGACCTCCGACCGGGCGACTGGGTCGCCGTCCACGGCTGTGGCGGCGTCGGTCTCTCGGCGATCCACATCGCACAGGCGTTGGGTGCCCACCCGATCGCCGTCGACGTACTCGACTCCAAACTCGAGCGCGCCGAGGAACTCGGTGCCATCGAAACGGTCAACGGGGCCGACGTCGACAGCGCGCCACAGGAGATCAAGAAGCTGACCGGCGGCGGTGCGGACGTCTCGATCGACGCGCTCGGTATCGCGGAGACCTGCCAAAACTCGGTTAACAGCCTCGGAACGCGGGGCAGCCACGTTCAAGTCGGCCTGACGACCGGCGAGGAACAGGGCCAGATCGATCTGCCCGTCGACGTCATGACGATGCAGGAGATCGACTTCCACGGCTCCTTCGGCATGCCGCTGGTCCGCTACGAGGAGCTGTTCCGACTGATCGCGAAGGGGACCCTCGAGCCGGGCAAGATCATCGGCGAAACCCTGAGTCTCGACGAACTGCCGGAGACGCTGGCCTCGATGGACGACTACGAGACGGTCGGCATTCCCGTCGTCACAGAGTTCTGAGGCGACGCGGCGCCGAGAGTTTCCGATCGCGAATCAGTTTTTGCGTCGCTCGATAGTGCGTAGGAGTAGCGTTCGGATCGAGTCCCGACTCGCCTTGACAGGGTCCGCAACCGCGGTTCGGCGGCGAGTCAGGGTCGAAAACCCGGGCGGGGGCGGGAACCCGCCCCGGCGTGAGAGACATGAGCTAACTCGAAGCGGGGGCGAGTCCACGTTCGAGCGATCCGGGCACGAACACGCAATCGGCTGGGTAGCGCGTCGTCTGTTGGAGCGTGTACCCGGCGGGGTCTTGCGTCCCCGCAACCAGTACATTGCAAGTCCGACCCATTGTTATGCAGCCACTTGCGCGATGGTAGCAGGGGCGAAACCTCGACAGGCGGCGGATACCGTCGTACAGCGTCTCCCTTCGACGTGGTTGGCGCTGCCTTCTACCGCGGGTGGCCGAGCGGTCGCCACGTCTAATCGCCGAAACTCGCCCGAACTGTGGATGCTTGCCTGTGACGACCTCCAAACGATGGTACTGTAGCCCATCCGCTGGGCTATGCGCGACGAGCAGACCTCCTCCCCGCTTCGAATCGGTATCGTCGGACTCGGATACATCGGCACGACCGTCGGCGGACAGCTTCATCGCCACCCGGACGCAACCGTCCGAGCCCTCTGTGACCTCGATACGGATCGGCTCGCGGAGGCTGGCACTGCGTTCGACGTCTCGAGCGACGGACAGTACACCGACTACGCGACGATGCTCGAGGACGAGCCACTTGACGCCGTACTCGTCGGTACGCCCCACACCCTCCACTACGAGCAGGTCGCCGCCGCCCTCGAACACGACTACCACGTTTACTGCGACAAACCGCTCGCGACCGACCTCGAGCACGCCCGCGACCTCACCGAGCGCGCCGAACGGGGCGAACAGACGCTGATGGTCGGCTACCAGCGTCACCTCCAGACGGCGTTCCGAACCGCTAGAGAACGGTTTCTCGACGGCTCGCCGAACTGGCTGACGGCCTCCATCACGCAGGACTGGATCGACGACTCGATGGGGACCTGGCGACTCGATCCCGACCTCTCCGGCGGCGGCTTCCTCTACGATACCGGCAGTCACGTCCTTGATGGGGTGCTCTGGACGACCGGTCTCGAGCCCGACTCCGTCGCCGCGAGTATGGACTTTTACGACGAGGCAGAACGGATCGACGAGCGAGCACACCTCGACGTTCGGTTCGAGAACGGGGCAACCGGAACCTTCTCGTTCAACGGCGACGCTCCGTCGGTCCGCGAACACATCCACCTGTGGGACGACGAGGGAGCGGTCTACCTCGAGGGCCGCCAGTGGGGCTCGCGAACGGTCACGGAGATCGACTCCGATGCGGGGGAGTACGACCCCTACATCGACTTTCGGACCGAACGGAACCGCGCCGAGGCCTTCCTCGAGAGCGTCCGAACGGGCGAGGAGCCGCCAGCGACGGCTCGAGACGCACTCCGGGTGACAGCGCTCACGGAGGCGGCCTACGAAGCGGCGCGAACCGGCGATCGAGTGTCGGTATCGCTCGAGAACTGACGTCGATATCGCGGAGAAAACAGCGGTGGCGACGTCGCCGAACGGCGGCGTTCGGGCGACTCGTCTCCGCGATTGATTCGACCCGAATCGGGTGCAGAATCCACCGCGAGAAGTGTCCGAATAACGCGGCCAACTCTCGAATCGCACGACGTTTACCGGCAGCTAATCCACTTCCGAAAAGCCCGATCCAACCCTGCGCAGTCGTGCGGTTATGTACCGTTTACTCTCGCACGTGACGCCGCCTCGAGAACGGAATCGATCGGCACAGACGCCGGCGGTCGGTCCGTCGACGACCGCCGGGTAAGAAACGCATAGCGGGTCGCGGCTTTCCGTTACAAGCCGGATAACTACAACTGGTCCTCGCTTTCGGTCGAGTATGATCACCTGCAGTAACTGCGAGACCGCCCAATTCCTGCAGATCACGCAGAGTCGCGTCTACTTCGAAGACGGCGAAATGATCAACGAGATCTCCGAAACCTACGAGTGTACGCTCTGCGGGGCGACCGGACAGTACATCTACGACGAGGACCACAACGAGGAGACCGTCACCGGCGACGTCGAACTCACGACGGAACGACCGAAGTTCGCCTGACGGCGCGACGGACTGGCGCGGTCTCGTTTGACGGATAGCCGCCGAATCGGTCTGTTGCTCGTCTCGTTCTGTGTTCGCGTGTCGGGGATCGGAGTCAGCGTCTCGAGAGCACCGGGAAGGTCGGATAGGATACGGCACGCTCGTTCGTGTTCGTCGCGTGCATCACTCCGGATCGGCTCGCCCGTCGACAGCTCACGCCGAATCGGATCCGTTCGGCGATCCGTCTCGATCCTGCTCGTCGCCGACCGTAATCTCGTCGAGGCCCTCGAACTCGCGGTTTCGCTCTCGCTCCCGTTCTTCCAGTCGTCGGGTTCGCTTCTCTCGCTGACCGGGCTGTCTGTGCTGCCGACGAGTAACCGCCGTCTGTCGGCGTTCGATATCCCACTGTTCGAACAGGCCGTACTCGTTCATCGTCTCCATGCCCGCGAGAGCGGCCGTGAGCTTGAGCCCGACGAGCGGAATCTCCGCGACTGAGATGACCACGTCCGCACGGAGGACGGCCCCGTCCCTGAGCAGGACGTCGAGGACGTCGACGAGGGTCTCTTCGTTCTTTTGCGGTCTCATGATCGGGACTGGTCCGTCGAGTCGGAGTCGCCGCCCAGTTCCGGCGCGAACGTGTACGGCGGCCACGGACCCGTAAATCTGACTTCGATGCCGTCGTTCGCGGCCACGCCGTCGAGCACCGAACCGACGGCCCCCTCGTCGTCCTCGTGGGCGAGCAGGGTGAGCCGACAGAGCGTCTCGCCGTCGCTCGCGTCCCCGGCGACCTCGTCGGAGAGCGACGCGCTCGGCGACCGCTCGAGTTGGTGTACCTCTCTCGCGTGCTCGTCGAGTCGCGCCTGGAGGTCGCCCGTGATCGACTCGCGGCGGGCCGCCCGCAGTTCCGTGAGCCGCTGATCGAACTTCTTCTCGAGGAGGAACGCCGTCCCCTCCCCGGAGTCACCGATCTTGGCGTCGAGTTCGGCCAGCCGCTCGTCGCGCTCGATCAGCGCTTCGTCGCTGATGGGGTCGGTTTCGACGACCTCGACGCGGTACTCCCAGTGATCCGCCAATCCCGAAAGCGCGCGCTCGAGCGTGTCGGACTCCTCGCGGAGCCACTCGCGGACGCCCTCGTCGTCGTCCCGGAGGATCGTATCGAACTGGAACGGAATCGGCGTGCCGAAGGCCTCGCCGGCCTCGTCGACCACCGTCTGGTGGCGAACGAGCCAGCGTCTGACCTGCGTGAGGTCCCCCGAGTCGTAGATGCCGTCGCAGGCGTGGACGACCGCGCCGATGCCGTCTTCGACCACGACAGAGACGGGTTCGCCGTCGACGCCGCTCGTCTCGAACGTCTCGGCCTCGTCGTCACCGTCGACCTGCACGATGCAGTAGAGGTATCGCCCGTCGTCGAAATCGGGAATGACGTCGTCGTCGACGGCCGTCTCCACGTCGTCCGAGTCGCCGGTCTCGAGGGCGTCGAAGCTGTCGACGCCGTCGACGTCCTCGAGCTCCTCGAGCCGATCGGACGCGCGGTCGGAGCTCACTGCTCGTCACCTCCGAACACGGAGTAACCGGGTTTGTTCGCGACGGTGTGGTCGCCGTGGAGCTGTTCGATCGCGTCGTTGACCAGCCCGTCCAGGTCGCCGCGAAGGTCGTCGACGCCTTCCTCGATCCCCTCGTCGTCTTTGAGCTGTTCGATCTCGGCTTCGATCGACGCCAGCTGCTGGCCGAGCCGTTCGATCTCCTCGTCGGAGAGGTTGCCCGACTCCATTCGCCGAACCGCTTCGCGCTCCAAGGCGTCGATCAGGATCTCGACGACCGTGATGACGAGCGTGACCAGCCCCTGACGGGCGTCCTCGCCGTCGCCGACGTCGATCTGCTTCATGCGTCCCCGTCCTCCGCGTCCGCCGTTTCGTCTGCCTCGGTTTCGTCGCCCTCAGCGTCGTCGTTACCGGTTTCTCCGTCGGCGTCGCCGGATTCCGCTTCGTCCCCCTCTGCGTCGTCGCTGAGCAGGTCGAACCCGCCGCTCGTCGGCCGCTCCGGATCCGGCCGCGCGCCGACGTGTTCGGTCCCGCGGTCGGGCTGTTCGTCGCTCTCATCGTTCCCGTCTCCCTCGCTCGAGCCCGCGTCCTCGCCGTCGTCCGCCTCGTCCGAGAACTCCTCGCGCGTCTCGTCTGCGTACCGGTCGTCGGCAGTGATGTTGACGCCGCGTGTCGGATCGACCGGTATCTTCGGTCGATCCGTTTCGGCCAACTCGGGTTCGTCGACTGCAGCAGCGACGCGGCGCATGTCGGTTCCCTCGGGGAACTCGAGCCCGTACTTCGCCGCAGTTTCGAAGGAGGCGATGGCGGCTCTGACCTGCACGCCGAGCAGCTGGGTGTCGCCGATCGAGACCGCGATGTCCGCGTTGATGACGATCCCCTTGTCGAGCAGCATCTCGACGACCTCGGCGAGGTCGGCCTTCTGTCGACTCGGTTGGAAGTCGTCAACCATGGGTCTCACCTCCACAGCCGGTCGATTCCGCGTTCGCGTTCGAATCGGTCGTCTGGCTCACCCCGCGTCGTCCGGTCGTGCGCTGTGGTAGATCACTCATTGTTAGCTCTCCGCTGTTTCTCCCGCTCGATCTCGAACCGGCGGCCGTAGATACGCTTGCGCGTCGGGGCCGTCGAGAGTTTGACCTCCTGTGGGACCGTCGAGTAGCGAGCGCCGCCGCCGAGGTCGCGGCGATCGGTCTGGATCGTCGACGCCGCGGTCGGGTTCCGCGAGTTCGTGCTCGTATCCTGCCGGCGCATCTTCTCGCGGTTCATCTCGTACAGCTCTTCGAACTTCTCGTGGGTCTCGAGCAGCGCCGAGCGGAAGGCGTCGATCCCCTTCATCGCCTGCTCCTGAATCGCGACCTGGTAGGCCTCGGGATCCTCCGCGACGTTTATGTCACCGAGTGCCTGCTTCGCGTCGCCCGCATCCATCTCGATCATGTCGTCCTCGTCGTCTCCGATCAAATCGCCGCCGTCGTCGCCATCGGTGACGTCTGAGATCGCCTCTTCGACCATCCCGGCGTCCTCGCCCTCTCCGAGCTCGTCGACCGCGTCCTGGAGTTCGCGTTTCTCCTGCCACAGATCCGAGAGATCGGTGGCGTCCCAGGCGTTCAGCAGGTCGATCGCCCGGAACAGCTGCGTAAAGTTGACGAGGTCGCTCGCACCCTGGTCTTCGTCCGCGAGTATCTCGGGGATTTCGCCGACCTCGATCGCCTCGAGCAGTTCGCTGCCGTCGACGGCGTCGGGAAGGTCGGTGAGATCGATCGCCTCGAGTAGATCCTCGGTCTCTCTCACGACGGTTACGAGCGTCTCGACGTCGCCAACCACGGACTCGAGCGCACTGTCGTCGAGGTCGTCGATGTTCTCGACGCCGCCGAGCAGTTCGTCGACGTTGCCGAGGGCGTCTTCCGCCTCGTCGAGGAGGGAATCGAAGCCGTCGGTCTCGTCACTCATCACCGTCCCCTCCCTCGGTCTCCGTACTCGCCGCTTCGTCGGTCGCCGGCTCGATCAGGACGGTGAGGACGCCATTTTTGATCGTTGCTTCGGACGTTCGATCCGGCCAAGGGACGTCCACCCGATCGAGTTCGCTCCCCGAGAGGGCGACGACGAGCGTCGAGTCGTCGAAGCCGACGGTGACGTCGTCCGGATCGGTGCCGGCCACGTCGGCGGTGACGAGCAGTTCGTCGTCGTGGCGTCGGGTCGTCAGGTGCCCTTCCGAGGAGGCCGACCGGCGACGCCGTTTCCGGGGCCGGTCCGTATCGGAATCGGAGCGTCGATGCCGGTCGTTCGTCTCCTCGCCGGTGAACGACGTCCGCTCGAATCGCGACTCGTCAATGACGTCGTCCCCCGAACGGACCGAGATATCGTAATCGAGGACCGTTCGATCGGTCCGGCGTCGGCCCGACGTCGAGCCGCTGTCGAGTGACTCGAGGGCGGACAACAGGCTCGAGAGCCAGTGTGTTCCCTCGTCGTTCGCTTCGTGATCGTCGGATTCCGGACTGGCGTCCGTTCCGGAGACCGAGACGCCGATCTCTGACTCGTCCGATTCTCGATCGTCAAGCCGTCGGTCGCTCGGCTTCTGGTCGGCTGTAGGCTCATCGGACGGAGACTCGTCGCTCGAAGGCGAGTCGTCGATCGGGACGTCCGTCGAGTCGTCGTCATCGATGGCGTCGGCACCCTCGTCGGCGGAATTTGCGTCGTTGACGGCCTCGTCGTACTCGTCGCTCGATTCGTCGCGTCGGTCGTCCGGATCGGTGTCCTCTTCAGTCATTACGATTTTACCTCCACGCGGCCGCTCGCGAGCCGTTCGTGGACGTCGCGGGCGATCTCGATCTCCGCTTCGATCTCTTCCTTTCGACGCTGGTACTCCTCCTCGGAGCGTTCGCCGAGTTCGTACAGCAACTGGTTCTCCTTGAGTTCGTCCTCGAGGCCCTCGATGTCGTACAGCTCGCTGAGCGCCATCGTGTGCAGCGTGTCGACGATGCCGACGAACGGTCGAATCAGGAGGTCGTCGAGGATGAACATGGTTACTGTTGGGCGCCGATCTTGACGTCGACGAAGCTGTACGGTGCGAACGGCCCCGTGTACCGGAACATGAGGTCGTCGTACTGTTCTTCGAGTTCAGCGACGGCGTCGTCGAACGCCTCGCGGTCCTCGCGCTCGACGAGGTACGAACGATTGAGCACGAGCCGATCGCTGAACAGGTCGTTCGGGACCGATTGGGCGGCGATCGACTCGAGTTCGTCCGCGACGGCTTCCTCGACCGCGTCGTCGTCGACCTCGGCGTCCTCCTCGCGGACGATCTTGAGGCCGAGTTCGATCCGGCCCTCGACGTCGTTCAGTGCGCGCCGAAACGCCGGTCTGGCGCCGCGCAGGACGTTCTTCAGCGCTCGGTCGCTCTCGAAGGCCATCCCGAACTGCATCGGGACGATCGCCCGGCCGCCGTCGCGCTCCATGATCTCCCGGAGCACGTCGTCGTGTCGCTGGGCGTCCTCGTCGGTCTCCTCCGGGCTGGTGGTGTCGATATCGGAGACGACGGCGTTGAGACGACGGTGGGAGACCGTGTAGACCCGGTCTGCCCCACCGACGGCGTCGGTCTCGAACTCGACTGGATCGTCGTTCATCACGCCGTAGACGTATCGGTTGGTCATCGTTCGATCACCCGCCGGCTGGCGTTCGGTGCCCGACAGCTGTCGCTCGATGCTCGTGCCCGCAGGCGCGGGCGGGATTCGTCGCCGGTCTCGAGACGGATCGATCGGGATATCATGGGAACGGAATTCGACCACTCGCGACGGCCCGAACACAGCACCAGTCGAGAGCGAACGGGCGTCACCCGCGGGTAGCCGAGGAACTCGTCACCTGAGATTCGACGCTTCGACGGGTTACCGTGGTGCTTGCAGTTGCAGCCGACGGTCGCACAACGGAACGCGGTCGTCGTTGGCTGGCTCCCGCCCGATCCGGCGCCAAATTTGGCTGGGCGGGATTTCGCCCGGTTTGATCGTCGAATTCGGTGGACTGGCTTGCAGTCGCAGTGCAAGCCGTGTTACGAAGTCGGCGTGAATCTGTGACCGTATCATGGCAGCATCATCAGGACGAAGACCCGACTCTTCGAGTCTCGCAGAGGTACTGGACCGGATCCTCGACAAGGGCGTCGTCATCGACGTCTGGGCTCGCGTGTCGGTCGTCGGAATCGAACTGCTGACGATCGAGGCCCGCGTCGTCGTCGCCTCCGTCGACACCTTCCTGCACTACGCGGAGGAGATCGCAAAAATTGAGCAAGCGACGGCAGAGGGCGATCTCGAAGAGTTGGAGGAGCTCGAGGTCGAACCGCGACCGGAATCGTCACCACAGTCCGCCGAATAACACTCCATGGCCGACGATTCTTCGCGCAAGCGCAAGGTCAGAGGGAAGAAAATCGCGAGCAGTCGCTCGAGCAAGGAGGGGCGACGCGCGAAAAAAGAACTCGCCCGGAAGTCCTCGAGCGTGGGCAAACAGAACGGCGACAGCCCGCTCTCCGACCCCGAAGCGGTCGCGCCCGACCCGTTCGTCGAGACGGACGCCGTCGCCTCGCTGCGGGGCCGAATCAACGGCTGGCTCCAAGCGGATCAGCCGGTCCACCTGATCGGCCCGACGGGCTGTGGGAAGACGGCGCTTGCGCTGTCGGCTGCCGCCGAACGCGGTCGGCCGGTCGTCTGGATCAACGGCGACGAATCCGTCGACACGGCCGCGCTCGTCGGCGCGAACGCCGGCGGAGAGAGCTACAAGGAGAGCGACCAGTTCGTCAGCGGCGTGAGCAAACAGACGGAGATCGTCAGGGAGCGGTGGGTCGACAACCCGCTCTCGGTGGCCGTCCGGGAGGGCGCGACGCTCGTCTACAACGAGTTCTCGCGTAGCGATCCCTCCGCCCACAACGTCTTGCTCTCGGTGCTCGAGGAGGGCGTCCTCGAGCGACCGGGGAAGAAGGGCGCGGATCGATCGATCGACGTCCACCCCGAGTTCCGGATGATCCTGACCTCGAACGACGTCGAGTACGCAGGTGTCCACCGCCAACAGGACGCGCTGCTCGATCGGTTCGTCGGCGTCCACATCGACTACTACGACGCGGAGACCGAACGCGAGATCGTCAACTCGCACGTCGATCTCTCCGAGGAGGACGTCGAGACGATCGTCGAGACGACGCGAGCGCTGCGCGACGAACTCGATATCGTCGTCGGTACGCGAGCGGCGATCACGGCCGCGAAGGGACTCACGGTGTTCGACAGCGGCAGCGAGAACGGCGAGTTCAAAGACGAGTTGTTGACGGAGGTCTTCATGGACGTGCTGGCACCGAAGATCGCCGGCGAAGGCCCGGACGACGTCGAACAGCTCCGATCGCAGATCGCCGAAGCGCTCTGACCGATCGATGGCCCCGACACCAGACACGAAACCGAGAATAGGTTCACCACACGCCAATGGCCGAAGCCGACACCCACCAATCGACGGACCAGTGTAAGGCGCTCACCGAGGACGGCGAGCGCTGTTCACGGCCAGCCCAAGACGACGGATTTTGCTACCAACACGACGAGAGTGATCAAACTGTGAGCGACAGTCAGACAGCCGAGACAGAGCAGGACGCACAGGACGAGCAAGAACAGGAAGCAGAGAGCGATGAGGGATCCGAACAGGAGGCCGAGAGCCAAGAGTTAGGGACGGTCGACATGACCGCCGACGAGAAGACCGATCCCGACGACGTCGACGTCGACGTCGAGACCGATCACGACGAAATCGCCGGCGTCCTCGCGGTTCGACGCACCGTCGAATCGACGGCGGGCGAACTCATCGGCCGGGAGTTCGATGCGGTCAGCGAGATCGCCCCGACCGACGACGGTTGGCGCGCGGTCGTCGAAGTCGTCGAACGGCGGGCCGTCCCCGACACGCAGGACATCGTCGGGCGCTACGAGATCGAACTCAACGAAAACGCGACCGTCCACGGCTACCGTCGACTCGACCGGTATCGTCGGGGCGACACGGCCACGTTCGAGTAACGATCGTTCGTTCGCCACGATGGTTCTTACGCCCTGGTTGCGGCCTCGTGGCCGCTCGAGCCGTGGGTATCGCTCGAGTCGTGTCCGGTCCGTCGGTATTTTTCGACGGAGTCCCCGTTCGGTCGCCGTCGATTTTATGCAGTCGCATATGGTTTATTGGGTGTTCAGGGACATTGCTCACGTTTTCGAGGGGGACAACGCTGAGAACCCTCCCTTACGTAGGTTCGATTACTACCCGTGACTGGCCCATCCGTACACGGCGTCGACGTCGACCCGGAGACCCGGTGTGCCCACTATCACACCGATCGCGACGTCGTCGCGTTCAGATTTGACTGCTGTGAGGAGTACTATCCCTGCTACCGGTGTCACGAGGAGACGGCGGACCACGAGGCGGTCCCCTGGCCCCGTGAGCGCTTTGACGAGCGCTCGGTACTCTGTGGCGTCTGTGAGACCGAACTCACCGTTCCGGAGTATCTCGAGGCCGCCCATCGCTGCCCCTCCTGTGACGCGCCGTTCAATCCGGGCTGTCGCGCACACGCCGACCGTTACTTCGAGACCGACGGCTCCGTAGAGTAGCCGTGGGCGCGCGACTCGGCATCCGCCCACTCCACGCCGGAAATCTCGAACCGAGCACCGCCCGCGGTGCCCGTAGTCAATGCACAGTCCCAGCCGTGGGCGTCGACGATGTCGCTCACGATCGCGAGCCCGAGACCGGTGCCCGCCGGTTCGGTCGAGTAGCCGCTCTCGAAGACCGACTCCCGTTCTGCTTCGGAGATGCCCGTGCCGTCGTCTTCGACGTAGAAGCCGGTCCCGTCCTCGAGCGTTCCGACCGTCACAGCGAGGTCGCCACCCCCGTGTTCGGGGGCGTCCTGCTGAGCCTGCGAAGCAGGGCTCGTGGAACCGTGTTCCACGGCGTCCTCGGGAGCGGTAGCGACCGAGGGCTCGGAAGATGCTTTGCATCTTCCGTTGTCCCGCTGAGCCTGCGAAGCAGGGCTCGTCGAGTTGTGCTCGACGGCGTCCTGCCGAGGTTCCGAGGCAGGGCTTGTGGAACCATGTTCCACAGCGTTGCGAAACAGATTCTCGAGCAGTGCCTGGAGCCGAGATCGGTCGGCCCGAATCGACCGATCGATATCGGTGACGAGCGTGGCGTCGGCGGTGGCGACGGTCTCCCAACTGGTCTCGCACAGATCCGAGAGCGAAACGGACTGTGCATCGCGTACGGCCTCTCCCTGGCGGGAGAGCGTTAGCACGTCGTCGATCAGGGCGTCCATCCGATCGAGCGCCACGGCGACGTCCTCGAGATGTTCGTTGTCGGACGCCTCTCGAGCGAGTTCGAGTCGGCCTTCGGCCACGTTCAGCGGGTTTCGAAGGTCGTGCGTAACGATGCTCGCGAACGCGTCGAGTCGATCGTTCTGTCGTTTGAGGACCGCCTCACGCTCGAGTTGTTCGATGACGCTCGCCGTATGGCTCACGAGAAGCTCCGCGAGTTCGATGTTCTCCGCGTCGAAAGTGTCCGGGACGGTACTCACCGCCTGAAAGACGCCGCGGTTGCCGATCGGCACGCTGATCGCAGAGCGGTAGGTCAGTTTGGCCGGTTCCGTCTCGTCGTCAGGCTCGACCTCCCTCACGACGAACGATTCGCCGCGCTGGTACGTTTTCCCGGCGAGGCCCTGATCGATCCGCATCCGTCGGCTTCCGTCCGGCCCTGCGCCAGCCGAAACGGCGTAGGGCACGAGCCACTCGCCCTCGCGAACCATGACGCTGCACATGTAGAACTCGAGGATATCTGCAGCCGCTGCGACCGTCCGTTCACAGACTGCCGTCACCGTCTCTTCGGTCTGGAGCGTCGTCGCAACGTCGTGCAGGGCTTTCAGGGCGGACTGTCGCCGTTCGCTGTCCGTCTCGTGGCCGTCGACGGCAGTGACGATTCGAGTCGCCAGCGTCGCGTACTGCTCTCGGTCGCCCGTTCGCTGGAAAGCGTCGGTGATGCCGGCGGCGATCGCCGCACTGGCAACCGCCTCGCCCCCGTTGTCGGTGAACAGAACGAACGGGAGATCGGGGTCCTCAGATCGGACGGTGTCGAGAAACTCGATTCCATCGATTTTGGGCGGCTCGTGTGCGCTGACGATACAGTCGAAAGCTGCGTCGGTGAGGCGATCGAATCCCTCGCTCGCGCTCGTCGCCGTTTCGACGACGAATCGGTCGTTTTCGGCTTCGAGGACGGCTGCCGTTTCGGTCGGCTCCGTATCGACGTACAGGATCCGAATCAAGCCGCCCATGATACTACCGAAAGTCACTGGTGAGAACAATATAAATATATTGACAAACAAGCGAGTACACCGCAGTTAGATCATCGATTCCGAGTCGCTGATTCAGCGACCCCGACAGTTTCGGATACGTTAACGCTCCCAAAAACCAACCCCTGGTCGGATGCATTCGGATTCCGGCTGCTGATACCGGCTCCCGTGAGTAGGTCATCGACGAACGCGGCTCGAACGAGTCGTCAGCCGTCCGCGGGTGCCGACGACTCCGTCGAACCGTTCTCGAGCGAGTCGCCGTCCGAATCCAGCGCTGTCGCCCCGCTTGTCGGCGCGACCGCCGCCACAGCGCCAGCGATCCCGGCACCAACGAGCAAAACGGCGACGAGACAGACGAGCAGCCGACTCGCGACGGACGAACGAGCGGACATGTTAGTCATCTCTCCCTCGGTTGCCGACCGTAATACGTGTTTTCGGTTTTCGTGGCTGTCTTCGTTTCCGTACAGTAGTTGGGGATGACCAACCGCGGTCGATCCAGCAAGCTATTTCCGCGTCCGAAGCCGGATTTCGGGTATGGATCCGGCGCTTGGCCCTCCCGAGGCGATGGCCGAGAAACGCGACGAGCTGACGCCCATGATGGCGCAGTACCACGACCTCTGTGCCCGCTACGACGACGCGATTGTCCTCTTTCAGGTAGGGGATTTCTACGAAACGTTCTGTGGCGCCGCCGAGCGGACCGCGAGACTGCTCGAGATCGCACTCACGAGCCGCGAGGACAGCACCGGCGAGTATCCGATGGCCGGCATTCCGATCGACAACGCCGAATCGTACGTCGAGACGTTGCTCGAGGCCGGCTACCGGGTCGCCGTGGCGGATCAGGTCGAAGAGCCCGGCGAGTCGCCTGGCGTCGTCGAGCGCGCGGTCACGCGCGTGGTCACGCCCGGAACGCTCACCGAGGACGAACTGCTCGCGAGCGACGACAACAACTTCGTCGCCGCGGTGGCTCGCGGGCGCGGCTCCGGTGTGGAGAGCGACGGCGACCCCGAACTCGCGCTCGCCCTGCTCGACGTTTCGACCGGCGACTTCTTCGCGACGAGTTCGACCTCGAGCGAGGCCATCGCCGACGAAGTGAGCCGGTTTGGCCCCTCCGAGGCCGTCGTCGGCCCGAACGCGCCGGCCGATCTCTTCGCAGAAGGCTGTATGGTGACGCCCTACGACGCGACGGCGTTCGACCGAGACCGCGCGGGCGAGACCGTCTCGCGGTACTTCCGGAACCCCGACGCCTTGCTCGCAAGCGACGCCGAGATTCGGGCCTGCGGCGCGCTGCTCGCCTACGCGGAGTACGTTCGCGGCGGCGAACACGAGGGCGAGCGCGATACCACGCTCGAGGACGACGAAGCCGACGGGAACGGCGCGGAACGCGGCGCGGACGCCGAAACCGACGACCCGGACCGAAACCGCCTCGAGTACATCACCCACCTCACGCGCTACGATCCTCGCGAATACCTCCTGCTCGATGCAGTCGCCATGCGGAGCCTCGAACTGTTCGAGCCGCGAGCCGTGGAGGGCCGCGAGGAGGCGACGCTCGTCGGCGTGCTGGACGAAACTGCGTGCGCGCTGGGCGGCCGAACGCTCCGCGACTGGATTCGCCGGCCGCTGCTCGAGCCCGACCGAATCGAGGCGCGGCTCGACGCCGTCGAGGAGCTGACTGGCGACGTTCGGACGCGGGAGTCGCTGCACGACGGGCTCCGGAACGTCTACGACCTCGAGCGGCTGATCGGCCGTATCTCCCGCGAGCGGGCGAACGCACGCGATCTGCGCTCGCTCCGGGATACGCTGGCCGTCGTCCCCGAGATTCGTGAGGAGATCGCCGATGCCGATTGTACGCGGCTGCAAGCGCTCCACGAGAGTCTCGATCCGCTCGTCGACGTCCGCGAGTTGATCGAGGACGCGATCGTCTCCGACCCGCCGATCGAAATCACCGAGGGCGACATCATCGCCGAAGGCTACGACGACGGGCTGGACGACCTTCGTGCGACCGCTCGAGACGGCAAACAGTGGATCGACGACCTGGAGGACGGTGAACGCGAGCGCACCGGGATCGACTCGTTGAAGGTCGGCTACAACTCGGTCCACGGTTACTACATCGAGGTGACGAACCCGAACCTCGAGTCGGTTCCCGAGGACTACCAGCGCCGCCAGACGCTGAAAAACTCCGAGCGGTTCGTCACGCCGGAGCTCAAAGAGCGTGAGGATCAGATCGTCGGCGCCGAGGAGCGCGCCGACGAACGCGAGTACGAACTGTTCTGTGAGGTCCGCCGCGAGATCGCCGCGGAGGTCGAACGCGTACAGGGACTCGCCGACGCGCTGGCGACGCTCGACGCGCTGGTCTCGCTCGCGACGGTCGCCGCGCAGTACGATTACTGCCGGCCAGAGATGCTCGAGCGCGACGACCGAGCGGGTCTCGAGATCGACATCGAGGGCGGCCGTCACCCCGTCGTCGAGCGCACCCAGGAGTCGTTCGTTCCGAACGACGCGAACCTCACGAACAACCGGCGGCTCGCGGTCATCACGGGACCCAACATGTCGGGGAAGTCGACATACATGCGACAGGTAGCCCAGATCGCCCTGCTCGCGCAGGTCGGCAGCTTCGTCCCCGCGAGGGCGGCGCGGCTCACGCCAGTCGACCGAATCTTCACCCGCGTCGGTGCCAGCGACGACATCGCGGGCGGTCGCTCGACGTTCATGGTCGAGATGGACGAACTCGCGACCATCCTGCGCGAGGCCGACGAGCACTCGCTCGTTCTGCTGGACGAAGTGGGTCGCGGGACGTCGACCGCGGACGGCCTCGCCATCGCGCAGGCGATCACCGAACACCTCCACGACGTCGTCGGTGCGACGGCGCTGTTTGCGACGCACCACCATCCGCTGACCGAGCTGGCGGACGACCTCGAGGCCGCTTTCACGCTCCACTTCGAGGTCAATCAGCTCGAGGGCGAGGTCGTTTTCCACCACGATATCGCGCCGGGTGCGGCGACGGGGTCCTACGGGGTGGAGGTCGCGACCGCCGCGGGCGTTCCGGCGGACGTGGTCGAGCGCTCCAGGGAACTGGTCGCGGACGCGGCCGGCGACGGGACTGCGGACGGTGACGACGGACGGACCGACGCGGAAGCGACCGACGAGGTGACGACGAAGGCGACAGCGACTGCCGACGGTGGCGACGTGCCGACCGACGTCGCCGCGGAACTCCGGGCACTCGATCTCGCGCATCTCACACCCGTCGAGGCCCTGACGGAGTTGGATCGGCTGAAACAGTTGCTCGACGAGTGAGCGGGAGCGAGGCTGGCGACTCGAGAACCGGCTTCGATCAGTTCGTTTTGCGTTAGCTCGAGGTCATCGACGTTCCAAAAGTCGTGCATCGATTGCTCACTCGGCGGTCGGCTCGAGCGGGACGAACTCGAGTCCGTGGTCGACGAGCAGTCGGTCGGCCCGATCGGTGACCGACGGGGCGACTAAAATCCCGCGAACGGACGCATCGGCGTGGAGGTCCCGCTCGAGTGCGTCGACGTACCGTCGCAGCTGACTCACCGCGTCCGGACCGACGCGCCGGCGTTTGAGTTCGACGACGACGCTCCGTCCCGCCGCGTCCTCGCCGTAGATGTCGATCGCACCGGCTGACGTGTCGCGTTCCGTCGCGAGCGGGGTGAAGCCGGTCTCGAGCAGGGCGGGATCCTCGAGGATCCGCTGGCGGAGGTCCTCCTCGGTCCCCGAAAGTGTCAGATCGTTCTCATCGGCGCCGGAGAACGTCGAGACCTGCAGGATCTCCTCGAAGCGAACGCACAGTCGCTCGTCCGGCGGCGAGCGGACGCTCTCGAGGATCAGTTCGGGATCGCTCTCGTCGTCGACACTGCCACCACAGCGGACGTCGTGGTCACAGCCCGGCGGCTGCCAGTTGACCGGCTGTTGACCCTCGTCGGTGTGGACCAGCGCCGCGCCGTCGGGTTTGAGCATGACGTGGCGGTCGCCCGCCTCGAGCGTGCTCGAGGCGCGACCGTCGTACTCGACCGTACAGCGGCCGAAGACGGTCACCAACGCCTCGCGCTCGAGTCCGTCGGCGATCGCCTCGCAGGCCGCCTCGAGAGTGGGTTGCTCGAGGGTGACTGCCTGCGACCGCTGCGTCGTCGGTGTCCCGGATGTCACTGTTAGAATGTAGCTCTCGAGCGAATAAAAGGACCCCGGACCGAGACAAGATGACGGATGCGGACGGGGAATTCCCGTGATCTACGGTTTTCCTGTCAGCTGAGTACTGTTAGGAATGCATCGAGTTCTGTCGGCCATCACAAGGGTTTATTCGCGCCCGCCCCGGAAACCGGACACGATGACATCCGATCCAACTCGACGCCGCGTGCTGCAGTTATCCGGCGCCGGTGCAACCGCATCGATCGCCGGCTGTACGAGCATTTTTTCGGAGTCCGAGGGCGAACTCAACGCAGATGAAGAGCCCGATATCGATCCGTCGGAGGGGATTACGGCGGTCGTCCGGCCCACCGATGAGGCGTTGATGGAGGCCCAACAGGAGGTCATGGCCGAGGCCGAAGACGGCGAGCTCGACCAACAGGAGGCCCAGCTCGAGATGCAGGAACGACAGCAGGAGCTGTTCATGTCCCGGTCGATCGAGTTCGAAGGAGCGATGGCGGACACCAATATCTCGATCGAAGCGGCGATCGGCGAACACGGCGCGTTTTTGCTTACCGGATCGGACGACGGGCTGATCGATCTGCTTCGCAACGACGACGTCCAAGCGTTGCTTCCCGGCGAAGAGTACGAGGAGGCACTGCAGGCCCAAGAGGAGGCTGGCGCTGAACCAGAGCCCGAACCCGAGCCAGAACCCGAACCCGACGAAGACATGGACGACGATTCGGATGATGACGTTGACGAGGATTCGGACAGCGACGACGCGGACAATGAGGGTTCCGACGACGACGCGGACGCGGAATCCGGTGACGGGTCGGATAGCGACGACGCGGACGACGAAGAGTCGGACTAATTACTCGACGCCGAACGGACTCTCGCGCTCGGTCCAGTTCCAGCCCGGAATTCGCTCCTGAAAGCCGGCCGCGAGCGCGGCCTCGCAGTCGTCGACCCCCGCGTTCTCGTCGCCGTCACCGTGGACCTGCAAGTCGGCGTAGTGAAACGTCGCCTCGCCGAGCGTCCGCAGGGGTTGCGTGCCGGAAATCGTCGCGGCGAGCTCTCGGCCGAGAATCTCATCGACGACGAAGCCGGGGTAGTCGTCCTCGACGTCGAGATCCCGGAGAATCGCGACCATGGCGGCGACGTTGACCGCCAGATCGCCGTTCGCAAAGACGACGTCGACTTCCTCGAGATACTGATCTTCGGTAACGTGGTCAACGTCAGTGTCGAAGATCTCCCCGAGGTCGTCACGGACGTCGTTGATGATCGGAACGACCGTCTCGGCCCGTTCAGCGACCCAGGTACGTTCTTTCGCAACGCGTTCCGGTGTCAGGTGCATACCCCCCGTTCGTGCCGAACGTCCCTGGGTTTTGCGAAGGCTTATATACGACGCAAAGAATAGCGTCGAATAAGCGGGTTCTCCCTGGAATCTTCCCGCACGAACCAGGACAACCGTTCTGGGAGCGTGTTTGTCACAGCACGGTACAACGCGATGATCCGGGATACTGGACTGCAGACGACCGACGTTGTTTCAGAACCACAGCTCTCGACGACGCAGCCGGCGCGTGGCGGTTCTCGCGCGGCCACTGACTCGAGGACTGGATCCGGACTTCCCGTATCTTGCTGGACATCCGCTCTCCGGCGGCGAGTTCACGCAAGCCACAATTGGCGATTATGAGTACTGTAGAGCAGCAACTCGACGATTTGAAAGCAGAGATCACGAGCGAGTTACCGACCGATATCTCGGTCTCCTCGGTGAAGTACGAAGGCCCCGAACTGGTGGTCTACACCCGCGACCCGAAGAAGTTCGCCCAGCAAGGCGACCTCATTCGGAAGCTCGCGAGCAAACTCCGAAAGCGGATCACCGTTCGCCCGGACCCGAGCGTCCTCTCGCGGCCCGACGAGGCCCGCGAGCAGATTATGAACGTTATCCCCGAGGAGGCGGGGGTCACGGATCTGGACTTCCACGCCGATACCGGCGAGGTCGTCATCGAGGCCGAAAAGCCCGGGATGGTGATCGGCCGTCACGGCTCGACGCTTCGCGATATCACGAAAAGCGTCGGTTGGACGCCCGAAGTCGTCCGCACGCCGCCGATCGAGTCCTCGACGGTCTCGAACGTTCGGAGTTTCCTCAAACAGGAACGCGACGAGCGACGCGACATTTTAGAGAAGGTCGGCCGACAGATCCACCGCGAGGAGATGTCCGACGACGAGTACGTCCGGATCACCACGCTCGGCTGCTGTCGCGAGGTCGGACGGGCCGCCTTTATCCTCTCGACCCCCGAGACGCGCATCCTCATCGACTGCGGGGACAAACCCGGCGCGGAGGGCGAGGTACCGTACCTCCACGCGCCCGAGGCGTTCGGCGCGGGTCCCCAGACCATCGACGCCGTCGTGCTCACCCACGCCCACCTTGACCACTCCGCGTTCATCCCGCTGCTGTTCAAATACGGCTACGACGGCCCGATCTACTGTACCGAACCCACGCGAGACCTGATGGGCCTCTTGACCCTCGACTACCTCGACGTCGCGGCCAAGGAAGGCCGCGCCCCGCCGTACGAGAGCGAGCAGGTTCGCGAGGCGATCAAACACTGCATCCCGCTCGAGTACGGCGACGTCACCGACATCGCGCCGGACGTCAAACTCACCTTCCACAACGCGGGTCACATTCTCGGCTCGGCCGTCTCGCACTTCCACATCGGCGACGGTCTCTACAACGTCTGCTTCTCGGGTGACATTCACTACGAGGACACGCGGCTGTTCAACGGCGCGACCAACGACTTCCCGCGGGTCGAGACGCTCGTCCTCGAGTCGACATACGGCGGTCGAAACGACTACCAGACCGATCAGCAAGACTCCGAAGAGAAGCTCAAAGAGGTCATCACGGAGACCTACGAGAAAGGCGGCAAGGTCGTCATCCCCGCGTTCGCGGTGGGTCGCTCACAGGAGATCATGCTCGTTCTCGAGCAGGCGATGCGAAGCGGCGATATCCCCCGAATGCCGGTCCACTTGGACGGGATGATTTGGGAGGCGACCGCGATCCACACCACCTACCCCGAGTATCTGCGCGACGACCTCCGGGACCGCATCTTCCACGACGACGAGAACCCATTCCTCGCCGACGAGTTCAACCACATCGACGCCGGCGAGGAGGAACGCCAGGAGGTCGCCGACGGCGAACCCTGCATCATCCTCTCGACGTCCGGTATGGTTACCGGCGGTCCGATCATGTCCTGGCTCGGCCACCTCGGTCCCGACCCGGACTCGACGCTCCTCTTCGTCGGCTACCAGGCCCAGGGAACCCTCGGCCGCCGCATCCAGAACGGCTGGGACGAGATTCCGACCAGCGAGGTCGGCGCGATGGGCTCGAACAGCAACGGCCGAGGCACGCTCTCGCTGAACATGGACGTCGAAACCGTCGACGGCTTCTCCGGTCACGCCGACCGCGCCGGTCTCGAGAACTTCGTCAAGACGATGAACCCCCGTCCCGAGAAGGTCCTCTGCGTTCACGGCGACGAGCGATCCACCCAGGACCTCTCCTCGGCGCTCTACCACGACTACAACATGCGCACCTTCGCGCCGAAGAACCTCGAGACGTTCCGGTTCCTCTAGCGCCTCCACGGCGCGTCTCGCTTTCGAGTATTCTCGTCCGGGTTGCCTGCGAGTGCCGGCCGCACGCCGCGACAGACGGCCGTTAGGAGTCTACTTCGACGCCTATTCGGAGCCGGACGCCGTTCGTTTGAACATGAGTCGATACGCCGTCTCGCTGGCCGTGGTCGCGATGCTCAGCTGGGGCGTCTGGACGGTGATCGCGAACGAGGCCACTCGAACGATCGATCCCGAACTCGCGATGATTCTCTCGTACTCCGCCGCCGTCGCCGTGGCCGTTTGCTACGTCTCGGTGGTGAACGATCCCGTTTCGATCGAGCGAACGGGCGTGCTTCTCGCGCTCGCTGCGGGCGTGTTCGCCGGGATCGGTGCCGTCGCGTTCTACGTGGGTCTGAACGCCGGGCGGGCGGGGATCGTCACGACCGTCTCAGCGATGTACTTCATCGTCGCCGTGATCCTCGCCGCGGTGTTCCTCGGCGAGTCGCTCGCACCGACGGATCTGCTCGGGATCGCCTTCGCGATACTGGCAGTCGCCCTCCTCGCGAGCTAGCCCTCGTCGCGTTCGACGAACGCTCGTTACGCGTCGTCGTCGCGAGTCCCCTCGCCCTCCCATCGCTCCTCGTGGACGAGTTCCTCGACCGCGAGGCGCTCGCGCCACCCTTCCTTCTGGAGCACGGGCTCGTCCGGGAAGCCATTCTCGGGGTAGCCCAGACAGAGATAGGCGACCGGCTTCACGTGGGGCGGAATCCCCAGTACGTCCTGGACTTCGTAGGGGTAGAGCACGCTCACCCAGCCGACCCCGACGCCCTCCGCGCGGGCCGCCAGCCAGAGGTTCTGAACCGCGAGGCAGGTCGAATAAACGTCCATCCGCTGCATCGAACTCCGTCCCAGCACGTGGGGTGCCCCGCGCGTCGGATCGCAGGTCACGCAGATATTGATCGGCGACTCGCGGATGCCCTCGAGTTTCAGGTCGGCGAACTTCGACCGCCTCGGTTCCTCGTACCCCTCGCGAGCGGCCGCGATGGCCCGGTCCGCGATCTCGGCGATCTCGGTTTTCGTCTCGTCCTCCCGGACGACTATCAGATCCCACGGTTGCGAGAAGCCGACGCTCGGGGCGTGATGGGCGGCCTGGAGCAGTCGCTCGAGAACGTCCTCGGGGATCGGCTCCGGCCGAAACCGTCTGATATCACGCCGAGCGTAGATGGTCTTGTAGACCGCGTCTCGTTCGGCCGCCGTGAATGAAACCATTGGTTCAGTAAATAAAGCACGGTTGTATAAACGCAGTGATCGGGTCGAGCAGCGATCGATACCGAGCAGTTGCAGCGATTCGAGAACGTGATCTACTCCCTCTATATCAGTCGCTCGCTTCGGGTGCCGCGGCCGGATCGACGACCTCGTTCGTCTCGGGGTAGACCCCGACCTGATCGCAGAGATCGCCCATGGGACAGGCGTCGGGATCCTCGAGACAGGCCGGCTTCCGCGCCGTGCAGTACTCGCGGCCGAACTGGATCGTCGCCGTGTGGGCGAAGCCACATTTCGCGGCGGGGACGTCGCGCTCGAGGACGGTACGGACTTCCTCGTGATCCGCATCTGCGGGGGCGATTCCCAGCCGTCGATAGATCCGGTGGACGTGCGTGTCGACGGGAAAGACGCCGCCGCGACCGCCCGCAAAGAGGAGGACGCAGTCCGCGGTCTTCGGACCAACGCCGCGCACCTCGAGGAGGGTGTTGCGAACGTCCGAGGGCTTCTCGTCCTTGACGAAGGCGTCGAAGGCGGCGGCGGAGCCGAACTCCGCCAAGACCCACTCCGCGGTGTCGATCAGCGTCTCGGATTTCTGGTTATAGAGCCCTGCGCCGCTGATCGTCTCGGCGAGTTCCGACTGCTCCGCGTTCGCGAGCGACTCCGCGAGGTCGATGTCCTCCGCATTGTACCATTCGATCAGCGCGTCGTGGGCCGGCTGACTCGCCTTGTCGCTCGTGTTCTGACTCAGGATCGTGCGAACGAGGCAGGTGAACGCGTCCTGTCCGCCGTAGGTCTTCTGCCAGTACAGCTTCCCCAGTCGGTCGACGACCTCCTCGGCGCGGGTGTCCGCGGTTGCGGGGTCGAACTCGGCCGCGATGCCGCCGCCCTCGACGCCGCCGCTGATGTTCATCGACGGTTCGCGATCCGCCTCGAGGTCCGGCTCGTCGCTCATACCATCGCGTACGGTCTCGCGAATCAAAACCGCGACGGACGATTCTGCTCCCGTCACTCGACGCTGATCGTTACCGTCACCTCGGCCCCGTCGGCTAGCGCGGCGACGAGCTCCCGATCGAACCCCTCGGCCGCGAACTCGGCGTCGTTGACGATCGTTCGGTCGTCGACGTACTCGCTCGTTCGACCCACCGCGCTGCGCTCGTTCGTGAATTCGAGGTCGGGGTCGCCCCGCCCAGTCACCGAATCCGTGTACCCGCCAGCCTCGATAGTCGCGGTGATCGTCGCGTCGGCATCCTGGCAGGCCTCCACGAACTCCGGGTCGAAGTCCGCCGGCGCGCGGTCGGCCTCGATCGCGAGAATGCAGTCGCCGGCGGGCGTGAGGAAGTCGTCGGTCGTAATTTCGAACGTGCTCGAGTGTTCGGCACTAACGTGTTCGTGGCCGCGGGCGCGGATGAGCTCTTCCATGCCCAGCAGTTCGTTGCGGGCCGGAAAACGGCCTCGAATTCGATCACTGTCGGTGTGCCCACGTCACGACCGTGTCCGAAAACCGGTACGAAACTCACGAACGATGCTGCCAATCAGGATTCCGAACACGGCGAGAAAGAGGATCGGAACGATTCCGAGACGCCACTCCTCGGTCAGAGAGCCCATCGCAGCGCCGACGAGAACGGTTAGCGCGGCTCCGCCGATTGCGAGGGCTGCCAGCCCGAGTCGAAGCGGCGATCCGGTACGCCGAGCGAGCACGTACTGGGGCAGTCCGATTCCGACGGCGAGGTAGATCGCCAGCCCGATCGGTGTGTGTCCGAGAATTGCGAGACTGTCGGTCACGACGCTGACGACGCCGGCGAGACCGACGGCGAGGAGGAGCGAGAGAGCGACGATTCTCGAGTCGTTCACGCGCTACAGTCCATCTGAGTGACAAAAGCCGTTTCGATCGCTAACGGGGGACGGTGCTCAGACGAGACTCGCGCCGTCGAACTCGCCGCGGCTGTACTCGACCTCGAGCAGGTCGAGGATCGTCGGCGTGATGTCGAAGAGGTCCGCGTCGCCGATCGTCGCCTCGGGGTGGTCGATGTACAGCGAGGTGTCGTCGAAGCTGTGCATACCGTTTCGGGGGCCGGTGGTGAAGATGTCCGAATCGGCCTTGAAGCCGGACTTGAGGTCGAAGCCCTTGTTCGGGATCGCGACCAGATCCGGCGCGATATCGTCGTGGTCGCCGCGGAACGCCTCCTCTTTCTCGACGACGCGCTCGACGACTTTCTTGCCGTCCGGCCCCTCGAGCGCCTCGAGATCGGCCTTGAGTTCGTCGCGGACCTTGTCGTACTCGTCCTCGGGGACGGCACCGCGCGGTTCGCGGCCTTCGAGGTTGATGTAGAACCGTCCGGGGATGAACGAGTAGGCTTTGGTATCGTCGGAGATATCGCCCAGTTCTTCCGGTTCGTCCGTGCCGAAGGAGAGCCAGCCCTCCTCTCGGAGCCACTCGTTGAAGTGGACCTCGTAGTCGAGGCTCGTAAAGCCGTGGTCGGAGGCGACGATCATGGTGACGTCGTCGGGCAGCGCCTCGCGAAGCTGGCCGATGTAGTCGTCGACCTTCCGATAGAACTCGATAAACTCGTCGTGGTACTCGCCGTCGCGCTCGTAGTCCTTGAACAGGAAGTGGTTGACCCGGTCGGTCGTCATGAAGACACCGAAGAACAGGTCCCAGTCGTCCTCCTCGATGTAGTGTTCGAACGCCTCGAAGCGAGCGTCGATCGTCTCGTGGGCGTCCTGAATAAACTCGGTCTTGTCGCCCTGGTGGCCGAGTTTCGGGTTGACGTCGATCCGATAGTCGAGCGTCTCGAGGTAGTCACGGACGTCGTCGGGGTACGCCGCCTTATCCAACCCCGGCGAGAGGAAGCCCGAGACCATCCGCTGGACATTGCGCTGTGGCGGGAAGGTGACGGGGACGTTCATCACGGTCGCGCGGCGGCCGTCCTCCTGGACGCGGTCCCAGACGCGGTCGGCCTGGACTTCCCGGCCCATCGGGACGTAGGTGTCGTAAGTGCCGACCTCGCGGTCCTGAAAGCCGTAGACGCCCGTTTCGCCGGGGTTCATTCCGGTCGTCAGCGACGGCCAGCAGGCGCTGGATTCCGGTGGGACGATGCTCGAAATCTCGCCAGCCGTCCCCTCGTCGGCGATCGCAGCGAAGTTTGGAAACAGTTCCTCGTTCTCCGATAGGAGACTGTACGGCACGCCGTCGACCCCAATAAATGCGACTCGGGGAGCTCCGTCGCCCCGCAATCGATCGAACAGACCCATGGGCGGACGTAGTTCGACCGCATACAAGAAGGTTCGTTTCGGGACACTATATTGAGACGGTTTGATACCGACTCACGTACTCCCCGGCGATGCTCGATTGGCGGAGTCGGCTCGAGCGGCGCTCGCGGGAACCATCGTCCCCACTGGAAGTCGGTGCACACCCGGTCGCACGACCTCGTGGCGTGTCGGACTCAGTCCTCCGTTCCGTTCCGTTCGGTCGACTCGAAGTTAGTGGGGATGACCGTCAGATGGGCCATGCCGGCACCGGATTCGGCCGCGTCGTCTGCCGAGGCGGACGTCCGTGCGGACGAGTTGGTTGCTGCCATAACGAGTCTAGAAAGGTGAGACATCCGGATAAAATTACCCATGCTCATAATGCATGAGCCATACAGCCGAACATAACTCCCGCGAATTCGATGGGATTCGCGACGACGGGGCGGTGGACCACCGGCCGCGAACTGCGGGCCACACCGGTCGACGAGAATTCAACTGGATCGTACAGTACCGAGAGTTAAACGGTCCAGAGCCGCGATACAACCGCGGCTGTGTCACCGTGACGATACGCGTTGTGACCGTTCGAGCGGACGGCAACGTTCGCCGCCGTCGCCGGTCCGAAAATATCGTGCCCGACGAACTCTCAGAAGTTCTCCTTGTAGAGTTCCTGAGCGTGTTCGATTGCGTCGTAGGCGGCCTGTTTATCCTCCCAGCCCTGGGTTTCGACTTCCTTACCTTCCTCCAAGTTCTTGTAGCTCGAGAAGAACTCGTCGATCTCGTCGAGTTGCTGTTGGGTGATGTCCTCGAGGTCCTCGATGTGATCGTAGCGTGGATCCTCGGACGGAACGGCGATGACCTTGTCGTCCTGCTCGCCGTCGTCGTCCATCTTCATCAGCGCGACGGGGCGGGCTTCGATGATACAGCCGGGGAACGTCTGGTCCTCGACGAGGACGAGCACGTCGAAGGGATCCTCGTCGTCGTAGTACGATTGCGGGATGAAGCCGTAGTCGCTCGGATAGTGGACGTTGCTGTGAAGTACGCGGTCTAAGACGACGCCGGGGACGTCCTTGTCGTACTCGTACTTGTTGCGTTCGCCCTTGAGGCACTCGACGACGGCGTAAATCTCTTCGGGTGGATTCGGTCCAGTCTCGAGATCTTCCCAGAGATTACCCATGTACCCGAGCTTCATGGCCGATCAAAAAGTATTTTCGTAATCGATGTCACCTTACGGGTGAAGGTCATCAGATACCACCAAGACGTGATTCGACCGAATTCCACCAGTATTCGGCGTTGCGGTACCCGATCTGCCCGCGGGCGATCGGTGGATACCGAGAAATGGTTGACAAGTCTTAAATAGTCTGATGACATTTGCACAGGTATGTCAGAGGCACAATCAATCAGCGGCGATCAGAGTATTGCACGCGAACTTACCGCGTTCCAGAACAACATCCTCGTTATCCTCGCGAAAGAGCCGATGTACGGACTGGCCATCAAGCGCGAACTCGAGGAGTACTACGGAACCGAAGTGAACCACGGCCGTCTCTACCCTAACCTCGACGAACTCGTCGAGCTGGGTCTCGTCGAGAAGAGCGAACTTGACAAGCGAACGAACCAGTACTCGCTGACCGACGACGGCTACGACGCCGTCCTCGACGGCATCCAGTGGACGCTCTCGAAGGTCGTCACCGGCGACGACCGCGCCGAAGAGATCAGCGAGATCGTCGAGAACAGCTACTGAACGCGCGACCAACTCCACCAGACGTTTTTATCGGACCCGCCGTTCAGGGACCGATACCCCGGCCGTCTCGTAGACGAGCGTGATCGACTCCTCGAGCGCGTCTCGTTGTGCGTCCGACGGCCAGGCGTTTCTAACGAAGTACTCCGACCGGAACTCCCGTAGCTCCGCGCCGGTCAGGTCCTCGATGCGCTTCGCGTAGTGGTTGCCGACGAAGTCGGCGAGCAACGAGGCGTTGTCGCCGTGAACGTCGCCGTGGCGCTCCCTAACGCGCTCGACGAGGTCTCGATTGTGCGCTTCGATCGCGTCCCAGTCGTCGGGATGTTCCGTTCCCTCGAGCGGAACCTCGACGCCTCGCGAGATGTCGTCGATGCGGTCGGTTCGGATGACGCCCGCCTCGTCGTCGTGCCACTCCTCCGGATGAAGTACGAGCACGTCGTCGCCGTCGTCATCGCGGATCCGATGCGTAAAGTCGTGCTCGTCGAGCAGTTCGTCGCGTCGCTCGGCGTGAGCCTGTGCTTCGCCCTCGTCAGCGACGGTGCGCTCGAGTCGCGTGAGCCGCTCCGCTTCGTCGACGATTTCGGCAGGAAGCTCTTCGTCGGCAGTAGTATCCCTCCCAGGCTGGGACCCCTCGGACTCCCGACCGGAGCCGGCGGACGGGTCGTTCGAATCGGACATTAGCTCCCGGTAGGCGCTCGAGGGTTTTTCCCTTGCTGGTCTGGGCTTCGGTGGCGACGTCCGCTCTCGGTCTCAGCCCTGATCCAGCGCCTCGTTGGCGAGCTCGTCCGCGCGGTCGTTGACCTCCCGGGGGACGTGTTCTAAGGTCCACTCGTCGAACGCAGCGAGGAGTTCGTGGACGGTCACGCGCTTCTCCCGCAGTTCGGGGTTGTTGGTGTCGTACTCGCCGCGGACCTGCTTGACGATGAGTTCGGAGTCTCCGCGCACGTGGAGTTCGTCGAACCCGTAGTCGCTCGCGGCCTCGAGGGCCGCGATTAGCGCCTCGTACTCGGCCTGATTGTTCGTCGCGATACCGATCCGGTCACCGCCCTCGGCGACGATCCCGTCGCCGCTGACGATCACCCAGCCGGTCGCTGCGGGACCGGGATTCCCGCGACACGCGCCGTCGAAATACGCGTGTGCGCGACCACCACCCTCGCGTAGCAGTGCCTCGATATCCTGCGGGTCTCCGCCCTGGATGACGACTTTGTCGTCGTACGCGACGGCCGTCGCGCCACCGCGGCTCGCACGCCATCGCTCGTGGTCCGTGTTTCCGGATTCGACCGTCACACCCGCTTCCTCGAGTCGCTCTCGAGCCGCCTCGACGTCGCACTCGATAACCGGCATTCGTGGCTGTTGTCGTCGAGAGCCGGATAAAGTCTTTCCGGTTCCGAATTGTAAATCACGACCTTGAAGAGCTGTACCGCCTCATTTCGACACATTAGCGTGGATAGATCAGAGCACCCACCAAGGATTTATATACTATGGTGATACTACTATAAAAGTGCGATGACACGGTCCACCCGCCAGCGGGAGCGAACGCGTGAGACGGACGAGACCGAGGATCAGGAAGGGGTGCGTGCCTGCCCCGAGTGTGAATCGGACAATCTCGTAAAGGACTCCGACAGGGGTGAGCTCATCTGTGAAGACTGTGGGCTCGTCGTGGAGGAAGAAAAGATCGATCCGGGTCCTGAGTGGCGTGCGTTCAACCACCAGGAGCGCCAGGAGAAGTCCCGCGTCGGCGCGCCGACGACGCAAACGATGCACGACAAGGGACTGACGACGACGATCGACTGGAAGGACAAAGACGCCTACGGCCGGTCTATTTCCTCGAAAAAGCGCAGTCAGATGCACCGCCTGCGCAAGTGGCAGGAACGCATTCGTACCAAAGACGCCGGGGAGCGAAACCTGCAGTTCGCACTGAGCGAAATCGATCGAATGGCGTCCGCACTGGGAGTTCCGCGCTCGGTCCGCGAGGTCGCGTCCGTCATCTATCGACGCGCGCTCAAAGAAGACCTCATCCGCGGGCGATCGATCGAAGGTGTGGCGACGTCCGCACTGTACGCCGCCTGTCGCAAGGAGGGCATCCCGCGAAGTCTCGAGGAGATTTCGGAAGTCTCACGCGTCGAACGCAAAGAAATCGGTCGCACCTATCGGTACATCTCGCAGGAACTCGGTCTCGAGATGCGTCCCGTCGACCCGAAAAAGTACGTCCCTCGCTTCTGTTCCGAACTCGAACTCTCCGAAGAGGTCCAGACCAAGGCCAACGAAATCATCGAGAAGACGGCCGAGGAAGGGCTCCTCTCGGGCAAGTCGCCGACCGGCTACGCCGCCGCCGCGATCTACGCTGCATCGTTGCTCTGTAACGAGAAGAAGACCCAACGCGAAGTCGCCGACGTGGCCCAGGTGACCGAAGTCACCATCCGGAACCGCTATCAGGAACAGATCGAAGCGATGGGAATCCACGGCTAACTCGTCCGCTCACCAGTTCACCATTTTTCGCGATCGGTCGGCAGCCAGCACCTGCAGCGAGCAACGCGTCTCGACGGTCGTGTGATGGCTCGTCCACATCGGTATCGTCCAGTATCGGTGTCGTCCCCCTCGTTGGTGCCGTCCTCCTCGCCGATGTTGTCCGTATCGTTGTTGTTCCGTCACCGGTCGTCAGATATCGGCGACTCAGTTCTCGTCGCTGCCGTTGTCGTCGCCGTCACCAGTTCCGTCGTCGCCGTTATCGTCGTCGTCACTTTCGTCGCCGTCTTCGCTCCCGTCGTCAGCGTCGTCATCATTCTCGACGACCTCGATCGAGAGCTCGTCGGTCATCTCGTAGGCGTTGTGCTGGTCGTCGCCGGCCTGTGCACAGAGCTCGTACTCTCCCGGCTCGAGGTCGAGTTCGATCTCGGTTTCGCCCTCGCTCAGGTGGTGGTAGCCGTCCTCGAGCGGGATCATGTATCCCGGATCAACACAGCCCTCGTCGACGATGACGTGGAGGTGTCCGGCGCCATCGTCGGGAGCGTCGGCCTCGTCGTCATCGCCGTCGTCCTCGACCGCCTGCAGTTCGAAGTCCTCGACGTCCATCTCGATCTCGACGGGGGACGTCACCTCGTCGCCGTCGTCCGGACTCACGACCTCGAGTTCGCCCTCCGGATTCTCGTGATCGACGTCTTCGACCCGATCCCCGTCGCCGGTTTCCTCCTCGGGACCGTCGTCTTCGTCGTACTCCTCTATCAGATCGCTACAGCCTGCAAGCGCCACGAGACCGGTCGTAACGCCGGCTGTGAGGTATCGTCGTCGTGTCGGTGATCGTGTCATAGTAACTCGATCGCTCGGTCCACACTGCGGCTCGAAATCGGGCGGTCGCATTTCTGGGCCTTACTCCAGCAGGCGATCAGTCCCGCTTCTGAGATGCCTGTCCCCCACCGGTTGCGAGCACGGCAGTGAGCCGACGAGCGGTACCGCTAGCTCGCGCTTTCGCGTCGAAAAGCTCACCCCCTGCCCTTGCTACGGCTTCGTTTCCGTTGCCAGTCGTCGCTGTCGATAGGCAAATCGGCCCTACTAGAACGCACAATCGATCCCGTCCGAAGCGTCGTTCGTATCGAAGCGGGACGAGAGAAGAACGAGCCGTTCCGCGAATCGCTTCCGATCGCTCGTACTCCCCGACTGAGGACTCCTATACGTCGTCCTCGTCGTCCTCGAGGTCGTCCTCTGCATCGTCTTCGTCGTCCTCGAGGTCGTCTTCCTCGTCTTCCGCGTCGTCCTCGAGATCCTCTTCATCGTCCTCGAGATCGTCTTCTTCGTCTTCCGTGTCGTCCTCAAGGTCCTCTTCGTCGTCCTCCATGTCGTCCTCGACATCTTCCTCGTCCTCGCCGGGGCCTTCCCCGTTATCGTTACATCCAGCGATCGCAGCGAAACTGACTGCGCCGCTTAGTGCGATCAGTCGTCGGCGTGTGAGTCGATCTGTCATATCTCTCCACTCAATACGGGGCGACTGATGGTCAATAGAATTCGGAGCCTAGTATCAGTGGTTGGGCGACAAACGGCTGTTATATCGAACTGGTTGTGCCGTGAAAATAGACGTTGATCGACGGCGCGTTAATCAGCACACTGATAGATTCGACTGTCGACCGTTTCAGCCGAAACCCACAGTGGGCGTCGATCGATGCGGGGTCCGAAAACGGGTAGTTACCCGCATCGTTGCAGCCTTGATCGGTTTACTCGAGAAACTCGTAAACAGGGTCTGATACGTCGATTGCGTCCGGCTCGGCTACTCCTCCTTCCCGACGCTGATGACCTGCAACAGCGAGTAAACCGGGACCCCCTCGAGCTCCTCGAGCCCCTGTTTGTCCGCGAGGACGACACAGGCGAGCGGTTCGCCACCTTCGGCCCGGATAGCCTCGATGGTCTCGCGCATCGACGTCCCGCTGGTGATGGTGTCGTCGACGATGTAACACTCGCGGTTGCGGATCCCCGCGAAGTTTCGGCTGAACGTCCCGCCGAGGTCCTCGATATCGCCTTCCTCCCACTGGTGTTTCGCCGGGGTGTACGTCCCAAGATCCGTCTCGAGTTCGCGCGCGATGAGCGTCGCCATCGGACCGCCGGCTTTCTCGATCCCGATCGTCAGATCGACGTCTTCGCCGTGTTTGGCGAGCATGTCGGCCATGGCTTCCGCGATCGCTCCCATCCGTTTGCTGTCCCTTCCAATCGCGGACCAGTCGACGTGGATGTCCTGTGGGCCGCCTGCGGGTTGGGTAGCCTGTGTCGACTGATCCGTCGGCTCTGTCGTCGCGCCGCTGCGTTCGACGAGCCAGCTCGCGGTCTCCCGCGAGACGTTCAGTTCGTCCGCGATCTCCCCCTTCGAGAGCCCGCGCGCTGCGAGCTCGGCCGCGCTCTCGATCAGGTCGTCGACGTTTTTCATATAACTGGGATTTCGAGCGCCGTTTTTATAGAAGTTGCGAGGTGAAAACCTACCGCGTTAGCCGTCTTCAGAACGCAAAGCGGTCCGATACCGAGCCGAATCGAAGATTCGCCGACCATTGGAGAGCGTTGCTCTCAAAGAGGCTGTCCCCAGAACACCCTGTACGTCCCGGCCTCGAGTGCCCCTTCCCAGACGACCGGTACTGAAAACGATTATCTGCCTGCTCCCGCCTGTTGTACGCATGGAACGCTACGATCTCGTCTATCAGCTGTACGACGACTACGATACCGAGACGCTACGTGAGTATCAGGCGTTCGTCGACGTCTTCCCGGCGGTCGACTCTCGCGTCGCGTTAGAGCACTGGCAGGGGGCGAACGAGGAACTCGAGCGCCGGAAGAACGAGATTCGATCCGACTTCGCATCCGGCGAGACGTTCGCGGAGGTCGTCTCCCGAGCCAACCGGGATCAGGCCTTCACGGCACTGGATCTCGAGGCCAAGTACGGCCGCGCGGTGAACGTACTGGTTTTGGACGTCGACGAGACGCTGCGGTCGGCCGGCGGCACCGACAACGAGATTCCACGCGACACGCTTCACGAACTGACCGAGTTTCACGAGGCCGGCGTTCCGATCGTCATCTGTACGGGCCAGACCCTAGAGAACGTCAAGGGGTTCGCGATTCAGGGGCTGGGGAGCGAGATCGTCCACTCGGGTGAGCTCTCGATCGTCTACGAGGCCGGAACGGGCGTCTTCACGCCGGGCCACGGTGCGGACACGAAACAGCTTCTCTACGAAGAACTGGACGACGAGATCCGGGACGTCTTCGACGACGTTCGCTCGCGAGTGCTCCCGGAGGCCCCAGAGGATCTCCGACGGGGCTGTCACCTGCAGGGCAACGAGTTCAACGTGACGATGAAGCCAAACTATGAGACCGGCTCGACGAAGGCCAGAGAGACCATCGATACGGCGCTGGTCTACCTGATCGACCTGCTCGCCGACGCCGTCGAGACGGCACTCGAGTCGAACGGCGACGGGAACGGTACAACCGTGCTCGACGACGAGACGGTCGTCGACTGGACTCGCGCCTTCTACGCCGGCCAAGACCCCGAAATCAGGGGCGTCCTCGAGAGCGAGGGAGAGTACCCCGACCTCGAACCCGACGCCGTCCCCGACACGCTCGCGGATGTCCTCGAGCGGATCGACGTCGCCTACTACGAGGCTGACGCGGCCGAAATCGGCAGCCTCGAACTGAACAAGGTCGTCGGCGTCGAGCGGGCGCTCGACGTCCTGGACGTCGACGATCCGTTTAGCCTCGTGATGGGCGACTCGAAGAGCGATCTGCGCGTCATGCAGTGGGTCGACGAAACCGACGCGGGAATCGCGGCCGCGCCCGAACACGCCTCGCAGGATACCTTAGAGCACGTCCTCGAGACGGACGAACTCGTCTTCGACCGCGGGAAGAGCGTCGACATCCTCCGGACGGTGTACGCGCTGAATCGGTTGGCCCGCCTCGATTGAGCCGGTTCGACACCGTCGATACACCGAGATCGTTCACACTGCCGCCACTCCACTGGGACCGTTCGACACTGCCGTCCTACTGACCGTCATCGACCGTGAGATGCTGTCTTAAACGGCTGGAACACAAAAGCCCGCTCATCAATCGAATCGGTGCGGTATCGAGTAGTAGCACGATCCAGGCGGGAGTGTCACGGGCGGGCAGCGACTCTCATCGACGACGAACCGCCGACGAGGCGCGCTCGCTACCGAGAATGCGGATCTGCGTGGTACTATGACACGATTCGAGTCCCGATCCACCCACGATAGCCGCACCGTACACCAACCGGACTCGAGCCTGCTATACGGGGTGGTCGACTGATGACGACGATCGCAGAGCTCATCCTGTCGACCGACGAGTTCGCGCTCGCAAAGACACTCGAACGACTGCCGGACCTGACGGTCAGGGTCGAAAGCGTCGTCGCCGAGGGACCGACGCGAACGATGCCCCTCGTCTGGTTCTCGACTGACGATCCCGAGGACCTCGAGGCGGCACTCGATGCGGATCCGTCCGTCGACGACCACCAGTGTCTGCTCGAGACCGCCGCCGACGGCGAGTGGTTCTATCGCCTCCAGTACGGCGAAGCCGTCAGCTCCGTCTGCGGGTCGGTCTACGCCAACGGCGGCACTGTACTCGACGCGCAGGTTACCGACGGCCAGTGGACGCTCCGACTGCTCTTTCCCGAGCGAGAGGAGCTTTCCGAAACCGTCTCCGCCATCGAGAACCAGGGCGTTCGCGTCGACGTCCGCCGGATGGTCGAAGCCGGACAGGACGACGACCTCGAGACGACGGCCGCACTGACCGAACCCCAGCAGGAGGCCATCTCCGAGGCCTACCGACAGGGCTACTACGACGTGCCGCGCGAGATCTCGCTCGAGGAGCTGGCGGACAAACTCGACATCTCCCATCAGGCGCTCTCCGAGCGGCTTCGCCGCGCGAACCGCGTGCTCGCGAGCGAGCAACTGGACGACCCATCGGGAGAGTTGGCAACCGACTAAGGCGGTGAGTACCGCCATCGCGGCCGTCCTGTAGCTGACAGCAGAACGTAACTCGTTCGTCCCGGACCCCTGCGATGCCCGTTCACGATCCAGGCTCCGACGATCTGCTCTCGTCGTGGGGCATCTTCCAGCGACCGTCGCCACGTTTCACGACGACGAGTCCGTCGAGTACGAGACGACGGCCGGCCACGCTCGTTTCGTCGTCGATCGGAACGTCCGCAGCGTCTTTCCGCTGGGCACTAACGGCGAGTTTTCGCTGCAGACCGGTGATGAACGGACGAATGTCGTCGAGTGCGCCGTCGTACTCGTCGGCCAGTTCGCTCTCGTCGAGGAGATCGGCAAACGAGAGATCGGCGTTCGCGGTCGACCTCGCTCTCGCGACCGAAGTCACTATTCGTCCACCGCTCGTATCACGAGGCGTGACCAATTACGACGCTGTCGTCTACGATCTGGACGGAACGCTCGTCGACCTCGACGTCGACTGGGACGCCGTAGCTACCGACGTCCTCGAGGTCTACGAGCGCGCTGACGTCGAGCCACCGAGTCAGGACCTGTGGGAACTGCTCGAGACCGCGAGCGACGTGGGGTTGGAGGCGGACGTCGAGTCGGCCATCGCCGCCCACGAACGGACTGGCGCCGAGACCGCGCCGCGACTCACTCACGCCGACGAGTTACTCGAGCAAACGGTCCCCGTCGGCGTCTGCTCGCTCAACTGCGAGGCGGCCTGTCGAATCTCACTCGAGACGCACGATCTGCTCGACGCCGTCGATACAGTCGTCGGCCGAGATACGGTCGGCACGCAAAAGCCCCATCCGGAGCCGCTGCTCGAGACGGTTCGGGCGCTCGAGGCGGAGCCGGAAACGGCGCTGTTCGTCGGTGACTCGCCGCGGGATCGACTGACGGCAGAACGAGCGGGCGTCGCGTTCGAGTTCGTGGACGACGGTCCGGCAGGCGTCTAACGGGCCGTTCGGCTCCGTCGACTACTCTTGCGTTCGCTTCGCGTACGCGAAGACGGCGATGGCCGTCAGAAACCAGATCGGGGCTCCGACCCGGATCGCGAACTCGGCTCGGGCGCCCCAACTCGGCAGATCGGCGTTCACCGAGAGCAGGGCGACGATCGGTGCACCGACGAGGATCGTGGCTACGAAGGTGACCTGCATCACCCAGCCGTAGTCGACGCCCTCGGGAGTGGTCGTTTCGACGGGTTCTGGCACGACCGACAGTGGCGACCCAGCCCTCTTAATTTCTCCGTGTTCGACGCTTCGGCGTTCCGCTCGAACGAGTCGTGAGTGCAGGTCCGTCCGCGAACGAGACGGTCGTACGGCAGTCTCGAACTCCTTCTGTCGATCCCGCCGAAGAACGGTGGCATTTAATCGTCGGCGACGAACCTGTGGGTATGGCTACCGTGCGGGATGTCAGAGAGAAAGCAGGCGACGAACCGATCACGATGCTGACGGCCTACGACGCGCCGACGGCCGGAATCGTCGACGACGCCGGCGTCGACATGATTCTCGTCGGCGACAGCGTCGGTAACGTGGTGCTCGGCCACGAAACGACGGTGCCCGTCTCCGTCGACGGGATCGCCCACCACGTCGGCGCGGTCTCGCGCGCGACCGAAGACGCGCTCGTCGTCGCCGACATGCCGTTTCTCTCCTTCGGCGTCGACGAGAAAGACAGCCTCGAGAACGCCGGACGAATGCTCAAAGAGGAGGGTGCGGAGGCGGTCAAACTCGAGAGCGGCCCCCACACCGTCGAACTGACCGAGAAGATGGTCCAGCTTGGTATTCCGGTGATGGCCCACCTCGGACTCACGCCACAGCACGTCAACCAGTACGGCGGCTACCCCCGACAGGGGACCGATCAGGCGGCCGCCGAACGAATGCTCGAACTTGCGGTCGAGCACGAGGAGGCGGGCGCGTTCGCGCTGGTGCTCGAGCACGTGCCCTCGAATCTGGCGGCCGAAATCACCGACGCACTGGACATTCCAACCATCGGTATCGGTGCCGGCCCGGGCTGTGACGGCCAGGTGCTCGTCTTCGACGATGCCGTCGGTATCAGCGAGTGGACGCCTTCCTTCTCCGAACAGTTCGGAAACGTCCGTGCCGAAATGGAGTCGGCCGTCGACGACTACGTCTCGGCCGTCGAATCCGGCGAGTTCCCGGCCGACGAACACAGCCACGAAGAGAGCGATCTCGAGGAGCTCTACTAACCGCAACGAGGCGAGTTTCGCTACCCCAGAAACGAGTTCCGCTGGTGCAGACGCGCACAGTTCGGCCGCAGGTTCGAGATGTTGCTTCGGCGTCGAGACGTCGCCATCGCCCCCGAGGGCGCCACGCGTTTCCCGCTTGCGTCGGGACGCAGTCGTCGCCGAAATCGTCGACTGTTCTCGCGTCGGGTCGGTCGGCTGCCGTCACTCCTCGGTGGTGTCTCCACCCTGCTCGGACACGATATCCAGAAACTCGTTGATTGCCGCGTTGAACGCTTCGGGTTGCTCGACCATCGCCAGATGTGCGGCGTCTTCGAGCGCCGCGATCCAGGCGTCGTCGATCTCCTCGGCGAGGTAGTCGTGGTATCTGGGCGGCGTCAACTTGTCGTACTCGCCGTGAGCTGCGAGAACGGGACAGTCGATCGCCGAGAGTTCGTCGCGAACGTCGAACTCGTGGCAGGTCAGGAAGTCCCGGTGGGTGACGGCCCGGCCGGTCTCCCGGAGCTGTTCGGCCGACTCCTCGCGGACCGCCGGATCGGGGTCGTGAAAGAGGCGGTCCGGCTCGTGGAGGAACTCGATAGCGCGCTCGAAATCGTTTTCGAGCCAGTCGAGGAGGTCCTCGAGGACGCCCAGTCGTGCGCCGGTCCCCACCAGCACGGCGGCGTCGATATCCGGGTCGCGCTCGATCAGGAGTTGCATGACGACGGCACCACCCAGCGAGTTGCCTACCAGAACCCTGCTCTCGGTCGCCTCGACGACGGCCAACACGTCGTCGGCGTACGCGGAGAGCGTCGTGTAGCCGGCTTGGGCGTTGATATCGTCAGAATCGCCGTGACCGCTCAAATCGAGCGTGACGACGGGGGTTCGGTCGGCGAGGCGATGCTGGGCGGACCAGACGTCTCGCGACCCGCCGCTTCCGTGGACGAAACAGATCGGCGGGCCGTCTCCGCCGCGGTCGGCGACGTCGTAGGCCGTCTCTCGGCCGTGGTGTGTTACCGTCTCCATACTCGTTCGAACGAGGGGTGGTGGCTTAAATTCTCGAGGAGCGTCGCACCGATACCAGTTTTCGCTCAGTTCGCCTCGAGTCCGAATCGGAACCAGCCGGTCGACGAGCTCGTGGGCGGACACAGCCCGGTCGACCCGAGCCCCGTTCTTCGAGGGAAGCAGTCACGTAACTCGGCCAGATTTGGTGTGAACTACGAACAATGCTTTTTCTCCGAAAACGGCCCCGTCTGCGCATTAGTCGGCGAAAGGTTTATATACTTCCGGTGCTTACCTTGGGTTAGTTGAAGCATGACACTCGAACAATTCACCCGGAACGAAGGGCAGTTAGCACGCCAGTACCAGTACGACGATAGTGCGGTGCTGGCCGTCGACTTCGGGCCCCACGGAATCGAGGCCACGGTCGACCTCGTCGACGACACGGTTATCGTAGTCGCTGACGACCAGCAGTACGAATTCGATCTTCCCGACGGTGCAGACGACGCGCACACGTTTATGAAAAACGGCGTCCTCACTGTCGAGATAGAAGGTGACCTATGAAACTTACAGTTAAACCACTGAAACAGAAGGATGCAGGGCGTGGACTGGCCGCGATCGACCGCGTATCGATGCGCGAACTCGATCTCGAGAACGGCGACTACATCGTCATCGACGGCAAGGGCGACAGCCAGGCCGTCGCGCGAGTGTGGCCCGGCTACCCCGAAGACGAGGGTCGCGGGATCGTCCGAATCGACGGTCGTCTCCGCCAGGAGGCCGACGTCGGGATCGACGACCGCGTCGAGATCGAACCCGCGGACGTCAACCCCGCCAAATCGGTCACCGTCGCGCTCCCCCAGAACCTCCGTATTCGCGGGGATATCGGTCCGCTCGTCCGCGACAAACTCTCGGGACAGGCCGTCACCGAAGGCCAGACCGTCCCGTTCTCGCTTTCCTTTGGCCCGATGGCCAGCTCCGGCCAGTCGGTGCCGCTGAAGATCGCGAGCACGTCGCCGTCGGGCACCGTGGTTATCACGGACTCGACGAACATCGAGATCTCCGAGACGCCGGCCGAACAGGTCAGCTCCGGCGGTCCCGGCGGCTCCGCCGAGGGCGTTCCGAACGTCACCTACGAGGACATCGGTGGCCTGGACAGCGAACTCGATCAGGTCCGCGAGATGATCGAACTGCCGATGCGCCACCCCGAACTGTTCCAGCAGTTAGGGATCGAGCCGCCGAAGGGCGTCCTCCTGCACGGCCCGCCGGGCACCGGGAAGACCCTGATGGCCAAGGCCGTCGCCAACGAGATCGACGCCCACTTCGAGACGATCTCCGGACCGGAGATCATGTCGAAATACTACGGCGAGAGCGAGGAGAAGCTCCGCGAGGTCTTCGAAGAGGCCGAGGAGAACGCTCCCGCGATCGTCTTCATCGACGAACTCGACTCGATCGCCGCGAAACGTGAAGACGCCGGCGGCGACGTCGAACGGCGCGTCGTCGCCCAGCTCCTGAGCCTGATGGACGGCCTCGAGGAACGCGGCCGCGTCACCGTCATCGCCGCGACGAACCGCGTCGACGACATCGACCCCGCGCTCCGTCGCGGCGGTCGGTTCGACCGCGAGATCGAGATCGGCGTCCCGGACAAGGACGGCCGCAAGGAGATCCTGCAGGTCCACACCCGCGGCATGCCGCTCGTCGACTCGGTCGATCTGGACCACTACGCGTCCAACACGCACGGCTTCGTCGGCGCCGACCTCGAGAGCCTCGCCCGCGAGAGCGCGATGAACGCGCTGCGTCGCATCCGTCCCGACCTCGACTTAGAGGAAGACGAGATCGACGCCGAGGTGCTCGAGTCGCTGCAGGTCACGAAGGGTGACTTCAAGGAGGCGCTCAAAGGCATCCAACCCTCCGCAATGCGCGAGGTCTTCGTCGAAGTCCCCGACGTCACCTGGAACGACGTCGGCGGACTCGGCGACACCAAAGAACGCCTCCGCGAGACGATCCAGTGGCCACTCGACTACCCCGAGGTCTTCGAGGCCATGGATATGGAGGCCGCCAAGGGCGTCATGATGTTCGGCCCGCCGGGCACGGGGAAGACCCTGCTCGCCAAGGCCGTCGCCAACGAGGCCGAGTCGAACTTCATCTCGATCAAAGGCCCCGAACTGCTGAACAAGTACGTCGGGGAGTCCGAGAAGGGCGTCCGCGAGATCTTCGAGAAGGCGCGGTCGAACGCACCGACCGTGATCTTCTTCGACGAGATCGACTCGATCGCCACCGAGCGCGGGAAGAACCAGAGCGACTCCGGCGTCGGCGAACGGGTCGTCAGCCAGCTCCTGACGGAGCTCGACGGGCTCGAGGAGCTCGAGGACGTCGTCGTCATCGCGACGACCAACCGTCCCGACCTGATCGACAAGGCGCTGCTCCGGCCGGGCCGCTTGGACCGTCACGTCCACGTCCCTGTCCCCGACGAGGAGGCCCGCGAGAAGATCTTCGAGGTCCACACCCGCAACAAGCCGCTGGCCGACGCGATCGACCTCGGCTGGCTCGCGAGCGAGACGCAAGGCTACGTCGGCGCCGACATCGAAGCGGTCTGCCGCGAGGCGTCGATGGCCGCCAGCCGCGAGTTCATCAACTCCGTCGATCCCGAGGACATGGCCGACTCGATCGGTAACGTCCGCATCAGCAAGGAGCACTTCGAACACGCGCTCAGGGAAGTCCTCCCGAGCGTGACTCCCGAGACGCGCGAGCGCTACGAGGAGATCGAAGAGCAGTTCCAGCAGGCCGAACCGGCCCAGGAACAGGATCAGCTCGGCCGCACCTTCCAGTAAGGGCGGCCCCGAGCGATCGAGAGCGAACTGAGACGTTCTCAGTTACCGCGTGCGATTTTTCTGACGCATCGAACCCCGCGGAGCGACAGCTCCGGCGAAATGGACCCGAGCAAACTGCCCTGTTCGACCGGTTGTCAGCGGACGACTGGCGACACCGGTCTCGAGCGACGACCAATCGGCGAAACGACTGCTGAACTACGTCAGGGAGACACCGGGAACGGAGATTGCGAGTCGATTACGTCGCGAGTTCGGCCGACGAGTCCTCGAGGTCCTCGAGAACCTCCTCGGCGTGGCCCTCAGGATCGACGTCCTCGTAGACGGCCTCGATGGAGCCGTCCGGGCCGACGACGTACGTGTTGCGGAAGACGCCGTCGAAGGTGTTGCCGAACATCTTCTTTTCGCCGTAGGAGTCGTACAGCGTCGCGACCTCGCCGAGTTCGTCCGAGAGGAGGTCGAACTCGAGATCGTACGCCGCGGCGAACGACTCGAGATCTTCGACCGGGTCGTCGCTGATGCCGACGACGTTCGCGTCGCGGTCGTTGAACTCGGCGAGCGCGTCGTTGAACCCGCAGGCCTCGGTGGTACAGCCGTCGGTGTTCGCACGCGGGTAGAAGTAAACGACGAGTCGCTCGCCGTCGAAATCTGAGCGGCGGACGGTCTCGCCGTGCTGGTTAGATAGTTCGAACTCGGGTGCTTCGTCGCCGACGTCGAGCATGGCCGTCTGTTAGCGAGGGCCGATGTATGCGTTGTGGTTTGCGAATGGGCAAATTTCGGATCGATACTCGTGTTCGCTCTAGTGGAAGGCGTTAACGGTTGGTTTGTCGTAAGATTAGTCCACGGTATGTGACGGACCGAAGCGGAAAAGAGACGGAACGACCTCGAAAGTCCCACCCACAAGGCCCCATCCTCCCCAGCCGACTCGTTCGCTACGCTCACTCGCCCCTCGCGCAATGTCGACGGCACACCCTCGTACTGCTCGGGCGCGCCGTCAGCGCGCGCCATGGCCGAGAGTGCGACTCGAGCGCTGCGAGCGCCGCACGATCCTACGGAAGCGCGTGCGCTTCCGAGCATCGCGAAAGCAAAGCTTTCCCTCACCGGGGAGGGTAGGCTTACGGCCGACCCTGGCGGACTGAAAGGGCGAAGTGGGCTCGCGTCGCAGCGACCGCGAGGCCGCTGAGGGCTTTCGAAACCGTAATCGGAGCGATGGTACGTGGAATACGGGGGACATAAGACTACTTTCTGATCGATAATACGCGAACTCTGTAAGAACAGGCGTGGAAGTTGCGGAGTATCCGTGAAGGGAACTCGGTTGGAGAGGTCGTAGCGATCACCGCTGCCAGTGTGTACAGCCCGCTCGAGCGGACCGGATACTCATGACAACACAGGTTCGGAGAGGCTACTCGAGCGATTCGGCCGCTTCCTGCTCGAGCAACGGCGTCGCGTTCTGCTCGGGCAGGGTGACGATGTCGTCCGCCGAGAGCGAGTACTCGCGGTCGTCGACGCCGAGAATCGAACCGATGTCGCGGGTGATCTTGACGGTGACGCGGTCGACATCGGTTTCGTTGCCGTCGTCTGCACCCGCTTTCCCGTCGCTGCCGACATCTTCCGGCGGTGCCGGGGTGGTTTCCGGCGGCGACTCGGGGTCGTCGATCGCCGGTCCGTCACCGCCCATGACGTCGGCGGGCGTGACGCCGCTCGAGCCGTCGGACCCATCGGCAACTGTCTCGCCCCCATCGGATTCGGGACTCGAGTCGACGTCGGTCGGCCCGTCCTGCGGTGGCACCGGTGGCGCGTCCTCGGGCGGGTCCTTAGGCTCCGTCGATCCGGAGTCGTCGATCGGATCGACGGCCGTGGGGTCGCGTTCGACGGTCGTGGGATCGGGGCCGACACCGGCGTCGGTTCCGGCTTCGGGATCGGCTCCGTCGCTGCCACCGGACCCAGCCTCGGTATCGAGCCCCTCAAGGACGTCGAGCACACGCGTTTTGTTCGACGAAATGCGCTCGACGAGGTCGTCGAAGAGGTCGGCCTCCTCCGCGGTCAGCCCGTCGTCGTCGGCCGGCATCCCCGCCGCGGCGAGGCTGGCCTGTTTGACGAGTTTGCCCATGCGTCGCTCGTAGACGGCTTCCACGACGTCCTTGGCGGTCTCGATCTCGTCGGTGAGCCGGCCGACTTCGGGCGAGGAAAAGGGGTCGTCGGCCTGTTCTGCAACGCGGTCGCGTTCGTCCTCGAGATCGGCGATGTACTCGCCGACCTCCTGGTAGAACGAGGGGCGCAGATTCTGGAGGCTGTCCTTCTGGCGCTCCTTGCTCTGGACCGAACGCAACTCGTCTAAATTCATTCTTTCTCCTTCTCGGCGCGGCCGCGTGCCATCAGGAACACGGCAACGTACTCTGGTAGTGACTGGTCACCCTCCGTGACCGTAAAACTATCCCCCCCGAGTTCGACCTCGCCGCCGCGGGTCACATCGACGGTGATCTCGTGGCCACGGAACGTCTCGGGGACGGCGTCGGCTAAGGGGTCGAACTCCGCGATCTCGTCGCGCTCGAGTCGCAGCGTTTTCAGTCCGCTGCCGCCGTGGAGACTCCCCGGCAGGCGGATGAGCCGGTTCGTGTCGGTCGTCACCGGCTCGTCGATCGGCGCGTTGTCGCGCTCGACCGCCTGCGCGGCGAATCGCTCTGCCAGCTGGGAGACCGCGGTGTGGACGGTGACGTTACCCGCCTCGAGCTGTTCGCGGTTGTTCCGGGCCGCGTTGAGGGTCGCCTGCGCTTTGCCTTCGCCGATACCATCGAACTCCTGCAGGCGCGCCAACGCGTCCTCGTCGTCCAGTGCGAGCAATTCGTCGATGTAGTCCATGAGATGGGCGTGAGTCCGCTTGCCCCACCCGCCGTCGATCTCGAGCGTTCGTCGCTCCGTCGGCGTCTTTCGCCCGAGCCCCGCGACGGTCTCGGTGTCGATCAGTTCCTCGTAGTCCATTCCGATCCCGCGAACGTAGTCGACGATCTCTCGGCGGTGTTCTCGATCCAAATGGAGGACGTTCTCGTCACGGACGTGGACGTGATAGCCGCGGCCGCCCGAGAAGACGAACTCGAGTTCCTCGAAGCCGAAATCGTCCTCTAAGAACTCGATCAGTCGAAAGAGGGCGTCCTTACACTTCGCGAGCATCTCGGCGTAGGAGTCCTCGCCGAGGGTGACGCTCGGCAGGTGATCCGCGTCTAAGTCGAAGACGAGATCCGCGGACTGCCAGTCTTTCGCGTGCATCGAACTGGCACCGGGATCGCGAAATCGGCCCGCCGAGAAGTAGACGTGCTGTGGCCGCTTCCGGACGAGAAACTCCGAAAGATCGCCTAACTCGAGGAGCGACCGGTGGCGGACCATCGTCGTATCCGGGCCTTCGGTCCAGGGGATGTAGCCCCACTCGCGTTCGTTGGCCGCGGGCGGCGGCGTGATCTCCGTCCGCCGGTAGTGATCACGAAATCGACCGCGAAGATAGGCCCTCGTTCGCTCCTCCATGCGTCTGGGGTAGTCGTGCGTGCGGGGGTATAATCCTGCCGGATGGTCGACTCCGAACGCAGCTATTTCCGTCTCCTAGTCATCCGTTATCGTGAACCGATGCTCGGATCACTGCACATGGGCTGGCGGAACGTGCTCTTCGCGAACTGGCCGGTCGATCCGGCCGTAGTCGAACCCCACCTCCCGGAGGCGCTCGCACTCGAGACCCACGACGGACGGGCGTGGCTCTCGGTCGTTCCGTTCACGAACGTCGATGTCCGACCGCGAATGCTCCCGTCCGGCGCGGGGATTCCGCTCCCCGAACTCAATCTCCGGACCTACGTGACCCACGACGGCGCCCCGGGCGTGTACTTCTTCAGCCTCGACGCGGACGGACTTCTCGCGGTGCTCGGCGCTCGGCTCTTTCACTATCTCCCGTACTACTACGCCAGCATCGATCTTCGTGGAGAAAACGGCCGCGTTCGATTTACGAATCGCCGTCGTCACCCCGGGGCCAGACCGGTTCAGTTCGACGCGACGTACGGCCCGGTCGGCGACCGGTACACCGCCGAACCGGACACGCTCGCCGCGTTTCTCACGGCGCGCTACCGCTACTACACCGAAGCCCCGGACGGAACGCTGCGCTACGCAACCATCGATCACGAGCCGTGGCCGCTGTACGACGCCGCCGTCAAAATCGAGACCAACACGCTCTTTCGGGCGAACGGGTTCTCCACGCCGGAGTCCGAACCGGTTCACTTCTACAGCCCCGGCGTCGAGACGACTGCGTCCGAGAGTAAGCGGACGAAGTAACGCGACAAGAGCCGATTCGAAGTCGACTCGAAGTCGACTCGAGCGCGAGATTGAATCGATGGTCCCGGTAACAGCCTGGTCTCGTGTAACAGTTATCCGACTGCACAGTGTACTCACGTGACAGGCTAATGACTCCGTCACTCGATGCGGTAGTCGACGACGTCGACCTGGAGAACGACCTGATCCAACTGCTCGTCTCGGAAGCGGTGCGCGCCGGACTGGAGACGCCGTTACGTGACCCGATTCTCGAGGCCGTCGACGAAACGGTCCCGCTCGACGAACGACGCGACGACGGGTCGACTACGGACGACGAGGTAACTGTAAGCAACGAACCGACTGCCGACGAGGAACCCGATACCGGCGGCAAGAGCCGTCTCACGATGGCCGTTCAGGGGCTGACGGTCTTCGTCGTGCTGTTCGTCGTGTTGTACGTCGCGTTCAGGTACCTACTCGGCGACGAAGCGGAGTGAGACGTAAACCCCGACCGTACTGGTTCCCTACACGCTCGACGCGTTCGGCGGCAGCAGCGCGCTCTAAGATCTCGATTACCGCCGGTCGATGCAATTCTTCGAGCACGTTCGGCAGCGATTGGACTGCTGGTCCTGTCCGAAACGATTGCGACAGTCGGACACGTCGAGTCACTCGAGAGAGAGAGGACAAGAGCGCAGGAAAAGCGAACGACGATCGATTGATCGACGTTCAGCGACGCATCAGTTCCGAGATTTTGTCGGTGATGCCGACGTCGGAGCCGAGTTTCAGGTAGTAGGCGTCGCCGCCGTCCTCGTAGTAGTCGTCGATGCGGCGTTTGATCTCGAAGCCGAGGTGTTCGTAGAACTGGAGGGCGTTCTCGTTGCTCGTCCGGGCGTGACACGTGATCGTGTCGTGGTCTTCGGCCACGCGAGCGACGAGCTGTTTACCGATGCCCTCGCCGCGGAGCTCCGGGGAGACCGCCAGAAAGAGAATGTAGCCGTCGCGTCGAACGGCCGCGAATCCGATCAGTTCTCCCTCTCGGACGTAACAGTGGACCGTCGACCGACGGTAGGCGTCGGAGAAGAAATCGTGGCGCTGTTTGAGCACGCCTTCCCGCTCGTTGATCTCCTCTTTGAGCTGCCAGGCTTCGTCGACGTAGTCGTCACTCCCCGGCGTGACGACGCAGCTGTCGATATTGACGCTCACTGTTTCACCCTACCAGCGTCGTCAATATAATTCCACCGGCACTTGACGATTCGTAACGTCAGACGAGTGACCCGCTTCGAGAACCGATCGAGCGATCGGTCGACGACCGAAACGCCCCTGGGGACTACGAGATGCGAGACCGCGCGCCGGCGAAACCGACGAGCATACCATCCCGGTTGCCGAACTCGTAGCCACCAACCGATGACACGAGCACAGGGCGGACGATTCGAACTCCGCGATCACACGGCGGACGTCGCGGTCGCCGCGACCGGGGACACGCTCGAGGCCGTCTTCGCCGCGGTCGCCGACGGGCTCGCGGCCGCCTCGGCTGACGACATCCCCGAGGGAGTTGGGGACCGATTTTCGCTTTCCGTGAGCGCAGAGAACCGCGAGGCCCTGCTGTTCGATTACCTCGACGAACTGATCTACGAACGGGACGTGCGAGCGGCGCTCCCGGTCGATCACCGGGTCGAGCGAATCGAGACGTCCGACGAAAACGGTCCGGGAGCCGGTACAGTGGGTGACGACGAGACCGAGTGGACCCTCGAGGCCAGCACGCGCGGCGTTCCGCTCGACGAGATCGACGCCCGCGAGGTGAAGGCCGTGACCTACTCGGAGATGCGCCTCGGGCGAGTCGACGCCGGAGCGTCCGACGAGGGCGGCTGGGAGGCGTACGTCGTCTTCGACGTTTGATCGCTCGACCTTCGCACCCATCCGCGGCTGGACGCCCATCGCAGCTGGACGTCGATTCACATGCACGGCCGAACAGCAGACGTGTTTTTACGCTCGCCACGGTAGGCTCGAGAGTGGATCAGAGACGCCGCCGGGTTTCGAGATTGCTCGCCGCGAGTATCGTCTCCCTCGCAGTCGTCGCTACCGGAACGGTCGCTGCACACGAAGAGTATGTCGTCGACGAGGAACACGACGTCGACGTCCCGACGTTTTTCGGCGATACGCTCACCGATCCGTTCGTGGTCGGGCCCTTGTTGGTGGGCGCATTCGCCGTCACCGTTGCCATCGCGGGCTATCTCCGTTTCCGTCCGTTCCAGCGCGACCTCGCCGCGTTCCAGACGGCGATGGGAGAGTACACCGACTACGTTCCCTGGCTGTTGCGCATCTCGCTGGGGATCCCCCTGATCGGTGCCGGCTTCGCGGGCTACTTCATCAGTCCCGCACTCGAGGTCGACCTGCGAATCCTGCAGGTGGTGCTCGGCTTCTGTCTGCTGTTCGGACTCGCGACCCGGGTCGTCGCGCTCGTCACGCTCGCCGCGTATCTGGTGGGCGTCGTGATCTGGCCGGTACTCCTCTTGCAGTGGGAGTTCGTCGGCGGGCTGCTCGCGATCGCGCTGATCGGAAGCGGCCGGCCGAGCGCGGATCACGTCCTTCAGCGGGTCGCCGGGACGCGAGGGACCGTCTACGGACGAATCGATCCAGTGTACGGCCGCGCGCGAACGCTGCAGGAGCGAGTCGACGGCTACCGACGTTACCTGCCGACGGTCGTCCGACTCGGGTTGGGATCGACGTTCATCTATCTCGGCCTGACACAGAAACTCCTCCAGCCCGGACTCGCCCTCGCGGTCGTCGATCGCTACGATCTCGCTGCGACCGTCCCTGCCAGCCCCGAGTTGTGGGTACTGGGCGCGGGCCTCGCCGAAGTCGCCCTCGGACTGGCGCTGATCGCCGGGTTGTTCACCCGAGCGAGCGCCGGGACGGCGATCGCGGTCTTCACGCTCACGCTGTTCGCCCTCCCCGACGATCCCGTGCTCGCTCACGTCGCGCTGTTCGGGATGGCCTCGGTGCTCCTGATCACGGGCGGCGGCCCGTACGCCGTCGACGGCCACCTCGAGCGAGTCGCGACCGACGCCGACGAACTCGAGGTGATGCCGACCGGCGGGGACTGACGGACCCGCGCCCGTTCGGTCGACCGCAGAGACGAACTTCTTTCACCGTCCGGCGTCCAGTTGTGCGTATGAGCAACACCACGTTCGACGCCGACGGCATCACGCTCGAGAAAGTGCGTGAATACGTCTGGGAGATCCCACAGGAGGGCGACATGCGCGTCCCCGCACGAGTGCTCGCGAGCGAAGCGCTCCTCGAGCAGATTCAGGACGACAAGACGCTCGAGCAGATCACAAACACGACCCACCTGCCCGGAATCACCAACCACGCGATCTGTATGCCCGACGGCCACCAGGGCTACGGCTTCCCCGTCGGCGGGGTCGGCGCGCTGGACGCCGAAAACGGCTGTATTTCGCCAGGAGCGGTCGGCTACGACATCAATTGCGGCGTTCGGATGATGCGGACGAACCTGACCTACGACGAGGTGCAGGGTCACGAGGAGGAACTCGTCGACTCGCTATTTGCCAATATCCCGTCAGGACTCGGCGGCGGCGGTATCGTCGAAGCCGGCGTCGACACCGTTGACGAGATCCTTTCTCGCGGGGTGGACTGGGCCCTCGAGAACGGCCACGCCGTCGAAGAAGACTTGCTCCACTGCGAGGACGAAGGGATGCGCGAGGGCGCCGATCCCGACAAGGTGAGCCAGAAAGCCAAGGACCGCGGGAAGAACCAGATCGGCTCGCTCGGCTCGGGGAACCACTTCCTCGAGGTCCAGCGCGTGACCGACGTCTTCGACGGGGACGTGGGCGCGGCGTACGGCCTCGAGGAAGACCAGATCGTCGTCCTCATTCACTGCGGCTCGCGCGGACTGGGCCACCAGACGTGTAACGACTACCTGCGCAAGATCGAGAAGCAACACCAGGGGCTCCTCGACCAGCTCCCGGACAGGGAGCTGGCGGCCGCGCCGGCGGGCTCGCAGCTCGCGGAGGACTACTACGGCGCGATGAACGCGGCGATCAACTTCGCGTGGGTCAACCGCCAGCTGATCATGCACCGCACGCGGGAGGTCTTCGAGCGCGTCTTCGACCGCTCGTGGCAGGAGATGGAGATGGAGCTGCTGTACGACGTGGCGCACAACATCGCGAAGAAGGAGACGCACACGGTGAACGACGATGGCGAGCAACGGGAGCTCTACGTCCACCGCAAGGGTGCCACGCGCGCCTTCCCCGCGGGCCATCCCGAAGTGCCGAGAGCGTACCGCGATGTCGGCCAGCCGGTGATCATCCCCGGCAGCATGGGCGCCGGCAGCTACGTCCTCCGAGGCGGCGAGAATTCGATGGAGCTCACGTTCGGCTCGACGGCCCACGGCGCGGGGCGACTGATGAGCCGCACGCAGGCCAAAAACGAGTTCTGGGGCGGCGACGTCCAGCAGGAACTCGAGGACCAGGACCAGATCTACGTCAAAGCGCAGTCGGGCGCGACGGTTGCCGAGGAGGCACCGGGCGTCTACAAGGACGTCGACGAGGTCGTCCGCGTCTCGGACGAGCTCGGCATCGGCGACAGGGTAGCGCGGACGTTCCCCGTGTGTAACATCAAGGGGTGACGGCAACGTCGGACCGCTCTTCGTTCGATACGGACGAGAGAACTGCCTCCGACTCGAGAATCACCGCTTAGACTCGGGAGTTACTGCCTCAGGCTCGAGAGTTACCGTCGGGTACGACGTGGAGCACCGCAGACGGACCGCCGTACGTCGGTTCCGGAGCGACCGCAGGATGACTTCGCGGTCGCTCCGAGAAACGGGTACAGCAGATCGTCTCACGAGTCGCGGAGCGAGTTGCGTGCGATCGAGCGAGCGATCGATAGATCGAGTTCGTCGAACGTATCGTCTTCCTCGAGCGTTTCGAGGACGGCCTCGACCGGTTCCGTGAACGTGAACACGAGGTGGACGCCGCTTTTGAATCCGCCGCTCGTTCGCTCGCTCTCGAGAACGCCGTACGTCCCCGCCTTGTTGATGTGGCTGTTGACGGTCTCTTGGGTGTAGACGTCACGATCGGTGCGCTGACAGATCTCTCGATACAGTGTGTAGACTGCCGGACTCGGAGCAGCCCCGTTATTCACGTTCGCGACGACCGCCGCGGCATAGAGCGAGAGCTTCTTCTGGAGCGTCATTCCGCCGACCATCTCGAGCACTCGATTTTTTACGACCGAATCGTTGGCTGCGTGGACGTGTTGCTCCGTGACCTTCGTCTCCCCGTTTCGGTTCGCGATTTCGCCCGCGTCGCGAAGCAGGTCGATCGCCCGCCGTGCGTCCCCCTCGTTTTTCGCCCCGTACGCGGCGACTAGCTCGATGACGCCGTCGTCGAGCGCACCCTCCTTGAAGGCGTCGCGTCGACGGTTGAGAATCTCGATGAGTTCGGTCGCGTCGTAGTCGGAGAAGTGGATCCCGGTCGGATTGTACGAGCTATCGGTCCGGCTATCGAGGTTCTCGCGGAACTTGGGATGGTTGGTGATCACGACCGTCGAGACAAGCGTATCCACGTGTTGTTCGGCCATCACTCGGCTCAGGCTGTACAGCAATCGGGAGTACGCGGGCTCGTCTTCACCGACGCGACCGGTGAGCGCATCGATTTCGTCGAGAACAAAGACGAGCGCGTCGAAATGTCGGTCGACGATCTCATAGAACCGAACGTATTTCGCGTCGGTGGAGACGCCTTTTCGCGGGATGTCCCACGCGACTCCGGCTTTGTTCGCGGTCTGATGCCCGAGTTTCCAGACGGCGCGATCCAGCGAGTGCGACTCCATCGTCTTGAAGTTCACGGCGACGAAGTCGAAGGCGATCTCGTTCTGCGTGGCGCGTTCTTTCACCTTCTCGGCGACCGCTTTCACGGTGAGACTTTTTCCGGTCCCGCTCGGACCGTACAGTAAGAGATCCGGGGGGCGTTCGCCGTCGAGGGTGTCACGAAACGCGCGCGCTTCGGCTGCGAGTTGTTCGTCGCGGCCGTAGATCCGATCGTGATCGACGATCGTATTCGAGTCGACGAGTCGCTTGTTCTCGAAGACGGTCTTCCGTTCGCCATCGAGGATGCTATCGACGATGGACGACTCGGGGGAGTGGGTCGTCCCATCGTCGTTCCCGTCTCCTCGAGCAGTCGATGGCTCCTGATCCATTATCGGCACTGCTCACGAAGCTGCAATACCTTTTTCGAAATGAGTGGACTGTGGTCGTAATGAAGGGTCCGTAGTCGAAATGAAGCTGCGACGTCCACCGTCTCCGAAATGAAGACACTGTGTGCGAAATGAAAGCCGAAACAGACCGTGATCGAAATGAAGGCACCGTTGTCGTAATGAACTTGGCAGGGCGAGGGAACGACTAGCAGTATCGGACCAGTCCCACACCGTGATCGAAATGAAACGGGGAAATGGAGGGGCCGGTGACCGACAACAGCGAAATAAGGCGCCCTGTGACCGGTGTTCGAGCACCCCAATCGAGATGAATTGCGTGAAGTCTCGTGCTAAATCGGTATTTCCATCATCGATGCCAGCTCACGATACAAAAACCGGATACGCAGGCCGGATTTCATTTCGAACACGGTGTGTGAGTGTCGACTGACTAGACGCTACTAGAAGGAATTTCATTTCGAATACAGTGTGAGAGACAGCTCGGAACGGAGATGTTACGTTCCTCGAATCAATCAGCCAAGCAGTCACGGAGCGTTAAGGAACCAAAAACAGGGTCCACAAATCTGAGGTGCCCGCCGAGACCGAGTTAGCCCCTAGACGAGGCCGTCCCGTACACGTCTACTTCAGCCGAAATGGATTCTCGTCGTCTTCATCGTCCGCGTTACCGTCACCGTCCTCGCTCTCGTACGGCTTTCGCGCCGTGATCGTCACCGTCGCCTCGGGGTCGTCCTCGTCGGCCCACGGGCTGTCGTACGCCGAAATCTCGAGATCCGTCACGTCCCAGCCCTCCGCTTCGATGAGCTCCACGAGGCGGCGCTGGTCCTCGAGCATGTCCTCGTCCATGCGATAGCGTTCGACGGTCAGTCGGGTAGTTCTTGCGCCGGCCGCTCCGGCTCTGCTCGACTGATCAAAAGTCGCTCGAGCGACGACAACGGTGATTACCGCTCGTCGTCGGCGCCGACGTCGATGGCTTCTTGGACGAGCGTCTGGTGGGCGCGTCGGAGCCGCTCGGAGAGGGCTTGATGGGAGATATCGAGTTCGTCCGATAGCGTCTCCATGTCCATGTCGCGAGGAATCTGGTAGTAGCCCCGATTGAGCGCTTCGACCAGCGTCTCGTACTGGGCGTCGGTCAGCCCGTAGAGGCCTTGTCTGTCGTCTTCGAGCTGGTGGATCTTCCGGATATCGACGGTCAGCCCGTGGTCGGTCGCGAAGTCGTAGGTGCTCGAGAGCGAGTCGCGTTCGGGGAAGAGCACTCGGAACCGCCAGTGGGTCCCCTCGACGCTCGCGTCCAGGATCGTCGCCTGCTCCTCGGTCAACAGGTGGATGATGACGGTGACGTCGTCCACCCAGTTCAGCCGGTAGAGTCGTTCGTCGTCGAGGTCGGTGAGCAACTCGTACTCGTCGACGCTTGGATCGTCGGCGAGCGCGGCGTCGAGCGTTTCGAGGGTCGACTCATCACCCTCGAACCAGACATACGGCATGACGTACTCGGGATCGTACGCGACGACGCGCTCGATCTCGACGCCGAGGGAATCCGTGGTCTCGAGCGACTCTCTGAGTGCGAACTCCTCGGCTGGGATCGTCAACTCTGCGATCGTACTCATGGCGGCCACTACCACGTCCATCCCAAATAGTAATCGATTCGAAACCGGGACCGATTGCGCCCCGATGGCCTCGTACCGAGAGGAGGCGGAGAAATAGACCGATGTCTGTCACTAATGAAACCGAAATCGGTTACGTGAACGTGGGAACACCCAGCGTGCTTAAGCGGATCCACCTGCAATCGGGTGGTATGCTCACCGACGAGTTCGGGCGGGAGGTAACCGGGGTTCGGGTTTCCCTCACCGATCGGTGTAACTTCGACTGCGTCTACTGTCACAACGAGGGACTGGGTGACACCCGCGGACCGATGGACCCACAGGACGACGAGATGTCGACCGACGACGTCGTTCGCTTCCTCGAGGTCGCCGCGGAGTTCGACGTCGACGCGGTCAAGTTCACCGGCGGCGAACCGATGCTCCGACAGGATCTCGAGGAGATTATCCGGCGAACGCCGGACCAGATGGAGGTCTCGCTGACGACCAACGGGACCTTCCTCCCGGGTCGCGCCGAGGCCCTCGTCGACGCCGGTCTCGAGCGGGTCAACGTCTCTCAGGACGCGCTCGATCCGGAGGACTTTGCGGCGGTGACCAAGAGCGGGGCCTACGACAAGGTGCTCGAGGGCGTCGACGCGGCGCTCGAGGCCGGCCTCGACCCGGTCAAACTCAATATGGTCGTCTTCGAGCACACCGCGGGCTACGTGCCGGAGATGGTCGATCACGTCGCGGAAAACGAGGGACTCCAGCTGCAGTTGATCGAGTACATGCCCGAACTGACGGGCAAACCGGAGTGGAATATCGACATCCAGCGCGTCCACGACTGGCTGGCCGAGCAGGCAATCGAGATCGAACACCGCGAGATGCACGACCGGAAGCGCTACTGGGTCGGCGGCAGCGACGCGGCGGATATCGACGAACTCACGCCGAATTCGCCCGGCGTCGGCATGGTCGAAATCGTCGACCCAGTCGAGAACGCCACGTTCTGTGCGAACTGCCATCGCGTCCGCGTCACCCACGAGGGCTACCTGAAAGGCTGTCTCAACCGCAACGACGACCTGAAGTCGATGGGCGAGATGACCAAGCCCGAGATCCGCGAGGCGTTCCGCGACGTCGTCGCGAACCGGGTCCCCTACTACGGCGAGTACATGATCAAAAACGGCGACGGCGAGTGGGAACTCAACGACGAGTACGTCGGCGAGTACGCGGAGATCTGAGGCTCGACGTCCCTAGCTGATTTTCCGGACGGCTCATCGGTTTCGCGAGAGAGCCGATCGATTCCCGATGACGGACCGATCGCGCCGTCTTCCGAGACCGACGACCAGCAGGATCGCGGCGAGCAACAGCAACACGGCCGCGGCGACCGGCTGGTTGCCGCCCGCAACGTACACTGCGTAGCCGACCGTCCCCGCGAACAGCCCGATCAGGAGACTCGAGACGACGTGGACCGCCTCGAGTCTGCGCGTTTGCGCTTCGCGGCCGAGTTGGTCGCCGAGGGCGACGGCGCTGTGGCCGAGATCCCACGCGACGACGACGGCGATCGTTCCGACGACGGTCGGTTCGACCGCCGTTTGCTCGAGGCCTCCGATGACGATACCGGCGATGATAGCGAGCGCGCCGGCGTCGAGCGCCGATTGACGCGACCGGACGAGTCCGGCGGCGAAGATAATCGCACCGACAGCACCTACTGTGATCGCGCTGGACGGACCGACGGCGGTCGAGAGGACGCCGACTGAGACAGCCACGGCCGCGGCGATGCTCAGCAGGACCGTCGGTCGCCGAGTGACCTCCGCTCCGCGCTCACCGGCTTCGGTCATCGACGACCACCCGCATGTCGTGCGAACACGGTATCCAGCGACTCGTCGTCGGGCCAGTCGACGACCGGAATCCCCGCTCGCTGGAGGTCTATCGCTCGGACCCGACGGGCGACCCGTGACAGCTGCTGTCCGGCAGTCCGATCGGCCGTCGGATCCGGGCTCACGACGGTCACCGGATGGCCGTGGGCCTCGAGCTGTCGGGCGATTTCGACGGACGCGTTATCACACAACGGCGTCAGGAAGACGATCTGACTGTCGCCGGAGAGCTGCCGGCGAATCGTCCGCAGCTGTCGGCGCCAATGGCAGTTGCCCTCCGGCGGGAGCGTCGCGAACTGGGGATGGGTTGCGAGGGACTCCCGAAACTGCACCTCGTGGTGGCGTCCCGATCCCGGCGCGAGCCAGCACGGATCGCCCGTCGACCGCCCAGTTGCGTCGCGACTGACCGGCCCGATGGCCGCGAGACCGACCGCTTCACCCGTCGCGAGCAGCGACGCGCCGATCCGTCCCGCGGCGTCGACCGACCGATCGACGGCGTGGGCCGCATCGGGCCGCGGCGCGCAATAGGCGGCCAGCCGCGCGTCGACCAGCACGACCACGCGAGCCGCCCGCTCTTCGTGAAACTCGAGGGTTGCGAGGTCGCCGGTCTTGGCGCGGCGGTTCCAGTCGATCCGGTTGAGCGGATCGCTCTTGCGGTACTCCCGGACGGAGTGGATCGTCGTTCCGGAACCGCCCTCTGCGGTTCGAATTCGGCCGGCATAAGCCGCCGTCGCGTCTCGGAGCGGCACCGCCGACGCCAGCGGACGCATCGACGGCTCGCAGACGATCGTCGTCTCGGCGCCGACGAACTGCTCGCGTTCCGTCGACCGCGACAGATCGCGGGTGAGCACGAGCGCGGGGTCGAACGCGTGGCTGCCTCGCCGTGCGGTCACGGCGTACTCGAGCGTCACCGACTCCCCCGGTCGCAGCGCGGTTCCGAGCCGGCTCGTCCCCTCCGTGACCGCCATTCCCGGGGGGACGCCGTCGACGAGCCGCAGGTCGGGGACGAACGCGCCGCTCTCGTTCGTGATCGTCAGGGTGACTTCGAGGTCGTCTCCAGGTTCCGGATCGTCGTCGCTCACCGTCCGCTCGAGGGAGATGTCGAGCGCCGGCGGCTCGGTGGCGTGGGCGAAGCCGGCGTAGCCGACGCCGACGACGCCGGCGAGGACGACGGCCGGGGATTCGGCGATGGCACCGATACCGACGGCGAGGAGCGCGATGGCACCGACGCCGGACCAGTGACCGGTCGGGCGAGGACGACGGGCTGTAACGTTCTCGACCGAGTCGGTCGTCGTTCGGCGGTTCGACCGCGACTGAGCGTGCGAGACGGACGAGCGGCCGTACGTGGACAGTGACGATCGGTTACGGTCGTCGATGGGGCGATTGAATTCGGCAGCCCGCCGATCAGGTTCGTCACTCGAACTCTCGCCCTCGTCGGCGAACGGATCAGTGCTGACGGCGACAATCGCGGCGACCGCGTGTCGGATACCGGTCTGGTACCTGGTTTCGTCGGACCGGCTAACGACGGCCGCCAGTCGTCGACGGATCGAGCGCGATGGGAGCTCTTCGGACTCCGAGAGGAATGCCGCCGCCGTTCGGTCGTCGGTCCACGTGCCGTCCTCGACGCGTCGAACCGCCTCCTCGTCGGAGAGCCCCTCGAAGCGCGTCAGTGCAACGATTGCAGCCGTCCTGAGCTTGGCAGTGAGCCGGTTGCTGTCGACGACGACGCTCGACTTCATTCCGCGAAACCCATCGACTGCGTCGGTGAGCGACCGACCGGGAACCGGAACCTCGGTCCGTTGTTCGGGGTCGGGCGTCCCGGCGTGATGGTGATCGCCGTGTGCGCGGGAGAGTCCGACGAGCCCGATACCGAGCGCGACGAGTCCGACGAAGACGATGGTCTCGCTCGTCACCCCGAGATCGAACACCCCGACGACCGTACCGATCGCCGCGAGGAACGCGACGCTCCCGAACAGGACCGCGATGCGAGCGGTGTTCACCGATTCTCACCCCGGGACCGATGCTCCTCGGCGGCCTGCGGATCGATTCGGCCGTCGCTCGAGTCCGCATCCGAAGCGTCGGCGTACTCGGCTTCGATCCGTCGGAGCACCTCGATCGCCCGGGCCTCCCGCTCGGGCGTGGTCGGCGCGTCGCCGTACCGGACGTCCTCGAACAACCGCGTGAGTTCGTCGACGTCAGTGCGGTCCATCCCCACGTCGGTCGCGGCGCGGGCGAACTCCCGCGGCGTGCTCGAGTCGGGTCGAGCGACCTCGAGCGGCTCGGTCATCTCCTTCCAAGCGCGGTAGACGGCGTTGTCGAACTCGTCGGTCTCCTCGAGTCGGTCGGCCGCCGCTCCCGCGGCCGTCCCGACGGCGGCGGTCGTCTCTCCGTCGATCCGTGCGTCATCGGTCGCGAGATCGGAGCCGGACCGTCGGTCCTCGGCCCCGCCGGACTCACGGGAGAGGAACAGTCCGCCGAGGAAGATAGCCGTGAGCAGCGCTAAGAGGACGAATATCGGACCGGTAGAGATCGAGGTGTCCTCCTCGGAGCCGGACGAGCCCTCGCCGTCCCCACCTTCCCCGCTCTCCGAGAACTGCTCCGGCGGTTCGAACTCGCCCGCGGCGAACGGCAGCACCGACATCATGGCGTACACCAGTACCGCCGTGACGGAGAGGACGACCAATCCGATCGCGATCAGCTTGACCGCCTCGCGTCGGTGGGCGAGGAGATACCAGACGAGCGCGAGCGCGAAGATGACGAGCAACAGGACGATCAGGTACTCGAGAAATGGCGGAACGGTAACGTCACCGCCGCTCTCCGGCGGCGCCGGCTGACCGACGCCGTCCCCCTCGCCGCCTCCGCTGCCGCCGCCCGTGCCGTCGCCGCCGGTCTCGAGGGGCGAGCGGATAGTTGCCGCCACGAGCGCGATGGCGACGATCGCGCAGGCGGCGACAGCTAATCGACGGAGGAGGCTCGATCGGGACACCAGTTACCGGCAGCTAACGGCCGTATGATAATAAATTGACCCATCGGATGCGGTGGGTCGGATCAGTCCGAACTCCCGCCGACCGCCTCGTCGGCGGCGTAGATCTCCTCGACGAGGTGGTCGTACCGGTCTTCGATCTTCGAGCGTTTCTTCTTCATCGTCGGCGTCATGAGGTCGTTCGCCTCGGTGAACTCCTCGGGGACCAGCCGGAACGCCTTGATCGTCTCGTAGGACTCGAACGCCTCGTTGACGTCGTCGACGGCCGCCTCGACCTGCTCGAGCACCCACTCGTCTTCGACGAGCGCTTCGATGTCGTCAGGAAGGGTGACGCTCTCGCTCTCGGCTCGACTCCGAAGCGCGTCGACGTTCGGAACGAGGAGAGCCCCGACGAACTTCTCGCCGTCGCCGACGACCAGACACTGTTCGACGACGTCGATTGAGGCGAAGGCGTCCTCGATGGGTGCCGGCGCGACGTTCTTCCCGGTCGAGAGCACGACGAGCTGCTTCGTGCGCTCGCGGAACACGAGGTAGCCGTCGGGGCGTTCGTGGACGATATCGCCGGTTCGGAACCAGCGGTTCCCGTTCTCGTCCTCGGTGAAGGCGCCCTCGGTCGCGGCGGGCTTGTTCCAGTAGCCCGCGGTGACGTTCGGCCCCCTGATGAGCAGTTCGCCGACCTCGCCCTCGTCGTCGAAATCGTCGTCGCCGACGACCGAGCTATCGATCGTCGTCTCGAGACCGGAGAGCGCCGGACCGATCGTTCCGATGCGCGCGTCCGTCGGCGGGTTCGTCGCGACGACCGGCGACGCCTCGGTCATGCCGTAGCCCTCGTAGATGGGCAGCCCCATGCCGTGAAAGAGCTGGCAGAGCTCCGGGGAGAGGCTGCCGCCGCCGCTGATGAGCGACTCGATGTTGCCGCCCATGCTCTCGCGGATCTCCGCGAAGACCAGTTGATCGGCGCTCGCCAGTTCGCTCTCGAGTTCGTCGCTCGGGTCGTCGGCCGCCTGGTAGCGTCGGGCGACGTCGACGGCCCACTCGAAGACGTCGGCTTTCGCCTCGTCCTGACCGACCCGTTCCCGGATGCCGTCGTACAGTTTTTCGTAGACGCGCGGGACGCTCGTCATGCTGTCCGGCGCAATCGCGGGGAGGTCCTCGGTGAGCGTTTCGGGACTCTCCGCGTAGGCGACGCAGCCGCCCGCCGCGAAGAGCATGAAGTGGCCACAGGTGCGTTCGAAGACGTGTGCGAGCGGCAGGAACGAGAGGACCTGCGTCTCCTCGTCGATCGTGGGATCGTCCGCGTCTTTGTCCGGCCGCGGACCGTACCGCCGGTAGGTCTGGTTGATGTTCGAACGGAGGTTTTTGTGCGTGAGTTGAACTCCTTTCGGCTGTCCCGTCGTCCCGCTGGTGTAAATTAGGCTCGCGAGGTCGTCGATATCACGACTTTCGAGCCACGATTCGTACTCCTCGCGGTCGAATCGTTCTGCCCCTCGGCGGTAGAGATCACCGAGCGTGAGGATACCCTCGCGGTCCGCGTACTCGTCGCTTTCGAGGGCGTCGAGAACGACGATGAACTCGAGGGAGAGATCGTCTTCGACCTCGAGGACGCGCTCGAGGAGCGTCTCGTTCTCGACGACGACGCCCGAGGCGTCGGGGTCGTCGAGCAGGTAGCGGATCTGGTCGGGCGAGGAGCTCTTGTAGACGGTCGTCACGACGCCGCCGCCGGCCAAAATGGCGAAGTCCGACAGCGCCCACTCCATGCGCGTGTCCGCGAAGATCCCCACTCGTTCGCCGTCGGCGATACCGAGATCGCGAACGCCCGCCGCGAGTCGGCGGACGAGTTCGCCCATTCGATCGTAGGTGATCGTCGCGTACTCGCCGTCGGGTGCGGGCTCGAGCGGCGTCTCGTCTCCACTGCTGGCGATCGATCGGTCGTAGACGCCGCCCTTGTACCGCTGGGCTGGTCGGTCGCCGTTTCGGTCGACGCTCGCTTCGAACATCTCCGCTAGCGTATCGAGCTCGAGTACCGGATGTTCGAACGCGGCTTCGGCCTCGTAGAGATCCATGGCTATACTGGAATTTCCGATCCCATATTATAAAAGGTGAGAGTTGCGGGCGACCGAGAGTCGGCCGAGGCGAGGAGCGTTGCTTCCGGGCGGCCACCTTTCGTTGCGCTTAAGTACCCGTCGGGGGTAAATTCGGGTGCAATACGTGTAGGGGAGCAGTCCCCGAGTCCGGGAGGGCGATGATAGAGACACGGTGTTGTGGTAGCCAAGCGGCCCAAGGCGCATGGTTGCTAACCATGTGGCGTCAAGCCTCCGGGGTTCGAATCCCCGCCACAACGTCGGATATACTGGCGAACTGACGCCAGTATTCAACACACGCTGGCGTGCTTTCGCCAGTTGCGTTTGCAACGCGCGCAGACCAGACAACCATACACGACACATGAGCGAGGAAGAACCTCAAGAACAACAGGACGACGAAGATCTTCGGTACTTCGTCCGCATCGGTCAGACCGACCTCGATGGGACGAAGTCCGTCGAGCGCTCGCTCTCGGAGATGAACGGTATCGGTCGACGGACCGCCCGACTCATCGCCGACGAAGCGGGTGTCGATCGAACAGCGACGTTCGGTCGACTCGACGACGACGTCATCGAGACCGTCGTCGAACAGGTAGAGAACTACGCTGACGAAGTGCCCGAGTGGCTCGCTAACCGCCAGTCGGACTTCTACACCGGGGAGACGACCCACGAGATCGGCAACGATCTCCAGTTGACCCGTCAGCACGACATCAACCGGATGAAGATGATCGACTCCTACAAGGGCTCGCGCCACAAGCGCGGCCAGAAGGTTCGCGGTCAGCGAACCAAGTCCACCGGTCGTACGGAGGGCACCATCGGAGTCAACGTCGAAGAGATCCGCGAAGAGCAGGCGGAGGAAGCCGCCGCCGAAGAGGAGGATGACGAATAATGCCGCTCGGAACCGACACCAAACAGTACGAGACGCCGAACCACCCGTATCAGGGTGAACGGATCGCCTCCGAGCACTCCCTGCTCGACCGCTACGGACTCGCGAACAAAGAAGAGCTCTGGCGAGCACAGTCCGAGCTTCGCTCCTACCGGCGCGAGGCTCGAGAGCTGCTCGGCCAGGCCCAGGACGACGAGGTCGTCATCCGCCGCTCCGAGGAGTTCCTCGGTCGGCTCAAACGCGTCGGCGTCCTCGACGAGGGCGACGAACTCGGCGACATCCTGTCGCTCGAGATCGAAGACGTCCTCGAGCGACGACTCCAGACGGTCGCCTACCGCAAGGGACTGGCGAACACGCCACAGCAGGCGCGTCAGTTCATCATCCACGGCCACATCGTGATCGGGGAGCAGCGTCACTGCATCCCGTCGTACGTCGTCGACGTCGACGAGGAGGACCTCGTCGCGTTCGACGAGAACAGCCCACTCGCGGACGATCTCCACCCGGAACGAGCGGAGGGACAATAACATGAGCCAGGACGACGACAAGTGGGGCGTTGCCCACGTACACGCATCGTTCAACAACACCGTCATGACCGTGACCGACCTCACGGGCGCGGAGACGATCGCCAAGTCCTCCGGTGGGACGGCGGTCAAACAGAACCGCGACGAGGCGTCGCCGTACGCGGCCATGCAGATGGCCGAGTCCATCGCCGAAGAGGTCAAGGCGGCCGGCATCACGGGCCTGCACGTTCGGGTCCGTGGCCCCGGCGGCAACTTGCAGAAGTCTCCCGGTCCAGGTGCACAGGCGACGATCCGCGCGCTCGCCCGTGCCGGCATCGAGATCGGCCGCATCGAAGACGTCACGCCGATTCCGCACGACGGATCGCGCGCACCGAAAGGCAAGGGCGGCTACTAACCCATGACAGCAGAGTACGACGTCGAGTTCGTCGAACGCGAGGATCGTGACGCACGCTTCCTCGTCCGCGGCGTGACGCCCGCGTTCGCCAACGGTATCCGTCGCGCGATGGTCGCTGACGTGCCGACGATGGCGATCGACGAAGTTCGCTTCGTCGAGAACTCGTCGGTCATGTTCGACGAGCAACTCGCGCTCCGTCTCGGACTCGTCCCGCTGACGACCCCGCCGGAAGGCGAGTTCGTCGAGGACGACACCGTCACGCTCTCGATCGACGTCGAAGGGCCGGCAACCGCCTATTCGGGCGATCTCGTCTCGAGCGACGACCTCGTCCAGCCCGCGGACGACAACGTGCCGATCATCGAGCTCAAAGACGGCCAGCGCCTCGAGGCCGAGGCCGACGCCGTGCTCGAACGCGGAAAGAACCACGCGAAACACCAGGGCGGTGTCGCCGTCGGTTATCGACACCTCCAGCGCGTGTCGGTCGTCGACGACCTGCCGGAGTTCGAAGAGCAGGAGTCACAGATCGTTCGCGGTGTCATCGAGGACGACGGCGAGCTCGTGCCGACCAGCGAGTTCGACCACGATCTCTCGAACCGGTACCCCGGTAAACAGGTCGAAGTCGAGGACGTCCCGAACGCCTTCGTCTTCCGCGTGGAGACGGACGGCTCCTTTACCGTCGAAGAACTGGTCACGCGAGCCGTCGACTCGATCGAGGCGCGTGCGACCGAACTCGAAGACGCAGTACAGCTGTAACGATGATTCATCGCCCCCACACCCACACGGACGAACGCCCGTTCGCCAGCGCCGCGAGCGACGAGACTGGCGCGGCGTCGTCCACTGGAATCGAAAGGGGTTTGAAGGGGCGACGGATAGACAGAAGTGCGAGCAGGGATAGCCAAGTCAGGCCAACGGCGCAGCGTTCAGGGCGCTGTCTCGTAGGAGTCCGCAGGTTCAAATCCTGCTCCCTGCATCCACTTCTCAGCAGTCGATCGATCCGGAGAGACACGACCAATCGCGGTCGACCTCTCGGTCGGTTCGATCGAACCGATACCGATTCCACGACCGCTCGAGGACGCGAGCACGTGCTCGCTCTCGAGCCCGCAGTATTTGGAGGAAACCAATGAGTAGCAAAACTAACCCGAGGCTCAACGATCTCATCGCCGAGCTGAAGTCGACGTCCCGCAAAGCGGACGCCGACGTCTGGCGAGACGTTGCGGATCGACTCGAAAAGCCCCGACGCACCCACGCAGAGGTGAACCTGGGCCGCATCGAGCGATACGCACGCGAAGAAGAGACTGTCGTCGTTCCCGGCAAAGTGCTGGGCTCCGGCGCACTACAGAAGAACGTCACCGTGGCCGCCGTCAACTTCTCTTCGTCCGCAGAGACGAAGATCGATCAGGTCGGCGAGCCAGTACCGCTCGAGCAACTGCTCGAAGAGAACCCCGAAGGATCCAACGTCCGGGTGATTCGATGAGTATCGCAGAGTTCGACGCGGACGTCGTCGTCGACGCCGGCGACTGCATTCTCGGTCGCGTCGCCAGCGAGGTCGCACAGCGCGCACTCGACGGCGAACGTATCGCGATCGTCAACGCCGAAGACGCCGTCATCACCGGCGACAAGGAGGATATCTTCGAGAACTACCGCACGCGCATCCAGCTGGGCTCCGACCGCGGACCCTACTACCCGAAGCGACCGGACACGATCTTCAAGCGGTCCGTTCGCGGGATGTTGCCGTACAAGAAGACGCGCGGTCGCGAAGCGCTCGAGAACGTTCGCGTCTACGTCGGCAACCCCTACGAGGACGACGACGACCGCGAGGCCGAGATTCTCGAGGACACGTCGCTGGATCGCCTGTCGAACATCCGCTTCGTCCACCTGGGCGAAGTTTCCGATCAACTCGGTGCTAACGTCACATGGTAACGAACACGAGTGGAAAGAAGAAGACCGCCGTCGCTCGCGCGACCGTTCGCGAGGGCGAGGGTCGCGTCCGAATCAACTCCAAGCCGGTCGAACTGGTCGAGCCGGAGATGTCCCGCCTCAAGATGCTCGAGCCGTTCCGCATCGCCGGCGAGGACCTCCGCAGCGAGATGGACATCGACGTTCGCGTCGAGGGTGGCGGAATCAGCGGACAGGCCGACGCCGTCCGCACCGCCATCGCACGCGGCATCGTCCAGCACAGCAACGATGCGGAACTCCGCGACGCCTACATGGAGTTCGACCGGTCGCTGCTGGTCAACGACGTTCGCCAGTCCGAACCGAAGAAGTGGGGCGGCCCCGGCGCTCGGGCTCGCTACCAGAAGTCCTACCGCTAAGGTGATTCAGATATGATGGTACCGGTCCGGTGTTTCACCTGTGGCACTGTCGTCGGCGAACACTGGGAGGAGTTCGACGAGCGAGCGAACGAGGGCGACGAGGACCCACAGGAGGTTCTCGACGAACTCGGCGTCGACCGCTACTGCTGTCGGCGCATGCTCGTCAGCCACACCGACCTCGTCGACGTCGTCTCCCCATACCAGTAACATGCAACAGGAACGTCACAATCGCTACGAGAAAGCACGCATCCTCGGCGCGCGAGCGCTGCAGGTGTCCTACGGCGCGCCGGTGTTGATCGAGACGAAGCAGACCGAACCGATCCTCATCGCCGCCGAAGAGTACGATGCCGGCGTCCTGCCGTTTACCGTCAAGCGGGGGTACGACCGGAAATGACGCGCATTACCGACGTTCGGCTGCGTCGAATCCTCGATTCGCGGGGCAACCCGACGGTCGAGGCCGACGTCGTCACCGAGAGCGGCGGATTCGGTCGCGCTGCAGCACCCAGCGGTGCCAGCACGGGCGAGTACGAGGCCGTCGAACGACCCGCCAACGAGGCGATCGCCGCGGCCCGCGAACGTGCCGTCCCCCGACTCGTCGGTGAGGCATACGCGGGCAACCAACGAGAAGTCGATTCGATCCTCCGCGCCGCGGACGGTACGGACGACTTCTCCGAGATCGGCGCCAACAGCGCGGTCGCCATCTCGATGGCCGCCGCGAAAGCCGGCGCCGACGTCCTCGGCGCGCCGCTGTTCCAGCACTTAGGCGGTGCGTTCCGCGGCGAGAACTTCCCGATTCCGCTCGGCAACGTCGTCGGCGGTGGCGAACACGCCGCCGACGCGACCGACATTCAGGAGTTCCTCGTCGCCCCCGTCGGGGCGCCGAACGTCGAAGACGCCGTCTTCGCTAACGCCGCCGTCCACGACGCCGTCGCCGACCTGCTCGAGGAACGAGGCGTTCCGTCAGGCAAGGGCGACGAGGGCGCGTGGGCGCCATCGATCGACGACGAGGAGGCGTTCGAGATCGTCGACGAGGCGGTCTCGCAGGTCGAAGACGACGTCGGCTTCGGAATCGGCTTCGGGCTCGACGTCGCGGCCGCCGAGATGTACGACGACGAGTCGGAGACCTACGAGTACGAGTCCGCCGGCGTCAGCCGCGATACGGACGAACAGATCGCGTACATCGCCGATCTGGTCCGCGAGTACGATCTGGTCTACGTCGAGGATCCCCTCGACGAGAACGATTACGACGCCTTCGCCGAACTCACCGACGAGGTCGGCGATCAGACGCTGATCTGTGGTGACGACCTGTTCGTCACGAACACGGATCGGCTCATCGAGGGCATCGACCGCGACGCGGCCAACAGCATCCTGATCAAACCAAATCAGATCGGGACGCTGACCGACGCCTTCGACGCGATCGAACTCGCAACCCAGAACGGCTACGACTCCGTGATCTCCCACCGCTCGGGCGAAACTGAGGACACGACGATCGCACACCTCGCCGTTGCAACCGACGCACCCTACATCAAAACGGGTGCCGTCGGCGGCGAGCGAACCGCCAAGCTCAACGAGCTCATCAGAATCGCAGACGACGCGACATGACAGATAACGACGCAACCCAGGAAGGGCTCGACGCCGCCGAAGACGAGATCGACGAGGAGCCAGCCGAAGGGCCTGGCCCCGCCGCCGATCCCGAGGAAGACGTCGAGCCAGCCGAGGAACAGCCCGCCGACGCCGAGGCCGAAGAGGCCGACGCCGACGCAGAACCAGTGACCGACGAGGAGCCCGAAGACGAGGGGCCGACGCTCGACGACGACGTCATGAGCGACGAGGAGGCCGACCTCCTCATCCCCGTCGAGGACTACCTCGGCGCCGGTGTCCACATCGGTACCCAGCAGAAGACCAAGGACATGGAGCGGTTCATCCACCGCGTCCGAACCGACGGTCTCTACGTGCTGGACGTCTCGAAGACCGACGGCCGGATCCGCACGGCCGCGGACTTCCTCGCGAACTACGACCCGGAGCAGATCCTGGTCACGTCCTCGCGCCAGTACGGTCGCTTCCCGGCCGAGAAGTTCGCCGAAGCCGTGGGCGCTCGCGCCCGCACCGGCCGCTTCATCCCGGGCACGCTGACCAACCCCAAGTACGATGGCTACATCGAACCCGACGTGGTCGTCGTCACGGACCCGATCGGCGACGCCCAGGCCGTCAAGGAGGCCATCACGGTCGGCATCCCGGTCATCGCGATGTGTGACTCGAACAACCAGGTCAGCAACGTCGACCTCGTCGTCCCGACGAACAACAAGGGTCGCAAGGCCCTCTCGGTCGTCTACTGGCTTCTCGCGAACGAAGTCCTCGACAAGCGCGGCGCGGAGCCGTCCTACTCGCTCGAGGACTTCGAGAGCATGGTCTAACGCGTTCGAATTCGGATACTGTTCGTTTTTCAGGTGGACGACGAAGTCGGTCAGTGATTGCTGAGTGCGAACGTTGAAAACCGCTTTGAGGCGCGCTCGAGCGCAGCCAAGTGGACAGACGAACAACAGAGTTACGTAGGAACCGTGCCAATGGGAGGTATGTTCGATTCCCTGTTCGATTTCGAAGAGAAGGCGATCCCGGTCCCGGTCGTCCTCGCGACGACGGCGCTGATCGCGATTTTCGCGCTCGGAATTCCGTATCGGGTCATCGTCGGCTTCTGAGTCGACTGGACCGTCGTCATCGAACGAGAGTCACTCGGTCACGCTATCACAAAGTGGACCCGAACGGAGTGGTGAACCGCGTTACACCGATGTCGGCTTCTCGAGACAGCGCTCGTAGATCCCTCGGAGACGCATCCCCATCTCCGCGGTGCCGTACCCGGTGATTTGTGCTCTCCCATCCGAGGGTTCGGTGGTCTCGAGTACGGCAGCCAACCGATCACGGAGCGTCTCCTCGTCATTTGCGATAGCGGCGTTCGAGACGTCGGCGAGCACCTCTCGAGCGAAGCCGACGTCGCGCGAGACGACCGGGGTGTTACAGGCGGCGGCCTCCTTGATCGTCATCGGGCCGCTCTCGAATCGCGACGTGAGCAAGAGGGCGTCGGCGGCGTTCAGGTAGTACGGCACGTCCGCGTAGGGCTCGTTGGCGACGGTCCGGAGGCTGACGTCTCCCTCGAGTCCGTCGACGACGCGTCTCGCCAGCGGGTAGTTCTTCTCCTCGCGCGACGGCGCGTAGGGGAAGAGGACGATCCGCTCGTCGGTCGCCCAGCCGACGCGTTCGCGGGCCTCAGCCCGTGGAATGGGTCGGAACTGTTCCGTGTCGACGGGGAACGGAACGACGTGAGAGGACCGGTCGACGCGATCGGCCATCGCGTTCGATGGAACGACGATCTCGTCGGCTCGAGCGGCGAACCGTTCGATGAGCGACGCGTAGGGGTTGTCGCGATACTCGCCGCCCCAGAGCGTACAGACGACGGGTAACTCGGTCCGCGGGAGCGAGGACGCCGCGACGGCGAACGGACAGGTAAGCCCGTAGTTGGCGTGGACGAGATCGTAGTCGTCGCCCGCTTCTCGGAGTACCTGCGGCAGGTATCGGGCGTAATCGGCCGGCGTCCGCTGCTCGACGTCGTCCTCGCGCGCGCGGTGTTCACCCGGAACGGGCAGGGTCGTCACCTCGACGTCGACGGAATCGAGTGCGGCGAGCTGACTCTGATAGAAACTTCGCCAGTCGGTCGTGGTGAGGCTCAGGACGCGTATGGTCGTCCTCATCGGTTCGAAATCGGGTCGTTGCGCTCGGTGGGTGCTAGGTCGGACCCGGTTCGCGCTTCCGTTGCTGGTTCAGGCTCGCTCCGTGTGTCCGTTTTCAGAGACCGTTCGTCGACATCCTCGAGAAGCTGACCGAGCACGTACTCGCTGACGTCGATCGTCCCCTCGAGGAGCGTCTCGCGTCGGCTCGCCCACGTCTCGGCGGCGTTCGGATCGCGGGAGAGCCGCTCGATAGCCTCGATTCCTTCCGCTTCGCGAGTCGTGTGGAACGACTGGACGAGGCCGTGTTCCTCAAGGTCCTGGAACTTCCCCATCTCGCTCGCCCCCGCGAACGGGCTGATGCGAACGGTCGGCGTCCCGAGGACGCCGGCCTCGAGCGTGGTCGTCGCGACCTCGCCGACGACGATGTCGGCGAACGCGAGCAGGTGGTGGAACGCCTCGGGCGGGATGGGGAGCGACTCGCCGCCGCTGGGGATCGATCCGTCGCCCTCCGCGGAGACGTACACCCGTCCGTCGGCTCCGAGCAGGTCGACGATTTCGCAACGCCCCTCGGGAGAGATCCCCACCTTGCCGACGTCGTGGTTGCCGTTCCACGCGCCGAACCGGAGGACCGCGTACCGTTCGTCGGGGTCGACGCCGTGTCGGCGCAGGACCGACGGATCGGGTTCGAACCGATCCGGGTGGAGGTAGGCGAGTTCGTGGTAGCCGGGGTAGGTGACGTGATCGTCGCCGTACTCTTCGCGGAAGCTCTCGGGCGTGTAGAGGGCATCCGCGAACGGGAGGGTCAGTCTGTTACCGGTGTTGATCGCCGTCTCGGTATCGATGTAGACGTGGCTCTCCGCGCCGACCAGCGTGGCGACGTGCGTCGCGGCGATACCGTGACTGCTGACGATGTACGCCGGGTCGATAGCGCGCGCCCGTCGGAGCAACCGCACCTCATACGATAGTTGCGTCAGTCCTAATCCGAGCCAGCCGTCGGGTTCCCCACAAAGCAGTTCGTGATCGATATCGTAGGCGTCGAGCAGGCGTCCGGCGACGCCTTTTTCGCGAGCGAACACATGCACGTCGTGGCCCCCACTCTCGAGGTCGCGGACGACGTGCTTGAAGAAGTGGACGTTCGCCGCGTGCTGGATCGTGATGATGATATCCATTCGTGCTAAGACGGATAATTCCACTCTCCTGACACCCCATTACTATCGTCGTCTTAGTAACCGTATACGCGCTCGAAACCACGATAACCACCTCATAACTGAGACTTGCAACTGTTTCAATCGTGTTGACAGTACTGAGAATCGCCGTGAGCTGCCGCCTCGAGTCCCGTCGTGACTGCCGGACAACGTGGGTCCGATGATGGTTTGTGAGGCGATGGACTGGGTTCGTGCGGAGCAGCAACTCGTTTGGCCGCGCAGTCGGCGTCGAACTCGAGTAACTCATCTCCTGTGAGCGGGCGGCACAACCCGAGTTCGATTCGAGAATACCGTCCCGGTTCCGATAGCCCGGGCCAACACGAACCGCTATGAGGACGCAATCGCGACCAGTTCGTCCACGAGTTGGGCTGCGTCACCGGCCGTCGACCCGAACACGAACGTCGTCGGTTCGATGCCGAACGCCCCCTCGTGGTAGGCGACGAGCGGAACCCCACCTCGGTCCTCGAATCGCGACCGGAGGTGGGCTCCACGGTCTTCGTAGTCCGCGTCGAACTCGAGCGGTTCCAGCCCCAGTTCTCCGGCGGCCTCGAGAACGCCCTCGTCGGTCGCGACGTTGATCGCACCCCGGACGTCGGAATCGACGGCGTTAGCAGCGAGAAGAGCCGTGGCGACGTGTTTCGACGCACCGAACTCGGGATTCGCGGGAATTTCGATCCGGCGTCCCATCGAGTAGATTCGGCCCGGAATCGCGGCGACGTCGGTCTCGTCCCGCGGCTCCGGCAGACACATCCCGACGTTGGTGCCGACGTTCGGCACGTAGTCGGCCATCCCGGGGATTGCCGCGAGCGTTCGCGCGGCCGTCCGCACGTCGGCGAGCACGTCGCGTTCGGCTCGGACGTCGGCGTCGAGACCGCGAACGCAGAGATCACAGCCGAGACCGCGAAGGGCGGGCATCTCCTCCTCGTGGAGTTCGCAGATCGGGCCGCGGTCCTCGAGACTGCGGACGAGCGCGAGGAGTTCGGCCAGCGCGTCGTAGCCGTCCATCTCTCCGCTCGAGAGCCCGTCGGCGATCCGGTCGACCGTCGCGACCGTTTCGGGGTGTTCGCGAAAGCGATCGTCGCCGCCGCTCTCGCCGCCCACGTACTTGCTGACGGCGGCCTGGGTGACGCCGAGGTTGGCCGCGATCTCCTGTTGGGTCATGCCGCGATCGGCGAGTCGGGTCGCGAGCATGGCTCGGACCGTCGGGAGAAACCGATCGACGACGAGTTCGCTCGGCAGGACGAGAGACATACGACCGCGTAGCGCGGACACCGGCTTAAATCCGGCTACCGCGGCCGAACGGTGGCGCTTGAGCGATCCCACCGTTCCGGCTCAGTTCCGTGCGGCCCGCCGGTCGGCGTCGAGCAGGCTCCGGAGCCGATTCGCGACGAGTTCGACGCTCACGACGAGGACGAGGATCGCCACGATCGCCGCCATCACGCGCGTGTAGTTTCTGGCGTTGAACGCCATGAACAGCGGGTAGCCGATCCCGCCAGCACCGACGATTCCAAGCACCGAACTCTTGCGGGCGTTGATCTCGAGGTAGAACAGCGTCCACGCGACGTAGGCCGTCGTCACCTGCGGGAGTCGGGCGGCCGCGGTCGTCGCGAGTAGTCCGGCCCCGCTCGAGGCGACGGCTTCGACCGGCGCGCGGTCGATCTCCTCCATCTCGTCGGCGAAGAGCCGACCGAGGTCGCCGACCGTCCCCATCGCGATTGCGAGCGCGCCGGCGACAGGGCCGAGTCCGGCGAGGATCACGAACAGGAGGGCGTAGACCATGCTCGGCACGGCGCGGACGCCGCCCAGAAACAGCCGCAGCGGGGCGTGGACGATTTTGGGGGTGACGTTGCCCGCGGCGAGGATCCCGAGACAGAACGCGAGCGGGAGCCCGATCGCCGTGCCGACGCCCGCGATCGCTAACGTCTCGAGGGTGGCCGACGCCAGCGTCGAGCCGTCCGCCTGCAACTGCGCCCAGAGCTGTGCGGGCGCGAGCATCTCCTCTAGCAAGACGTCCCGCAGGTTCCGGCGGTGGGCGTAGAGGTACGCCAGATCGAAGCCGAGCCACCGTGCGGTCGCGAGGACGAGGGCGATCAGCCCGACGACGGCACCGATCCGAACGGCGAATCGGCGTCGCCAGCGAGCCTGTATTCGATCGAACTCCTCGCCGACGGAGGGCCCTGCAGAGCCGGATCGGTCGTCTACTCCGGCGTCGGGGTCAGCCACGGTACACCTCCGCGATTCGGTCCGGCCCCATCTCGGTCGCCGACTCGTCGACCGCGAGCCGTCCGTCGGAAAGACCGAGATATCGATCCGCGACCTCGCCGGCCAGCCGCGGCTGGTGGAGGCTGACGAGCCCGATCAGATTCTCGCGGCGAACGACCGTTGCGAGTCGCTCGAGGACGGCCCGGGCGGTCGCCGGATCGAGCGAGGCGACCGGTTCGTCGGCCAGCAGCACTCGCGGCTCCTGCTGGAGTGCCCGAGCGATGCCGACGCGCTGGCGCTCGCCGCCCGAAAGGTCGCCGACGCGGCGGTCGGCGTAGCCGGCCAGGTCGACCGCGTGAAGCCGTTCGATCGCGGCTCGCTTCGCCGCGGGCGTATGCCACCCGAGCAGTTCCCGCCAGACCGGTTCGCGCGCGAGTCCGCCGTCGAGGACGTTCTCGAGGGCCGATTTGTTGTCCAGTAGTGCGCCCTCCTGAAAGACCAGCGCCGCGTCGGTCGGCTCGAGCGGCTCGCCCGCGAGTCGAACCGATCCCGAATCCGGCCGGTCCAGTCCGTCGATACACCGCAACAGCGTCGTCTTGCCGGCGCCCGACCGGCCGACCAACACCGCGAGCGAGCCGGGCTCGAGTTCGAACGAAATGTCGGCTACCGCCGCGACGTCGTCGTAGCGTTTCTCGAGACCGGTGACGGTGAGCATGGGCGGTTACTCGTCGGTCTCGGACCCGTCGTCGCCGTCGTCGTTTTCGCTTCCTTCGTCGCCGTCGTCTGTTTCGGCTCCATCGTCGTCGTCAGTTTCGTTGTCTTCGTCGTCATCGCTACCCTCGTCCTCGGCGTCGTCGAGCGTCTCGATATCGACGCCCATCTCCTCGGCGATGTCGCGGACGTGGTCGTAGAGGTCCGGATCGAACTCGCCGTACTCGTCGACGCGGTGGTCCTCGAGCGCCTCTTCGGGCGTCGCGACGAGTCGATCGGCGAGTTCCTCGCGGACGTCTTCGGGCGTGTCCGGTTTGGCGACGATCACGTCGAACGGGATCGGGTCGCTCTCGGCGATTTTGACGATTTCGTCGTCGTCGGGGTGTTGAAAGTCGCCGTAGGCCGCGGCGTCGACGTGGCCCTCCTCGAGCACGCGGAGCGCAGCGTCGTGGCTCCCGGCCCACTGGATGTCGAAGTCCTCGGGGTCCGTCTCGAGGTCGCCCGCGTGCAGTCCCTCCTGGGAGAGCCGGTGGCGGGGGAACATTCCCCCGCTGGCCGACATCGGGTCGACCATCGCGATGGTCTTCCCCTCGAGGTCCGCGATTTCCTCGACGTCGGTGTCGGCTCTGGTCGCGATGTACGTGTGATAGGAGTCCGAGCCGTGCGACCAGTTGATCGCCAGCGGGTGGACGTCGTCCTCCTGGGCGAGGACAAAGATGAACGGCGAGAGGTTCGCCAGTTCGGTGTGGCCGTTGACGACGCTCTCGACGACGCCGCTGTAACTCGTCGTCGGCACGCCCTCGACGCTGTCGACCTCGTCGAAGCCGTCCGCGAGCCACTCGAACGTGCCCGCGTACTGTTCCTCGAGTTCCTCCTGGCTCTGAAACGGCGGCAGGCCGAACTCGATACTGCCGTCGGCCCACGCGCCGACGGGGTGTTCGTCGTCGTCGATATCCGAGCCGGTAAGCCCGTCGAGACAACCGGCCGCGCCCGCTGTGAGACCGCCTGCTGCCGCGCCGAGATACGTTCTCCGGTTCATAGACGGACTGGGGACCACTAAAGGATAACACTCACGAATACCCGCGGAGCGAGTTAGCGAACCATCAGGATCGGTGAGGAGTCCGTTCCGAGAAGATAGCTATTAACCGTCGTCGTGCGAACGGCCGGCCATGGCAGTCTCGAGCGCTCCCGGGAAGGTGTACTTGTTCGGGGAGCACGCGGTGGTCTACGGCGAGCCCGCGGTTCCGTGCGCCATCGAGGTACGGGCGCGGGTCGGCGTCGAGCAACGGGCGGACAGCAAACTGCGCATTCACGCCGAAGATCTCAGTCTGGACGGCTTCACCGTCGAGTACGGCGGGACCGCCGACGGACCGCCCGACGTGGACGTCCAGGAGTCGCTGCTCACCGCGGCGATGGGGTACGTCGACGGCGCGATCGAGCAGGTCCGGGACGTCACCGGCGAGGACGAGGTTGGCTTCGACGTGACGATCGAGAGCGACATCCCGCTCGGTGCGGGGCTGGGATCGTCGGCGGCCGTCGCGGTCGCCGCAATCGACGCCGGCACCCGCGAACTCGGCACGACCCTCGAGACCGAGGAACTCGCCGAGCGAGCCTATCAGACGGAGTACGAAGTCCAGGGCGGACAGGCCTCTCGAGCCGATACGTTCTGTTCGGCCACGGGCGGGGCCGTCCGCGTCGAGGATGCCGACTGTCGCTCGCTCGAGGCACCCGACCTCCCGATCGTGGTCGGCTTCGACGGCGGGGCCGGCGACACCGGAAAACTCGTTGCGGGCGTTCGCAGCCTCCGCGAGGAGTACGAGTTCGCGGCGGACACGGTCGAATCGATCGGCGACATCGTCCGAAACGGTGAGCAGGCGCTCGCCGCGGACGACGTCGAGGAGATCGGTCGGCTGATGAACTTCAACCACGGCCTGCTGTCGGCGCTGGGCGTCTCCTCGCGCTCGCTCGATTCGATGGTCTGGGCGGCCAGAAACGCCGGCGCCCACGGCGCGAAGCTGACGGGCGCGGGCGGCGGCGGCTGTATCGTCGCCCTCGATCCAACCGACGAGACCGAGACGGCGCTGTCGTACACGCCGGGCTGTGAGGACACCTTCCGCGCCGAACTCTCCGAAACCGGGGTGGAACGGCTCGAATGATCGTCCTAAAACTCGGTGGCAGCGTCATTACGGACAAGAATCGCCCGGAGACGCTCGACGGCGAGGCGCTCGCACGAGCGGCCGACGCGGTTGCAGATGCAGTCACAGACGGTACCGAGAACCTCGTCATCGTCCACGGCGGCGGCAGTTTCGGCCACCACAACGCCAGCGAGCACGGCGTCTCCACAACTGATGGAACGCACGACGCGACCGCAGCGCTCGAGATTCACGGCGCGATGAAGACGCTGAACCAGTTCGTGCTGACGCGGCTGCTCGAGCGCGACGTACAAGCGATCCCGGTTCACCCGTTCTCGGCGGGCCACCGCGACGAGGAGGGGCGTCTCGAACTCCCGACCGGGCAGGTCGAGACGCTGCTCGGAGAGGGGTTCGTTCCCGTCCTCCACGGCGATATGATCGCCCACGCGGGGTCGGGCGCGACCGTCGTCAGCGGCGACGAACTGGTCGCCGAACTGGCTCGCGACCTCGCAGCCGACCGGATCGGGCTCTGCTCGACGGTCCCGGGCGTACTGGACGACGACGAGGCGGTCGTCGAGCGGATTTCGGCCTACGAGGACGTCGAGAGCATTTTGGGTGCCAGCGACTCGACCGACGTGACCGGCGGGATGGCCGCGAAGGTGCGGACGTTGCTCGCACTCGAGGCTGAAGCGTCTATTTTCGGTCTCGAAGATCTGGAGTCGTTCCTCGCCGGCTCGGCCGCCGGAACGACGATCGAGTAGGTTCGCTGTTTCGATACTAGTGCCGTTTGTGTACAGCGCGGATCGCTCGCGTTCACTCGTCGTTCCTGCGTCGAGTTCGGTACACCCGTCGAACTGCGCCTCCTTTCCAAAGCAGTACCCCTGACAGGACGAGTCCGGGAAAGACGACGTTGTGGACGAGTATTTCCGCCGCTCTGAGGTCCGATAGCGGGGAATAGAGGTAGATTCCGAGCGAAAGCGCAAGGAGGAGGTGGACCGTTCGCTGGAGCGACCGGCGTTCGAGCGATGACAGGGCGTTACTCACCGTGTGTCACCGTTAGGACGGGGTCGAGGGACGGGTCCCGAAGGGGACACGTGATTGATGGATTCGGCATGTCTCGTGCCATACCACGGTGTTCCGCCTCCAACGAGATGATTGTCAGCCTAACATGTTGATCCGACGGACGACGCAACTACTCGGGGGCGAGCGACCGTTCGTACTGTGGCTCCGACCGCGTCGTCGGCGAACGGGCACTGCCGAGTCCGGATCCGACACAAACGCGCCTCGCTCAGTCGAACAGCACCCGGTCGAGGATCGGCCGCAGGAACGAGCCTCGACGCGTTTGCTTGGAGTGGACGAGCAACACCGGCTGATCGATAGCGGCGGCGAGACGATCGGATCGCTGTTCGATCACCAGGTCCGGGAGCCTGCGGTGAGTCACCGTACTCAGGATGACGATATCGGACGACTCGAGCGCCTGCGAGAGTCCCTTGACCGGATCGTTCGAACGGACGATAGTCGACTCCACGGGGACCGTACAGAGATCGTCCAACTCGGCGTGGTACTCCTCGATCGTCTCGGTGAGCTCCTCGGGAGCGTTCTCGGAAACGGCGTAGCAAAACCGGATGCGTGCGCCGAGAACGTCTGCCATCGCGTCCGCGAGTTCGACCTTGAGCGGATCGTTGAACGGACTACGGTCGGTGACGATGGCGATCTCGTCGACCTGCACCCGCTGTTCGTGCTGGACGAAGACGACGTCGCAGGGCGCGTGGTCCATGATCCAGTCGGTATCCCGGCCGAAGAGGGTCCCGAGGCGGCTGGTCGCCTCCTGGCGGGCGAGGATGAGATCCGCGCCGGTCCGATCGGCGAAGTTGACGACCGCGTGGCGCGTGTCGTGGCTGACGATTTCGCCGACCTCGACGGGTACCTCGAGATAGCGAACGAGTTCGTCGGTTCGCTCCTCGAACTCGATGTCGGCTTCGGACAGCTCCTCCGCCGCCGTATCGAGGGGTACCTGATCGGGCACCTCGTCGAACCGAACGACGCGAATCCGGCCGTTCCGACGGCTGACGATCGGTGCGGCCATCTGGATCAAGGCGTCCTCCTGTTCGCGGGAGACGTCTTGTCGGATCGGGATCAGCAGTTCGTACTGATCGGTCGCGCGGGCGGGTTGTGGGGAGTCCGCTCCTTCCTCGAGCTGCGCTTCGGTGTCGCGAACGAACTGCTTGCTGGCTTCGCGACGAGCGAGTCCCTTGGCGACGCCTTCGCGTTCGACCTTCTCCTTTGCGTACCAGCGGAACCAGACGAAGCCGAAGATCACGATGACGATCGAGCCGACGATCTCCTGAACGTCCATCTGGGAGATGATGAAGATTCCCGAGAAGATGCCGAACAGCTGGACCCAGGGGTAGCCCGGCGTGTGGAAGTCGGGGTTGTACCACTCGAGGTCGCGTTCGCGGAAGGCGATCAGCGCCCCGCAGACGAGGATGTAGACGAGGATCTGAAACGCGCCAGCCATCTTGGCGATCTCGTCGACCTCCTGGGTGGCGACGATGAAGATGATGATCGCACCGGTGGTGAGAATGGCGACGAACGGCGTCGAGAACCGCGGGTGGATATACTCGAACTTCGAGAGAAAGAGGTTGTCACGGCTGAGCGCGAGCGGGTAGCGGGAGGCGGTCAAAATTCCCGCGTTGGCGGTGCTGATAAGCGCGAGCAGGGCAGCGAGGACGATCGCACCGACGGCGAGCGTCCCGAGTGGGATGCCGCCCAAGATCGTCACCTCGCCGAAGAGGAGTTCCGTCGCCTCGGCCATCGGCTCCTCCGTGCCGGTCAGCGCGTCGCCTTCGACGACGCCGACGAGGACGAAGACGAGCAGGGCGTAGAGGAATGCCGTGGCGATCAGCGAGACGAGCAGCCCGAGCGGGAGGTTCCGGCCGGGATTCTCGATCTCTTCGGCGACGGCGGCGACCTTCGTCACGCCGGCGTAGGAGACAAGCACGAGCGCCGTCGCACTGAGGATCCCGTCGATTCCCTCGTCGAAGAAGCCGTCGAAGTTCGCGCCTTCGACCTGGATGATCGAGCCGGCGACGAACGCCGAGAGGATCGCGAGCATGACGATGACCATGATCAGCTGGAGCCCGCCGGTCTGTTTCACGCCGAAGAGATTGACTGCGATGAGCACGATCGCGAACGTAATTCCGAGCGCGCGGACGCCTGGGATCGTAAGCGTCGATTCGACCGCGGGGACGGCGAGATTCCACGTCGGAAGCTGGTAGACGAAGTTGATGTAGAACATGCCGCCGTAGAGCGCGAGCGATCCTTTGAGCATCAGCATGAGCCACGTCCCGAGGCCCGCAATGGTGCCGAACGTCGGACCCAGCCCGCGTTCGATGAAGACGTAGTCACCGCCCGCTTCGGGCATCGCCGTGCCGAGTTCGGCGATGGAGAGCGCCGCCGGAACGACCAGAATTGCGGCAATCACGAACGCGAGGATCACGGCCGGTCCCGCTTCGGCCATCGCGACGCCGGGAAGGATGAAGATCCCGCTCCCGATCATCGCTCCCATACTGATCGCGATCACGGCAAACAGCCCCAGGTCGCGCTCGAGATCTTTCGCCATTACCGGCCCGTTCTAAACGACGGTTTAGAAAACTTCCCATTTTGGCTCCGTCAGTCTCATAAACTCGTAGTGAAAGATAATATAGGAATAAATTGCGGCAATAATCGCACATTTGGGATATTTCACCCGTCGTCAGAAGTTCGCGACGACTTCGTGGAGACAGCCATCGCTTCCGTAGTAGCCGCTGTGACCGGAGACGTAGCCGACGTCGTGGTCGGTGTAGTTCCCCGGAGGCGTTCCGTCGCAGCCGGCGTTGCCGACGGCGTTCCCCCACTCGGCGAAGCCGTACGCCCAGTTGAGCACGCTATCGTCGCCCATCCAGTAGTTGTCGACGCGGCCGGCCGCGGCGGCGATGTCTTCGCCGTAGGTCCCCGCCATCGAGACCGAATCGTCGTCGGCCGCCCCGCCGAGAAGCGAGACGGACGCGACGTCCGAGAGCCGATCCCAGGCGTGGAGGTTCTTCAGCGCCATCAGAACGACGCGGGCGCCGAGGGAGTGTGCTACGTATCGGACCTGTACGCCAGGGTTCTCGTTTTTGTACGCATAGGTGAAGTTGGCGAGTTTGGCGCCGTTCTGTTCGGCGATCTCGGTCGAATCGTACCAGCCGTGGTCCGAATCCCACGTGTAGCCGACGACCGGGTGTCCGTAGCCTTCGGCAGCGAACGTCGACGCCGCGGTGCCGAAGGTGCAGACGGCACCTTCCGGACTGTTGTCCCAGCCGTGGACGAACACGACCAGCTCCGACGGCGCGGAGCCGTGGACGCCGGGGAGATCACCGCCGGCGTACTCCACGTTGTGGACGTCGTTTCCGTCGGTCAGGTGGACGCCGCCCGACGTGGCGAAGTGGCCGCGCGTCGTTACGCGCGGAATCGACCACGGCGGATCGTCACAGCCGTCTCCCTTGTCGCTGGCGGTCGCGGTCGACGCACCGCCGACGATCGCCCCTGCCCCGACGACGGCAGCCCCCGACGTTCGGAGCACGGCGCGTCTCGAGACGACGGATCTGTGCCTGTTACTACCATTCGTGTGTTCTGCTGTCATACGATCTTTTACTCCTGAAACACGGTAATGAATGTTTATACTATTTCGATAGATGAGAGGCGAGTGATCCGTCTGCGAAACGTTGTCAATACGAGCTCCCACCTCACTCGACAAATCCGCGTGTACCGATCGTCACGGAACCGGACGGATCGGCGGCGCCCGCACCAATTTTCCCGAATCTGTTCGGCCGGTATCGCACGTGATGTCGCGGGCGCAAAACCCACGGAGTTTATACCGCACCGGTGTGTAGAGTCACGTAGCGAAACCCGCGGGCAAGTGCGTTCGGGGCTCACGACGGTGTCGTGGGCCGAATCGGAGACGAGGCGTCTCCCCGTTCGCATAGCGGGATGGCCGACGCGCTGTAAGACGCCGGGGCCGTGCGAACCGGGAGTCCGCGGACCGTTTCGACGAGAGTCCACCACGCGGCTTTCAGTACAACGAACTATGGAAATCGAAATTGCAACAATTGGCGGCTACGAAGAAGTCGGCCGGCAGATGACTGCCGTCCGCGCCGGTGAAGACGTCGTTATCTTCGACATGGGGCTGAACCTCTCGCAGGTTCTGATCCACGACAACGTCGAAACCGAACGGATGCACAGCCTCGATCTGATCGACATGGGTGCGATTCCGGACGACCGAATCATGTCCGATCTCGAGGGCGACGTGCAGGCGATCGTTCCGACCCACGGTCACTTGGACCACATCGGCGCCATCTCGAAACTGGCTCACCGATACAACGCGCCGATCGTCGCGACGCCGTTTACCATCGAACTGGTCAAACAGCAGATCGAAGGCGAACAGAAGTTCGGCGTCGAGAACGACTTAGTCAAGATGGACGCCGGCGAAACGATGTCGATCGGCGACAGCGGCAACGTCGACCTCGAGTTCGTTAACGTCACCCACTCGATCATCGACGCGATCAACCCGGTCCTCCACACGCCCGAAGGGGCCATCGTCTACGGACTGGACAAGCGGATGGACCACACGCCGGTCATCGGCGACCCGATCGACATGAAGCGCTTCCGTGAGATCGGTCGCGAGGGCGACGGCGTCCTCTGTTACATCGAGGACTGTACCAACGCGAACAAGAAGGGGCGAACCCCCAGCGAAAACGTCGCCCGGGAACACCTCCGGGACGTCCTCTACAGCATGGAGGACTACGACGGCGGGATCGTCGCGACGACGTTCTCGAGTCACATCTCGCGTGTGACCTCGCTGGTCGAGTTCGCAAAGGACATCGGCCGACAGCCCGTCCTCCTCGGTCGCTCGATGGAGAAGTACTCCGGAACCGCGGAGCGACTCGACTTCGTCGACTTCCCGGACGACCTCGGGATGTTCGGTCACCGCAAGTCCGTCGACCGCACGTTCAAACGGATCATGAACGAGGGCAAGGAGAACTTCCTGCCCGTCGTCACGGGCCACCAGGGCGAGCCGCGCGCGATGCTCACCCGGATGGCCCGCGGCGAGACGCCGTACGAACTGGACGACGGCGACAAGGTCGTCTTCTCCGCCCGCGTGATCCCGGAGCCGACCAACGAAGGCCAGCGCTACCAGGCCGAGAAACTGCTCGGCATGCAGGGCGCCCGCATCTACGACGACATCCACGTCTCCGGCCACCTCAACCAGGAGGGCCACTACGAGATGCTCGACGCACTCCAGCCACAGAACATCATCCCCGCTCACCAGAATCTGAAAGGCCTCTCCGGCTACGTCAACCTCTGTGAGAGCGAAGGCTACCAGATGGGCCGGGACGTTCACGTAACGCGCAACGGCAACCTCATCCAGCTTGTCGACTGATATGACGACCCCAGAGGCACGAGAAGAGGCGGTGCTCGAGGCCGTTCGGAAGCGCCGCGAGCAGGTCAACGAGGCCATTCCCGAGGAGTTACCGATCCAACGACCCGAACGGCTCTACGAGGCGTCGCGGTATCTGCTCGACGCCGGCGGAAAGCGGCTCCGGCCGACGGTGCTGCTCGCCACGGGAGAGGCGCTCGTCGACGCCGAGCCGCTCAGCGAGGACTACCGTGCGTTCCCCACGATCGACGGAGCGCGCGCGGAACCACGCTCCGCGGATAGTTCGAGCGACTCGCCGCGAGACACGATCGATCTCATGGACGCCGCCGTCAGCGTCGAGGTCATCCAGTCGTTCACGCTGATCCACGACGACATCATGGACGACGATGACCTCCGTCGCGGGGTCCCCGCCGTCCACAAGGAGTACGACCTCGAGACGGCGATTCTCGCCGGCGACACGCTCTACTCGAAGGCGTTCGAGATCATGCTCGAGACGGGGGCCGATCCCTCCCGGACCGTCGACGCGCTCGGCATCCTCGCGACGACCTGTACGAAGATCTGCGAGGGCCAGTCGCTCGACGTCACATTCGAGAATCGAACCGACGTCACGCCCGAGGAGTACCTCGAGATGGTCGAACAGAAGACGGCCGTGCTGTACGCAGCGTCGGCGTGTCTTCCCGCGATCTTGCTCGGAGCCGACGACGAGACCATCGACGCGCTCTACGGCTACGGACTCGATATCGGCCGCGCGTTCCAGATTCAGGACGACGTCCTCGATCTGACCGTCCCGAGCGAGAAACTCGGGAAGCAACGCGGCAGCGACCTCGTCGAGAACAAACAGACGCTGATCACCGTCCACGCCCGCGATCAGGGTGTCGACATCGAAGGGCTGGTCGATACGACGGACGTCGAGGCGGTCACCGAGGCCGAAATCGACGACGCCGTCGCCGAACTCGAGGCGGCCGGCTCGATCAGCTACGCGAACGAGAAGGCACGCGATCTCGTCGACCAGGGGAAAGCACGACTCGAGGTCCTCCCGGACAACGAGGCCCGCGACCTGCTCTGTGAGCTGGCGGATTACCTGATCGAACGCGGCTACTAATACGACTCACTCGAGTCGATTTTTTCTGTGGCGATCGATCCTGACGCGACGCTGTGGTGATCAGCCGCCGGCGTAAATCGTATAGTTGAGCACGATCGCGAAGCTCACCCAGGCGAGATACGGCACGAGCAACGCGGCTGCAAGGCGGCTGATGCGGTCGAACGCGACGATCGTGGCGACGATCGCAATCCAGAGGGCCCCGATGATGAGCAGTCCCAGATCGGCTCGCTGGAATCCGAAGAAGACCGGGGTCCACGCGAGATTGAGTGCGAACTGGAGCGCGAACGCGGCGAGTGCGAGCGCGAACGCGCGTCGGCTTGTCCACCGCTGCCAGACGAGTACGAGCGCGACCCCCATGAGCGTAAACAGCAGCGTCCAGACGATCGAGAAGACGTAGCCCGGCGGGAAGAACCACGGTTCCGCGAACCAGGACGTATCGGAGCCGACGACGAACGCCGGCGACGAGCCGAGGAGGTTGACTCCGAGGATGATGGCGAGGCCGCCGAGCAGTTCCCGTAACTCGAGGCGTCCAACGCGGGTTTCCATGCGGGGTTTTTGACCCCGAAACGGGTAGTGACTGTCCTTGGCAGCACAAGCACCTCATTCGAAGGCTCGTCACGACGGGTCACCCAAATCCGGCCTCGCGAGCGAACACCGCGAGGGTTTTGGTCCGGGCACGAATAGCGCTCACCAATGGACGACGATCTACGCGAGCGGATCGAGCGCGAGGCGGAAAAGCACGCGCTGTTGAACGCCGTCAAACACGAGAGCGACGCCGATGTCGGGGCGATCATGGGGCCGCTGATGGGCGACAACCCCGACTTTCGCCAGCACGGCGACGAGATTCCGGGCATCGCCGGCGGCGTCATCGGTCGAGTCAACGACCTATCCTACGAGGAAAAACGCGAGCGTCTCGAGGACCTCGCCCCCGAGGAACTCGCGGAGATCGAAGCCGAGGACGAGGAGGACGAACACGACCTGCCCGACCTGCCCAACGCGAACGACTACGACGAGGTCCGAATGCGCGTCGCGCCGAACCCCAACGGACCGTGGCACGTCGGCCACGCCCGGATGCCCGCCGTCATCGGCAGCTACAAGGAACGCTACGACGGCTGGTTCTGCGTCCGCTTCGACGACACCGACCCCGAAACGAAACGCCCCGATCTCGAGGCGTACGACGCGATCCTCGAGGACCTCGACTACCTCGGCTTCGAACCCGACGCGACCTATCGGGCGAGCGACCGCCTCGAGACCTACTACGAGCACGCCCGCGAACTGATCGAACTGGGCGGAGCCTACACTTGCTCCTGTTCGGGCGAGGAGTTCTCGGAACTGAAGAACAACGGCGAGCCGTGTCCGCACCGCGACAAGGACGTCGAAACGGTTCTCGAAGAGTTCGAGGCCATGATCGACGGCGAGTACGAGAGCGGCGAGATGGTCCTCCGCGTGAAAACCGACATCGAGCACAAGAACCCCGCGCTGCGCGACTGGGTCGCCTTCCGGATGATCGACACGCCTCACCCGCGCGAAGAGGCCAGCGAGTACCGCTGCTGGCCGATGCTCGACTTTCAGTCGGGGGTCGACGACTACCTGCTCGAGGTCACTCACATCATCCGCGGTATCGACTTACAGGACTCCGCCAAACGCCAGCAGTTCGTCTACGACTACTTCGGCTGGGAGTATCCCGAGGTCCTCCACTGGGGCCACGTCCAGATCGACGCCTACGACGTGAAGATGAGCACGTCGACGATCGCGGAACTGATCGAGAACGGCGAACTCGACGGCTGGGACGATCCGCGCGCGCCGACGCTCAAGAGCCTCCGTCGGCGCGGGATTCGCGGCGACGCCATCGTCGAGTCGATGACCGGGCTCGGCACGTCGACCAGCGACGTCGACCTCGCGATGAGCACGATCTACGCGAACAACCGCGACCTGATCGACGAGGAGACGGACCGGCGCTTTTTCGTCCGCGACGGCAACCAGGTCCCGCTGGGCGGTAGCCCGCCCGACGAGGCGAACCCGCCGCTCCACCCCAACCACGAGGAGCGCGGCGTCCGCGAGATCCCCGTCGGTGCCTCCGTGATGCTCGAGGAGGACGATCTCCCCCAGCGCGAGGAGCGCATCTGGCTCAAGGGACTGGGCTGTTTCCAGTTTACGCGGGACGTCCTCCAGTACACGGGCGAGGACATCGACGTGGTCCGCGAGGGCGACGTCGACGTCGTTCACTGGGTACCTGCGGACGAGAGCGTCGCGGTTCGTATGCGAACGCCCGACGGCGACGTCCGGGGCCACGCCGAACCCGGCGTCGCCGACCTCGATGCCGACGAACTCGTGCAGTTCGAACGGGTCGGCTTCGCGAGAATCGATCGTCACGACGAGGACGAGACTGTCGTGTACTACACGCACCCCTGATACGGACCGCTGTATGTCAGTTCCGGTGCAACCGCGGCCGCTCTGCGACAACACCCGTACATCGGTACAACAGACCGTATGAGTCAAGATCGGTTACGGTTGGGTTGTGAGTTGCGTGCTTGAGTCCACTGCAGACAGCATCATTCAGGTGCTTCGTCCGTATCCGTATCCGTTTCCGCCTCAGCCTCGGGGTCTGCTCTAACTTGATAAACCTCAGTACTGCCACACTCTGGGCACGTCTGCTGCTCACTGTGGAACCCTTCGTCGCAGTTACGGCAGCGATAATTGACACTGTCGTCGCGTGCGGACACCGCCTCCTGTTTGAATCGCTCGACCTTCTCTCCAAGTCGTTCGAACATGCTCATATCGATAATATTGTTCCGAATGCGTATAAATACCGACACTGAAAATTGGTACGCCCTCTTTCCTCTCACAACATAATTTTCAATAGGATTGATTACAAATTGATCTATAATATAATGGGCCAGAGACGCTATTGTGACTCGAGGGCGATTGTAAGTTCCGTCGTTCGACCGAACTTTACCAGTGTCACCTCAGCAATGGATTCGTAGCCGGCTGCCCGTGTTTCGATTTGGTGTCTGCCGTGCTCGAGGTCGACTTCGAACGCGCCGGTTTCGGTGACCGCCAGCTGCTCCCCATCAACGAACACCGTCGCATCGTCGATTCTGTTCCCCCGTTCGTCCGTAACTGTCCCCTCGATCCGGCCAGTGTCCGAGATTTCTTCGTCGCCCTCGGTAAGTTGTACCCACGCGAACTCGGTTTCGCCAGGCTCGACGTACACCTTTTTATAACCATCGCTGTAGCCGTCGATATTCGAGGCACGAACTTCCCACCAGCCTTCGCTCACTCGAAACGGCGACTCCCAGTTCTCGCCGTCAGGGACCGCACCCAGTGGTGCAAACAGCGTATTGGTCTCATCTCCGAACAGCGTGATTTCACAGGGAATGGTATCACCACCGCCCGTTTCCGTCACGGCCACGTCGAGTTGACCCGTATCAGGGCCCCACGCCTGATCGAGGGAGACGTCCATCGTTGTCCGTGAGTCCGCAACGACGTCGACCTCTCGAGTTACTGGGGCATAGCCATCAGCGGTTACCGAGCTGGTGTACGTCCCTGGTTGGAGCTCCTGTGAGAAGTCACCGTCTTCGTCGGTCCCCGTGCTGGTTTTCTCATCGACTCTTAGGAGTGCGTCCTCGACTGGCTGCCCGAAGTGCGTGACTGTCCCCTCAAGGTGGCCGGTCGCAGTGGATTCGCGTCCATCGGCAGTAACTGTTCTCGTAGTGCCCAGCAGACCAGTAGCGAGAAGACTCGAGCGGTGGATGACTGTTCGGCGTGTGGGTTGCATAGCTGGGATACGCAAATGCGCGTTCAGTCATATCTGTTCCGTATTAATTCCCACACGTTCACGTGACTAACGGAAACAAATTACATTCACGCGTATTGGTTCGCCAGATATCTGGATAGATGCACTACTCTTCGCCCTCGAGGAGGTCGTCTCCACGATCCACATCCGGATCCGCAACAACGCCGTCCCGCCGACCCAGCACCCGCGCGTGGGCGGCACAGACCAGCCGATTGTCGGCCCAGGGGATGTGGAGTTCGACGGCGGCGGGCCGGTCGCAGTCGTCCTCAGTGCAGTCCATAGGCGCTCTACGACGGCGGCCGACTCAGTGTTTGTGCTCCTCGAGCGGTCGGCTCGAGACGACCAGACGAACGACCCCTTAGAACGCGAAAACGGCGAGGACGAAGACGAACAGGATCGTCGCCGTCAACAGCGCCTGAATCGCCGTCGACGCGAGGGTCCCGACGGTCGCAAAGAGCGCGGACCGAGTGCTGTGGGCGGCGTCACCGCGCCGGAAGTACTCGAGGAGAAAGACCGTCCCGAACAGGCCGATGAGCAGCCCGAGGGGACCGACGACGAGGAGCAGCGTGATGGCGACGACGGCGGCGATGGTGGTCGTCGTCCACGACGCACCGCCGGCTCGAGCCGCGAGCGAGCCGGCGAAGAACTCCGCAAAGAGCGTCAACAGCCCGAGCAGCGTGAGCACGGCGAGCGTGATCGTCCCGGGTTCGGCGAAGCCGGAGTGCCACCAGTAGAGGCAGATCCCCGACAGCGAGAGCAGCCCGCCGGGGACGAGCGGCACGAGCGTCCCGACGACGCCGCCGACGAGCAACGCGAGTGCGAGGATCGTGATCGCATCGACCATACCGACTCCGACGGCCGGCCCAGCAAAAGGCGTACGGTCTTCGGTGCAGTCACTGAGAGATCGGTCGGTACCCGGCGTGCGATTCCCGCGGCGTCGGTGACCGGTTCCGCCTCCCGTATTCTTACGTACCAGCATCCGAACGACTGGATATGACGCAGACACGCGGAGCCGTTATCGTCGGCGCGTCGTCGGGAATCGGCGAGGCGCTCGCACGGAAACTCGCCGACGAGGGGTACGAGATCGGACTCGCCGCCCGTCGGACGGAACGAATGCGAGAGATCGGGAACGAACTCCCGACCAAATCGTACGTCGCGACGATGGACGTCACCGACACCGAGGACGCTCGAGCGGGCTTTTTCGAACTCGCAGAGGCGATGGGATCGGTCGACCTGGTCGTGCTCAACGCCGGCGTCGGTCCGTTCAACCCCAAACTCGAGTGGGAGGCCGAACGGCGGACCGTCGACGTCAACGTTCGCGGGTTCGTCGCGCTCGCGACGGCCGCCATGGAGTACTTCGAGACGGTGGGCCGGGAGGATCACTCGAGCGAACTGGACGGCCACCTCGTGGGGATTTCGTCCGTCGCGGCCCACTTCGGCGGCGGCGGAGTCCAGGCCTACTGCGCGTCGAAGGCGTTCGTCTCGACGTACCTGGAGGGACTCCGGGCCCGCCAGCGCGGCGCGGACTCGAACGTCTCGATCACGACCGTCGAACCCGGCTACGTCGATACCGAGCTTTCGATGGGCGACTTCTGGGAGTGTTCGCCCGAGACCGCGGCGAAACAGATCGCTCGAGCGATCCGGACGGAGAAAACTCACGTCTACGTCACCCGTCGATGGCGCCTCGTCGCGTGGGCCCTCGATCTGACGCCCAACTGGCTCCTTCGCCGGCTGTTGTAGCCGTCGATTCCGTTACTGATGCGTGCGGAACAGGTACATCGTCACGGGACCGAACACGGCGACGAGTGCGGCGGACATGAGCAGGACGATCCCGACCTCGCCGACCGTCGCGGTGCCGTGCATTAGCCCCCGCATCGCGGTGACGAGGTGGCTGACCGGGTTGACGGCGACGAACGCCTCGAGCCAGCCGGGCATCGTCTCCGGATCGACGAACACGTTGCTGACGAACGTCAGCGGGAACAGGAGCAGCATGCTCACGCCCATGAGCGATTCGGGGCTTCGCATGACGAACCCGAGTGCGGTCCAAATCCACGAGAGGCTGAAGGAGAACACCAGCAGGAGCGCTACCGCAGCTATGACGCCAACGGCTCCGCCCTCCGGACGGAACCCGAGTAGCAGTCCGAGGGCGATCACCATCGTCGAGGCGATCGTGTACCGCACGGCGTCGCCGAGCAGCGCGCCGACGACGACCGAGGGCTGCCAGACCGGCAGCGTCCGGAACCGATCGAAGACGCCCTCGTCGATGTCGTCGTTCAACGTAACGCCCGTGTAGATGGTGATGAACACGACGGTCATGGCGAGGATCCCCGGCAGGAGTTCCTGGAGGTACGCGCTCGTCGATCCCGCGAGCGCCCCGCCGAACAGGTAGGTGAACAGCAACAGGAACATGATCGGAAAGACGGTGACGTCGAACAGCTGCTCGGGGACGTGCTTGATCTTCAGCAGCGCGCGCCAGCCGAAGGTGAGCGACGCGGACAGGGCGTTCGCTCGAGGCGGTCGCGGCTGGTTCGACACCGCCGCTCGCAGGGCCTCGGCGTCGGGCTCAGCCGCCGTGCGTTCGTCGCTCATCGGGACCCCTCCTCGGAGACTGCGTTCTCGTGTGCCGGCTGGTCGGTCAGCGCGAGGAACACTTCGTCGAGGCTGGGCTGGCCGAGCGCGAACTCCGTGACCTCGATCCCGCTCTGTGAGAGCTCAACGAACGCGTGGGCGATGCGGTCGGTCTCCGTAACGTGAGCCGAGAGCGCCGTCGGGTCGGCCTCGTGATCTACAGGAACGTCGAGAATCCGGCTCAGCGCGCGGCTGGCTTCCTCGCGCTGATCGGGATCGCGCACTCGAACGCTCAGGACGCCCGAGCCGATCGAGGCCTTGAGATCGCTCGGCGTCCCCTCGGCGATGATCCGCCCGGCATCGATGACGGCGATCCGGTCGGCAAGCTGGTCGGCTTCCTCCAGATACTGCGTGGTCAGCACCACCGTCGTTCCGTTAGCGACGAGCGCCCGGATGATCTCCCAGACCTGCGTGCGGTTCCGCGGGTCGAGCCCGGTGGTCGGCTCGTCGAGGAACAGTAACTCGGGAGTGACGACGATGCTCGCCGCGATGTCGAGGCGGCGTCGCATCCCACCCGAGTACGTCTTCACCTGTCGCGGCGCCGCCTCGGTCAGTCCGAACGCCTCGAGGAGCTCTGCCGCCCGCGTTTTGGCCTGCGATCGCGAGTACCCGAGCAACCGTGCCAGTAAAACGAGATTCTCCCGGCCGGTGAGATCCTCGTCCACCGACGCGAACTGCCCGGTCATACTCACTCGGCTGCGAACCGCGTCGGCGTCGCTCACCACGTCGTGGTCGAAGACTCGAGCCGCGCCCGCGTCGGGAGCCAATAGCGTCGCGAGCATTCGGATGACGGTGGTCTTGCCGGCGCCGTTCGGTCCGAGAAGGCCGTAAATGCCGCCTGCGGGGATCGTCAGGTCGACTCCGTCGACGGCCTTCGTCTCGCCGAAGTGTTTGACGAGCCCCTCGGTTTCGACGGCGAGCGTCGCTTCGCCGTCGCCGGGCCCGACGGCTTCCGTTCCACTGGTCGAATCGGTCCCGTCGGTGCCCGACGAGGAATCCGTGCGACTCGATCCCGCGGTGAAGGGTTCCGACAGACTCGAGAGGCCGATGAACTCGACGGCACCCCTCGAGGATTCGTTCGCCGTCATTCTGTTCTCCCCGCGACGACAGCTCTCGGCCCGCCGCGGCCGCTACGACACGCTGATCGACTCTCGGTGATGGTGAAATTGATCATCGGCTCCTCCTCATTGTTTCATACGCTTCCAGAGCGTATATACCCGAGCCACGTGCGTAGCGAAAGTGGTCAGAGAGGCGCCTTAGGCGGCCGAAATGTCCATATTTGACGTCTCTCGAGACACTTTCACCGACGGTCGTCGAGCTACCTCCCGGAGCTGCCAGCCGAGCCCGCCGACGCCGACAGTTGGTCCGAGTTTTGAACGCGCTGTAGTTCCGTTCGAACCCTGCCGATTCGCACGGCGAGTCGTCACGTCCGGACTCGAGGGTCCGCCAGATGATCGATCTCCACCGATCGAAGCCGCCCTATTTTGGCATTCACACGGTCTTTCGCGCCTATTTAACTAAATGGTTAAATACTGGTGCGGCATATATTCAACCGGATGGTTGAACGACAGTCGAACGATCCCGATTTGGACGCGATCTTCCAGGCGCTGGCCCACCCGACGCGACGGGCGCTCATCGAGCAACTCGCCGACGGCCCCGAGAGCGTCGGCGATCTCGCGGAGCCCCACGACGTCTCGCTGGCGGCGGTGTCGAAGCACTTGCAGGTGCTCGAGGACGCGGGCCTCATCGAGGTCGAGCAGGACGGTCGCGTGCGCCGGTGTCACCTGGACGCCGACCCACTCAGCGACGCCTTCGGTTGGCTGACCCGGTACCGCGTGTTCTGGGAGGATCGATTCGACGCGCTCGCAGACCATCTGGAGGACGAAGACCAATGACCGACCACGAGACGGCCAACGAACCCGAATTCGAACCGAGCGAGTACGACATGACTATCCGGCGGACGTTCGACGCGCCGCGCGAACGCGTGTTCGAGGCGTGGACCGACCCCGAACAGGTGGCACAGTGGTGGGGTCCCAAGGGATTCACTGTTCCCCGCTGTGAGATGGACGTGCGACCGGGGGGCTCCTTCAGCATCGACATGGAAGGCCCCGACGGAACAATTTACCCGGACGAAGGGGTCTTTCACGAGGTCGACGAACCCGAGCGACTCGTCGTCACCAGTCGCGCCTTCGAGGACGACGACGGCGAGTTCCAACTCGAGGTCCGCCAGACCGTCACCTTCGCCGACCGCGACGGAAGGACGGAACTCACGCTGAAAGCGGAGGTTCTCACGGCGACGCCCGAGGTGGCCGAGGCGCTCGGCGGAATGGAACTGGGATGGAGCCAGAGCCTGGACAAGCTCGAGGCGTACGTCGACCGGTCGGCGGGTGGTACGAAGTGACGGCCGTCACGGCAAACATCTCGACGTCGCCGGGCCGAACGACGATCCCGAGAATTCGCTGGGAGACGGCGGCGAGCGGCTCCACGAGTGGATCTACGACCTCGAGAGCTGGCGCGAGGCCCACGGTCTCGAGGGTGGCGAGACGAACGCAAACGACGAGATCGTCGCGGAGCTGACCGAGAACGTCGGTGCGGTCGTGATGGGACGGCGAATGTTCAGCAACGACGACGGTCCGTGGGGCGACGAGCCGTTCGACGGCCACTGGGGCGACGATCCGCCCTTCGGCGTCCCGGTGTTCGTCCTCACCCACCACGCTCGAGCGCCGCTCGAGATGGACGGCGGCACGACGTTCACCTTCGTGACCGACGGGATCGAGAGCGCCGTGGAGCGAGCGACGGACGCAGCGGGCGACCGGGATGTCTCAATCGCGGGCGGCGCGAGCACCATCCAGTAGTGTCTCGAGGCGGGCCTGCTCGACGAGCTACAGATCCACCTCGTGCCCGTCCTGCTGGCCTGTTCGAACGGTCGGTCGGCGATCGACCGACGGCCGCTGAGTACGTCGCACTGGAACGTACGAGGGTGGTCGAGTCGCCTGGCGTCACTCACCTTCGGTTCCGCGTCTCGGCGTAAGCGTGTGAACTCGTCGTCCGAAGCAGAGCGATAGAAACACAGGCGTGCCGTCGACGACGGTCACCTCCTCGGACGACGGATCGGGTCGAGTACCGTCAGTCGCCACGGCCGGCGACGGGGCGTCGAAGCCGATCCCAGCCACGGTAGCCGCCGACGAGCAGATAGGCGAGGACGAGCACGAACGCGAGCACGCCGTCGGCGATGGCGGTCGACGTCCCGTCGATCGCTTCGCTCCCGACGGCGGCGAGGAAAATCGCCATCGCGGTCTTGTGGAAGATAACCAGCTCCCAGATTCCCGGATACGCACGAGGGCGATAGGCCAGGAGTAAAAATAGCCCGGCGAACACCAGAAAGCCAAACATGCGCCAGCTCTCGACGACGAGCGTCTCGGGACCCGCAGCGCGGACGGCCGACACTGCCACGACGAATGCGTACAGTGCACCGAGCGCGGCGAGTACCAGAATACCGGTCGCCACGTTCCGTCTCCACCGCGGAATTGCTTCCACCCTGCTCGTCGCGTAGGTGGTCATGGAGACGCTACGCTTCGGAGCAAAAAGCGAGTTTCGCTGGTCCGAGGCCGGTATTGACGGAGTTCGAACTCACTCGTCGGCGAACCGACCCCGTTCCTCGAGCGCCGCGTCTCCCCCGTACCGATCGACTAGCGGACGGAGTGCGGTGCCGAGCGCACGCATGCACTGGCCCGTCGAGTGGTACTCGAGTCGATCCGTGACGGCCGAGACGTCGCGACCCTGGAGCGCGCGCAACACGAGCAGCCGTTCCTCGCGGTCGGTTAGATCGATGTCGGGTGGGTCCTCGACGAAGTAGCGGACGACGAGGCGACGGAACGGGCCGGGATCGACATCGAACAGCCCCGGGCCATAGGCCGCGCCGGCGACGACCCGCCAGTCGTGATCGGATAGCTCGAGCGGCGGCGCTGCCGCGTCGTCGACGGACCGCAGGAGTCCGCGGGCCACGTCGGGATCGAGGTCCGACAGCGCGTCCGTACAGAGCGCTGCGAACCGCCGGGCGAACCACTCGGCGTGGCGGTCGTGGAGGCCGGCTCCCGATTCGGTCGTCGGGGCGAGCATGAGCGCCGAGTACTCGCCGCTGGCGTCGTTGCGAGTCGTCGAGACGTGAACCGTTCGGTAGCCGTTCTCGCGCCAGAACTCGAGCAAACCGGGCGTCGCACCGAATCCGGTTCCGAGCCAGTCGATCCCCTCGCTGGGCCGTCGGTCCTGTTCGACGTCCGAGACGCCTGGCGTCTCGTTCGCGAACTCCTCGCGAATGCACTCGAGCAGCTGCGACCCCAACCCGCGCGAGCGCGCCGCGTGGTGGGTCGCGATGCGAACGACGCGGAGCCCCGCGGGTTCGCCCGCGGACTCGTCGCTCAACTGGCTCGTCAGCACGTCAGGGAGCATGTTCCCGCGAACGCGACCGCCTTCGTACATCATCGCCCGCGTCTCCGCCGAGAGGTTCCCCTCGCGAGCTAGCAGCGCGACGCTGACGACGCGGCCGCCGTCGGAATCGTCAGTATCGCCGGCGTCGCGGTGGATCAACGCGCGGGCCTCGAGATTCGGCGCGTCGAGCAGCCGCGCGAGGTCGTTGGGCTCGGTGCGGTAGTGAGCGAGCACGAGCAGGCCGAACGCCTCTCGGAGAAGGTGTTCGTCGGCGAACAGGTCGTCCGGCTCGAGAGTGCGGTATTCGACCGATTCGGGTGTCGCATCCTCGACCATCGACTCGACCGGCGGCCGGGCGTCGAGCAACAGGGCGCGGAACGCCCAGACCTCGACGGGGTCGCCCGCGGCGTACCGAATCGGCTCGACGAGCGTTCGCTCGACCACTGCGTGATCACTCCCCGCCAGTCGGTCCCGGAACCGGACCGAAAAGCCGCGGCCGGCCCCCTCGTAGCCGTGAATCGTCGTCGCGAACGCGACTCGGTCGGCTTCGAGCAGCGACTCGAGCATCGAGACCGGCAGCGCGGCGGCCTCGTCGACGATGACGACGTCCGCGGTTGCGAGGTGGGTCACGGCATCGGTCGGCTCGAGAAACCGGATGCGGCCGCCGACAGCCGTCTCGAGCCGGCGAGTGGAGTCGACCGTGGCGGTGGCGTCCGGGAGCGTCTCGCAGAGTTCCCTCGCACGATCGAATAGCTCGGCCGCGTTTCGCGATCGAGGCGCGGTGACGAGGACGTCCAGTCCGGCGGCGGCCATGGCACCCGCAGCCAGCCCCGCGGCACTCGACTTGCCGCGGCCGCGGTCGGCCTCGAGGACGACGGCTCGCGGCTGATCCTCGCTGGGCGGCTCGTCGGTGCTGCCCCCGTTGCCCTCGAGCAGCGACTCGAACGCCGCCACCGCGTCGATCTGGTCGCCCGTGAGACAGGCTTCGTAAGTCTCGGCGGGGAACCGGGCGTTCGTCGGTTCCTCGAGCGAGGATTCCTGCTCGCGGCTTCGTCGCAGTGCCGGATTCGTCAGTCCGTCGTCGACGATTTGCTCGGCCTCGAGGTCGACGATCCCGATGCCGCGGTGTGCGCGAAGCGTCTCGACGAGTCGCCGCCTGAACCGTCCGGTAACGTCCGCCACTGAGAATGGCGGCACGGCGAGTGACTCGTCGAACTCGCCGTGGCGGTCGGGCCAGTCCTCGAGGCGTGGCGTGAGCAGGACCAGCAGGCCGCCGCCGTCGACCGCGCCGACGACTTTGCCGAGCGCGTTCGGTCGGAGTCCCTCGTGGGCGTCGAGGGCGATCACGTCTCGAGTCGTTCCGAGAAGCTCGCTCGCGTTGGCCTGCGGGAGGTGTTCACAGCGCAGGCGGTCGTCGGGACCGACAAGCGTGGTCGCCGTGATCGGGACCGGGAGGGTGTCGAGGATTGACTCGAGGGTATCGTACCCCGCTGCTCGGTCGCCAGCGAGGACCAGCAGCCGCCGCTCGTTCACCCCCGTCGCCTCGTCGAACAGCGACTCGGCGAGGTCGACGACATCCGCGTTCATGTGACCGAATTGGGGCCTCGAGAGTAATAGCCACCGGAGTACGATGGGGGAGCGATTTGTCCGGAAACGTAATACGCACCTGCAATTCGGTGACGGTGACCCGTCGCGTTCTGTTCGAGCTAGCAGGTAGAAGCGCAACGACTCCCAGCCGTTTTCTCCTCACGAGCACTGCGGAACGGCGTTCCCTCTACTTATGGGCACGTCGTACCCGCTCATTGCTCACGGGCGCGTGAGTCTGCACCTGTCTCGACAGTCGTGACGCATGCGCCGCACACTGAAGCATAATATGACAAATGTATTCGCAGAAGAGATTCCTGTCACCGATTTCGCCACATAAGGCATATTGCTTATGCAGCCAATCGGTAGCTATCCTATGACACAGCGAAGGTACGAAAACGGCAAACAGGCGATAGAACGTTGGAATCTGGCTTTCCGTGCTCTTTCGGCTGAGCCGCGTCGGCAACTCATTGTGTCTCTCTTAGACTGTTCGACAGATGAACCGGTGGCGCTCCCCGAGAGCGCCATAAATCCCACCGTTCCTGCTAATCCCGAGAAATTGACATCGGATCTGCACCACAACCATCTACCGACGTTGGCAGATTCCGGATTCATCGAATGGGAGGCGAGCCCGTTCGTCGCGTATCGAGGCCCTCGATTCGAGGAAGTTGCGGTGGTTTTTGAAGCGTTGTATTCGAGTGCGATCGACATTCCAGACCCACTGGTCGAAGGCTGTCAGCGCCTCGAATGGGAGCAGCAAGTTCGCTTCGAAAAGTAGGGATCCACGATCACGGACCGTTCACAGGTCTACTGCCCGGTAGTCGGGTCTCGCTTAGCTCACGGCAGCCCGGCGCGTTACCGAAACCCCGCGTGGACCGTTCGCTCCGGAACACAATCACGTCTGTCTAGACCCTGTCTAATCGGCCCGTGCGGACCCCTCTCACAGCCCCAGTCGTTTGAACACGCTTTTAAGGGGGGCAACGCTACTGGCGTAGTACACCCTACGCGGGGTTGATGATGCTCCTAGCCTCACAGGACTTCCGCCGGAAACGGTCCGGCACGGGGTGAGAACCCCGGACGGCAGGGGAGCGCGAGCCCACGTGTAGGAGAGGTGAACAACCAATGTCAGTCTACGTAACAACCGACATCCCGGCCGACCTCGCAGACGATGCCCTCGAGGCACTCGAGGTCGCACGAGACACAGGACGCGTAAAGAAAGGAACGAACGAAACGACGAAAGCGATCGAGCGCGGCAACGCCGATCTCGTCTACGTCGCCGAAGACGTCTCCCCCGAGGAGATCGTCATGCACCTGCCCGAACTCGCCGACGAGAAGGGCATCCCGGTCGTCTTCATCGAGACCCAGGACGACGTCGGCCACGCCGCCGGCCTCGAGGTCGGGAGCGCCGCCGCGGCGATCGTCGACGCCGGCGAGGCGGGCGACGACGTCGAAGATATCGCCGGCAAGGTCGAGGACCTCGACTGAGGTGATCAGAGATGAGTGCTGAAGAGGAAGAAAGCGGCTCTACGCCCGCCGAGGTCATCGAGATCGTCGGCAAGACCGGCATGCACGGCGAAGCCATGCAGGTCAAATGCCGAATCAAGGAGGGCGAGAACCAGGGACGAATCATCACCCGAAACTGCCTCGGGCCGGTTCGCGAAGGCGACGTGTTGCAGCTTCGCGAGACCGCTCGTGAGGCAGACTCCATCGGAGGACAATAACCAATGGTCGAGAAACGTACCTGCGACTACACGGGCGAAGAGATCGAGCCCGGCACGGGCATCATGTACGTCCGCAAGAACGGCAGTGTGCTCCATTTCGTCGACTCGAAGGCGGAGAAAAACTACAAGCTCGGTCGCGAACCGCGCGATCTGGAGTGGACCGAGGACGGTCGCCGTAACAAGGGCCGGACCGAGGCTCCCACGTCCGCTGCCGAGGACGACGAGCAGGACGAGGTCGCCGACGCCGAAGCTGACGACGACCTCGAAACTGAAGACGAAGCCGTCGACGAAGACGACGACTCCGAATCCGCCGGTGACGAGGATGTCACCGACGCCGAAGCGGACGACGACGGCGAGGCCGAAGCCGAAGAGACCGAGGCCGAACAATGAGCGACCACGAGCGGACCTTCGTCATGGTCAAGCCCGACGCCTTTGCGCGTGGGCTCGTCGGCGAAGTCATCTCCCGACTCGAGGATCGCGGTCTCAAACTCGTCGGGATCAAAGTGATCAACATGCCCGAGGAGCGGGCCCAAGAACACTACAGTGAACACGAGGACAAGCCGTTCTTCGACGGCCTCATCGAGTTCATTACCGGCGGTCCGGTCGTCCCGATGGTCTGGGAGGGCCAGGACGCGACCCGTCAGGTCCGTCAGATGATCGGCGAGACCGACCCACTCGAGGCCGCACCGGGAACGATCCGCGGCGACTACGCGCTGGATCTCGGTCGAAACGTCGTTCACGCCGCCGACCACGAGGACGAGGGCGCGAACGAACGCGAAATCGCGATTCACTTCGACGACGACGAACTGATCGACTACGATCAGCACGACGCCGAGTGGCTCTACGAGTAATACGTCGACCTCGTCTCGGATCGAACGCAGCGATTCGGACGGTTGATTTCTTCGTTTTCTCGCGTATAGTGGACAGTTGACACGAAGCGGGGACAGTCGAGAGCCCCCGGGATCCCGTTGGCAGTGGCCACCACTCAGTAATTATACTGGATATTATATTGCGGAGAATGTACATGTGTTTTTCTAGGTAGACGTAACATCTAATGTGACGGCTGTAGAAGGGACGGTTGGTGGTTTCGAATGGTAACACACGGTAGGTGGTTCGTGGATGCGTGAGACCGAGCGAGAGTCGACGAGGATCACGGCCGAGGTGACACCGTCGCTCGATCTGATCTTCGATCTACTCTCGAACCGCCGTCGGCGGTACGCGCTTTACTACATGCACGACCAACCGGACGGCGTCGCGACACTCGACGAACTCGCGACCGCCATCGTCGCCCTCCAGCAGGCGGACTCGAGCGAGGAGGCGGCGATAGCAGACGAGACCGACACAGGCGACGAAACCGACTCCGAAACGAACGGCGACCAGCGGCAACTGCGAATCCGAACGGAACTGAAGCACACGCACCTGCCAAAACTCGAGGATGCCGGAATCCTCGACCACGACCGGCGCAGCGAGACCGTTCGATACTGGAACCAGCCCTCGCTCGAGGAGTGGCTCGAGCACGCAAAACACAAGGAGCGCTCGTAGTCCGACGGCAACGATGCGGTTCCCCGGCGTGGCTGATACGGTCTGCTGTAACGATGTACCGGTGTTCTCGCAGGGCGGTCGCGGTTGCACGGAGATAACGTACAGAGTCCGTATGAAAGGTTTAACCCGCAACCCGTGGGACTACCGGTGGCGGCGTATCACGCGAGACGAACCACACGAGGGGAGCGCGATCGCCTGTGCGGCATGATACCGTTTCTCTCCTCAAAACTTAACAGGCGAGATGCAGATACAACACTACAGGTGAATTCCAATGACTGACCACGAACTTCCACCACTACCGTACGATTACGACGCGCTGGAGCCATCGATCTCCGAACAGGTCGTGACCTGGCATCACGACACCCACCATCAGGGCTACGTCAACGGTCTCAACTCCGCCGAGGAGACCCTTCAAGAGAACCGCGAGTCGGGCGACTTCGGCTCGACGCCCGGCGCCCTCTCGAACGTCACTCACAACGGCTGTGGACACTATCTCCACACGCTGTTCTGGGAGAACATGTCGCCGAACGGCGGCGGCGAACCCGAGGGCGACCTCGCCGACCGCATCGAGGAGGACTTCGGCTCCTACGAGGGTTGGAAGGGCGAGTTCGAGGCCGCTGCCGGCGCCGCCGGTGGCTGGGCCCTGCTGGTCTACGACCCGGTCGCCAAGCAGCTGCGTAACGTCGCGGTCGACAAGCACGACCAGGGCGCACTCTGGGGCTCCCACCCAATCCTGGCGCTGGACGTCTGGGAGCACTCCTACTACTACGACTACGGTCCGGACCGCGGCGAGTTCATCGACGGCTTCTTCGACGTCGTCAACTGGGACTCGGCCGCCGAGGAGTACCAGAAGTGTCTCGACCACTTCGAGTAACGTAGCTCGCCGGAAACGCGACGACTCGGCAATCCAGACGTTTTTTTGGACCGCATCCTCGAGAGCGGTGCCACCGGTCGATCACGACCGGTAACATCGTGTGAAAGCGACACGCACTGTTTTGGTTCTCGGTGGTCGAGTGCTCGTATGGCTACGGAACGTGTCGGAAGCGAGGACCGGCCGCTCGAGCGCGACTCGAGTACGAACGGAAACGGGGTCGATGGCGGTGCGAACGGCACGGGAAGCGACCTCGCGGCCGCCCTCGAGGTCGCGGTCGACGGCGACGTTCGCTTCGACGAGTACACCCGAGTGCTGTACGCGACCGACGGGAGCATCTACGGCGCCCAGCCCGCGGGAGTCGTTTTCCCGCGGAACACGGACGACGTCCGCTCGGCGGTCCGCGTCGCCGCGGACTATGGCGTCCCTGTGCTCCCTCGCGGCGCCGGCTCCTCGCTCGCCGGACAGGCGGTCGGTCCGGGCTGTATCGTCCTCGACCTGTCCCGACACATGAACGAGATTTGTGAGATCGATCCGGACGACCAACGGACCACCGTCCAGCCTGGGGTTGTTCAGGACGACCTCGACGATGCGCTCGAGCCCCACGGCCTCCGATTCGCACCTGACCCGGCGTCGTCGAACCGGGCGACCGTCGGCGGCGGCATCGGCAACAACTCGACGGGTGCTCACTCCGTCCGCTACGGGATCACGGACGCCTACATCGAGGAGTGCGAGGTCGTTCTCGCGGACGGCTCGCTGATTCGCACGCGGGACGTCGTCCTCGACAGTCCGGAGTGGGACGAGATCGTTTCGAAAGATGACCGCGAGGCCGAGATCTACCGGGCGGTCCGAGCGATCGTCGAGGACAACGCCGACGAGATCGAAGACCGGTATCCGACGCTCAAACGCTGTGTCAGCGGCTACAATCTGCAGAAGGTGCTGCGGGAGAACGAGGCGGGAGAGGACGTCCTCAATCTCTCGAAGCTTGTCGTCGGCGCTGAGGGGACTCTGGGCGTCGTCGTCGAGGCCGAACTCTCGCTCGTGACCCGTCCCGAGAAGACCGCACTCGCGGTCTGCTGTTACGACGAGTTACTCGAGGCGCTGGCCGCGGTGCCCCAGGCGCTCTCCCTCGAGACCAGCGCGGTCGAGTTGATGGATGACGAGGTGTTTCGGCTGGCCGCGGAGTCGCCGGAGTACGCCGAGTACGCGGAGCCGATCCCCGACGGCACCGCGGCGGTGCTGATGGTCGAGTTCGATTCGGAGGTGGTCGACGATCTCTCAGCGGCGCTGGCGAACGCGACGACTCAGCTCGTCGACGACGGGACCGCGTTCGACTCGATCGAAGCGCTCGAGCCCGAAACCCAGGACCGACTCTGGAAGCTCCGCAAGGCGTCGATTCCGCTCCTGATGAGCATGGACGGCGATCCGAAGCCGTATCCGTTCGTCGAGGACGCCTCCGTACCGCCCGAGGAGCTCGCTGAGTACGTCGCGAGCTTTCAGGAGATCCTCGCGGATCACGACACGACGGCGGCCTACTTCGCCCACGCCGGCGTCGGGACGCTGCACATTCGACCGGTTCTCAACCTGAAGGACGGTGAGGGCGTCGAGACAATGCGATCCATCGCCGAGGACGTCACCGACCTCGCGCTCGAGCACAACGGCGCGTTCTCCGGCGAGCACGGCGACGGGTTGGCGCGGACGGAGTTCAACCCCAAACTGTACGGCCCCACGCTCTGGCAGGCGTTCACGGACGTGAAATCCGCCTTCGATCCCGACTGGCGGATGAACCCCGGAAAGGTCGTCTACCGCGACGATGACCCCACGGATATCAGAGAACATCTCCGCTACGGCCCCGACTACGCCTCGCTCGAGCCACAGACCGCGCTCGATTTCGCGGACGACGGCGGCTTCTCCCACCTCGTCGAACTCTGTAACGGCTGTGGCACCTGTCGCCAGACCGACGGCGACGTGATGTGTCCGACCTACCGGGCGACCGAAGAGGAGATCGCGACGACCCGCGGGCGGGCCAACCTGCTCCGGGCGGCGATCAGCGGCGAAATCGATCCCGAGGAGCTCTACGGCGACCGATTTCAGGAGGAGGTGCTGGATCTCTGTATCGGCTGTAAGGGCTGTCAGAGCGACTGTCCAACCGGGGTCGACCTCGCGAAGCTCAAAGCCGAGGTGAAACACCAGTCCCACGAACGCAACGGAACGACGCTCCGCGAGCGCCTCTTTTCGAACGTCGACCGACTCGCCGCGGCCGGGAGCGCCGCTGCGCCGGTCGCCAATCGAGCGACGAATCTGCCGGGTGCACGGGCGGTTCTCGAGAAGACGGTGGGGATCGCCACCGAACGCACGCTCCCGGAGTTCCGACGGGAGACGCTGGTCGACTGGTTCGCCGACCGGGAGTCGACCGTCGACGCCGAGACGGCCACCGCGGGCGTCGTCCTCTTTCCGGACACGGACACGAACTACTCGAATCCCGCCCCCGGCAAGGCCGCCGTCCGGGTCCTCGAGGCCGCGGGCGTCCGCGTCGCGGTCCCCGATCTCGGACCGACCGGCAGAGCGGCGTACTCGAAGGGGCTGCTCGACGACGCGGCGGATCACGGGGAGGCGCTGCTCGAGAGCCTCGAGCCCTATCTCGATCGCGGGTGGTCGGTCTGCTTCGTCGAGCCCTCGGACGCGGCGATGGTGGTCGACGAGTACCGGTCGCTGCTCCCGGGCCGCGTCGACGACGAGCGACTCGAGCGACTCGTCTCGAACGCCTACGGCGTCTGCGAGTATCTGGACACGCATCACCTGGATGAGCGGCTTCCGGTCGACCACGAGGACGCACGCGAGCGCGTGACCTACCACGGCCACTGCCACGAGAAGGCTCGCGGCGCGGACCACCATGCGGTCGGTCTGCTCAGACGCGCGGGCTACGCCGTCGATCCCGTCGATTCGGGCTGCTGCGGGATGGCCGGCTCCTTCGGCTACGAGGCCGAACACTACGACCTCTCGCGGGCGATCGGTGACCTGCTCCACGAGCAACTCGAAGAGAGCGCGGCCGAGGCGGAGACGGCGAATGGGGGCGAGACGAGGGTCGTCGCCCCGGGTACCTCCTGTCGCACCCAGATCGGCGACTTCGAGGCCTACGATCGACCGCCGCACCCGATCGAACTGCTCGACGCGGCGCTCGAGGCGTAGTCTTCCGCTTCGGAACCGTCCGGTTACGAGGAACCGCGAGAGCCCTCGAGCGAATCGACTGCGTCGGACGCCTCAGGAACGAACGATTTAGGCGCGCGAGACTGATAGCACCCAGTAGATGCCCGTTTCCAAGTCCGAGTTCGACAGCCTGCCGCCGTGTGACTTCTACACGCCCGCGGAGCTGCTCGAGGCCGACCAGATGTACACTGTCTACGAGATCGCCCGCCTCCTGCAGGGGCTCGACCCCGGCGCGGAGATCGACCAGGGAACCGAGGACGTCCTGCTCGACTGGACGATCCCGTGGATCATGAACAACGCCGACGATCTCGTCGTCGCCGAACCGCGTTCCGACGACGAACCCGCCCATTACGGGCTGAAAGAGGAGAACGCGAGCGACGGAACCGACGCTGACGAAAGTGACGGTGACAAAACGGCCGCTGACGAGAGCAACGGCGACGACGCCGACGACGACACCGAATGATCCTCCTCGTGGTCGGTGCCGACCGCGTCGACGCCGGCAAGACCACGTTCTCGGCGGGGCTCCTCGAGCGAACCGGAGCCGTCGGCTACAAGCCGCGCGCGGGCAACGACTACTGGTTCGACCACGACGACTGTCGGTCGGCGCTCGCGGAGAATCGGCTCTACGGCAAGGACGCCAGACGGCTCGCACGGGCCGAAGCGCGCGGTCGCGAGCCCGAGCGGCTCAACCCCGTTCATCGCCTGTGGCGGCCCACGCCCGACGGCGGGACCGGTGTCCTCGGGAAGTCGGATCGAGAGTTCCTCGTCGACCGCGTCGGTCGGCCGAGCGACGGCGACGGTGACGTGCCGACGTACGTCCGCAACGCGACCGCCGAGATTCCGGACGTCGTCGCCGACGCGCTCCCGCTCGAGGATGCCATCCCCGTCGAGACCGTCGGCGAGTTCAACGAACTCGCCGAGGAGCGGTACGTCCCCGCGTTCGAACGACTGGCGGCCGAGATCGAATCGGCCGACGTCGCCGTCGTCGAATCCTACAGCGATATCGCCCAACCGCTCCAGTCGCTCGAGCACGCGGCGATTAGCGCCGTCGCGGCCGTCGAACCCGGCTGCGCGCGGATCTACGACAGCGATCGGTACTGTCGCGCCTGCGAGATCGCCAGTTCGAGCCCGAAAGACGGCGCGCTCGAGAAGCGCGTCCCCGACGTGCTCGACTTCCTCGAGCCGCTCGAGCGGGTTCGGCTGCCGGCGCTCGGCGGCGACGCGCGGGACGATCCGGCGCGGATCGCACGGGCGTACGAAGAAGCGTACGACGCGATGCTCGAGGCGGCCCAGCGGGTCTGAGAAGCGATGTCGGTGCCGAACTCCGGTTTCGGCGTCTGAGGCCGGCTACCGGAAAAGTTCGGTCTCACCGACCCTGTATTTTCACACTCTCAAATCGTCGACATACGTCGGTTTCGGTCCCGGAGGTTCCGACTTCAGTATCAGAGGGGTTAAGACCACCCAGTGGAACAACCGCGTAATGAGACGACGAACGTTCGTCGGTGCAGTTGGTAGTGGGGCCGCGCTCGGACTCGCCGGGTGTCTGACGCAGGACGGCGACGAATCAGACGATTCGAACGGCGATCCCGAACCTGAGGAGCCGAATCTCGAGGGGACGCTCGAGGTCGTCACCTACGAGTCGATGATCGACGGCGACAACCCCGCCGGCCCGTGGCTCAAGGAGGCGTTCGAGGAGGCGTACCCCGACGCCGAACTCGAGTGGGTACAGCTTCCGGATCAAGGAGTCGGCCACTACATCAACCAGGCGCAGGGTGGGCAGAACATCGACGCCGACGTTTACTTCGGGCTGAACATCGACGACCTCGTGAGCGTCGACGATAACCTCGAGGAGGGAGGGCTCTTCCGCGGACTCAACGCGGATCGAATCGACCGCTCGAGCCGGATTCGCGACGGGCTCGACATGGGTGACCCGCACGACCGCGTGCTCGCCTACGACACCGGCTACATCAGCCTCGTCTTCGACGAGACCGAGGTCGACGACCCCGAGACTTTCGAGGATCTGACCGAACCGGCGTACGAGGATGCCCTGATCGCTCAAAACGCCCAGACCTCGGATCCCGGACAGGCGTTCCTGCTGTGGACGATCGACGCGTTCGGCGAGGACGGCTACCTCGACTACTGGCGGGACCTCCGGGAGAACGGCGTCCGGGCCCTCGAGGACTGGTCCGAGTCCTACTACGGCGCGTACATGAACGAGGAGCGGCCGATGGTCGTCTCCTACTCGACTGATCAGGTGTTCGCCAGCGCGGAAGGGAACGACCTCTCGCGCCACCAGATCGGCTTCCTGAACGACCAGGGCTACGCGAACCCGGAAGGGATGGCGATCTTCGAGGATGCCGACAGCGTCGATCTCGCCTACGAGTTCCTCGACTTCGTCCTCTCGAACGACGCCCAGGCGGAGATCGCCGAGCGAAACGTCCAGTTCCCCGCGGTCGAAGACGAGCACGTCGACCTGGACGACGAGTTCGATCAGTACGCACACGTGCCGCCGGAGGCGGTGACGGTCGGCTACGACGACCTTCGCGGCAACCTCGACGAGTGGGTCGACGACTGGGCGCGCGAGTTCGCCAGCCAATAATCGACGGCCGTGTCCGCCACAGGTCGCTTCGCAGGTGATCGCGTCCGCGCGTGGCTCGAGCGCCACGCAATCGGACTAACCGCGCTCGTGACGGCGGGAATTCTCGTCGTCATGCTGTACCTCCCCGTCGGCGTCGTCTTCGTCGAGGCCGTCCTCGAGGACGGAACGCCGACGCTCGGCCACTTCGCCGACGTGCTGACGGATCCGTTCTACTTCGGGGCGCTCGCGGACGTCTTCGCGGAGCCGCTGGCGATCGGCACGCACCTCGGCTCGCTCGCGGGCTGGCTCGCCGCGATTTCGATCTCGCTGACGCTCGAGTATCCGCTCCCCGGCGTCGACATCCCTGTCCCGTGGCTCGCCGTCGATACGCCCGGCGTTCGCAAGGGACTGTTCGGTTTTACGGCCTACCAGGCCGCGCTGTCGACGGTCGCGAGCGTCGCGATCGGGTTGCCGGCCGCGTACGTCCTCGCGAACTACGAGTTCTACGGTCGGCGAACGCTCCGGTCGTTGACGATCCTGCCGTTCGTCATGCCCGGGATTCTGGTCGCGGTCGGCTTCTACGCGATGTTCGGACGGGCGGGAACGCTCAACGGACTCCTCGGGACGGTCGGTCTCGGTCCGTACGCGTTCATCGAGACGAGTCCGCTGACGATCGTGATCCTCGCCCACGCGTTCTACAACGCGCCGCTGGTCGCCCGACTCACCGTCGCCGCCTGGGAGTCCGTCGACGCGCGTACCGTCGAAACGGCTCGCAGCCTCGGTGCGAGCGAGCGTCGGGCCTTCCGGGACGTAATCATCCCGCAACTCGCCCCGGCCGTCCTCACCGGCGCGCTGTTGACCTTCATCTTCACCTTCATGACGTTCCCCATCGTGCTCGCCCTCGGCGGGCTGCAGCTCGCGACCGTCGAGGTCTGGATCTACGATCGCATCCAGCGACTCGACTACGCCGAAGCCGCGACGCTCGCGATACTCGAGACGATCCTCTCGCTCGGACTGACCTACGCCTACCTTCGCTACGAGTCCGCACAGACGGGGTTCGCACAGGCGCCGTCTCCGCCGCCGAAGGAGCGGCTCGTCCCCGACCTTCGGACCGCTCTCTCGCCGCGGCGACTCGCGATCTTCGGCTACGGGCTCGTCGCGCTGGTGCTGTTCGTCGGTCCGATGGCGAGTCTCGTCGTCGGCGGGGTTACCGACGGCTCCGGCCTCACGCTTCGCAACTACTCATTTTTGCTCGAGCGCCAACTCGAGGGCGCGAGCTTCCAGACACTCCCGCTGCCGGCGATTCGGAACTCGCTGCTGTTCGGCATCGCGACGCTCCTGATCGCCGTGCCGATGGGCGTCGTCATCTCGGTGTTGACGGCCCGTACCGGCCGCAGCGGGACGATCGTCGACACCCTCGCGATGCTCCCGCTCGCCGTCAGCGGCATCGTCTTCGGGATCGGGCTCCTGCAGGGGCTCGTGTTCGGCATCCCGCTGCCGGGCGGCTGGCGCTTCCAGGTCACGGGCGCCGTCGCGATCGTCGTCGCCCACGCGGTCGCCGCCTATCCGTTCGTCACTCGAAACGTCTCGCCGGTGCTGACGAACCTCGATCCGGCGATGGTCGAGTCCGCCCGTGCGCTCGGCGCTTCGCGATTCCGCGCGCTGCTGGACGTCGAACTCCCGCTGGTCGCGAACGGAATCGTCGCCGGAGCCGCGTTCGCGTTCGCCATCTCGATCGGCGAGTTCTCTTCGACGGTGATTTTGGCCAGCGGGGGCGAGAGCTACACCATGCCCGTCGCCGTCGAACGCTACCTGGGCCGTCGATCCGGCCCTGCCATCGCCATGGGAACGCTGTTATTGGCCGTGACGGCAGCGAGTTTCGTCGTCATCGACCGCGTCGGCGGGAGGTACGAACTGTGACCGAGCTTCGACTCGAGGGCGTCTCGAAACGCTACGGGGCAGGAACGGACGAGACCACGACGGCTGCGCTGAAAGATGTCGACCTTACCGTCAGAGACGGCGAGTTCTTCACGCTCGTCGGTCCCTCGGGCTGCGGGAAGACGACCACGCTCAGAACGATCGCCGGCTTCGAAGAGCCCACCGACGGGACCGTCTGCTTCGACGACGAACCGATGGCCGGCGTGCCGCCCGAGGATCGCGACGTCGGCGTCGTCTTTCAGAGCTACGGCCTCTTCCCGCACATGAGCGTCGCCGAAAACGTCGGCTACGGACTCCGGTTCCGAGAGCCGCCCGGCGGAGTGAGCGCCGACGAGCGCGTCGCGGAGTTGCTCGAACTCGTCGACCTCGAGGGGACGGGCGACCGGGCTCCCGAGCAGCTCTCCGGCGGCCAGCAACAGCGGGTCGCCCTGGCCCGCGCGCTCGCGCCGGCACCCGACCTCCTCCTGCTCGACGAGCCGATGAGCGCGCTCGACGCCCGCCTCCGGGAATCGCTGCGCCGACAGCTTACGCGGATCCAGTCGCGACTCGATATCACGACGATCTACGTTACGCACGACCAGGAGGAGGCGTTAGCGATTTCGGACCGGCTCGCGGTGATGAACGACGGCCGGATCGAACAGGTCGCCTCGCCGCAAACGATCTACCGCGAGCCGGAGACCCGATTCGTCGCCGAGTTCGTCGGCGACAACAACGTCTTCGAGGGGACCGTCGTCGCTCGAGATGGCGACCGCTGCTCGGTCGATGTCCGCGGGAAGACGATCGAAATCCCCGCGGTTCGGGACGGCACGAATCGAGTACACTTTTGCGTTCGAGCGGCCGCGTTGTCGCCCACCGTCGAGCAGAATCAGTTATTGATCTCCGTCGAGACCAGCGAATTCCGCGGGGAGACCGTCCACGCGTACGGCCGGTGGAACGACGTTCCAGTCGTATTACAGCTCGAGGAGGTCCCTGCGGACGAGGTCACCGTGGGATTCGAGCCCTCGAGTGTGCACGTGCTGGAACCGTGACGGTCCCGCAGTCGGAACGAACAGATCGAGTTCGGTCGTGGCGTCGAGCCCAATTCGATACGAGGGGATGGACGCTATCTCGGCAGCCCGCGACTCAGGCCTGCCGGGCCATTCGGGCCGATAGCTCCACGTGATCGTACGGGTTGTTCGTCACGCTCGGACCGTGTCCTGTGTGCATCTCCTCGAGGCCCTCGTCGATCCGCTCGAGCAGTCGATCGATGCTCTCGATCAATAGCTCGCGGTCGCCCTCCTCGAGGTCGGTGCGCCCGAAACTCCCGTTCTGGAAGACGAGGTCGCCCGCGAAGAGGATGCCCGCGTCGGCCGCGTAGAAACAAAGGTGGTCGTTCTTGTGCCCCGGCGTGTGGAGGGCGACGTACTCGTCGTCCCCGAGTTGGATCGTCTCCTCGTCCTCGATAGCGTGATCGACGCCGTCGATCGAGGTGTCGTACCCCCACGCGTCGACGTCGAAGGCGTCTGTGACGGCCTCGAGATTGCCGACGTGGTCCCGGTGCGTGTGCGTGAGCACGACGGCGTCGAGGTCGTCGACTCGCTCGCGAACGGCGCTAACGACGTCGAAGTTCGCCCCCGGATCGACCAGCACGGTTCGCTCGCCGTCGACGAGGTAGACGTTGCTCGTGAACACCTGGACGCCCTGCGCGAGATTGGCGATCATGGCCGTGGCTACGCTATCGACTGGTTTGTGCGTATCGACACGCTTCGACGAGCGGTATCTCCGCTCTCGATCGACGAGCTCGCGATGACTGTTGGGGGGTTCCGGTATTCACAAGCATTTTTAGCTCCGCCACGTAGTGGTAGACGAATGAACCGGTCGGTCTCCGTCGCCATTGTCGCCCTCGTCGTTATCGGTTTTCTCGCCGGCAGCACCGGTGTCGGGGTCCCGATGGCGATGTCCGTCGCCGGTGGCGGCGAGAGCGCCTCGTCTCAGCCGGCCCCAGCGACGCTGTCGACCGTTCAGGGCTCGAGTACAACCGACACGATGGCTGACGAGTCGATCGCCGGTGACTCACAGGACTTCGACACGACGACGTTCCAGATCACCGTCCACGAAAACGGCAGTGCAACGTGGACCTTCCGGCACGAACAGCGCTTCGACACCGAAAACGAGTCCGAGGAGCGCGCGGCCTTCGAGGAGTTCGCCGAGGAGTTCGAGGAAGAAGAGACCGGACTGTACGAGCGATTCGTCACGCGGACCCACGGGATGACCGAAAGCGGCGCCGAGACGACCGACCGGGAGATGGAGGCGACGAACTTCAATCGATCGGCGACGGTCGATGATCGGTTCGGAACTCGAGGGATCGTCGAGATGTCGTTCACCTGGAACGGCTTCGCGAAGGTCGAAGACGGGACCGTCGAAGTCGGCGACGTCTTCGAAGGGATGTATATCGGCTCGGATCAGTCGATCGTGATCATCGCCGGCGACGGCCTCACGTTCGATCGTATCGGGCCCGAAGACGAGGCCCGGCCCTCACACAACACGCTCGAGAACGCCGACTCGGTACTGTGGCAGGGCGAACAGCAGTTCCTCGACGGCAATCCGCGCGCCGTCTTCGTCACGGACGGTGGGGGCGGCGGGAACGACGAGACTGGCTCGGCCGTTTCGTCGATCACGAACAGCGACGACGCGGCGTGGCACCTGGCTCTCGGCGCGCTCGTCGTGCTGGGGATCGGTGGCGCCGCCGTCTGGTACCGACGCCAACACTCTGGATCCGGGACCGACGATCGCACGGCCGCCGCCGGCGCGACGACGCAGGCGAACGTCACGTCAGCCGAGCAGACGGACCTGGACACAGCGCCGCCGTCCGCAGGCGAGAGCCACGACGACGACTCGACGAACGGTGCCAGCCCGCTGACCAACGAGGAACTGCTCACCGACGAGGATCGAGTCGTCAGGCTCATTCGCAAGAACGGTGGCCGAATGAAGCAGGTCAACATCGTCGAGGAGACGGGCTGGTCGAAGTCCAAGGTCAGCATGCTCCTCTCCGATATGGAAGAGGAGGGGACCATCAGCAAGCTTCGCGTCGGCCGCGAGAACATCATCAGCCTCGAGGGGTTCGAGCCCGAGGCGACCAAATCTCCCTTCGAGGAGTGACGGTCGTGTCACCGTTCGAATCTGTGGTACGAAGCGACAGTGACGAATCGAAACGGAATCCTTAAACTGTCCACCGCACAACTGTGTGATGTAGTACGCTCCGTTGGTGTAGTCCGGCCAATCATATTGCCCTCTCACGGCAATGACTAGGGTTCGAATCCCTGACGGAGCATTCTGCTGCGAACAATACGTGAACAGCAGATGCGATCCAGGATTCGAAGTAGAGAAACGTGAGCGCTAGCGAGCGTTTCGCGTAGTTCGTATTCCTGACGGAGCACTTCTCCCGACGCCCTCTCGTGGTTTCGCCGTGGACTAACCATCGGTAAACGTACGTTCACGGGCAATGCGATTCAAATGGTGAATCGATCCCGATGCCGTCTTGCGATTCAGAGATCGCTGAGAGTACGGGCAACTCGATACGATTCCACGTCAGTAACCGACAGCTACGGCTACGTGAACCCAGGTCGGTACGAGGATACCTGCAGGGGCCGACGCCCGACAGTGAGTTAGCGACGGACGCCGACCTCGTCGAGTGGCAATTCGAGGAACGGATCGAAGCGGACGTTTGAGACGCTAGACTCCAGCGATTGCGAGACGGCGTCCCCGTCGCCGTCGGCGGGACGACCCGTCTCCGGGTCCGTGTACGGCTCCGGCGGATCGCCGAAGCTCGAGGGACCGTCCGCGCCACCCCAGTAGTTATCGACCGCCAGAACGATGCCTTCTCGCCCGTGCTCGAGTGCGTCGGCGTCCTCGGCCAACGGGTCGGTGCGGGCGCGAACGCCGTAGTCCTCGTTCCGGCAGACGTGACACTTCTCGAGGGCCACCGTCGGCGACAACCGGTCGGGCTCGAGGGCGAACGGCACAGCCAGGACGCCGGTACCGTTCTCGAGGATGCGGCATCGGACGGCCGTAGCGTCCATCCCCTGGTCGATCCACAGCCCAGTCCCGTTGCCCTGGATGGTGCAGTCCTCGAGGTCAGCCTGGAACCGGCTACGAGGCCCCGAAACCGTCGTCACAGTTACTCCCCGGTCGTTGTCCTCGACGACACAGTTCCGAACGAGCCCGCCGTCACTCTCGAAGAGGAAGCCGTGGTCGTTGTCCACCGCCCTGACGTCCTCGTAGTGGCCGCCGCTGGAGAGTCGGGCGGCCACACCCGCGTGCCCGCCGGTTACGACGACGTCCTCGACGACGGTGTTCCAGTTGTCCTCACCCAGTCCGTTCCGGAAGGGGTGGACGGCGATGCAGGGTGGTCGGTCGTACCCCTCCGAGTTGTCACCTTCCACGTAGGTCGCGTCGCTGGCGTTGATTGTGTGTCCTTGCCCGCGGAGCGTGACGTTGTCGCTGTCGATGACGATGCAGGCGGGCTGATCGAGCTCGCTTGGCGCGAGGTCGGAAACGAGTTCGTACTCGCCGGGTTCAGTGATCACCGTACAGGAATCGATTTTGGTCGGCTCCCCATCCGGCCCCTTGTCGTCGGGGTCGGTCGGTTCCCACGTCGCGAGGTCGAACGCGTACGTCGAACCTGCCTCGTCGCTGCCCGGTGCGCCGGCGAGGATCGTCTCGTCGCCGAGATCGACGGCCCGGCCGAAATCGTCGCCGTCCGCTCCGTCTGGGGCGAGCAGCGTCGCCTCCTGGCCCCACGACCCTCCGTCTCGGGCGAACAGGTAGGCCGCACCCGTCGCGGGGACACCTCCTCGGAGTACGTGCCACATCCCGACGACCGCCCGGTCCCCATCGAGGCCGATCGACCAGCCGAACTGCTCGCGCTCCGTGCCGTCGTCAGCGAGCACCTTCGTCTCCTGTGACCACGACCCTCCCTCACGTGCGAACACGTACGCCGCGCCCGCGTCCTCTCCGTTCTCGTTGTTGTAGGGTGCGCCGACGACGGCCGTGTCGCCGTCGAGGGCGACCGCCTGGCCGAACCGGTCGCCCTCCGCGCCGTCGTCTGCGAGCACTTTCGTTTCCTGTGACCACGACCCTCCCTCACGTGCGAACACGTACGCGGTGCCGGTCCAGTTCCCGTTCTCGGCTTTGAACGGTGCGCTAACGAGTGCTGTGTCACCATCGAGGGCGACCGATACGCCGAACAGGTCGAGGTTCGCGCCGTCTTCGGCTGTGAGCTTTGCCTCCTGGGACCACGTGTCCCCATCGCGCGTAAATACGTAGGCCGCGCCCGCCTGGAAACCGCGTTCGTCCTCGAGGTGTGCCCCCACGAGTGCTGTGTCGCCGTCGAGACTGATCGCCCCTCCAAAACGGTCGTGGCGCTGGCCGTCCGCAGCTGTAAGTTTCGCTTCCTGGGACCACGTGTCTCCGTCGCGGGTGAATACGAACGCCGCGCCGGTATCCACATCGACCCCGTCGTGGTTGACATCACCGACGACCGCCGTGTCGCCGTCGAGGCTGACCGCGGACCCGCTGTAGTAGTGCTCGTCGTCCCCGTCCGAACCGCCTTCGTCTGCGACGAGCGTCGCCTGCTGGCACCACCTGTCGTCGTCGTACGTGAACACGTACGCTGTCGCAGGATCGGCTGTGAAGTTGTGGAACTCGGCTTGCTCAAGGTCGAGGAGGTTGGCCGGCGCGACAATCGCCGTGTCGCCGTCGATGGCGACCGAGTCGCCGACCCCGTCCCCCACCTCGCCGTTGTCCGGCACGAACCCGTGCAGACCGGGTTCGATCTCGGTTGGCGGACAGCCGTCCAACGCTTCAGCCGCGTCCGTGTCGGTGCCTTCGTACTCGTCGTCCTCCTGGGAGCCGGCGATCGACGGGCCGGCAGCCAGGCCGAACCCCACTGCACCGGCCGACTGCATGAAAAGCCGTCGGGATCGGCGACGTTGTTCCGAGTGTTCGACACGGTCATCAGAATCGTTCATTATTCCAGAACCGTCTCTGATGACTCGCATCACTATGGTCTTGTTAAGGGAGCTTTTTTGAAGCAAGGTCAGTGAGTTCGTTCAGCGCACTGCCGATTGTGGCACGGGTTAGTAAGCAATCAGCCACATCTCTATCGACATCGTCGAGCTAACAACCCCGATCGAGAGGGCGGTACTCTTCTCGAGATGACCGTCGAACTCGAGAACAGTGGATCGACCGATGAGCGTGTCGCTTGTACTCCATCGTAGGTCAACAGTCACCGTTGCCGGTGTTGACATGCTCGGCCACCTTCATCAGATCCAACTCGGAATCAGCTGCTCACGGTCCGGCCGGAGACGACAGTTCCCTTCGAAGTTGATGTCGAACTGGTAAGAAACTACCAAGCCCTAGCTACGAGCCCGTTTCGACGAGGTCCGCTTCGCCGTACGTCTCGTCGACGGACGTCACTCGAACCGTCGCTTCGATCGCCGCGATATCCGCCTCGAGAAAGAGGACGAATCCGCTTTCCGTTTTACAGACGAGCGTCCCGTCGGCTTTCTCGTCGACGATGTCGACGTGAACGGTGTCACCTGGTTCGGGCTTCCCACCGAGCGGTTCCCCACACCGCCAGCAGTCGGTATCGTACTCCGGAGATCCTTCAGGAGCGTTGCTCGCCCCGCAACGAGGCGTATCACAGCTAATAAACGAATCGTGTTGCCCGGGTTGATAGCGTCCCACGGTGCCATCGACACGGCTAGTTCGTAAAAACGTGGCGCTGGATCGACGGATGTGCTGTAGGTCACTTCCGTTCCCGCAGTGGCGCGGAGTTCTGTAGCCTGTCGAGTGGAACCGTTGCAGTCTCGGATCGGTATCGAACTCCCGTTGGCCGCGCGCTTTTGTAGCTACCGCGCTTAAATTGGCACAGTGACCGTGCGAGACAACGACGGATCGACGAACGAGGAAGTCGCTGGCTCCCGGCCCAGTGGAAGAGTCGCTGTGGAATCCGCTGGATCCTCGTCGGCCGATGCCGTTCCACTCACCGGGGGCGACGTCGCTGCCGGGACCGAGACCGCGAGAACGAACCGTCACGACGTCGCCGTTTCCGTTGCCGGACTCAGCAAGCGATTCGGTGACGGCCCGACGGCGGTGACCGCCGTAGACAACGTCTCCTTCGAGATCGAAACGGGATCGATAGTGGGATTGCTCGGGCCGAACGGGGCCGGGAAGACGACGCTCATCAAGTCGATTCTCGGAATGGTGTTGCCGGACGCGGGGACCGTTCGAATACGGGGGATCGACGTTTACGATCGGCCTCGAGAGGCGTACGCGTACGTCGACGCGATGCTCGAGGGGGCGCGAAACGATTACTGGCGGCTCACCGTTCGGGAGAACCTTCGGTACTTCGCGACGATCAGCGGGGTCGATCCGGATTCGGTGCGCGACCGTCACGACCGGCTCCTGACGCAGTTGGGGCTCGAAGAAAAAGCGGACGTTCCCGTCCGCGAGCTATCGCGCGGGATGAAGCAGAAAGTGTCGTTGGCGAGCGTTCTCGCGGGAGGTGCGGAAGTCGTCTTTCTCGACGAACCGACGCTGGGGCTGGACATCGAAAGCTCCCGAACGCTCCAGCGGGAGTTGCGACGGCTCGTCGAGGAAGAGGATCTCACCGTTATCCTCAGCAGCCACGACATGGACGTCGTCGAGACGGTCTGTGACCGCGTCCTCATCATGTCCGGCGGAGCGATCATCGCCGACGACACCGTGGCGGCGCTGCTGGACGGGACGGATCGACACCGCGTGCAGATCGCGAGTCGTGATCTCGACGCGGCGATCGTGTCGCGTCTCGAGGACCGATTCGCCGGGATTCGCGTCGAGCCGTACGACCGTGGTAACATGATCGAACTGACGACGGACAGCGACGGGTTCTACGAGTTGTTGGACACGCTCCGCGCCGCGGACGTGACGCTCGAGCGCGTCCGGACGATCGAACCCGACCTCGAGGACGTGTTCGTCGATTTGACGGCGGTCGACCGGGGGGAACGATGAGCCAACGGCTGCAGGAGGAGGACGTAACGCCGCAACCAGCCGGTTACTATCACCTCGCGCGGGCCGTGCTCTACCGCGAGTTTCTGATTTTCGTGCGCTATCCGGCGAACGCTATCGGCGGGATCGTCATCTCCCTGTTCTTTTTCGGGGTGCTCTTTTACGGCGGGCAGATGGTCGCCGGACAAGCGCTCACCGACTCGATCGAAGGGATCATCGTCGGCTACTTCCTGTGGACGCTGTCGGTGGGGGCGTACTCCGCCATCTCGAACGATATCGGGAGCGAAGTGCAGTGGGGCACCCTCGAGCGCCACGTGATGACGCCGTTCGGGTTCGCACCCGTCGCGATGCTGAAAGGCGTCGCGAAGATCGTTCGGACGTTTATCACCTCGACGGTGATTCTGGTCGCGATGATCCTGATCACCGGGACGACGCTCGAACTAAACCTGGTTACGATCGTCGTCGTCGCGACGCTCAGCATCGTGTCGGTGCTCGGACTCGGTCTGGCGGCCGGCGGCGTCACGGTGCTCTACAAACAGGTCGGAAACTGGCTGAATCTCCTCCAGTTCGGATTCATCGTCCTGATTTCGGCACCCGCGTTCGAACTCGGCTGGATGCGATTTCTCCCCCTCGCTCACGGAAGCGCACTCCTCCAGCGGGCGATGGTCGACGGCGTTCGTCTCTGGGAGTTCTCGCCGACCGAACTCGGGCTCTTGGTCGCGGTCGCTGTCGGCTACGTGGTGTTGGGCTACGCGGTCTTTCAGTACGCGACCCGCAGAGCGAGGCGGCTCGGCGTGCTCGGCGATTACTGACGGACAGTGCGGGCAAACTCGCACCGTCGGCACCGTGGCTTCAACCGTTTGCTCGACCTCCATCCGTCTATGAATCACGATCGAATCCACGCTCGAGAACCGACCCACGATATCGATCGGTGGTCGGTCGGGACGATCGAACGCATTAACGAGCGGGATGGACACTGCGTTTTCGAACTACAGGCAGACAGTGGAGGGACGGTCGAACTCGTTGTCACGCCCGCCATACAGGAGCTAGTGTTGCGCAGACTGGATCTCGAGGCGGACGAGTCGCCGGTCGGAGCTCGAGTCTGGTATCGAAAACGCGGTGGCTGACGCGGTCGACACGGGGTGGGATCGACCTCGCCAATGTGTCACAAGACCAACTAATATGCGCCCGCGAGGAGTGCGCGCGCCAGTTCGATCCCATCAGTTTCGTCGGAACATCCATCATCATCGATCAAAATAATTGAATGACGGTCTCGTCGCAGGCTACTGTCGGTCCCGAGAAAAGTACTCGGATTCGAGTTGCTAATTCGCACGTGAACGCTACTGATCGGTCTACACCGAGGTGTGAGTACATGACAAATTGCCGACTCGGTGATCGACAGATTTCGCTCCAATCGGTCACCGTCAGTAACTATCACGGAAAAGGATGAAATGGGAGATACGGACCCTCCACGGGGGTTTTTGGGGTAGAAGCCGTACGCTCTTGGTATGCGACTTCACAACAGGGAGATCAGACAGGACGTCCGAGAGCTCGGTGCGTTGCTCGGCGACGTCTTGGAGGACCAGACCTCTCGACGGGCGTTCGAAACGGTCGAATCGTGTCGCCAAGCCGCGATCGATTACCGATCGGGCGAACTCGACTCGCGCGACGCGCTCATCGCGGATCTTCGCGGACTGTCGCCACACCATCAGCGAGTCGTCGCTCGGGGGTTTACGACCTACTTCGAACTGATCAACCTTGCCGAAGAGCGCGAGCGGGTACGGACGATTCGGACGGAGTCCCACGAGGGAACCCTCGAGGACAGCCTCGAGACCGCGGCCGAAGAGCTGGGTAATAGCGACGTCGACACCGTCAAACAGGTCTTAGACGACGTGCTGATCGAGCCGACGTTTACGGCCCACCCGACGGAAGCCCGACGCAAGACGGTCAAATCGAAGCTGCGAACGATCTCGACCGAACTCGAGACGCTCGACGAGCGGCTGCTGACCGAGAAGGAGGAGGGACAGGTCTGGCGGGATATCGACGCCGAAGTGACGAGCCTCTGGCAGACGCCACAGGTCCGGAACCGCCAGCCCGAGCCCGAAGACGAGGCGCGAAACGTCCAGTGGTACCTCGAGAACACGCTGTTCGACGTCGTCGGCGAAGTGTACGACGAACTGGCGGACGCGATCGACGACGAAGTCGAAGGCGACCTCGAGATCCCAAAGCTGTTCGAGTTCCGATCGTGGGCGGGTAGCGACCGGGACGGGAATCCCTACGTAACCCCGGAGGTGACCGCGAACACGCTGGAACGCCAGCGCTCGGTGATCCTCGAGAAGTATCGCGAGGAGCTCAAACGATTGTCGGGCGTCCTCAGTCAGGACGGGAGCCGGATCGACCCCGGCTCCGACTTCTTGGTCACGCTCGAGGACGATCGGGAGCGACTGCCCGGCAGCGCCCGAACTGCAGAGGAGCGCTACCCCGACGAACCGTACCGACAGAAGCTCAAGCTGATGCGCGAACGGCTCCAGCGCGTCGGCGACGTCCGCCCAGGCGGCTACGACGAGGTCGACGACCTGCTCGACGACCTCGAGATCATCGCCCGGAGCCTCCGGAACAACGGCGCGGAGAGCGTCGCCGAGGCCCACGTCGATCCGATCCGGCGACAGGTCGCCACCTTCGGCTTCTCGCTCGCCAGTCTGGACCTGCGCGAACACCAGCAGAACCATACCGACGCCATCGCGGAGGCCCTCGATCGCGAGGGGATCGACTACCACGCCATGGACGAACAAGAGCGTGCCGACCTGCTGACCGAGGCGATTCTGCAGGACGAACCCGTCGTCGACCTCTCTGAAACCGAGGATCTCTCGGAATCATCGACGAAGGTCCTCGACCTGTTCGCCAACCTCGGGGACTGGCAGACCGAGTACGGCGTCCACGCCATCGACACCTACGCGATCTCGATGACCGACGAACCCAGCCACGTCCTCGAGGTACTCTTCCTAGCCGACCAGGCCGGCGTCGTCTCCCTGCCCGAACACTGCGGACTCGACATCGTCCCGCTGCTCGAGACGGAATACGCCCTCTCCGGCGCTCGCCGGATCATGGGGACGCTCTTCGAGAACGAGGCCTACGCGCAGGCGCTCGAGGCGCGCGGGCGCACCCAGGAGATCATGCTTGGCTACTCCGACTCGAACAAGGAGAACGGCTTCCTCGCGGCCAACTGGTCGCTGTACAAGAACCAGCGTCGACTGGGCGAGATCTGCGACGATCACGACGTGACGATGCGACTGTTCCACGGCCGCGGGGGCTCCATTTCGCGGGGCGGCGGCCCGATGAACGAGGCGCTGCTGGCGCTGCCGAACAGCACGGTGACGGGGCAGGTCAAGTTCACCGAGCAGGGCGAGGCGATCGCCGAGAAGTACGCCAACCCGCGCATCGCCGAGCGCAACATCGAACAGATGGTCAACGCACAGCTTCGCGCGCGGCTGTACGCCAAAGAGCAGCCCGAAGAGGAGGTGCGCGACGAGTGGGTCGAAGCGATGGAGACCATGGCCGACGCCGCCCGCCGCGAGTACCGCGACCTCCTCGAGAGCGACGGCTTCGTCCGGTACTTCGAGCAGGCGACGCCGATCACGGTCATCGAGGACCTCGATCTGGGGTCGCGTCCCGCCTCGCGCAGCGGCGAGCGAACCGTCGAGGACCTGCGGGCGATTCCGTGGGTGTTCTCGTGGACGCAGTCCCGCTGTATCCTGCCCGGGTGGTACGCCCTCGCGACGGGTCTCGACGCCTACCTAGACGATGGCGGCTCGGTGGACACTCTCCAGGAGATGTACGAGGAGTGGTCGTTCTTCCGGACCACGCTCGACAACGCCGCGCTCTCGCTGTCCCGGACCGAACTCGAGATCGCCGAACAGTACGCCGATCTGGCGGACGAAGAGCTCCGCAGTCGGTTCTTCCCGCGAGTGACCGACGAGTACGACCGAGCGACCGAGTTGATCACCACCATCGGCCAACGAGAGACCCTCCACACCCGCGACTGGCTCGGCGAGAACCTGGCGCGGCGCAACCCCTACGTCGATCCGCTGAACCTGCTGCAGGTGTACCTCCTCGATCGAACTCACCGAACCGACATCGAAGAACGAACGCTTCGGCTGACGGTCAAGGGGATCGCGGCCGGGATGAAGAACACGGGATAGCGGGCCATCGGGTGGCCGCTTCCCTCAATCGGTGCCGTCTTCACCCTCACCGTACCGTTCCGCGGCCGACTCGAATCCCAGTTCGTCGTACTCGCGTCCGCGGCGCTGTTCGAGCGCGGCGATCGCGTCCGGCTCCGGCGCGGCGTCGTCGGTGATCCGGGCCCACGAGTTGTGGACCTTCGAATGGCACCACCGACAGAGGTAGACCGTGATCTCGTGGGTTAGCTCCTCGCCGTTGCGGGCGTAGGAAAGGTGGTGCTCCTCGAGCAGCGGGCGCTCGTCGTCGTGAGCCATGCGCTTTTCCTCGAGTCCGCAGCGAACGCACTCCCGGTCGTGGTTTCGAGAGCGAAAGTGCGGGCAGTCGGCCCACGTCTCGTCGGTTTCGGGATCGACGACGGGACAGGCGTAGTCGTCGTCCGCGCGTTCGCGGGCGAATTCGGGGTCGTGCTCGTAGTGGTCGAACGCGTAGCGACACTGCCCCTCGCCGGTGAGGTAGTCACAGACGCCCGCGAACTCGTACGGGTCGTCGACGCCGACGGACGTCCCCCGGGGCGTTTTTTCCATGCGTCGAGTCCACGGTAGGGAGCGAATTGATTTGAATGCACCGAGCACCGTTCGACACAACTGTCAACAGCGCACCCTATCTGGCCATAACATTTTTCACTCCGATACTGTAGGCTGTCGGGATACTAGCGCAAACAGGAAGGTTTTTTGAATAATGATAACTGTTCTATCTCAATGCTCGATTCGATACGACGGATCGTCCCATCGACGATTCGACGAAGTTACGCACTGAAGTTCGGTATCGCCTTGTTACTACTCGGTCTCTCCGTCGGCGCGATCGGACTTGTCGCGACGGCCCAGATCACCGACAGCGTCGAAGAGAACGCGCTGGAAGACCAACAATCGCTCGCCGCTCAGGAGGCGAACACGATCGACAACTGGGACGAGGAGAACGAACGACGGACTGCCAGTACGTCCGATACACCCGTCGTCGAGTCGGGTGACGAAGAAGCGATCCAGTCCTATCTCTACGACCTCCAACTCGAGTTATCGGGACAGGTCGAAGCGATCCACTACGTCGACCAGGAGAGCCACGAACTGTTGGCGACGACGACGGGGGATGCGGCGACGCTCGAGGACGTTGCGTTCCCCGAGCCACACCGAATCGATTCGGAGATTTCGGCGTCGAACGTCGAACGAACGGAGCCGTACGCCGTCGACGACACGCCGGTCGTCTCGTACTATATCAGCACGGGCGGCCAGGACGACACGGCGATCGTCGTGTCGTTCGAACTCGAGCACGTGATGACGGACCTCGGTGCGACGGTCGAGGGCGAACGATCGACGGTCGTCGTCGATCGCGAGGGGCAGATCATTCTCGACGACAGACTCACCGGTAGCGGCGCGGACGGATTACAGGACGGGTTCGTCGACTCCGGATTCCAGACCGCCTACGCGGACGAGCACCCGCTTCTGGACGAGGCGCTGGCGTCCGAAAACGCGTCCCACACGGGATCGATGACGTTCGAGGAGGAGCCGGTCAGTGCGCTTCAGTCGTCGCCACACGATTTCGATCCGGACGGCTACGTTGCGGCGTACCACGGGACCGAAACGGGATGGGTCGTGCTCTCTCACACCTCGACCGACGAAGCCTACGGCTTCGTTAACTCGGTCAATCAGTACGGAACGATGGCCACGCTGGGTGGCGTCCTCCTGATCGGTCTCGTCGGTGCCGTGATCGGCCGCAGTACGGCGACGTCGATCGACCGACTGACCGACAAAGTCGGTCAGATGGAGGAGGGTGATCTCGACGTCGAGTTCGAGACCAAGCGGATCGACAATATCGGCCGACTGTACGACGGCTTCGGCTCGATGCGCGACGAGTTGAAACTGCAGATCACGGAAGCCGAGGACGCGAGGGCCGACGCCGAGCGCGAACGCGAGCGCGTCGAACGGATTAACGACGATCTCAAGCAGGCGGCGACGACCTACTGCGGGGTGATGGAGGACGCTGCGGACGGCGACCTCACCGTGCGGATGGATCCGAACGCCTCGGACAACGAGACCATGGAGGAGATCGCCGTCGACTTCAACGAGATGCTCACCGAGATCGAAGCGACCGTCGACCACCTCAACCGGTTCGCGACCGACGTCGCGACCGCCAGCGAGCAAGTGACGGCCTCGAGCGAGGAGGTCAGATCCGCAAGCGAACAGGTCAGCGCGTCGGTTCAGGAGATCTCCGACGGCGCGGACCAGCAGTACGAGTCGCTCCGTTCCGTCGACGCGGAGATGAACAACCTCTCGACGACGACCGAAGAGATCGCCGCCTCCTCGAACGAGGTTGCGGACGTCGCCGAGCGAACCGCCCAGACCGGTCGCGACGGGCGCAAAAAGCTCGACGCCGCCATCGAAGCCTGCGAGGAACTCGAGCGGGATCGCGACGCCGTCGTCGAGGAGTTCGACCAGCTCCGTGACGAGGTCGCGACGGTCGACGAGTTAATCGATCGGATCGCCGAGATCGCCGAGCAGACGAACATGCTCGCGCTCAACGCCAACATCGAGGCGTCCAGATCCGCCGCAGGTGACGACGGCGGGTTCGCCGCCGTCGCGGCCGAGGTCAAGGAGCTCTCCCAGGACGTCAAGACGGCCACCGACGAGATCAGCGCCCGCCTCGAGGAGATCCAGGACCAGACCGAGCGGTCGGCCGAGGAGGTCGACCAGACCAGCGAGGAGATCGAGGAGGTCAACGAACTCGTGACGAACGCCGGCTCCGCACTCGAGGAGATCGCGGAGTACGCACAGAAGACGAACGACGGCGTGCAGTCGATCTCGGCGGCGACCGAAGAGCAGGCCGCATCGACCCAGGAGGTCGTCGCGATGGTCGACGAGGTGGCGACGATCTCCGAGGAGACCACCGCCGAAGCCGAGAACGTCGCCGCGTCCGCCGAGGAACAGACGTCCGCGCTGTCGGAGGTCTCCGAATCGGCGGACGACCTCTCCCAGCAGGCAGTGACGCTCTCGGAGGCGCTCGACCGGTTCGAAACCGATACCGACGGCAGCGCCTCGGGTATCGAACTCGAGTCCCTCGAGACGGCCACCGGCGCCGCCGTCGTCGGAGACGTCGCGGAGCCGGACGAAAGCACCCCCGACGAAGGCTCCGGTGAGGAGACGTTCTCGTTCGGCGAGGAAACGGTCGGGACGGACGCGGACGCGTCCGAGGAGTCGGCCGACGACGACGCCTTCTCGTTCGACGAGTAGACCGACGGCGACATCGCTTTTATTTCGGTTTCTCCAGTCACTGTGAGACGTTCTCGTTCGGCGGCTGAGCGGCCCTCGAACGACCGATTCGTTTGGTGCCAGCGAGAAGATTTTTGCTATTCGCCCCCCGAACCGAGAGCGTGCAGCTGGTTCACCACTCGACAGTCGGACGCGGTGACGATTTGGAGGCGGGGACCGACGCCGTGAGCCACGAGGACGTGCTGGCGACGGACGTCGAGCTCGCGGAATCGATCGTGAGCCAGACACGCGGGCTAATGTTTCGCCGGTCCTTTCCGGACGACTCCGCACTCGTGTTCCGGTTCAACACAGCTAAGATCCGCGACGTGCACATGCTGTTCGTCTTCTTTCCCATCGACGCCGTCTGGGTCGTCGACGACGTCGTCCAACGCGTCGAGCGACTGCGGCCGTGGCGGAGCTTCGCTCGAGAAAAGTGCGACCTGCTCGTCGAACTCCCCGCCGGAGCCGCGGCGAACGTCGAGGCTGGCGACAAACTCGTTCTCGCCGAACAGTAATTTCGACCGGCGTTCAGTCGACGATCTCGACTGCTCCGTCCCGAACCCGGACGTCGAGCAGGCTCGTCACGTCGCGCGAGACGTCCTCGTGCTCGACGTCGATCCGTCGGAGAACGGTCACGACGTCGACGATCTCGGCACCCACGGACTCGAGCGCCCCGCAAACGGCGTCGATCGTTCCGCCGGAGGAGAGGACGTCGTCGACGACGACCACGCGATCGCCAGCGTCGACGCCGTTCAAAAAGAGTTCGTCCTCGCCGTAGCTGGTCTCCTGATGGACGGCCACCTCGTCGGGGAAGCCGTAGGAGCGCTTGCGGACGACGACCAGCGGGACGTCGGTCGCGAGCGAGAGCGCCGTCCCGTGGTGAATGCCCATCGCTTCCGGCGCGACCAGCGTGTCGACGGACTCGAGGTCGACTCGCTCGCGGATGCCGTCCGCGATCGCCCGCAGCACCGACGGCTCGACGGGTGGAACCCCGTCGGTGACGCCGTGGACGAAGTACTCGTAGCCGTCTCTGTCGACGACCGGGGCCTCGCGAAGCGAGCGCGCGAGCGGCTCCAGAGTTGAATCCATACTCGAGTGGGGGTACGACGGGGAGGTGAATGGGTGTTCGGGTCGGCGTTACGTTTCGACTCCGTGGACGACCCGCTCGCAGGTTGTACCGTGACCGGCGGAGTTAAGTCGCCGTGATTCGATAGGGGGAGATACAATGGCACGAGATACCGTCTCAACGCCGGAGTCCGAGGATAGAGGAAGTCGGGGCAACCCGGCTGGGCGTGAAATTCAGCGATGAAAGCCATCACTCTTCACTTGTACCTGTGACTCACTCCGCCGAGCAGACGATTTCCCCAGACCGTACCGTCCGCCTTCTCGATACGACGCTTCGCGACGGCGAGCAAGCGCCGGGTGTCTCGCTTTCGCCCGACGAGAAAGTCGAAATCGCGCGTGGACTCGAGCGCGCCGGCGTCTCGGTCATCGAGGCCGGCAGCGCCTGTACCGGGGCCGGCGAGCGTCAGGCTATTTCCCGCGTCACTGACCTCGGCCTCGACGCCCGCGTCACCAGTTTCTGTCGCGGGATCAGGACCGACATCGATCTCGCGCTCGACTGCGACGTCGACGGCATCCACCTCGTCGTCCCCTCGAGCGACCGTCACGTCGAGGGGAAGGTCGGCACCTCTCGCGAGGATAACCTCGCGAAGACCGCCGAGCTCGTCGAGTACGCCGCCGACCACGACCTCTGGGTCGAGGTCATCGGCGAGGACGGCTCCCGGGCCGACCTCGACTACCTCGAGAAACTCATGGGAACCTCGCTCGACGCCGGTGCCGATCGGGTCTGTTTCGCCGACACCGTCGGCCACACGGGTCCCGAACGAACCGCCGAGGCGGTCTCCCGACTCGCCGAACTGGGGCCGGTCAGCGCCCACACCCACGACGACCTGGGACTGGGCGTCGCGAACGCGCTGTCGGCCGTCTCCGCCGGCGCGGATCTGGTTCACTGTACCGTCAACGGCCTCGGCGAACGCGCCGGCAACGTCGCCTTAGAGGAAGTTGCCATCGCGCTCTCTCACGTCTACGACGTCGAAACGCTCGAACTCGAGGAGCTGTACGGCCTCGCTCAGACGGTCTCTCGAGCGACGGGGATTCAACTGGCACCGAATAAGGCCGTCATCGGCGAGAACGCCTTCACCCACGAGAGCGGGATCCACACCGACGGCACGCTCAAGGACGACAAGATGTACGAGCCCTACGCGCCCGAGACGGTCGGGCGGGAGCGACGGCTCGCACTCGGCAAACACACCGGTCGCGCGGGCGTTCAGGCGACGCTCGAGGAACACGGCGTCGAGGCCGACGACGACGCCGTCGCCGAAATCGCGACCCGCGTCACCGAACTCGGCGACCGCGGCCGCCGGGTGACGGACGCCGATCTGCTCGCCATCGCGGAGGACGTCACGGGCGACGACCGCGAGCGCGTGGTCGAACTGCTCGACCTCACCGCGACGAGCGGCGGAGCCGTTCCGACCGCGAGCATCCGACTCGCCGTCGGCGGCGAGGAGCGCGTCGCCAGCGGCACCGGCTCCGGTCCGGTCGACGCCGCCGTCTCCGCCGTTCGCGAGGCGCTCGGCTCGATGGCCGACGCCGAACTCGACTCCTACCACGTCGACGCTGTGACTGGCGGCACCGACGCCGTCGTCACCGTCGAGGTGACGATGGTTCGCAACGATCGCTCAGTCACCGTCGCTCGCAGCGAGGCCGACATCACGCGGGCCAGTGTGGAAGCGATGGTCGACGCACTCGATCGACTCCTCGCAGCCGATCCGCAGCCGCTTACACCGGCGGACGACTGACGAGCGGCGAGCGATCCGGCGTGACCGACGGTTTCGGGATGACCGACGTTTCCCGCTGATTACTCTTGGTCAGGCATCAACCGCCCGTGGATGTTCCAGGGATCGAAGAAGTAAACGACGGCCAGAAACAGTGCGACGATCACGACGAACAGCCGTGCGATTTCGCCGACCGTCGACGGAACCCCCGGCTCGAGCGTGATCGCCATCAACGCCGCGACCCCGATCCAGAGACTGCCGACGATCACCCGCTGACGAACGTTCATACGTGGACGTTCGAGCCAGCCGTAATGAAGCCGGCGAGTCGAGTCGCCGGATCGATCAGAGCGACGGGCCGTCGATGCCGACGGTTCCCTCGTCGAGGACGTCCTTTCGGTCGTCCGTCTGACCGACGTCGGCGTAGCTCACCGGTCCCTCGACCTGGTGAGCGTTCGGTCCCGGCTCGTTGCCGAGATAAACGACGTTCGGATCCGTCCCGATTCCCTCGAGCAACTTGAACTTCGAGTCGGGGTCGCCCGCGAACGTGTCGAGTCGCTGCTGTGCGAGTTCCTCGCTCGGGCCTTCGAACTCCTCGTCTTCGTCCGGCTCCTCGGCGAGATCGAGTTCGATCAGGAGCTCCTCGTCCTCAAGGTCGAGGCCGTGATCCTCGAGCACTTCGACCAGTTCGAGTGCGTCGGCTTCCTGTTCGACGAGACTACTGTTCTCCTCAGTTTCGAGTTGCTCCTCGTCGCTCAGTATCGCGATCGACACCAGGTTCCCGATCATCTCCTCGTCGAGATCTTCGACGGCGTTGACGATGGACTCGAGGTCGTCGTCCTCGCCGTCGAGTGCCTCCTCGAGGTCTTCCGGGCTGGGCAGGTCGCCGGCAGTGCGGACGAGGGTCCGGCTCTTGGCGGTGTTTTCGATGTAGCGTTGCGGGTCGCTGTTCGGATCGTTCATGTTGCCGAACTGGATCACCTCGGGCGGACAGGCGTCCTCGCAGGCGGTCGTCCCGACCATTTCGTCGCCCAAGCTGCCGTCCTGTCGGGTCGGACAGAACGTACACTTCTCCATGACGCCGCGCGGGCCGCGGGCGCTGACGGGACGGTCGCGTTCGTCGTAGACGTGATCCTCGTCGAGTTCGTCCTCACCCACCTCCGGATTCTCCCACTGGAAGTAGTTGACACCGTACGGGCAGGCAACCTGACAGTAGCGACAGCCGATACAGACGTCGTAGTCGGTCAGGACGAGGCCGTCCGAGTCGCGGGTGTGACGAGCCGTCGTCGGGCATACCTTCTCGCAGGGCGCGTCGGTACAGTGTTGACAGGGCCGGATCAGATACTCGAAATCCTCCGTCGACTCGAAGTCGCCGGCGTCGGGCGACGAGACGGTGTCGTCCTCGTACGCGAGGACGTACATCCAGTTCGCGCCCTGATCCCAGTCGTGCTCTTCGGCGCAGGCGACGACGCAGGAGAGACAGCCGTCACAGTGCTCGAGGTCCAGGGCCATCCCCCACTGAACGCCCTCGCCGTTCGTATCGTCCGGCTCGTCCGCCTCCTGATCCTCGTCTTGGAGGAATGCGGAATCGGTGCCGCCGCTGTTGGTTGCGCCCCACGCGCCGAGCCCCACGGCCCCGGCACCCCCCATCTTTTTCATCACGCTGCGACGGGAGTCTTCGCCGACGCCGAACCGCGAGAGCGTCTCCTCGAACCGCCCTTCCTCCTCCCGAGCGGCCTCGATCTCCTCGGCCATCGGTCGGCTATCCTCGCCGAACTCCTCGACGACGTCGTCGTGGTACCGATCGTAGAATTCTTCCTCCGAGAGTGTCCCCTCGGTGACGCGCATGGCGTCTTTCGCCATCTCCATCCCCAGCTCCGCGTCGTACTCGGTGTCCTCGAGTGCGTCCTCGAGACCGTCCTGCCACGATTCTCCGAGCGGATGGAACGGCTCCTCGTCGTGCTCATCGCTGTCGTCGAAACTCATCGCGCCACCTCACCCCGACGAGCGGCGCGGTAGATACGGTCCGTGTCCATTGTTAGTTACTGGCACTGTAGCTAGCAGGCTGATATCGATAAACGGGGTGCTTGCGACTGACATGCATCTCACCAGTACCGGCGGTCGTCCGGGCCACACTCGGATAGTGGCCGGCGGCCGACGGTGGTGCCTGGAGCGAGCCACGATGCCCAAAATCGCGCCTCGTCCAATCCGCCAGGAACAACGTTTTCTCCGTCGCCCCATTGAACCCGTCCATGCACTCTCGAGAGCCGGAGGCTCTTGTTCCTGCGGCGGTCGACACCCTCCCGATCAACTTCGCGATTCTCGACGACGAGGGAACAATCCTGCATACGAACCGCGCGTGGCGGGAGTTCGGCGACGCGAACGATATCGAACTCTCGGCGGACGCGATCGGGACAAACTATCTCGAGGTCACCGCGCAAGCGGAGACGGAGACCGCACGGGCGGTTGCCGCAGGCTTATCCGAGATTCTCGCGGGCGAACGGGACCTGTTCGAGTTCGAGTATCCGTGTCACTCTCCCGACGAGCACCGATGGTTCCTCATGCGGGCAGCACCCTTTACCGACGGCGGACAGCGATACGTCGCCGTTGCCCACTTCGATATCACCGAGCGCTACGAGTACCAGCGTCGACTGGAGGCGTCCAACGAGCGCTTAGAACAGTTCGCCTACGCCGTCTCTCACGACCTCCAGGAGCCGTTGCGAATGGTCACGAGCTACCTCGGACTCCTCGAGCGCCGGTACGCCGACGAACTCGACGAGAACGCCGACGAGTTCATCGCGTACGCCGTCGACGGAGCCGAGCGGATGAAAGCGATGATCGACGGGCTCCTCGAGTACTCGCGAATCGAGACGCAGGGCGACTCCTTCGACATGGTCGACCTCGACGCCGTGCTCGAGGACGTCCTGATGGATCTCGACAGACGAATCGAGGACACCGACGCGGAGATCACCAGCGAGCCGTTACCGACCGTCGCGGGCGACGCCAGCCAGCTCCGCCAGCTGTTCCAGAACCTGCTGGACAACGCCATCGAGTACCGGGGCGAGCAGCCGCCTCGAGTGAGGATTTCGGCTACGCGCGACGGAGACGAGTGGATCGTTTCGGTCAGCGACGAGGGAATCGGAATCGAACCCGAGGACGCAGATCGGGTGTTCGAGGTGTTTCAACGGCTGCACAGCCAGGAAGAACACCCCGGAACGGGGATCGGGCTCGCGCTCTGCGAGCGGATTGTCGAACGACACGGCGTCCGGGCGAACAGCGTGAGGCCGGGCTCGACAGACGAGCGAAATGAGTCTGTCGGCGGCGAGATCTGGATCGATTCCGGCCCGAACGGCGGAACGACGTTTTCGTTCACGCTCCCCGCCACAGACGAGCCTGCCGATTGAAACTCGTACCGCGTCTCACGACTCACTCACTGTTCCCACCTCGGGTTTATGACCTCCGCCGGTGGAGAGTCTCCGTGACACAAAGTACCAAACACGTCGTGGATCGCTTCCTGCGGGCGATGAACGATCACGACCTCGACGAACTGGTCTCGTGTTTCCACGAGGACTATCGGAGCGAAACGCCGGCCCACCCCGAACGATCGTTCACCGGGCGCGCGCAGGTTCGGGCGAACTGGGTACAGCTGTTCGAGACCACCCCCGATCTGGCGGTGGAGTTTCCGCGAACGACGATCGACGGCGACACTGCCTGGATAGAGCTGCGAATGCATGGTACACAGACTGACGAGGAACTGGACGTTCGCGGAGTCGTCATCAAGAGAATCGTCGGAGACCGTATCCAGTGGGGTCGAATCTACTTAGAACCTGTTCAGCAATCCGCAGACGTCACGTGGGAAGCCATCTACGCCGGTCAGGAGGATAGCTGATCGGGTGAGGTCCGCTACTGGAGACAGATCGAACTCGCGAGTGAGGAGATGCTGGTCGCTGTTATCGGTTGGAGAATTGGAACGCGATTCTCGAGCGCTTCGGATCGTGATCGTTACACCGTTTCATAGGGCTGCCGAGAGGGAGATTTGAACTACGCCGAGACGTTCTTGCTCGCTCCCTTCGGTCGCTGCGCGAGCTGCGACTCGTCTCGTTCAAACTCCCTGTGCGAGTTTTCAGCGACTGGATAACTCGCGCCGCTACGCGTCGCTCGTTGAGTTGGTCGCTGTAAAACGCCGAGAGGGAGATTTGAACTCCCGAGTCCGTGAGGACAGTAGATTTCGAATCTACCGCCTTGGCCGGGCTAGGCTATCTCGGCTCATCTCTACCTACCCGGGAGACGTTTTTACCCGTTTCGATTTTTCTCCCCGAGTGTGACCGACTCTCGTCCCTCGAGAGCGAAATCCATTTGACACGAGCCTGCGACCCGTGAGCTATGAACGGAACTCAGGCAACCGCCGACTGCGAGGCCGTCCTCGAGGCGATCGGCGACGCCGTCATCTGTGATCGCGCCTTTCTCGAGGAGATCCTCCTCGGCGTCGTCGGCCGCGGCCACGTGCTCGTCGAGGACGTACCGGGAACAGGGAAGACGCTGACGGCCCGGACCGTCGCGAGCGCGCTGGGGCTCTCGTTTTCGCGGATCCAGTTCACGCCCGATCTGCTCCCGTCGGACGTCACCGGCACGCACATCTTCAACGAACAGGACCGCGAGTTCGAGTTCTCGGCGGGCCCGATCTTCGCCAACATCGTGCTGGCCGACGAGATCAACCGCGCGCCGCCGAAAACGCAGGCTGCGCTGCTCGAGGCCATGGAGGAAGGCCAGGTCACGGTCGACGGCGAGACCCGTCCGCTTCCGGATCCGTTCTTTGTCATCGCGACCCAGAACCCCGTCGAGCAGGAGGGGACGTTCCCCCTGCCGGAGGCCCAGGTGGACCGCTTCCTCGTCAAGACGGCGATGGGGTATCCCGACGCGGCCGGCGAGGTCGAACTGCTCCGTCGCCGAGCGAGTCGCGAGACCGGCAGTCCATCGGTCGATCCCGTCCTCGAGCCCGAGCAGGTTTCGCAGTTACGACAGGTACCCGAAACGGTTCGGGTGGACGAGGATCTGCTCGAGTACATCGCGACGTTGGCGCGAGAGACTCGGACCGACGGCCGCGTCGAGACTGGCGTCTCCCCGCGCGGAACCCAACGGCTGTTCGAGGCGGCCCGCGCGTACGCCGTCGTCACGGGCCGGGAGTACGTCACCCCGGACGACATCAAGCGCGTCGCGAAGCCGGTGCTGGCGCATCGACTGGTGCTGACGCCCGACGCGACCGTCAACGACGCGGACAAGGGACGGATCGTCGAGCGCGTCCTCGAGTCGGTGCCGGTGCCGACGATCGACTGAGGGGGTCCCTAAATCTGAACGCGACGACGCCCCGAATCCGACGGCTTCAGTCGAGAATATCGCCGACGCGCCGCGGTTCGCCCTTGAGGTTCGGCTGCTCGGCGACGATCTTGAGCACTTCGTGGTCGGTCACGTCGTAGTAGGACTTCTCCGTGGCCTCTTCGATGAGGTCTTTCTCGAGGCGAAATTCGGTTCCTTCGTAGACGACGTCGACACCCTCGTCGTCGAACGCAAGTGTAGTCATATGCGAGTGTACGCGGTGGGACTCATAAAAGCGGGGCGACTGCATCCGACAGGCGTGAGACACGCGTCAGACGGACGGCGGACGACGCGCGAGATTTATTACCGGATAACTCCTTTGGCCTGAAACGTGGCATTTAGCAGGGATCCGCTCGACGAACTCGTCGTTCCCGACGGGACGGAAGCCAAGGAAGTCGACCTCGTGACCGACGGAGACGTCCTCGTCGGCGCGCGGTCGACGATCGACTTCGGCGTCCGCGGCCGAAACGTCCTCGCCGGCGAGAGCGTCGAGTTCGGCGGTGCCATCGAAGCCGAGGGCGACTGCCGACTCGACATGTGGTGTGACGTCGCCGAAAACGTGCTGGTCGGGCAGGACGCTTACATCGGCGAGCGGGTCCACGTCGCGGGCGAGATGAAAGTCGCCGGCGATCTGGACATCGGCGACGACGTCGAGATCGAGGAAGGGTTCGAAGCCAACGGTTGGATCGTCATCCGCAACCCGATGCCGACCATCGTCCTCCTCTTCGTCTACCTCAAACACCTCCTGCTCGTCGGCGAGGAAGACACCGCCCAGCGGCTCGTCTCCGAACTCGTCGACGAAGAGGGGGACGCCCCGCCGGAGGTCGAACCGCTCGTGATCCCCCGAAACGCGACCGTCAGCGACGACGCCTGGCGTGTCTCGACGCCCGCGACGATCGGCGACGACTGCCGGCTTCACGGCAACGTCCGCGCCGAGACGATCGACGTCGGCACCGATACGACGATCTTCGGAAGCCTCCGCGCTCGAGGCGACGTCACCGTCGGCGAGGGAACCCGGATTCACGGCGATCTGACGACTCGTGACGGCGACGTCACGATCGAGCCGACCGCTCGGGTCCTCGGCGACGTTTCCTGCAACGACCTCGAACTCGGGCCCGAAGCCGAGGTCGACGGCACGATCCGTGCCGACGGCGAGATCACGATGGGGACGACTGAACGCGAGCCCGAGTGACCGCGGCCGAACCGCCGACAGTCGGCTGACGCTGTGATGGTCGGTCGAACGGTGTAACCCGTTACTTCCGCCGAGAGATTCCTTCTCTTACAAATTGTCGCGGGTTCGTTTGCCGTCTCGAGCTGGAAGTGTCTCCGTTCGAACGAGTAGCGAGCGGACCGGCAGCTTCTCGTGGCGATTTTTACCCCTATTCTTAATACCGATAATTACGATAGGGGTTGACAGGCATGGGAGTGACAATCACACAATTGAAACGGAGGGTGCAATGCGATCGATCGTACTGACGAAAGGGGTCCCGGACTTCTCCGAAGGGGCCGTCTCGTTCGACGAGGACGGCCACCTCGAGCGCGGAAAGACGCCGACCGTGATGAACCCGAACGACAAGTTCGCCGTGCAGGCGGCGCTACAGACGCGGGTTCGTCACGGCGGGCACGTCAGCGGGATGAGCATGGGACCGCCGGGCTACGCCGACGTCTTGAAAGAAGCCATGGGGTCCGTCTACACCGACGACAGCTATCTGCTCTCCGACCGGGAGCTCGCCGCGTCGGACACGTGGGCGACGGCGATCACGCTCAGCGCCGGTCTGGAAACCTATCAGGAGGAGGTCGGCGACATCGATATCGTCTTCGCCGGCTTCAAATCGGCCGACGGGGAGACGGGCCAGACCGGTCCGCAGACCGCCTGGGCGATGGACTGGCCGATCGTCACGCACGTCCTCGCGCTCGATATCGATCCCGACGAGCGAGTACTCCGCGCGAAACGCCTCGTCGAGGGCGATATCGACGAGATCGAGACCGTGGAGGTGCCGCTCCCCTGTTTCGTCGTCACCGACCCCGAGTTCGAGCCGACCTACCGAAAGGCCTCACACCGGCTGACCCACAAGCAACTCAGGGCTGAAACCGAGGAACGAGCGGCCGACCACGAAGAGCACCTGACGACGTGGAATCACGAGGATCTGAACCTCGATCCCGACTACATCGGGCTCGACGGCTCGCCGACGATCGTCTCGTCGGTCGATCCGATCCCCAAAGCGCCCTCGGAACGGGAGGCGACGATGATCGACCCAGGAAGCGAAGACGAGATGAGCGAGGTGCTCGAGGAGATGCAACCGTTCGCCACAGGAGCGGGTGATTGAGATGACCGACGTAGACCCAACCGAACACACGGTCGACGAACTGACCGACGAACTCGAGACGATCGACGACGCGGACGAACTCCAGACGATTCTCGAGGCCGAACAGGCCGGACAGGATCGGGCGACCGCTCGCGAAGCGGTCCACAAGCGACTCGAGGATATTGGCGAACTCGACGCCGACGAGTCGGGAGCCAGCGATGGCATCGAGGAGGGAACCGAAACGGAAGGCGAGTACGAGGAGACGAAGGAGGACGTCGGCGAGGAGGCCGAAGGTGAGGAGGTCGAGGAAGCAAAAGAAGACGACGAGGAGTCCGAACCGGACGAAGCCGACGCCGAGGAGGACGACGGCCTCTCGCATCCCACGCGCGACAAGCGGCACGTCCGCGCGCTCGCCGACGGCGAGTACGCCGACATGTGGGTGTTCTGCGAGACCCAGGGCGGCGAGTTGCTCGACGTCTCGCTCGAGATGCTCGGCAAGGCCCGCGAACTGATGGACCAGTTCGAGGAGGACTACAACGACGAGGAGCGCGTCGTCGCGTTCCTCATGGGCGACGACTGTGAGGGGCTCGCCGAGGAGTGCATCGCCTACGGAGCGGACGTCGCCGTCTATCACGACGACGAGCGCCTCGAGCGGTTCCTCCACAAACCCTACACCGAGATCACGTCCCACATGGCCCGCGGCGAGGGAACCGTCGAGAGCACCGACTGGCGAGAGTACGACAAGCCACGGTACATTCTGTTCCCGGCGACCAACAACGGCCGCGACCTCTCGGCGAAGGTGCAGGCGGAGCTCGACTCCGGACTCGCCTCCGACTGTTCGGACCTCTTCATCGAGGAGAACAAGGTCTCGAACCCGGTGAAAACGGGCGAGCCCGGCGTCAAGAAGACCTTCGAGAAGGTCTTGCACATGAAACGGCCGGACTTCTCGGGCTTCGAGTACTCGACGATCCTCTGTCTCGACAATCCGGGGCGGGAGTTCCACCCGCAGGGAGCCTCGATCATCCCCGGGAGCTTCGACCCGATAGAGCGGGACCCGGACCGCGAGGGTCAGGTAATCGAACACGACATGGACCTCGAGGCGGACTGGTTCCGCGTCGAGATCACCGAACACGACCAGCTCGAGGCCGGGATCGACCTCACCGGTCACGAGGTCGTCGTCTGTCTCGGCCGCGGAATTGCGGACGACCCCACCCAGGGGATGGAGCTCGGTCTCGACCTCGTCGACGCCTTCGAGGACGCCGAACTCGGCATCACCCGTGGAATCGTCACCTCCTCCTACCAGTTCGAGGGCCACGTCGAGGAGTATTCGAAAGAGGAACGTCAGATCGGCGAGACCGGACAGGTCGTCGCGCCCGACCTCTACATCGCTGCCGGCGTATCGGGCGCCGTCCAGCACAAGGTCGGCATGGACGAGTCGGACACCATCGTCTCGATCAACACGGATACCGACGCCCGAATCCGGGACTTCTCGGACTACTTCCTTGAGGGCGACCTCTTCGAGGTGTTGCCACAGCTGACGCGGGCGGTCGAATCGGGCGAGATCGAACTCGAGGCGATGGCTGACGGCAGCGGAGGTGATGACTGATGAGTGCAGATAGCGACAATACGAGCGAGTACGAACACTACGAGGCAGTTGTCGTTGGCTGTGGCCCTGGCGGGGCCGCGGCCGCCGCACGGCTGGCCGATCACGGCGTCGAGACGCTCGTCTTAGAGCGCGGCACGGAAGCCGGCTCGAAGAACGTCTCCGGCGGGTTGATCTACGCCGAGGAGTCGGCCGCCTACACGATCGACGACCTCTTCGACGGCTTCCGCGAGGCGGCGGCCGAACGGCCGGTCACGGACTACCACATCCACAACATCGCGGGGAACAAGGTCAAGAGCTACGAGCTAACCGACCTGCACGAGCACGATACCGACTGGTGTGACGCGGTGCTCCGCCGGCAGATGGACTCCTGGCTCGAGGCCCGCGTCCACGAGAAGACCAGCGAGACGGGCGGCGGCGTGCTAACCGATGTCCGCGTAAACGGGCTGCTCCGCGAGAACGGTGAGATCGTCGGGGTGACCTGCGACGAACTCGATCCCATCAAAGCCGACCTGATCGTCGGCGCGGACGGCGTCAACTCCGAACTCGCCCGCGATGCGGGCCTGATGGATTGGGAGGAGCCCGACGAGTGGTTCCAGGGCGTCAAGGCCGTCGTCGACATGGAGCCTGACGTGGTCAACGACCGCTTCGGGATCGACGACGACGAGGGCGTCGCCCACCTGTTCTCGGGCGACCTCTTCGAGGACGTCCGCGGCGGGGGCTTCCTCTACACCAACGAGGATTCGCTGTCGATCGGGACCGTCTTCCACCTCGATAGTCTCGTCGAACAGGAAGCCGAGCCACACGAACTGCTCGACGCGTTGCTCACCCATCCGCTGTTGGCTCAGTGGATCCGCGACGACTATCACGAACGCGAGTACTCGGCGAAACTCGTCCCCGACTCGAAGAAGGTCGCTCACCCCGAGCCCTATCAGGACCGACTGGTGCTCGTCGGCGACGCCGCCGGTCAGATGCAGGCCCAGGGGCCGATCATCAAGGGTATGAACCACGCCGTCACCGCCGGGGCGCTCGCGGCCGACGCCTTCGTCGTCACCCGCGGCAACGTCGAACCCGAGGCCGCGGGTCAGCGCTACGCACAGATGCTCGAGAAGTCCGGCACGATGGACAAACTTCGACCCCGGCGCTACGAACTCAGCCGGGGCGTCGGCGAGCACGACATGGTCGAGAGCGCGGTCGATCGAGTGCTCGAGTCCCGAGTCGGTTCGCTCGCGGTCGGTAACCCGATCGCGAACGGCCTGCTGAAGCGAGCCTACAACTCGCCGTTCCTGGTGTCGATGCTGCCCGACACGAGCACGGGCTACGTCACGCTCCCGACGGTCATCGGCGAACAACACGGGCGGACCATCCACTGGGGCAGCGAGATCGAACCGCCGTCGCTCGAGGAACGCATCGGCGACCTCACCTACGATACGGACGTCGGGAACCCCCACATCGAACTCAGAGACGAGTCCGCCGAGGCCAGCGGGGCGGCCGTCCACGCCTGCCCGGTCAGCGCCGAGGACTTCGGCGGCGGCTGTTACCGCTCGGAGACGGTGAAGACGAACGGTACGGAGGAGACCCTGGTCAGCCTCGACACCCAGCCCTGCATCGAGTGTGGGACTTGCGCGATCGTCGCGGATACCGAGTGGACCCACCCCCGTGGCGGCAAAGGTGTCGAGTACCGCGAGGGATAGCTATGAGCCGCTACGGGCCACGAATCGCGGCCCTCGAGCGGCGCGCGGAGCGGGATCGCGCAGACGTGACGGTCGGTGACGGCGACAGCGGGGCCGATCCGGACGACGCCGCCACGTACCTCCGCGAGGGTGCAGGGCAGGCGATCTGGCTCTACGTCGAGGCCCGAACCGGCGGTCGCTTGGTTCCGTTTTCGCCGGCCGAACTCGACGCGTTAGAGCGGGCGATGAACCAGTGGCTCGAGTGTTACACCCGCTGCTACGGCGTGGCGTTCGACGCCGATTTTACGGTCCGAGAAGCCGCGGAACTGCTCGTGCAGACTCGAAACGTCGACGACATCGGGCAGTTGCTGACCGGAACACCGCCGCGAGAGCACTGCTGACGCGCGCCGGGACTCGGAGGTGCCGTTAGTAGATCAGTTCGTCGTCGTTCTCGACCATGTACAGCGTTCGCGCGGCGATGTTGACCGCGTGGTCGCCGACGCGCTCGAGGTCACGAATCGTCAACAGTAGCCGGGAGACGTCCTGCAGGAGGAGTTCGACCTCGGAGGGGGAGTCGAGTTCGCGTTCGATGAGGTCTCGGACGACGATCTCGCTCGCTCGCTCCGCGAAATGGTCGAGGTCGTCGTCTCGGGAGGCCAGCTCCCGGCAGGCCTCGGTGTCTTCGACGTCGTAGGCGACCATCGCGTCCTCGATCATCTCGAGGGTGAGATCGCCCATCTCCTGGACGTCGACGTCGGGAAAGAGGTTCTCCTCGGCGTCCAAGGTGTACTCGCCGAGGTTGACCGCGAGGTCGGCGATTCGCTCTAAGTCGGTGATGATCTTGAACGAGGCGGCGATGAACCGGAGATCGCTCGCGACCGGTTGCTGCAGGGCCAGCAGATCGATACAGTCCTGCTCGAGATCGAGGTACATCCGGTTGATCTCGCCGTCTCCTTGGATCACTTCGTGAGCGAGCGAGTTGTCTTTCTGCTCCAGCGCGTCGAGCCCCATCCGAAGTCGCTCCATGACGACTTCACTCATGTAGAGGATATCCTCGCGGAGTTCCGCGAGCTGCTCCTGATACGATTTCCGAGCCATGATTCACGCACCTTTCCGGGCGAAGATATAGCTTGCGCTCATTGCAACGGTGATCGCGGCGTCCAGTAGCCAGACGAAGTGAGCTGGCGGGTGTCAGAGGCGGACCGGACGGGACAACACCTGAAGCGCAGAGACCATCGCTAACGTTGCTCGATTGGAAAACACTATACGAACGTCCTCTAAACACCTGAAATAGAGTACGTTCGATGGCAAACGACATTATAATACCAACAGATGGGAGCGAGTACGCCGAAAAAGCAGCCGAAGTCGGATTCGATTTCGCCGAAAAGCTCGACGCGACGGTCCACGCGCTCGCCGTCGGCGATGTCAACATCTCGGAAATTTCGTCGATCGGCGGCGCGCCGCCCCAGAGCAAACAGGACGTCACCGACGTCGCCGCCGAGTGGGCCGACGAGCTCGCGGCGGCGGCTCGAGAGCGCGGCCTCGAGACGGAGACCGTCGTCAAAACCGGCGTTCCCGCCGAAGAGATCGCAGCGTACGCGGCGGAGCTCGACGCCGAAATGATCGTGATCGGAACGGCCGGCCGAACCGGTCTGGAAAAGCGGATTCTCGGCAGCGTCACCGACAAAGTCGTGCGAACGGCACCCGTCCCGGTCGTGACGGTTCGGCCGGACGGGAGTATCGACGCGGCCTGAAACGTCACACCAGCGCCGTCAGTGGGTTCGCTGTATTCGTCGCTCTCGTTCGAACGAGGGCGTCTGCGTGCTGAGTTCTCTGAGTGACCGGGGTCGTCGGCGTACCGGGGTCGTCTCGAGTCCGTCGATGCGCCTTTGGGACCGCGAGCCGTACCGTCTCGAAACCGATGGGGAATCGGAGCGAACGGGAGGCCGACGGCCGGCCCGACGATCACGGCTACGGCGAGGGCTGGGAGGAGCTTCGCCGAAAAACGCTGCGTCGGGACGGCTACGCCTGCACGCGCTGCGGGGCCGACGATCGGACGCTCCAGGCCCACCACGTCGTCCCCAGATCGGCCGGGGGACCGGACGACCTCGAGAACCTGCTTACGATCTGTCGTCCGTGCCACGGCGTGATCCACCAGTCCAACGGCGCGTTCGACGACGTTCGCGACGACGCGCCGCTCTTTCCCGACCGCACTGCGCCCGCTCCCGTCGCCCGAATGCGGACCCCGGACGATCAGTGCTGCAGTCGGTGCGGAGCCCAGCGCGACGACCCGAGGGAGCTCGTCGCCTGGACCGACGTGCCGGCACCCGCGGACGGGCGAGAGACCGACCACCTGACCCTCTGTAAACCGTGTGCGGGACTGGTACTCGAGCGCGACCCGAACTGTACTCGAGACGCACTCTCCGCCAATCACCGGTTCTCGACGCACGAACTCGCGTCGCGTCGAGCGGACGCCCCGGTTCGTCCCAGCGTGTTCGCGTCGCCGCAGGTCGCGATTCGTCGGGACCCCCGGACCGTTCGCGAACGGCTGGTCGACGACACGCCGCTCCGATTTGCCGTCAACCACGCGGGAGTCCGCTGGGCGATGCTCGCCGCGATAGGGTACGTTCTCCTGATTCTCGCCGTGTCGCTGTAAACGCCGTGAACAGCCACTCTTCGCACGCCCGCTCCCGGTCTGCAGGCGGTGACTTCGTCGCAGCGCTCGCACGGTGCCCAGTGACTGCCGAATCGCCACTCACTACGTTCATCACGCTCTCGGTAGTCCATAGATGCGTGCTTGGTAATAGCACGCTATTGCCGGGGCGATACTCGTCCGTCGCGAGCCGGACGGGGGAGAAATTATGGCAACAACCACAACAGACGATGATGCGGCGATCGAGGAACTGGCGGGGACCCTGCGAGGCGAACTGATTCGGCCCGCCGATCCGGCGTTCGACGACGCGCGCACCATTTACAACGGAATGATCGACAAGCACCCTGGGTTGATCGTCCGGTGTGCGAACGTCGCAGACGTGATCGCAGCGGTAACGTTCGGGCGCGAACGTGGGCTCGAGACGGCGATCCGGAGCGGCGGCCACAGCGGGCCGGGGCTGGCGCTCGTCGACGACGGACTGGTCATCGACCTCTCCGAGATGACCGGGATCCGAGTCGACCCCGATGCGGAGACGGTCCGCGTCGAGCCGGGCTGCACCTGGGGCGATGTCGATCACACCACCCACGCCTTCGGAAAGGCCACCGTCAGCGGCGTCATCTCGACGACCGGCGTCGGCGGACTGACGCTCGGTGGCGGCCACGGCTATCTGAGTCGCAAGTACGGGCTGGCCATCGACAATCTCGTGAGCGCGGACGTGGTGCTGGCCGACGGTCGGCTGGTTTACGCCAGCGAGGATGAGAACCCCGACCTGTTCTGGGCGCTGCGCGGCGGGGGCGGAAACTTCGGCGTCGTCACCGCGTTCGAGTTCCAGTTACAGCCGGTCGAGACGGTGGTCGCCGGACCGCTGTTCTGGCCGATCGAAGAACTCGAGACCACGATGCGCTGGTACCGCGAGTGGCTGACGGAAGCGCCGGAGGACGTCTACGCCTTCTACCTCACCGCCGAGGTTCCGGGGGACCCCTTCCCGGCGGAGATCCACGGCGAGAAGGTCTGCGGATTGCTGTGGTGTTACACGGGCCCGGAAGAGAGAGCAGAGGCCGCAATCCAACCGGCCCGCGACGTGGCTGACCCCCTGTTCGAACACGTCGGGCCGATGCCCTACCCGACGCTGCAGAGCATGTTCGACGACCTCTACCCGCCGGGCGACCAGTGGTACTGGAAGGGGGATTTCGTGGCGGAGCTGACCGACGACGCTATCGCGGAGCATCGGCGCTTCGGGGAGGTGCCGACGCCCAAGTCGACGATGCATCTCTACCCGATCGACGGGGCCGTCCACCGCGTCGGTGCGGACGAGACGGCGTGGAATCACCGCGATGCCACGTGGTCGATGGTCATCGTCGGCGTCGACCCGGACCCCGCCGAACGCGATCGCATCACCGAGTGGGCTCGCGACTACTGGGAGGCGTTGCACCCGCACTCGGCCGGCGCGTCGTACATCAACTTCATGATGGACGAAGGCGAGGAGCGAATCCGCGCGACCTACGGGGAGAACTACGACCGGTTGCAAGCAGTCAAATCGAAGTACGATCCCGACAACTTCTTCCGGGTCAACCAGAACATCGAGCCGGCGACGTAACCGCGGTTGGACGGGCCCGAACGATCGCTCTCGAGGCGATAAAAAAGCGGCCGTCTGCGCTGTGCGGTAGCCGTGGACCGACGGATTGCCGGCCAGAATCCAATTTTGCCGACTATCCGAACTTTCCGGTGATGTAGTCTTCGACCCGATCGCTCTCGGGGTTCTCGAAGATCTTGTTCGTGTTGTCGAACTCGACGAGGTGACCGCCGGTGAGGAAGACCGCGGTTTTATCGGAGATCCGGGCCGCCTGCTGCATGTTGTGGGTGACGATGACGACCGTATACTCCTCGGCGAGCTCTTCGACCAGATCCTCGATCTTCGAGGTGGCGACGGGATCGAGCGCCGACGCCGGCTCGTCCATCAGAATCACCTCGGGGTCGGGAGCGATGGCGCGAGCGATACAGAGCCGCTGTTGCTGGCCGCCGGAGAGGTCGAGTCCCGAAGAATCGAGTTGGTCTTCGACCTCCTCGAGCAACGCTGCGCGCTCGAGTGCCGTCCGGACCTGCTCTTCGACGTCGCCGTCGTCTTTGCCCTGGACGCGCAGCCCGTAGGCGACGTTGTCGAAGATGCTCTTCGGGAAGGGGTTCGGTTTCTGAAAGACCATACCGATCTTCCGCCGGAGGGCGACGGGGTCGACGTCGTCGTCGTAGACGTTTTTCCCGTGGAAGTAGAGGTCGCCCTCGACGCGGGCGACGTCGATGAGGTCGTTCATCCGGTTGATCGAGCGCAGGAACGTCGACTTCCCACAGCCCGAGGGACCGATGAGTGCGGTCACCTTCTTTTCGGGAATGTCCATATCGATCCCGTGAAGCGCCTGATCGTCGCCGTAGAAGACGTCGAGGTCCCGGGATTCGATGACGGCATCGTCGACGCGCGGGGTGCCGAGCGGCGCGTTGTCGGCCATCGATGCGTCCGACCGGGCGCCGTCGGATTCTGTCGTCGATACGGTTCTGGGTCCGCCGCCATTCGCGGTCATATGAGGTGGTTGATTCTTGGGACTCACGCAGTTACTTGTTCCGGAATGTGCTTCGTTACGGGCAGTGTCGCGCGGGTACTCGCTCGAGCCACGACGGGGCTGTTCCTCGGCTCGGCGGACCGGCAACCTGGTTCAAGAGGCCGACGAACTGGCCACATGGGCCGGCTGAGGGGGCTACCGGGTCGGATTCGCTCAGTCAATCCCTCGGATCGTTCACCTCGAGACGCCGTCGTCATATCCGACACGATCAGCCGATCGAATAAATAGTGTGCTATGACGACTCCGTTCGGCTGCTGTCGCCCATATACTGCTACTGAGGGATATATAGGGAACTGTGGTCGAGGCACGAACGCTGTCAACCCTGGCCGTCGACCGCCCGAACAGCGGAGCGATAGCGCCGGACGTGTGTCACGTCCACTCCTCGGCGTCAGCGTCCGCTGTCGAGTCCGGCGCTCGAGCGAACTCGAGGACGACGGTCGTGCCATCGGCTATCGCCGCGGTGCTCGAGTCCGCCGCCGGGATCAGCAGCCGTCCGTCGTACTGACTCACGATCCAGTCGACTAACCACAGCCCGATGCCGCCGGTGTGGCTGATCTGTGAGATCTCCCGGTTGCCGGTGATGACGGCGGCCTCGTCCGCCGGAATGCCGGGCCCGTCGTCGGCGACCAGGATCCGAACGACGTCGTCGTCCGTCTCGACGGTGACGTCGACGGTCGGCTCGGGGCCGGCGTGGTCGGCGATGTTCGCGAGCAGTTCGTCGATCGTGACGGCGATCTCGGGTCCGCAGACGGCGACGGCTCGATCCGGAACCGTCACGGTCAGGTTCGGCTTCGCGTCGTCGGCTCCCGACAGGCCGAACTGGACGATGCGTTCGTGAACGACGGCTGCGAGATCGATCCGCGGCGACTCCTCGCCGACCGGATCGAGTAACTCCTCGGTCATCCGCGCCCGATCGGCTAACGTGAGCAGTTCTCCCGTCACCAGCCGAATCTCTCGAGCCGATTCGCGCTCGGGACCGTCAAGTCGTTCTTCGAGGTCGCTGGCCCGACCGGCGACCACGTTGAGCGAGTTTCGGAGGTTGTGCCGCAGGATTCGGTTGAGGACGAGCAGCATCTGCTCGCGCCGGGCCAGTGCGGTCCCGAGTCGCTCGAGCGCGTCGTCGATGCGCCGCCACTCGGTGGCCCCCTCGAACGACGGGCCTGCGTCGTACTCCCGTCGTTCCAGGGCCCTGACGCAGTCTGCGAACTGTCCGATCCGACGGATCTTCGAGCGGTACACCCAGCCGCCGAAGACGATGATCGAGCCGAGCAGAGCGAAGCCGGAGACGGCCTGAAAGACGGCGAGACGGTTGATTCGAGCGTCGATCGCCGCCCGGTCACGGTGGGCCGTGACCGTCCAATCGACGGTCTCGAGGTCGGCGCTGTGGGCGACGGTCTCGTCGAAGCGATCGGCCGTCGTGTACAGCGTCTCGGTCTCAGTCGCGACCGTAACGGCTTCGCGTCCGTCGTCACCGTCCAATATGTCGAAGAGACCGGTCTCTTCGAGTTGGGCGGCGCCGTTGAGCGAGCCGACGATCTCGCCGTCGACGACGACGGGCGCGCTGATCACGACGACCGTGTTACCGGTCTGTGCGCCGAACGGGTCGCTGACGTGTTGCTCGCCCGCGAGTCCGCGCTGGACGTACGTGCGATCGCTGAAATCGTCACCGATGATCGCTTCGGATTCGAACCCGGATGACGTCGTCTCGAACGACTGCACCCGTCCGTCTTCGTCGACCACCGAGGCGCCGTCGAACGCCGTCGACTCGACGAACCGCTCGAGCGCCTCCCCCTGTCGATCCGCTCCGTGAGCGGCGAGATCGGGGTTGATTCCACCGACTGCGACGGTTCGCCGCTGTTCCTCGAGGCGGTCGTCGAGGATCGACGCCGAGAGCGCCGCTCGGTCGGCGACCGACGTGTTCGCCTGCTCCTCGACGTCGGTTCGGTGGGCGTCGAACGTGACCACGAGCACGGCTCCCGCGATGAGAACGACGACTAGAAACACGATGCCGAACCGATGCACGAGCCTCATGCGAGCATGTATCGATACACGGTACAGATAACGAACGCATTATTCTTGTGGCCATTCCCTTAATTCACTGTCACTTGGGGCAGGTACTAACGTGTTTGACCGGTCCGAAACCGGACAGCAGAACTGAAACGGTCCGCGGGCTCGATGCGATCGTCCGGCGTGTGGATGCTACTTCCGCCGATCGTACTTGTTCCGGATGTAGATCGCGACCGCGTTCATCAGCAACAGGACCGTCAGGAGGACGATGATCCCGGCGGCCGCGATGTGCTGGAAGTCACCTTCGGGCTCTTTCGCCCACGTGAAGATCTGCATCGGCATCGCGGCGAACGAGCCGGTCGGATCGGTCAGGTTCGGCGGAGCGAACATCGAGGTAGCTGCGCCGACCATGATGATCGGCGCCGTTTCGCCGATCGCTCGAGAGAGCGAGAGGATGATCCCCGTCATGACACCCGGGATGGCCTCGGGGAGGACGACGTTGCGGATCGTCTGCCACTTCGTCGCCCCGGAGCCGTACGACGCCCGACGCATCGAGTCCGGCACGGCGCGCAGCGCCTCCTGCGTCTGGACGATGACGATCGGCAGAATCAACAGCGTCAGCGTCAGCGCACCCGCGAGCAGGCTCGAGCCCGCGCCGACCGCTCTAACGAACAGCGCCAGCCCGAGCAGTCCGTAGACGATCGACGGGACGCCGGCCAGGTTCGAGATGTTCGCCTCGATGAACCGCGTCAGGAGGTTGTCGCCGGCGTACTCCTCGAGGTAGATCGCGGCGCCGACGCCGAGGATCAGCGTGAAGACGGCGGTCATCGCGATGAGGTAGACCGAACCGACGAGCGCCGGATAGATGCCGCCGGGTCCGGTCGGCAGATCGCCGTAGTTCGACGGATCGTAGTGCTCGGCCAGGTAGGACGGCGGATGCGTCAGGAATTCCCAGGTGAGCCAGCCCCAGGCCTCGTTGACGACGTCGAAGACGAGCGCGATCAACGCGACGATACCGACCATCGTCGCCAGCAGACAGGCCCCGAGGAAGATCCGCCCGTAGAACCGCATTCGACGGATCGAGGAGTCGTCCACCTCGAAGGCGTCGGTTTCGGTCGGCGCGCTCATTGGTACTCCTCCCGGTAGCGCGAGCGGATCCACATGCTACCGACGTTCATCAGGAAGGTCATCACGAAAAGCGTCAGCCCGATCGCGAACAGGCTCATGTAGCCGATCGAGCCGACGGAGGCGTCACCGGTCCCGATCTCGACCATGTACGCCGTCATCGTCTGCATCTCGGCGAACGGGCTCATCGTGATCTGTGGGAGCATTCCAACGGCGAGCGTGACCGCCATCGTCTCACCGATCGCTCGAGAGATCGCCAGAATGTACGCGGCCAGAATCCCCGACAGCGACGCCGGGAGGACGACCTGCGTCGAGACCTCGAACTTCGTCGCACCGAGACCGTAGGCGGCGTTCCGAAGCGAATCGGGCACCGAACTCATCGCGTCTTCGGAGATCGACGAGACCATCGGGATAATCATGATCCCGACGACGATCGCCCCGGAGAGCACGTTGAACGTCCCCACGTCCGCGTAGAAGTACTGGATGATCGGCGTAATAAACGAGAGCGCGAAGAAGCCGTAGACGATCGTCGGGATCCCGGCCAGGATCTCGAGGGTGGGCTTGACGGTGCGACGAACTCGCTCGTCGGCGTACTCCGAGAGGTAGATCGCCGTCAGCGTGCCGACCGGGAGCGCGATCAGCGCCGACCCGATCGTTACCACGAGCGTCCCCCAGACGAGCGGCAGCACGCCGAAACTCGGGTCGGTCGCGTCCCGCGGATTCCAGGAGGTCCCCGTGAGATATTCGACGACCGACACCTGCGCGAAGAAGTCGATCGCCCCGTCGAGAAGGACGATGATGATCGCCAGCGTCGTCAGTACGGTCACGAGCGCACACGAGAAGAAAATCCACTTCGCGGCCCTGTCGACGAGCGATCCGACGTTGTTGTCCTCACGGCTGAGATCGATCGGCTCCGTGCTCATCGTCTCCCCTCGATTCCTCGTCGATCAGTGTGCGGCTCAGTGCCGTCGATAGCTGTGTTCATTCGTACTCCTCGAATAGTTCGTCGAGTTTCTCGTGTTGAGCGTCGATCGTCTCGTCCGGAACCGCGTAGAAGCCGACATCCCGGGCCGTCTGCTGGGTGTTGTCGAGATAGTACCGGAGGAACACCCGGACGACTTCCCGTTCCAACGATTGTTCGCGTACGTAGAGATACATCGGCCGTGAAAGCGGCGTATACGTGCCCTCTTCGATCGTATCCGGTTCGGGGTAGATACAACCATTGCCGTCGTCGATGGCGATCAGATCGAGGTCGTCCTCGTTCTCGTAGTAGTAACCGGCGCCACCGAACCCGATGGCGTTGCGGTTCCCCCTGACGCCGCGGATGATCGCGTTCGTGTCCGGCGTCCCGCTGTAGTCGTTGCGAATGTTTCCGACGGCCCCGTTGATCGTCTCCGTGAAGTAATCGAACGTTCCCGACGCCGTATCCCGGCCGTAGAACGAGATCTCCTCGTCGGGCCACTCGTCGTCGAGGTCCTGCCACGTCTCGATATCGGAGTCGCTCTCCCACAGTTGCTTGAGTTCGTCGACCGTCAGACAGTCACACCAGTCGTTCTCCGGGTGTTTCATGACCGCGAGTCCGTCCGTCACGACCTCGAGTTGAATCCAGTCGACGTCGTTGCTGTCGCACAGGTCCTGCTCGTCGTCGGCGATATCGCGGCTCGCGTTCTGTAAATCCGTTTCGCCGCGACAGAATTGCTGGAAGCCGGCCCCGGTTCCCGACCCCCTGACGGGAATCTGGACCTGATTGTTCTCCCAGTTGAACTGCTCGGCGACGAGCGCACTGTTGGGCAGCAATGTGTTCGATCCGTCGATAACGATCTCGCCCTCGAGACCGCTATCTTCGCCGTGAACGATACACCCCGACAGTCCCATCAGACTCGATCCTGCGACACCGAGTAAAACGCGACGACGAGAGACGCCGTCCGCACCGGACATCGGCTCGGTACCCATCGGGTAGGTATAGCGCACGTCCAGTCTAAATACCCTACTATGTTATCTATATATCGCTATGTTCGATACCGAGTAACAGGATCAGACGCCTCCTGTAACGCGGTTTCATACGTCGATTGATCGCCACGTTGTTCCATCGTCCCGGTTTCCAACAGCTATAGAGAGGAGTGATTTTATACGTACTCTCTCGAACGTTCTCGCATGGAGACGCGCAAAGTGCAGGTGACGGGCGGCTCGACGTACACCGTCTCGCTACCGAAATCCTGGGCGACCGACAACGGCGTCAGCGCCGGGACGACGGTCGAATTCTATCCCGAGAACGACTCTCTCCTGTTGACGCCACAGAGCGAGACCGATCGCCAGGAGGGCACCCTCGAAATCACGGACCTCGAGGGCGAACGACTGACGCGGGCCGTCATGACGATGTACGTCAGCGGCTTCGACATCATCCGACTCGAGGCGAGCCGGATCACGACCGACCAGCGCAGCGCGATCCGGAGCGCGACCCAGAGTCTCGTCGGGGTCGAAGTACTGGAAGAGACGACCGACAGCGTCGTTATCCAGGACTTGCTCGACTCCGCGGAGCTGTCGATCGTCAACGCGGTGAGCCGCATGCGGCTGATCGCCCGCTCGATGCTCGAGGACGCCGTCACCGCGCTCGTCGAGAACGACGACGACATCGCACAGGACGTCATCGAGCGCGACGACGACGTCGACCGGCTCTGGCTCGTCGTCTCCCGGATCTTCCGCGCGACGCTGCGTTCGCCCCGCGCCGCGGCGGAACTCGGCGTCCCCCGCGAGGACTGCTTTGACTACCACTCGAGCGCGCGCCAGCTCGAACGGGTGGCCGACCACGCGGCCAAGATCTCGAATCTCGCGTTCAAACTCGAAGAGATCCCGGAGGGCGTCGCCGACGCGCTCGTCGAACTCCACGGGGACGCCTCGGACATCCTCGAGAAGGCGATGGACGCGCTGGTCGCGGAGGAGACCGAGGAGGCGACGCGGCTAGGCCACGCCGCCCTCGAGTCCGTCCTCGAAATCGACGAACACACCCGGACGATCGACGACATGCTGCGCGACCTGGACCCCGTTCAGGCCCAGTCGCTCGGGCTGATCGTCGACTCGCTGTCCCGCAGCGCGGACTACGGCGGCAACATCGCCGAGACGGCGCTCCAGAAGGCCGCGCCGCGGCCCTGAGTCGCAGCTTCGTCGCGTAATTGATCGCTCGAGTACGCCGACCGTCACCGTACCGAGTGCTGTAATAAATAGCTTGCGAGCGTCGTGACTCGCGGTCGAACGAATAGTACGAGTTCCGTCCGTCGCTGTCGGACGAACCGAGAATCGAGACGTTACTCGAGGAGAACGGCGTTGACCTGACCGGTCTGGCCGGGTCGGGACGTGACGCGGGCCTGTCCTTCCGAGGTATCGATGACGGCGCCCTTCGTGATGATGTTTCGGCGGACGTAGTTCGGGTTGGCGTCGTTCTCGACGACGTCTTCGATGTCGGCCGAGACGGTCTCGTCGCCCTTGTTGACGCTCGCGACGTCGGTCGCGAGTGCGCGCGTCTTCGTTCCGTTCCCACGGACGTCGACGGTTCGGAATCGCTGCTCGCCGACCTGCGTCTCGGTCGGCAGGCGGCCGAGTTCGTCTTTCCGGCGTTTGCGGACGTTCTTCAGTCGGCCACCGGTTCGCTTGCGCGTAGAGCTACCCTGGTCTTGCATACCCGCAAACAATCTCGGCGGATATTTATATGCAACGGGATGGACGCCGACGATGATCGACAGCCGTGCGCCGTGCTCACACGATGTGGCGGCCGTCGCGCTCGAGCCGAACTCGATCGTTCTCGTCTCACTCGATCTCATTCGTCGCCGACCAGACAGTACGCGTGGCCCGGGACCTCGGTCGTCTCCTCGTTTTCGTCGTCCGTCGAGACGATGGCCCGTTCCGCGTAGTAGATTCGGCCGTCGACGGGGACCGGCGCGCTGGTGACGCGCCCCCGGTTCTCGACCCGCCAGTTCCGGTCCCCCGTCTCCTTGTCGAGCGCGTAGAGGTGCGAATCGTACGAACCGGCGAGTACCGTCTCGGCGGTGACCGTCAACGCACCGATGACGCGGCCGTCGACGTCAGTCGACCAAATCTCTTCGCCCGAGGCAGCGTCCAGCGCGTACACGTAGCCGTCGTCGCTTCCCATGTAGACGATATCCGTCTCGACGTCGACCGCCGGATTCGACATGATCGATCTCCCCGCCTCGAACGCCCACTCCTGAGAGCCGTCCTCGAGATCGAGGCAGTAGAAGTTGTTATCCCAACTACCGAAATAGCCGTAGCCCTGGTGGGCCGCGAGCGTCCCCTTGATTTCGGCGCCCGCACGAAAGGCGCCGTCCTCCTGTTCCTCGCCGTCGGCCTCGGCCTGAAACTCCCAGAGAAACTCGAGAGAGGGGTACTCCCAGCAGTAGAGGACGCCGTCGTTCGAGCCGGCGAGCAGTCGGCCGGTTTCGAGGTCGATCGTCGGCGAGGGGTGGGGCTGGCCCCACATGCGGTCGTCCTTCCACGTCGGCTCGCCGGTGTTCGGGTCGATCTCCCAGAGCGTCCCCGTGGAGGGCGAGCCGTACTCGGAGACGACGTACAGCGAGCCGTCGTGGTAGGCCGGACTCGAGCCGATCGCAAGCGCGTCGTCGAGCTCCGCGGATCGAGTCCGCCAGACGATCTCGCCGCTCTCGACGTCCAGCGCGTAGAGGTCGCCGTCGTAGCCGCCGATATAAGCGGTGTCGCCGACGACGGCTGCCGAGCCGTGAAAACCAAGATCCGTTGCACCCGTCCGCGTCGACCAGCGCAGTTCGCCCCCCGGCGTGTAGCCGTAGAGCCAGCCCGTATCGCCCGCGAACAGGATCGTCTCCCCGTCGGGGGCCGGAACCGGGCTCGACTTGGCCGCCGTGTGCTCGACGTAGTTGAGCGGGAATTGCCAGTTGACGGCGACCGAGTCCGGGACGGTTTCGTCGGGATAGTATCCCAATCGACGCAGTCCGCCGTGGAACAGTGAGACGTCCTCGGAGCCCTCGAGGCGGTCACCGAGCGACGTCGGAAGGTCGACACAGCCGGCGAGTCCCGTCGCCGCGGCCGCGCCGCTCGCGGCGAGCAGTCGCCGCCGGGAGCAGCCAGCAGCACGGTCTCGATCGGTCTCCGACACGGAGGAGTTGTTCGGACGTTGCATTCGGGTTCTACTGACACTCGGTACCCGCGACAGCTAAAACGCGGTGATCGATCGTCGCTGGCTCACTTCGTCTGCTCACGGCTCCCTTCGGTCACCGTTCGCTTCTCCGCGGTTCTCGCTCACTTCGCTCGCTCCGAACCGCGTACGCTCCGAATCGCGCTACTCGCGGGTCACTTCGTTCCCCGCTCGTTATTCCGAGGCGCTCCCGTCAGTCGCGCCTCGTTACTCACGGGCGCACGGCGCCCGTTCGTTCGAGGGATCTGCGATCCCTCGTTACTCACGGCTCACTCCGTTCGCCGTTCGTCTCTTCGCGGTTCTCGCTCATTTCATTCGCTCCGAACCGCGTTACTCCTGCTGGGCGTCGACGACCGCCACACCCGCCAGATTAACGATATCCTTGACCTCGTCGCCCCGCTGGAGGACGTGAACCGGCTCGTCCATCCCGACCAGCATCGGGCCGATGGCGTCCGCGCCGCCGAGGCGCTGGAGCAGCTTGTAGCCGATGTTGCCCGACTCGAGGTTCGGGAAGACCAGCACGTTCGCAGGCTCGTTCAGATCCGAGAAGCCGTAGGTACCCTCGAGGATGTCCTCGACGACGGCCGTGTCGGCCTGCATCTCCCCGTCGACGGGGAAGTCGACTTCGGGGTCGTCCTGCAACATTGCGGCCGCCTTGCGTGGCTTGCGGGTACCCTCGTTGTCGACGCTGCCGAAGTTCGAGTACGAGAGGAGCGCCGCGCGCGGTTCGATGTTGAACCGGCGGGCGAGTTTGCCCGTCTGCTTGGTGACCTCGGCGAGGACGTCCTCGTTGGGAGCCTGATTGACCGTCGCGTCGGCGACGAAGATCACGCGGTTCTTGAACGTGAGCAGGTAGACGCCGGCGGCGTAGTCGACGTCCTCGTCCGTTCCGATGACCTGCAGCGGCGGGCGCAGGGCGGACGGATAGTGGTGGGAGAGGCCGGTCAGGAGCGCGTCGGCGTCACCCTGTTCGACCATCACGCTGCCGAAGTAGTTCGAGTCGCGCTCGACGAGTTCGCCGGCCTCGCTTCGCGTGATCCCCTTGCGCGCGCGGAGTTCGTGCAAGCGTTCGGCGTACGCCTCGTAGTCGCCGACCGAGGGGTCCGCGACCTGCGGATCGTAGTCCAGCCCGAGGTTCGCGGCAGTCCGGCGAATCTCGCCCTCGTCGCCGATCAGGATCGGCAGGGCAATTCCCTGCTCCTGGATCTGGTAAGCCGCTCGGATCATCTTCTCGTTCTCGCCCTCCGCGAGGGCAACCGTCTTGGGGTCGCTCTTGGCCTTGTTGAGGACGACGCGCATCATCTCGCGCGATTTGCCGAGGCGGGCCTCGAGTTCCTCCTCGTAGGCCTCGAGGTCGATTTCGGTCCGTGCGGCGCCGGACTCCATCGCGGCCTCGGCGATCGACGGCGCGACGCGGAAGAGCACCCGGGGGTCGACCGGTTTCGGGATGATGTAGTTCGGGCCGTACTGGATCGGCTCGTCGCCGTAGGCCTTGACGACCGCGTCGGGGACGTCCTGCCGTGCGAGGTCGGCCAGCGCCTCGGCGCAGGCGACCTTCATCTCCTCGTTGATCTCGGTCGCGCGCACGTCGAGCGCGCCGCGGAAGATGAAGGGGAAGCCGAGGACGTTGTTGACCTGGTTCGGGTAGTCCGAGCGCCCCGTGGCCATGATGACGGTGTCGTCGCGGGCCGCTTTGGCCTCCTCGTAGCCGATCTCGGGATCGGGGTTGGCCATCGCGAAGACGATCGGATCGTCGCCCATGGACTGAATCATCTCCTGAGAGACGATGCCACCGATCGAGAGGCCGACGAAGACGTCCGCACCGTTCATCGCGTCCGCGAGGTCGCCCTCGGGGACGTCGCGAGCGAACTGCCGTTTGTACTCGTTGACGTCGCCCGCTTCGGCGCGCTCGGCGGTGATGATCCCCGAGGAGTCACACATGGTGATGTTCTCCTTCTTGCAACCGAGCGAGACGTAGAAGCGGGCCGTCGCGATCGCGCTCGCGCCGGCACCCGAGAAGACGACCTCGAGGTCCTCGAGGTCCTTTCCAGCGATATCGGCGGCGTTGAGCAGCGCCGCACCGGAGATGATCGCCGTCCCGTGCTGGTCGTCGTGGAAGACCGGAATGTCGATCTCCTCGCGCAGGCGCTCCTCGATGGTGAAACAACCCGGCGCTTTGATGTCCTCTAAGTTGACGCCGCCGAACGTCGGCTCCATCATCTTGACGGCCTCGACGATCTTGTCGGGATCGGCCTCATCGAGTTCGATGTCGAAGACGTCGATGTCGGCGAAGCGCTTGAACAGGACGCCTTTCCCCTCCATGACCGGCTTCGAGGCCTGCGCGCCGATGTCGCCGAGTCCGAGCACGGCGGAGCCGTTCGAGACGACGCCGACGAGGTTGCCCTTGGCCGTGTAGGTGTACGCCTCGTTTTCGTCCGCGTCGATCTCCAAACACGGCGCGGCGACACCGGGCGAGTACGCGAGCGAGAGGTCACGCTGCGTGTTCGTCGGCTTCGTCGTCGAAATTTCGATCTTTCCGGGTGGATCGGTTCGGTGGTACTCCAGTGAATCCTCGTCTAATCCCATATCGGGGACACTGCGGGCGACTACTAAAAACAATGCGAAGGGGAGGTACGACAATTGTCGAACCTTTCGATTGTCTCTCCTCTCACATCGCGTCGTTCCCCGATTCGACCGTTTTATACGCACCGCTCGAGTGAGGTGGAGTATGGACGTCGCGCTTGGTGGGACGTTCGACCCCGTCCACGATGGCCATCGACGGCTGTTCGAACGGGCGTTCGAACTCGGGGACGTGACTGTGGGACTGACGAGCGACGAACTCGCACCGAAGACACGACACGTCGAGCGACGAGTTAGAGCGTTCGACGAGCGAAAAGCGGCGCTCGAGGACGAACTCGAATCGATCGCCGCCGACTACGACCGCGAGTTCGAGATTCGGCGCCTCGACGGACCGACCGGCATCGCGACCGAACCGCAGTTCGACTATCTGGTCGTCTCACCCGAAACCAAAGACGGCGGCGAGCGGATCAACGAAATTCGACGTGAACGAGGCCACGACCCACTCGAGGTTATCGTCGTTCCGCACCTGCGGGCCGACGACGGCGATATCATCTCGAGTACGCGAATCGTCATGGGCGAAATCGACGAACACGGGAACGTTCTCGAGGGCGCGGACAGCGAGACGGACCGCTCCGAGTGAGTCAGGGTAATTCCCCATCGTCTGCGATGTAGGTGACTGTTCACCGCTGTTGTATCCGATTTCGGCTGCGTATCGTCTACTTACAGTGTCTCAGTGTGAAACTGTCCTCCTGAAACGGTCGAAACAGTCGGTTCGGTCGACCTACCACCGCGGTGGCTCGAGACCCGCGGTCTCGAGTAACTCCTTCCAGCGGGATTGAATCGAGAGTCGCGAGACGTCCGCGGCGTCGGCGACGGCTCCCTGCGTTCGGCCGTCGCCCGCGACGAGCGAACCGGCGTAGACGCTCGCCGCGAGAACCGCCCGTTTCGACCGGTCTTCGTCGGGAACGTCGGCTAAAAAGAGATCCACCGCACACGACCGAGCGTCCGTCGAGAGCTCCAGTCGGTCTGCGACACACTCGAGTTCATCGAGCCACTGTTCGTATTCGATACGATCTCGAGCGCTGTGCATACGACAGGATATCGGTGCATCGCCGATAAAGCTACGGAATAAGTGTATCAAAAGTTGAGTATATCGATAGCGCTCGAGACGTATACTCGGCGAAACGATCGACCAGCGCGGCGCTGTCCCGGACAATGTTCAGCTACGAACGAGTAGGAGAATTGGCCGTTCACTGTCAGTTTCACTAGGATACAACTACTAAACCGTCGCTGTCCCGCCATTCCAATAGACGCTCGTCGACCGGGTACGATCCGCGGCTGCGTCTCGTCTATGAAAGAGCCAACCTGCAAGCTCGTCTGCACCGGGTGCGGTTTAGAAATGCCGTACCGGGATCGATCGCTGGCCGAACAAGCGGCGGAGCTACATCAACTCCGGGACTCGGAGCACGTGACGTTCATCGTTCCGCCGGACTGGTCACCCGAGGAGCCGGTGACACACCCGTAGTGCGTATCGACAGTTTCTTACTGAGTTCGTGGATAGCTGAGAGTGCGCGCGGGTAGCCAAGCCAGGCCAACGGCGCAGCGCTTAGGACGCTGTCCCGTAGGGGTCCGCCGGTTCGAATCCGGTCCCGCGCATTCTCCGCGAACAACGTCGTGAGCGGAGAATGCGATCAGCGGATTCGAACGAGAGAAGACGCGCGCAGCGCAGCGAGCACGTCTTCGCGTCGTTCGAATCCGGTCCCGCACAGCCTCGAGTACGGCATCACTCGAGACAACCAAACCAAACCACCACCACTCGAGCGCCGGCACTCGAGAACTGACCCGAATCGGTGAACCAGTCGTCACCGAGCCCCGTGACGGCTGGGAGCGCCCTTCTGGCCGGGGAAACCGGATGCCACGCGACAGACGCGCGTCAGACGGTCCACAACGCTTATTCACGCGGGACCGACTTGTATGATCAATGGACGGGTTAGACGACGTGTTCGGGGATCTCTATGCGAACGTTGATGCAGTCGTGCTCTTTTCGCCGAGCGGCTCGTACTACGAGCGGTTTACGGACATCGAGGACCTCGATCTGATCGTCATCGGGACCGAAAACGCCGTCGGCGCGGAGACGTTCGTCGAACTGCCGCTGGCGTTCGACGATATCAGAGAGCGGATCAAGTTCGGACTCGAGGGCGCCCTGGAGCAGGGGTTGATCGACGGCGGTGACGAACTGTTGTGTGCGACGATGACGTTTAGCGACAGTATCGACACCCTCTCTCGCGTCCGCGCGGATGCCGAAGCCCATACGGGAATCTACGACCTCTTCGTCAAGTCCCGGGCGGAGCCGGAGGTCGTCAAAGCGGTCCTCGAGTTGGCCATCGAACTCGGAAAGAAAGGTCAGAAGGGGAAACCGGTCGGCGCGCTGTTCGTCGTCGGCGACGCGGGCAAGGTGATGAACAAGTCCCGGCCGCTGTCGTACAACCCCTTCGAGAAGTCCCACGTTCACGTCGGCGACCCGATCGTGAACGTGATGTTAAAGGAGTTCTCGCGGCTCGACGGGGCGTTCGTCATCTCCGATGCGGGGAAGATCGTTTCGGCGTACCGGTACCTCGAGCCGTCCGCCGAAGGAGTCGACATTCCGAAGGGCCTCGGCGCGCGCCATATGGCGGGCGGGGCGATCACGCGGGATACGAACGCGATAACGATCGTCCTCTCCGAGAGCGACGGACTCGTGCGGGCGTTCAAGGCCGGCGAGCTCATTCTGGAGGTCGATCCGGAGGCGTACTGATATGGACTGGCAGACCCTCATCGACGAACCGGCCGTGATAGCCGCAGCAGTGCTGGCGCTCGGGATCGTCGTCGGCTATCTCGTCGGACGGCTCAACGAGGAGTTGCTGACGGCATCCGGCGTGCCGGAGACGGTCGAGGGGACGCCGTTCGAGCGGACCGCCCAGTCGATCGGCACCTCCACGGTCGGCATCGTCGCGCGATTGAGTTCGTGGTTCATCTACGGGATCGCCGTGCTCACGGCGATTCACATCGCGCAGTTGCTGGATACGGACGCGTTCTGGCTGCGCGTAACGGAGTTCATCCCGCAGGTGTTCATCGCCGTCCTCGTGCTCATCATCGGCTTCATCGTCGCGGACAAGGCGGAGCTGGTCGTCGGCGAGTACCTCCGCGGCGTCAAACTCCCGGAGGTCTCGGTCCTCCCCAAGCTCGTCAAGTACACCGTTCTCTACGTGACCTTCATCATCGCGCTGGGGCAGATCGGGGTGCACGTCGTCGCATTGTTGATCCTGTTGACGGTGTACGCCTTCGGACTCGTTTTCGTAGGAACCATTGCCTTCAAGGACTTTCTCATCTCGAGTGCGGCGGGAATCTACTTGCTGCTCAACCAGCCCTACGGGATCGGAGACCGGGTCCGGATCGGCGAACAGGTGGGAATCGTCCAGGAAGTCGACCTGTTCGTGACGAAAATCGAGGACGAGTCCGAGGAGTATATCGTCCCCAATCGGAAGGTCTTCGAGGATGGAATCGTCCGGATTCGTGAGTAGAGAGGGTCCGGGGGACCCGCTTACGAACGGGGAGTGAAACGACCCGCGAGTAGGGAGGAATCGAAGACCGCTCGAGCGAGCGACAGGTTGTGCCGTGAGTAGGAGGATCCGAAGCAGTTGCCAGTGAACGGGGTGCGAAGCGACCCGTGAGTCGAGAAGAATCAGAGACTCCACTATCGAACGAGTCCGACGAATCGGTAGCACAGTGCGCTCGTGTACTGACCTGCGGGCTCAATTGCTGCGGAGTGCCTCGTGCGTATCTCAAACACCGATCGAACTGCCGCTCGCTGACTTGCTGAACTCGAGTCGGCTACTCTTTTCGCTCGAGAGTACCCAGCGACACGCTATGGAATCCCTGCTGGCAAATATTACAACCACTGTTACCGCATGCATCGATAATCCGTAACACTGTTATCCACTACCGGACTTGTCACGAACAATCACTTGAGATAGATACAATGTCTGAACACGGAATAATCGATCAGAAAGTTGGGCTGATAGGGGCCACGGTACTGATAATCGGAAACGTCATCGGGGTGAGTGCGTTCGTGCTCCCCGGGCCGCTGGCGGGGGACGCCGGGCCGGGGATCATCTTCGCGCTGTTGCTCGCGTTGATCCCGCTGACCTTCGGGATCCTCATGTCGCTGCAGTTGGGGAGTGCGATACCCGTCGCCGGAGGGAGCTACGTCTACGCGTCGCGGCTCGTGGGGCCGTTCTGGGGCTTTTTGCTCCCGTGGATCACGATCCCCGGCGTCTGGGCCGGCATGCTGTTCATCGGCCTCGGCTTCGCCGAGTACGCCGGGTTCGTCGCCGACAACATCTCGGCGATTCCGGCGATTCCCGATCTCTGGTTGATCTACGGGCTGCTTATCCCGTTTATCGTTTTGAACGTACTCGGGATCAAGATGGTCGCTATCGTTCAGTTCATCATGGTGTCGATCATCGTCGTCGGGATGCTCGCGTTCATTGTTCCCGGCGCGTTCATCGTCGATACGAACAACTACACGCCGCTGTTCCCCGAGGGAACCGGCCCGGCTATCGTCGCCGTCGTCTCGCTGTACTTCCCGCTTCGGGGCTTCCGACTCGTCGTCGAACTCGGCGAGGAGATGGAGAACCCCGCGAAGAACATTCCGCGCGTGCTCGGGCTCTCGGCCGCGATCTCCCTCTCGCTGCTGGTCGGACTCGTCGTCGTCCTCGTCGGGTCGGCGAACTACGAGGTCCTCGGCGGGATGGACGCCGCCGTCGCGGAGGTCTCACTGCAGAACTTCCCGACGGCACTGACTGCACTCGTCCTGATGGCCGCGGCGATGGGTGCGCTGACGTCGATCAACATGACCTACACCGCGTACTCGAGGCTCCTGATGCGAGCTGGTCGTGACGACATCATCCCGGGGGCGATCGCCCGCATTCACGACCGCTACGACTCGCCGTACGTGGCCGTCCTCCTGCTGGGCGTCCCGCCGCTGCTCGTCGCGCCGATTTCGCCGGGAACCGTCACGCTCTCCGTGGCGCTCTCGCTGACGATCCTGTTCGGCCTCGCCGTCGCCGGCGTCGCGCTGTGGAACCTGCCGAAGGTGTTCCCCGACCGCTACGAGTACTCGCTGTACAAGCTGCCGCCGTGGCTGCTCAAAACCACTGCCGCGGGAGCGGTCGTCTCCGCTGCGATCCTCTGGGTGCTGGTTGCAACCCAGCTCCGGATGATGGTCGCCGTCCTCGCCGGCTGGATGATTCTCGGCTACCTCTTCTACCGGGCTCGCATCGCGTACTTCGAGAAGCGCGGCGTCGACCTCGAGAACCGGATGAAACGTCTCCACGAGAACGAGCAGCTGTAGTCACACTGCACGCGATTCGGTTCAACGACGGATTTTCGCTGACATCGACTGACTACCGGTTAGGCGTCCTCGAGCGAGAGCCCGGCGTGCCAGCGGTCCGCGCCGGCCTCGCGCTTGACGGCGTCCATCTTCGCGAGCAGGTGGGTTGCGAGCGTCGCCGTTTCGGCGGCGCGTGACTCGCCCTCGGTTCGGAACTCGCCGGTCTCTCGATTTGCGTAGACGGTACAGACCGCGCCGGCCCGAAGGCCGTAGATGTTCGCGATGGTCACGATCGCGCTGGCTTCCATCTCGATGTTCTTCACGTTCGCCTCCTTCAACTGGTCGACGAGGTCGTCCGCGCCGGCGGCCTCGAATCCCTCGAAACCGGGGCGACCCTGGCCCGCGTAGAAGGAGTCCGCGCTCATCGTGATGCCCGTGTGATAGTCGTAGCCGAGTCGCTCGGCGGCCGCGACCAGCGCGCAGACGACCTCGTGGTCGGCCGCGGCGGGGTAATCCTCCCGGACGTACTCGTCGCTGGTTCCCTCCTGACGGACCGCACCGGTCGTGATCACCAGATCGCCGACGTCCATCTCGGGTTGGATCGCCCCACAGGAGCCGACGCGAATGAACGTGTCACAGCCGACGCGGGCGAGTTCCTCGACGGCGATGGCCGCCGACGGACTGCCGATCCCCGTCGACGTAACCGAGATCGGCGTTCCCTCGGTCGTCCCCGTCGCGGTCCGGTACTCGCGGTGGTGGGCCGTGACTTCGTGGTCGTCCCAGAAGTCGACGATCTTCTCGAGTCGCTCCGGATTCCCCGGGAGGAGCACGGTCTCCGCGACGTCGTCGGAGCCGACCTCGAGGTGGTACTGTACGTCGGCGTTCGGATCTTCGCTGTCGCCGGTCATTCAGACGCGGTGATTCGCACCGCCGCCGTATATAACTGCAGGGCCGACGTACCGCCGGTATGGCACGCGGAGCCGAGGGAACGGACGATGCCAATGGCCAGAATGCGTTCGAGGGAACGCTCGAGGACACCTACGTGGCCGCGCTCCAACACGATCTCGCCGATCTCCCGCCCGAGACGACGCTCGTCGGCGTCGTTCGGAACCCGACGCCGTGGTTTCACGGGGCCGTCGACGAGAACCGTCCGGCACTCGGACCGCCCGGCGAGTTGCTCGAGTCGTTTCAGACGACCGTCGACGACCTGAAGATGCGCGGGATCTGCGAGGAAGGCGCACACAACGCCGCGTGGGACGAAGTCGGATTCGAGGAGCGGTATCGAAACTACCTCGAGGAGTCGGCCGACGCGCAGGCGGCGCTCGAGGCCCTCGAAACCCGACTCGCGGACGGCGAGTCGCTGGCGCTGGTCTGTTTCGAGAACACCGCGAAGAAGCGCTGCCACCGGACGGTGCTTCGGGACGTGCTCGAGAAGCGGAGATGACGCCGTCGTCGCGCACTCATCTCGAGAGCGGACCGAGCGCTCGCGGAACGAAATCGAGCGCGTAGGCCGCACAGTAGACGCCGAGCAGGATCATCGGCACTGCAAAGAGGAGCCCGTCGGCCCCCTGACTGGCCGCGTTCTGTACGCCCGCCCAGACCGACGCCAACCCGAGGGCGAGCAAGACCAGCGTTCCGATCACGTCGAGCAGGGCGTCCCGAACCGCTTTGCGAACGACGGTATAGAGGGCCCTCTCATCGAATCTCGAAGGCTGATCCAGGTTCTGATTTCGGTCCGGTGCTTCGTTCGGAGAGGACATGATGGGAGGTTGAAACCAACATCGGAAAGTGGTTTCGGTCGACTCACTCGCCGCGAAGCCACCTCGAGGACCGCACCCGACAACTCGCCGGAATCCATCGAACTGATGTGGTGAGTACCCATACCCACTCGTCATGCACGAGTTCGACACGGACGAGCGGTCCGAAGACGAGATCGCCCGGTTCGTCAAGACGGTCGTCACTCCCCGTCCCATCGCCTGGATCAGCACGCGAACCGAGGATGGCGTCGACAACCTGGCACCCTTCAGCTCCTACAACTACGTCTCGCTGACGGAGCCGACGGTGCTGTTCAACACGCCCAACGGCGACCGCGACGAACTGAAGGACACGGCACGAAACGCCCTGGATACGGGCGAGTTCGTCGTCAACGTCGTCACCGAGTCCGAGATCGAACGGATGGACCACACCTCGGCCGCGATCCCGCCCGAGGAGAGCGAGTTCGATCTCGCCGACGTCGAGCGCGCCGACTGTCGAACCGTCTCGGCGTCGCGGGTCGCGAACGCGGCCGTCTCGATGGAGTGTACGCTGCACGACTCGCTCGAGGTCCACGACAAACTGATGATCCTCGGCGACGTCCAGCACGTTCACGTCGACGAGGAACTGCTCGCCGAGGGCGACGGAAAACTCGACATGCGCGATCTCCCGACCGTCGGCCGACTCGGCGGGCCGTACTACACGGTCTCCGATCCGGTGGAGTTCGAGCGGCAGTTCTGACTGGTGGAGTTCGGCTATCGCGGCAGAAGCGACTCTTGACGGTCCGATACCGATGCAGCGACTCTCAGCGATGCACAATCCAGAACACCGACTCGAGGCAGACACCGAGGGTTTCCACACCCTCCCCAACCGATTTCTTCTCACGGGCCCAACGGGCCCGTTCGAATGTCCGCGGAACCGTTGGTTCCGCGCTACGCTCCTTTCAGTCGCTCATCCCTCGCGAGTTGCGACACCGCTCACTGTCGTTCGCCGTGCCGCTGCGCGCCGTCGAAACAGACAATTACGCGAGGACGGGCGACGAAGCTACTCGAGCATCTCCTCGGTGATCGTGTTCGGCAGCAGGCCACCGAGCGTGTACTCCGTCGGGTCCTCGTCCTCGCCTTCGTCACAGATCACGAGGAGGTCGTCGTCGCAGAATTCGGCGAGAGTCTGTCGGCACATCCCGCAGGGCGTGACTCCGTCCCGGCGGCCGGAGCTGACGGCGAGCCGCGCAAAGTCTCGGTGGCCGTTCTTGACCGCCTCGGCGACGGCCACCTCTTCCGCGTGGAGGCTGTTGCTGTAGTTCGCGTTCTCTAAGTTACAGCCGACGAAGACCTCCCCGTCGGCCGTCTCGAGGGCGGCACCGACGGGGTACTCGGAGTAGGGAACGTGGGCGTCGGACTGGACGTCGCGGGCGGCCTCGAGCAACTTGGTCTTGTTCATACCGCTGCTAACTCGAGAGCGGACAAGAAGGCACCGACAGCCGCAGACCCGCCGTCGGAAGCGAAGCGGCGGTCAGTCCTCCCCAGACTCGTAGTTCTCGCCGGCGGCACCCGGCAGCCGGGTCTTCCCGACGAAGGTGATCACGAGGATCACGGTCACGTAGGGAATCGTGCGGATGAGCTCCGACGGGACGGCGTAGCCGATGTTCTGAATCCGGAGCTGGAACGCGTCGAGGCCCGCGAAGAGAAACGAGCCGGCGAGCGCGCCGAGGGGGTGGTAGTTCGCGAACAGGTAGGTCGCGATGGCGATGAACCCGCGGCCCTGCATGTCGGTTTCGCCGCCGCCGGCGAAGGTCCCGAGCTGGCCGAGTGCGAACCCTGCGCCGCCGAGACCGGCGAACACGCCCGAGAGGATGACCGCCGCGTAGCGAACCTTTCGGACGTCAACGCCGGCTGTATCGAGCGCCTTCGGGTTCTCGCCGCTGGCGACAACCCAGCGCCCGAAGCTCGTCCAGTTGAGCACGTACCAGCCGACGAGGACGGCCCCGAACATGAGGTAGACCTGCGGCGGCGTGTCGAACAGCAGGTAGCCGAGTAGCGGAATCTCGGACAGCACCGGGATCGTCACGTTGTCGAACGTGCCGACGTTGCCGGTGTTCGGACTGTCGAAGACGATTCGCGAGACGAACGGTGCCAATCCGAGCGCGATGAGCCAGAGCGCCAGTCCCGCGATGATCTGGTCCGCCTTGTACTCGATGCAGACGACCGCGAACAGCAGCGCGAACAGCGTGCTCACGAGCACGCCAGCGAGCAGTCCCCACCAGTGGTGTGAGACCGCGAACGTCGACTCGCCGGAGCCCAGCCAGAAGGTGACGATCACCGCGCTGAACGCCGAGACGATGAGCAGCCCCTCGATTCCGATGTTGATCACGCCGCTCTTCTCCGCGAAGATCCCCCCGATCGCGGCGAGCGCGATGGGGACGGCCAGCCGGAGCATCGCCGTGTGCGTTCCCGGGCTGGCAGCGACCGATAGCGTAACGCCCGCCCACGAATCGGGGAAGAGGACGCCGAATAGGATCCAGAGGACCGCGAACGAGGCGGTTACGGCGATCATGATCCCGGTTCGCCGGTTGTCAATCATCGCGCTCACCTCCGTCGTCGGTCGTTGCTCCGTCGTCATCTGGTTCACCGCCATCCGCGCGGACGGGGTCGCTACTGCTGACGTCGACGTATCGTGTGCCGATCATACGGAAGAACTCCGGCATCGCGACGAACAGGATGATGAGACCGCTCAGAATCCCCACCAACTCCGGCGGGACGGCCGTCGCGGTCCCGATCGCGCTCGAGCCGCTGTCGAGGACGCCGAAGAGGAACGCTGACGCGCCGATACCCAGCGGATTGTTGGCCGCGAGGATCGAGACGGCGATGCCGTCGAAGCCGAGCGGCGGCACGCTCTCGAGCCAGCGTCCGTGTTGCATGAGCACCCAGAGCGCGCCGCCGATACCGCCGAGCGCGCCGGAGAGGGTCATGCTCGTGACGATCATCCGTTTCTCGTCGACGCCGCTGTAGGCGGCCGCCTCCGGTTGGACGCCGCTCGTCCGGAGTTCGTAACCGAAGGAAGTACGCGCGAGCAGCCAGGCGATCCCGATCATGAGCGCGACCGCGAACGCGAGCGCGAGCAGCGAGAAGTTCGCCCGGCTACTGAAGCCGACGAGAGGGATGTTCGGAATCTCGGCGTACTCGGGGATTCGCCGAGTCCCCGGATTGGGGCTGTCGGGATCCTGGAACTGCCAAGATAACAGCGTCGAGGTGATCCCGACGGCGACGAAGTTGAGCATGATGGTCGTGATGACCTCGTTCGCGTCGGCGTAGGCTTTGAGGGCGCCCGGAATCGCGCCGAAGAACCCACCCGCGACCGCACCGGCGAGCACGCCGAGCGGGATGAGCACGACCGTCCCGACGACGCCGCTGGGAACGATCAACGAGGCGTAAACGACGGTGACCGCCGTCGCGAGACCGCCGACGACTAACTGTCCCTGCGTCCCGATGTTGAACAGGCCGGCCCGGTAGGCCACCGCGAACGACAGTCCGGTGAAGATCAGCAGCGTCGTCTGCTGGAGCGTCGTCGCCAGTCGGTGGTTCCCCGGACTCCAGCCGCCCTCGAGTGGGTGGCCAAGCGCGCCCAAGAACAGCTCGTAGTAGACCTGCACCGGGTTGTAACAGAAGGTCCAGCCGGCGACGTTCAGCCCGGTCTGACAGGAGGCGAAGGCGCCCGAAACGAACACGAGCACGCCGCCGACCAGGATCGACGCGAACAGGGCCGCGATACTGATGGCGACCCGCTCGAGGATCGACGCGCGGATGAGGCGCTCGATAAGGGTCTCGAGTCGCTGTCTCATGCGTCACCTCCGGAATCGGCGTCGGTGGTCGGTGACATTCCGCCGGCGGAGTCGGACGCGGCTCGTGACTCCGGCCGTTCGCCGGCCATGAGCAAGCCGAGTCCCTCCTCGGTGAGATCGTCGGGATCGGTGACGTCCATGAACGAGCCCTCGTAGATGACCGCCAACCGGTCGGAGAGGCTCCGCACCTCGTCCAGATTCGACGAGACGAGCAGGATGGCGATACCCGCGCGGCGGAGTTCGAGCAGCCGTTCGTGGATGAACTCGGTCGAACCGATGTCGACGCCGCGCGTCGGGTGGGTCGCGACGACCAATCGCGGACCGCGTTCGAACTCGCGGCCGACGATGAACTTCTGTTGGTTCCCTCCCGAGAGGGATTCGGCGTCCGCCTCCGCGTCGGGTGGGCGAACGTCGTAGGTCTCGATGATCTCCTCGGAGTGGTCGCGGACCTCCTGCCAGTCGATGCGTCCGGATTCGGAGAACTCCTCGGAGCGCTGGCTTCCGAGCACGCCGTTTTCGACGAGATCGAACGACATCACGAGCCCCTGCTCGTGGCGATCCTCCGGGATGTACGACATGCCGGCATCGATTCGGTCGCGGCGCGACCAGCCGGTCACGTCCGCGTCATCGAAGACGACCGACCCGCGTTCGGGCTCTCGAAGTCCCGTGATTGCCTCGATCAGTTCGGTCTGGCCGTTGCCGTCGACCCCGGCGATGCCGAGGATCTCGCCGGCTCGGACCTCGAGATCGATGCCCGACACGACCTCGACGCCGCGCGCGTCTTCGACGGACAGTTCGTCGACGGAGAGGATCGTCCCGCCGACCTCGTTCGGCTCGGTTTCGGCCTCGAGGAGCACCTCCCGGCCGACCATGTACTCGGCCAGTTCCTCCCGCGTCGTCCGGTTCGGATCGACCGTACCGACGGACTCCCCGTCCCGGAGGACGGTGATCGCGTCCGCGGCGTGTGTCGCCTCACCGAGTTTGTGCGTAATGAAAATGATCGTCTTCCCCTGGGCCGTTAGCTCCTCGAGCACGTCGTAGAGTCCCTCGACCTCCTGGGGCGTGAGGACGGCCGTCGGCTCGTCGAGGATGAGGACGTCGGCGCCCCGGTAGAGCGCTTTGAGGATCTCGACGCGCTGCTGGACGCCGACGCTGCAGTCGGCGATCGTCGCCGTCGGATCGACGTCGAACCCGTAGCGATCGCAGAGATCCCGGATCTCGCGCTCGATACGTTCGCGGTCGACCGCCATCCCGAACCACTTTCGCGGCTCGTTACCGAGTGCGATGTTCTCCGCGACGGTCATCGTGTCGACCAGCATGAAGTGCTGGTGGATCATGCCGATCCCGGCGTCGATGGCGTCGCGCGGCGAACCGAACGCGCGCTCGGTGCCGTCGACGACCACGCGGCCCTCGTTCGGCTCGTAGAGCCCGTAGAGGACGTTCATCAGCGTCGTCTTTCCGGCCCCGTTCTCCCCCAGCAGGGCGTGGACGCTCCCTCGCTCGACCAGCAGGTCGACGTCGTCGTTCGCGACGACGCCCGGAAACCGTTTGGTGATTCCGTCGAGATGCACCGCGAGATCGCCCGCAGTTGCTGTCTCGACTCCGCCCGCGTCGTCGGTGTGTTCCGTTCCCGGCTCGGTCATGCGCGATCAGACGTCGTCGGGATCGTCCGGAACCTCGATCTCGCCGTCGATGAGTTCCTGTCTGGATTCGTCGACCTGATCCGTGATCTCGTCGGGAATCTCGTCGCCGATCGTGTCGCCGTAAACAGCCTCGACGCCACCGTCCTCGAGTCCGAGCTCCTCGGTTTCGCCGCCCTCGAACTCGTCGTTGACGATCGACTCGACGGCCGTGTAGACGGCCTCGTCGACGCGTTTGACCATGCTCGCGAGGATCACGTCGGCGTAGTCCTCCTCCTCGAGCGACTGATCGGAGTCGACGCCGATCGCGAACCGACCTTCGGATTCGGCGGCCTGGAAGACGCCGACGCCGGTCGCACCCGCGGCGTGGAAGACGATATCGGCGCCGTGGTCCTGATACATCGAGAGCGCGGCCTCTTGACCGCCGCTCGTGTCGTTGAAGTCGCCGACGTACGAGGAGATGACCTCGGCGTCGTCGTTCGCGTACTCGACGCCGGCGGTGAAGCCGGCCTCGAACGATTCGATCAGGGGCGATTCGACGCCGCCGACGAAGCCGACGACGTCCTCGTCCGGATTCGTCTCTCCGTCGCCGGCCGAGAACTCCTCGGCGGTCAACAGTCCCGCCAGGTGGCCGACCTGGAACGAGCCGCCCGGTTCGTCGAAGACGTAGTTTCGGACGTTGTCTTCCTCGATACCCGCGGTGTCGATGATCATAAAGTTCTGATCGGGGTACTCGGGTGCGTTCTCCGCGAGCGCGTCCTCCTGTGCGAAGCCGACACAGGTGATCAGATCGTACTCACCGCCCTCCGCGAAGTCGCGCTGGTGGCCGTCGAACTCACCCTCGTCGTCGGGTTCGGCCTGATCGTAGCTGAGGTCGAACTCGTCCTGCGCGTCCTCGATCCCCGACTGCGCCATATCGTTGAACGAGTTGTCGCCGAGCCCGCCGCTCGCGTAGATCATACCGACCTGATACTCCGTATCGGCGTCTTCGCCGAAGCCGCCCACACAGCCGGCTATCGTGGTCAGTCCTGCGACACCTGCACCAGTAAGGAACCGCCGTCGATTCTGCGCCATAGCCCTGAATAGCGTAGACATTCGGTTTATACTCGTCGGAATCGACGAATGTAATACTAACAGAACTAGTCTGCCTTCACTTGTTATTCGTTTCGAATACGAACGGCGTGAAACGCACAGCCGGAATCGAAATCGCCCGGCTTGCACGAGACCCGATCCGGTTCGACTCCACCGTCGTGAACCCGACCAAAGCCCCGAAACCCGGTTCGGCGCTTCGGATTCGACTCGCTCACCGGGAAGCGGCGATCGCAGCCTCGACGACGTCGCGGGCGTCCGCGACCAGGTCGTCGACAGTGTCGCTCTCGGCGTAGATCCGCACGTAGGGTTCGGTTCCGCTCGGCCGGACGAGGATCCACGAGGCGTCCTCGAACTCGAGGCGAACGCCGTAGCTCGTGTCGACGGCCGCCGCCGGGAACCCGTCGGAGAGGTCGGTCTCGAGGGCGGCCATCGCGTCGGCCTTGGCGTCGTCCGGGCAGTCGACGCTGACCTTTCGGTAGGGTCGTTCGGTGACCGGCGCGCGGAGCGTTTCCGTATCGCCGGCCGCGGCGACGAGGGCGCTGACGACGGCCGCGCTCGCGACGCCGTCGATCCACCCGCCGAAGGCCGTGTGGATGTGTTTCCACGGCTCCGCGGCGAAGACGACGGCCGTCTCGTCGTCGTCCGCCGCCGCGCGGCGCTCTCGAGCGATCCCCTCGTGGAGCGCGCCGAGTCGGACTCGCTCGACATGTCCGCCCGCGTTGCGGACCTGTTCGTCGATGCGTGCCGATGCGTTGGGCGTCGTCACGACGACGGGGTCCTCGGCGTCGCTCGCCGCCGTGTAGTGGGCCGCGACGAGGGCGAGCACGGTGTCCTCGTGGATCACCTCCCCGTCGGGGCCGAGCACGACCAGTCGATCGGCGTCGCCGTCGTGGGCCAGTCCGAGGTCGAACGAGCCCGTCTCCAAAAAGGCCGAAAAGTCCGACAGCGTCTCCGGCGTCGGCTTGCTCTCGCGGGCGATAAAGTGGCCGTCGACGTTCGCGTTGAGCGCGACGACGTCGGCGCCGAGCCGTCCGAGGACGTGGGGCGTCGCGAGCGATCCCATCCCGTTGCCGCAGTCGACGGCGATCTCGAGCCCCTCGAGCGGCGTCTCGTCGGCCGAGCCGTCGCTCGACGACGAGAACTGTTCGCGCACGTAGGCGACGACAGCGTCCCGATACGCGTCGAGGACCTCGAGCGTCGACGACTCGCCCCACCGGTCCCAGCGGACGGACTCGAGCCCGCCGTCGCTCTCGACTAGATCCTCGACGGCGCGTTCGGCGTTGCGGTCGAACTCGACGCCGTTCGCGAAGAGTTTGATGCCGTTGTCCTGGGGCGGGTTGTGGCTCGCAGTGAGCATCACACCCTTGCGGCCGCGCGAGGCGAACGCCAGCGTCGGCGTCGGTACTTCGCCGATTCGAACGACGTCCGAGCCGGCGCTCTCGAGGCCGGCTTCGACCGCCGCGGCGAGCGCGGGTCCAGTTTCTCGGCCGTCTCGGCCGACGACGAACGTCGTGTCGGGATCGCCGGCGGCCTGTCCGACCGCGAGCGCGAGCGCTGGCGTTACCTCCTCGACCGGGCCGCGGATCCCTGCAGTCCCGAAGAGCGTCATAGCAGGCCGTTCCGCGAGGAACTACTTAGCAACGTTGCACCCGGATTCGGCTGCGCCGTCGCTACGGGATCGGCGGGCGGGGGAGGGCTGGGCTGAAAACGAGAGGCTGCTAAACTGCCTGAGCGGTCGGCCGACGGCGTGGAACGTCGACTACTCTTCCGGCATGTCGTCGATCAGGACGACCGCTTCGCCGTTGATGACGGTCGCGTCCTCGCTCTCGTTCCGGATGATCGTCTCGAGGCGGTACTGCCTGTTCCCGAGGTCTTCGACGATCTCGACGCGGGCGGAGACGCGGTCGCCGATGCCGACGGGCCCGCTGAACTCGAGGTCCTGAGAGAGGTAGATCGTGAGTCCAGGGAGTCGCGCCAGCGCGGCGCTGATGAGACCGGAAACGAGGGTCCCGTGGACGATCCGCTCGCCGAATCGCGTGCCGGCGGCGAACTCTTCGTCCAGGTGGAGTCGGTTCGTGTCGCCGCTGACGTGGGCGAACGCCCGAACGTCGTCCTCGCTCAGGACTTTTTCGAAGGTGACGGTGTCGCCGACGCTGATGTGGGCCGGGTCGTCGACCGTTCGGTCGAACTGCCAGTCGAGGTGGGAGTGATCGATCGACGGAATCGACGCGGCGACGGTCTCGGTATCGGAGCCGTTCGAGACGCCGGGTGCCAACATGGCGGACATCGCCGCGCGGTTGGCAGCAGTCGCACTTTCGAAGAGAGTCTGGGCCATCGACGTCCACGCGTCGGTCATGGCAGCGAAGTTGTGTTTCGCAGGCTTCTCGTGGGACATCTACGGCCCGGTAGGTGTGTGGTGGTTATGACTTCTTTGGCTGACCTGGACGATTTTAACCGGATTGTACACGATTATTAGCTATTTTCGTTCGCCCGGTTCGATCGATCGCTCGATCGGGTGATTGCCGTCCCCTCGTTCGATCGGCGTCGCCGACTCGTCGCCCGTCTGAAGACCGCGAGAGCACGTCCGATACGTCTTAACCCATTAGATGGTATCAGATGGTATCTAGTGGAAACCCTTATCAGGTCCGAGCCCGTACGTTCTGTTGATGACGGACGACTCCGACCGATCGCTCTGGTTCCCGCCTGCGATGTTCACCGAACAGATGCAGGAGGCAGGCGAGCAGGTTGCCGAATCCCAGCAGGAGATGATGAAGAAGATGATGCAGGCCAGCGGCTCGAACCCGTTCGATACCGGTTCCAGCTTCGGTCCGATGAACATGGGAACGGCGACGTTCAAAGCTCGCGTCCAGAGCGGCGGTCGGATCAGCATTCCCGGCCCGGAACGGGAAGCCCTCGACATCGAAGAGGGCGATATCGTCCAGACGATCGTCGTACCCGTCAAGCGAAACCGAGAAGATCAATCATGACTCAGAACCCATTCACCGCCGTCTTCGACGCACAGCGCACCGCACTCGAACAGTCCCAGAACCTCACCCACGACGCCCTCGAGGCCCAGAAGTCCTCGATCAGCGCCTTCGGCGACGCCGTCGAGAGCTCCGGCGCGATGTTCGAATCCAACGCCGAACTGACCAAGGGCGCCGTCCACGCCTACTTCGACGCCCTCGAGGCCTCCATGCCCGAGCAGGCCGCCGAGTTCGACGAACTCCGCGAACTCGTCGACGAAGGCTTCGACTCCGCAACTGACGCACAGCACCAGTCGCTCGAGGCCGTCGTCGAGGCCATCGACGAGTCCGAAGCCGCCTACGACGAGTTCGCCGCGAGCTACTCCGAGGTCGTCGACAACTCGTTCGACGCCGCGCTCGAGGCCCACGAACAGGTCGAAGCGAACGTCGCGTCCGTCGCAGACGACGTTGAGGAAGCCGCCGAAGAGTTCGACGTCTCGGCGTAGACCGCAGCATCAGGCGCAGCTTTTTCAGCGCCGAACCCCAATTTTAGCACAATGACAGATTCACAGCCCCAGGCGCAGAACTGGAACGCAGTCGTCGAACAGTGGAACGAACAGTTTATGGACGCGATCGAAGAGAACATGGAAGCCCAGGCCCAGTTCGTCGAGAGCTGGTCCGAAGCCGTCGGCGACGCCACCGACGAGAACGAGATCTCCGAGGGCGTCGAGGGCTACGCGCGGGCTTACGAGACGTGGATGAACGCCTCCCAGCAGATGGTCGAGCGGATGAACGATCAGATGGAAGGCGAAGAGGTCGACATGGAGGAGTTCCGCGACATATGGCTTAACACGGCCAACGACGCGTTCAAGGACGTCATGTCGACGACCGCCTTTGCTCGGATGACCGGCGAAACCGTCGGCGACATCCTCGAACTCCAGCAACAGGCTGACGAGGCCTCACAGGAGACGCTCAGCCAGCTCGGCTTCGCGACGGAAGACACCGTCGTCGAGGTCGGCGACCGCCTCGTCGAACTCGAGCGCCGCCAGCACGCCGTCGAGCAGAAACTCGACCGCGTTCTGGACCACCTCGAGGAAGAATGATGAATCCGTTCACATCCGTCCTGGACCTGCAGCGCCAGGCCTGGGAGGCGACCGCCGATCTGGCCGACAAGAGCAAAGTCGCACCAGAACGGACCGAAACGCTCGAGAACGTCGAGGTCGGCCAGACGCCGAGCGAGGTCGTCTACGAGGAGAACAAGCTCAAACTCCTCCACTACGAGCCGATGACCGAGGAGCAACACGACGTGCCGATCCTCGTCACGTACGCGCTGATCAACAAGCCGTACATCCTCGACCTCCAGCCCGACCGCTCGGTCGTCCAGACGCTGCTCGAGGCCGGCTTCGACGTCTATCTGATCGACTGGGGCGAACCCTCGAAGCTCGACCGCACGCTGGGCCTCGACGACTACGTCAACCGCTACATCGACAACTGCGTCGACGTCGTCCGCGAGCGCTCCGGACAGGACTCGATCAACATCCTCGGCTACTGTATGGGCGGCACGAAGTCGGCGATGTACGCCGCGCTCTACCCCGAGAAGGTCAAGAACCTCGCGCTGATGGCCGCCGGCCTCTGCTTTGCCGGCGACGGCGGCGTGCTCGAGCTCTGGGGCGCCGACGACTACTACGACCCCGAGACGGTCACCGACACCTTCGACAACGTTCCCGCCGAATTCCTCGACGTCGGCTTCGCGCTGATGGATCCCGTCGCGAACAACGTGACGAAGTACGTCCGCTTCTACGACAACATGGAGGACGAGGATTTCGTCGAGAACTTCGCCCGGATGGAGCGCTGGCTCGACGAGGGAATCGACGTCGCCGGCAAGGCCTACGAGGAGTTCATCCGCGACATCTATCAGGAGAACAAGCTCTACGAGAACGAGCTCTACCTGAACGGCGAGCACGTCGACCTCACGAAGATCGACATGCCCGTCCTTCAGATCGTCGCGGAGTACGACCACCTCATCCCGCCGGAGGCGTCGAAGCCGTTCAACGACGTTATCAGTTCCGAGGACACCGAGATCCTCGAGTTCGCGACGGGCCACATCGGGATGTCCGTCTCCTCGAGAAGCCACGAGGAACTCTGGCCGCAGGTCAGCGAGTGGTTCGAGACGCGTTCGAACGGGACGGAGGTTGAGGCTGAACCGGAGACGCCTGAACCCGAAGCCGAAGACGCCGCACTCGCCGAGGACGTCGCCGGCGACGAAACCGGTCCTGCGGATCTGACCGACGGCGGCGCAACGGTCGAAACCGACGCCGACGTCGGGACCGAACCGGACGACATCGACGCGGAGACGACCGACCGGACCGACGAGGAAGTCACCGCGCGCGGTGAGGACGACATCCAAGCGGAGCCCGCAGAGCCGGGCGAGATGACCGTCGACGAAGACGTCGTCGAAGAGGTCGCCGGCGAGGACGCGGCCTCCGAGATCGAGGCCGAGACCGACGACCTGACCGATCTCAGCGGCGTCGGGCAGGCCTACGCGGACGATCTGACGGAAGCCGGTATCGAAACCTTCGATCAGCTGGCCGATGCCGATACCGCGGAGCTGGCTACCGAAACCGGTATCTCACCCAGCCGAATCGAAGATTGGATCGAGCAGGCCCAGAACCGATAGCACTACCGCGATAGCCGGCGGTTCGCGTGACGACACCGCGCTATCGGACCCGGCCTCACGAGTCTCTCACTTTCTCTCGCCACCGTATCTCCTGATACCCAACATGTTGTTATTTATCGCCGGACGTTGAACGGGTGTACCATGTCTATGGATGGGCGAACCTGTGTTATCACCGGCTCGGCGCGCGGGATCGGACGCGGTATCGCGGAGTACCTCGGCGCGGAAGGGGCGAACGTCGTGATTAACTACCGGTCGTCGGAGGAATCGGCACTCGAGGCGGTCGACGCCATCGAATCGGCGGGCGGGAGCGCCGTCACCGCACGGGCCGACGTCGCCGACCGCGAGGAGGTCGTACACATGCGCGAGGTCTGCCACGACGCGTTCGGCCCGGCCGACGTCCTGGTCAACAACGCCGGGATCACGGCCGACGAACAGTTCACCGAGATGACCCGCGAAGAGTGGGATCGCGTCATGGACGTCAATCTCGGCGGGATGTTCAACTGCACCCAGGAGTTCTACGACGACATCTGGAACGCCCACGAGGGGAGACTGGTCAACATCTCGAGCGTCGTCGGCAAACAGGGCAACTTCGGACAGGCCAACTACGCGGCTGCCAAAAGTGGGATGTTCGGCTTCACCCGCACCATCGCCCTCGAACTCGCCAAAGGCGGGTCGACGGCCAACTGCGTCGCGCCCGGCTTCACCGCGACCGATATGCTCAAGAGCGTGCCGGACCACGTCCTCGAGCGAATCATCTCGGGCATTCCGCTCGAGCGACTGGCCGAAGTCGAGGATATCGCCGCCGTCGTTCGCTTCCTCGCCAGCGAGGACTCGAGTTACGTGACGGGCGAAGTGATCGACGTCAACGGCGGGATGGACCTCTAGCCGGCGTCGCAACGCGGATTTACTCTCGAGTTATCGAGCGCGTTCGGCGTTCGGTCGCCGTCGTTCGTGCGCTGTTGATTCCGTTTCGACGCTCGAGACGAGTTCGTACACCCTCGCAGCTAAAATATATTTTAGCTACCATATATTCCGTCGGAAGCCCTTCTCGTTACTGATGCAATCAGAAATGAACTTCGAGACGAGTTTCCTCGAGACGAGCGGCATCCAGCCGGTCGGCGACGGGAGACGATCCGACCGAGACGACGGGGGGACCGACCCGCACACCCTACCGAACGAGTTCACGACGGGAACCACGACGGTCGGTGCCGTCGGTGCGGACGGCGTCGTCCTCGCGGCGGACAGGCGGGCGAGCCTCGGCGGAAAATTCGTGACGAATCAGTCGGCACGGAAGATCGAACCCGTCGCCGACCGAACGGCCGTTGCCTTCTCGGGCAGCGTCAGCGACGCGCAGTCGTTCGTTCGCCACCTCCGCGCCGAACTCCGAGGCTACGAGTTACGTCACGACGCCGCCGCGTCAGTCGAAACCGCCGCGACCGTGGCCGGCGACCTCGTTCGACGGGGTCCCTACCGAATCCTCGACCTCGTGCTCGCGGGCGTCGACGACGGCCCGGCGGTCTACCAGATCGGCGGCGGCGGTGGCGTCATGGACACCGCGTACGCGGCCAGCGGCAGCGGCATGCAACTCGCCTACGGCGCACTCGAGGGGGCCTACGAGCCCGACCTCCCGCTTTCGGACCTCCGACGTGTCGTCGCGACCGCCGTCCAGAGTGCCACCGAGCGCGACACCGCCAGCGGTGACGGGATGACGATCGCGACGATTACTGCGGATTCGCTCGACCTCGAGCAGTTCGGGAGCGTGGCCGACGGCGTCGCGTCGACGGCCGACGCGACCGGAGACACCGGGTCGAACGATCCGAACGTGATCGAGGAATCCGACGAGGAGGTGCGCTGAGATGGACTCGAGTGCGCCCCAGCAGGCCTACGACCGCGGCAACACGATCTTCTCGCCGGACGGCCGGCTCTACCAGGTCGAGTACGCTCGCGAAGCCGTCGAACGCGGCTCGCCGAGCGTGGGCGTCGTGACCGACGACGGCGTCGTCCTCGCGGCGCGAAAGCGCGTTCGCTCGCCGCTGCTCGAGGCGGACACGATCGAGAAGATCCACGAGATCGACGACCACCTCGCGATCGCGTCCGCGGGCCACGCGGCCGACGCGCGACAGCTCGTCGACGTCGCGCGGCGGGTCGCCCAGCACCATCGGGTGCGATACGGCGAGCCCATCGGCGTGGAATCGCTCGCGACCCACCTCGCGGATCACGTCCAGGAACACACCCAGACGGGCGGGTCGCGTCCGTTCGGTGCGGCGCTCCTCGTCGCCGGCGTCGATCCCGGTGGTCCGAGCGGCGCCGAGGGGGAACCACGGCTGTTCGAAGTCGATCCCAGCGGCACCCCCTACGGCTGGCGGGCCGTCTCGATCGGGAACGGCACCGACGGGATCAGGGGATTCTTCGAGGATCGACTCGAGGGCGGCCTCCCGGGAGAGACGCAACGGGGAATCGCCACGGCACTCGAGGCGCTCGCGACGACGGCGGAGAGCGACCTCGAGCCGGAGAGCCTCGACGTGTGGACGATCGATTCGGACGCGGCGACGGTCGAGCGGCTGTCCGCCGACGAGATCGTGGCGGCCCTAGCAGAACTCGAGTCGTAGTTCGAGACTCGAGTTCGTCCCTCAGTAATCGGCGGATCGAACCGAGCGATCTCGAATCACTCACGCGCCGCGCGAGCGGCACACTCGAGCGAGTAACGCGTGACAGCGACGACGCCCCTTCTGCAGTTGTTGGCGGCGGTGAGTGCCACGTCCTCCCCAGCCGATTCGTTCACTCGCTGCGCTCGTTCACTCATCCCTCGCGCAGGATCGTGCTCCGGCTCGCTCTCGTGCTCACGGGTCGTTTCACTCCCCGTTCGCTTCTCGAGGCCTCACACCGTTCGGCCTCGCACCGCTCGCCGCAGCACAGCGCGCGCCACCGCAGCGTGGTTCGGTCGCTCAGCGGGCGATCTGCACCCACCGGTGTGGCCACAGCTCTTATTCCGCGACCGACGACCGCTGGACGTCGACCACGTCGAGCCCGTCGTCGACGTACAGCGCGAGTACCGCATCCTCGAGTTCGACGACGACCCGAACCGCGAGCGGGTCCTCCGAGAGCACCGTTTCGGCCCACTCGTGGCCGACGTTCCAGATCGGTCGCTCCCGGACGTCCCGGTCGTGCTCGTGGTAGAACGAGACGATTGCCGGGTGCTCGAGCAGCGCCAGCGTGACGGGGCAGCGCGCTTCGGTGCCGCAGGTCGAACACTCGAGGACAGCCTGGACGTGATCCGTGTGCTCGGTCGGCAACTCGTCGGCGACCGCAGGTGAGGGCGTTCCGAGTCGTGTGTCGACGGTGCCGGCACACTCGGGGCAGACGCCGTCGCGCATGAGCGTGAGCCGGTGACGGTGGTGTCGGTCGAACGCCTCGGGAAAGCTTCGTCCGTGGGACTCGAGTCCCGACGGCGGAAAGCCGAGTTGCAACAGTCGGCGCTCGCAGTCGGCACAGCCCACGGTCACGACGTTGTCGGTCGACTCGGCCTCGAGCGCGTCGTGCTCGCAGAACGGACAGGGCTCCTCGAGCGTGATCGGCGGGTGGTCGACACGGTGGGTGTAGGTACCGGTGGCGATCGCTCGGGCGATCTGCAGTCCGGCGTAGGTGAGTTCGTAGCCCGCCGTGTGTTCCCCGGAACCCACGGTTTCGTCCGCCGCGTCCTTTCGGAGATACGGGCCGACGAGTTGCTCGAGGTGATAGGCGAAGCCGGCCGACGTGTCTACCTCGGAGGCGTCGAACAGTTCCGAGAAGGTGGCTCGCGACGGCTCGTCGCCGTCGGTCCGCTCGAGCATCGTCTCGAGAATCCCCATTCGAATCTCGTTGCCGAGCGCCTGGAAGGCGTCGCTTGGAGCCGATAACTGTTCGGTCCGGGCGGACTCGAGAGCGGGCTCTCGGGGTGCGTTCGCCGGGTTCGGACTGGATTCAGTCCCTCCGCCGGTCGGCGACGGCTCGTCCGTGTCCTCGAAGGACATGCCGCGGGATTTGGGGCCCGGTACCAAAGTAGGTTCCGCGTGCGGCAAGTGAATCGAACTGTCGATCGTGGCTCCCGTCGGCTCGCGTTCACCCGTGCGCACACTTATCAGACGGGACGAAAAGAGTCCGGTATGGTCACGCCAGACGCGTTCTATCACGTCGCACTGAAAGTTCCGGACGTCGGCGACGCCGTCGCGTTCTATCGCGAGCACCTGGACGGCGACCTCCTTGAGCACGAACAACCCGACGAGGAGGAAACGGGCGCGACGGCCGTCGAGCACGCCGCGCTGATGGTCGGCGACAAACACCTCTACGTCTTCGATCGAGCGCCGTACGAGGCGGCAGGCTTCGTCGACGAGTTACCGTACGGGGTGCTCCACTTCGGCTACACCGTCGACGACGTCGATGCTGCGGTCGCGGATCTCGACGGCGACGTCTCGTTCGTCATGGAACCCACCGTCTTCGGCGATCTGAAGGTCGCGTTCTTCGAAGATCCCGCGGGAACGCGGATCGAGCTGCTCGAGTTCCTCGACTGACGACAAACGCGGCTCAGGCCCGCGCTTTCTCCTTCGCGAGCACCCGCACGTTCTCGATGCCCGTCGACGGATACTGGCCGTCGTCGTCCTTCTCGACGGCTTTGACCATATCCCAGACGACGTTCAGGCCCGTCGTCACGCCCTCGAGGGCCTCCATCTCGCAGCCCGTTTTGCCGGTGGTTTCGACGCCGACCTCGAGTTCGATGCGATCCTCCGCGAGCGAGAAGTCGGTGTCGACGTTCGTGATCGGAATTTGGTGACACATCGGGATCGTCTCCCAGGTGTGTTTGACGGCCTGGATCGCGCCGATACGGGCGGTCGCGAGCACGTCGCCCTTGCCCACCTGATCCTCCCGGATCGCCTCGATCGTCGACGGCTGGAGGTGGATCTCCCCGACCGCGACGGCGCGGCGTTCGCTGTCCGGTTTGTCGCCGACGTCGACCATCTGGACGTCGCCGTCGTCCGTGGTGTGCGTGAGTTCGTCGGCCGCGGCTGCCTCGCTCGAATCCGCCGCGTTCGACCGCTCGTCGGGCGTTTCACTCATCGGCCCCACCCCACAGTGCCGCAGGAATCTCGTCGAGCATATCGGACGCGAGGAAGCCGAACGTCTCAGTCGTTGCGATCCGTTCTCCCGCGAGGCCGTTGACCTGCGCGCCCGCCGCCGCGGCGTCGAACGGTTCGGCGTGTTCCATCAGGGCCGCGACGATGCCGGCCAGCGTGTCGCCGGTCCCGCCGACTTTCATTCCCACAGTTCCGGAGCGACTGATCCGCGTCCGCTCGCCGTCCGTGATTACGTCGTTTGCCCCCTTCGCGAGCACGATGTGACCCAAATCGGCCGCGAAGGATTCGATCTCGTCTGCTGCGGCGGCCAGATCGTCGGTATCGGGACCGCCCATCCTCGCCAACTCGCCGCGATTGGGGGTACAGACCAGCGTCGCGTCGGTCTCGAGGTCGGGAACGACTCGAAGGGCGTCTGCGTCGACGACCACGCGGCCGGAATAGGACTCGAGGAACTGCGCCGCGGCCTCGAGCGTTTCGTCGTCCGTCCCGAGTCCCGGCCCCAGCACGACCACGTTGTCGTACTGCTCGGCGGTCTCGAGCAGATCTTCGGCCCGTTCGGGCGTGAGAACGTCCTCCGCGTAGGGCTGGACGATGAGGTCCTCGCTGTAGCCCTGAATCTCGCCCGCGACGGCGTCGGGAGCGGCGACGAAGGCGAGTTCCGCGCTGGCCCGGAGCGCGCCCTGCGCGGCGAGCGCCGGTGCGCCGGTGTAGGGACCGCCGCCGATGACGTAGGGTCGGCCGTCTCGACCGTCGGGTCGGGCGAGCGAGATGTCGCCCGGGCCGACGTAGCGCTCGGCTGCTGCGGGAATGCCGATATCGGCGACCGTGAGTTCGGCGTCAAGATCCTCGAGTCCCGGCTTCGCGTCGTGGAAGGTGACGACCCGGTCAGCCGCAACGCCGTTGTCCGCGTGGTCACCGTCGTTTGCATCGAAGCCGGAGGGGACGTCGACCGCGATGACGGTCGCATCGGCGTCGTTAATCGCCTCGGCTGCAGTCGCCGCGGGCTCTCGGAGGTCGCCGCTGATTCCGGTGCCGAGCATCGCGTCGACGACGACGTCGCAGTCGGGGAGGTCGAACTGACTCGAGTCGGTGATTTCGTGCGTCTCGTACTCGCATTGCCGGAGGGCGTCCCAGTTCTCACGGGCGATTTCGGTTCCGATGGTTTCGGCCTTGCCGAGCAGGAGGGTGGTAGTATCGTAGTCGTCCAGAAACCGCGCGGTGACGAACGCGTCGCCGCCGTTGTTCCCGCGACCGGCGACGATCACGACGCTCGAGTCCGGCTCGGCGGCGTCCCGAACCGCGCGGGCGACCGCGTGTCCGCTCGACTCCATCAACTGCTTTTGCGTCACGCCGAGCGCCGCGGCGTTCTCGTCGACGGCGGCCATCCGCTCGCCTGTAATCATGCGGGAGCGTTCGACGGGCCGACCGTTGAAGATTGCGGACGATACGCCGGATTTCATCCGTCCCTCCGATTCGATTATCTTTGAAATGCAGAACAGTTCCCCAACTGCCGTCTAACGCGGGGAGCGGGTCATTAAATCTACGCGTAGAAAACCGAATTGTCACCTTCCCAGTGTGTGAGGTCGGCATCACTCGGCGCTTTGCCGTCGTTCGATACCCGAAGAAGCCGAGCGGAGCGTTTCCGATTTTCGTCATCTCCGGGATCGCTAATACACGTATATGCGTGCATCTTGTACGAATCGTGCTCGCCAATAATCTCCTCACGTGTTACCTCAATTGGCTGTAATTCACTCGAGTCAGTTGACGAGACGACTTGTATCGCGAGGATAGAATTCTGTGTGAAATCCGTCTCGTCGATCCACTGCCTCGCTTCGGTACTGAGATCTCGTTCATCGATGAGATCGATTTCGGATAGCTGATCTCGCTGGGTGAACAGATAGATCCCTATCCACTCTTCGTCGAGATGATCGAAATGCAGCGTTTCGTAGGACAACGTGTCACCTTCCTCGATATCTGGTTCTGAGCAAGAATGATCGCTCTCTGAATCATCCATTGATTGGCACCCTGCTAACGTGATGGAGAAGCTGGATACAGTGACCGACAATAGCGCTCGCCGATTCATATCCTACACAATATGACAGCATTTAAGTATCTTCTGTCATGCAGTAACAACGTAATCAGCGCACTATGGACATGCTGTTCGCCCCTGCAGAGACGCTCTTCACGGCAATTTACGAAAACCGGTACGAGACTGATATCCCTCCAGATTCGTCGGCCCGACCGTCGAAGAGTGCGGACGCCGATATCGATCCACTCCGTTGACCGCCGCTGGTCGACCGAACCAAATCGATCGCCCAACGGCGGTCGACACACCGCACCTTACGATGGGCCTCCTTGCGTCGCCAATACGCTCAAGTTCTCGTACACCCCAGCGCTACTGTGAACGTCTTCTGGCTCGACGAGGACCCGCGGCTCGCGGCGCGGTATCACTGCGACCAGCACGTGAACAAACTGCTGCTCGAGGCCGCCCAGGTGCTCTGTACGGCGGCCCGCGAGAACGGCTCCGCGGAGGAGTTCCTCTACCAGCCGACCCACACCGGCCATCCCGTCACGAAGTGGGCTGCCGAGTCTCGAGCGAACTGGCTCCGGCTTCGCGAACACGCCGAGGCGCTCAACGCCGAGTTCGTCGAACGCTACGAGAAGGACAACGACCACGCCTCCTGGGAGGTGATCGAGCGGATCGATCCCGACCGAATCGCGTTTCCGAGCGACGAGCCGACGCCGCGGCCCCAGACGATGCCCGACGAGTACAAACGGCCCGACGATCCCGTCGCGGCCTATCGGGCCTACTAAGCCGGCGAGAAGGCCGACTGGGCCGAGTGGAACTACTGCGACGAACCGCCCTGGCTCGCCGAGTACGCGGCCGACCTCGAGTGATCGATCACCCGACGGTCGGCACTCCTTCGTTGCCGGTCCGTCCCCAAGACGACAGTTCAGTACCGAATATCGAACCCGTCTTCGCCCTGTGGCTCCTCGTACTCCGCCTCGACGTCCTCGACCTCGGCCGCGGGACTCCCCGTGTGACACCACTCGATCATCGACTCGACGTCCTCCTCGGGACCCTCGAAGATCGCCTCGACGCGGCCGTCCTCGAGGTTCTTCACCCAGCCGTCGATCCCCTTCTCCAGGGCCGTATCGCGGGTGTTCGCGCGATAGTAGACGCCCTGAACTGTCCCCGTGACGAAGACGTGTGCGCGGGTTCGCTCTGCCATGTGCGGGTCATCGACCCCGACCGTCAAAAATCCGGCTTCGCGTCAGTCCAGTATCGGGGCGATTACGATATACGTCGTCCACTACTCACTCGGCAACGAGAGATGGGCATCATCGAACGCTTCGAAGACGAGTATCTCGACGTCTCGAGCAGCCGCGCGACGGTTCGCGAGTTACTCGAGTTGTTCGCCGGGGCCGTCGTCTTCGTCGGCATCGCGAGCGCCCTCGCGTACTATCTGCTCGGCGGAACGGTCGCCCTCGCCGTCGCGGGTGTTCTCACGGTGATCTTCGCCATCACGCTCGTCTCGCAGGCGTACTGGGCCGTCACCGGGCGCGACGATTACAGGGAGTAGTGCTCGCGGTGCAGGCGAAAACCGGCTACTAGGACATCAGCGCGTCCTGTCCGTACCGAGAGCGCGACCGGTCGGTCCGTCACTCCCCGGTCCGCAGGTGATGAAAGATATACGTCTGGGCGTAGCCCGCGTATTCGCCGCCCAGTCGCTCGCGAATCGCCCGCGAGGTGTCGGCGTAGGAGCCCCGATCGCAGTCGGGATAGTACTCCTCGATGGCCGACTTGATCCACGTGTCGAGCGGCACGGCCTCGTCGAAGCCCAGCGAGAACAACAGGACGCAGTCGGCCACCTTGTCGCCGACGCCGACGAACCGCGTGAGGGAGTCGCGGGCGGCTTCGTACTCGAGGCCTCGAGCCTCGGCCGGATCTGCCTCGCCGTTCGCGACCATCTCGGCCGTGCGGACGACGTACGGCGCACGGTAGCCGAGTCCTAACTCCCGGAGTTCGGCTTCGGTCGCCGCCGCGAGCTGGTCCGGCGTCGGAAACGTGTGGTAGGTCTCGCCGTCGAATTCGATCGCGTCGCCGTACTCGCGGGCCAGCGTCGAGACCATCGTGTGAATTCGACTGACGCGCATCTGGGCGGAACAGATAAACGAGATCAGACAGCCGAAGGGCGGGTCCTCGACCAGTCGCATCCCGCGGTGGGCGTCGTACGCCTCCCGGAGGAGCGGATCGTCCGACGCGGCCGCTACGATGGCCTCGAGGTCGTCGTCCAGCCGAACCAGTCGACGGACGGTCGCCTCGGCATCGGTGGTCGACTCCCACTCGAGGACGCCGTCGTCCTGTCGAATACGGATTACGTCCCCTTCGACGACGGTGGAGTACCACGAGTCCCCCGGTTTCGCGCCGCCGTACATCTCGCCGTCGCTCCGTCGCCAGCAGTAGCTCTGGCCGCTCTCGAGCGTCCGGTACAGGTCGAGCCCGCCGGAGAGGCTGTCGACCGGAATCGTCCCTGTGTCCATCTGTCCGACCCTTCGGGAGCGGAGGCTTTTGCCTTTCGAACTGGCCGGCGATCGGCGTCGTCGGTCGTCGTGGTCGAAGCGTAGACCGAGGGACGGCGCAGCCGTTCGTGGAATCGGACTGAAATGAGGCGAACCTTCATACTGCAGGCGACACAATGTCTAGGTATGCACTGCAGGGTCGTCGTCGAAGCCGCTGTGCCGGTGTTCGACGTTGAGACGGAGGACGAGGCGATCCGTATCGCCATCTCGAAAACGGGCGAGATGCTGAACCCTGATTTAAACTACGTCGAAATCAACATGGGCGAGCGCACGACTCCATCGGGGGAGGAGCTGCCGCCCGCTTTCATCGCGGCCGACGAAGCGCTCGTCGCGCTCGAGCTGGAGATGTCCGTCTTCAATGTCGAGCGCGAGGAACACGCCTCGCGAATCGCTCGCAAGGAGATCGGACAGCGACTCGAGAACATCCCGCTCGAGGTCATTAGCATCGAGGAGTTCGAGGACGAGGACGAAGACGACGACGAGTCGGCGGACGACGGAACGGAATCGACCGACGAGACGGAGACCGACGACGAGTCATCCGAGACGGGATCCGAAGCGACGGATGACGATGACGACGAGATCCTTCCCGAGTTCGAAGATTTGGTCGAATAAGTTGTTCCCGAGTGCGGAGATCGAGTGAGTATCCGAGCCTCGTTTTTTGTTGGCCCATCGATTGTTGCCTGCTGGAACGATCCGTTGACTCGAGTTTCGTAGGAACAAAACCGGTATGTCGTCGATGAAACCGACCAAAACGGTCGACCAGAAGATACGTCTCGGCAGTCAATTATTGCATACTCGAAGGAGACGACGTGTTTCTCAGTCTGCAGTAGCGGCAACTGCTTCCTGCTCCCCCTCGCGCATATTCATCGTGATTCCCCCCGCGAGTGCAAAGACAGCAGCTTTGTGATCTGTTTTCGATTTGTGAATCGATGTCGGCCGGATCCCGAGCGTTTCGTACTCCTCGAGATCAATCTGACAGTCGTCCCACGCCGCACACTGGTTCGATACCTCCGCGAGAAGGCCGTGAAGGTGAATGAGCTCCTGCTTCTTCATAACCATCCAATCCTACCCACTGCAGGGTTATATTATTATCTTGAGTCGCGTTAACACGCAACCCGTACTCGGACGAGGGTATGTCACCGACTAGATGACAACGAAGGTCGTCCCTACCACTCGGAAACCACCTGATGGGAGTGGCTACAAGCAAGTATTACCGTCGTAAATCACGCGTTCGTCTCAGTTTCCAATGGCACTACTTCGGAGAGTTAAACGGTCACTACTGTTGGACCGAACGCGAGAAGTGGTGACGTCGATCGGCGTTAGCCGAGTTGTTTCAGCGTCTGGAGATCGCGGTCCGTTCGCATGAACTCGGAGAGCCGTCGGGATGCGTGACAGTTCGGACAGTGAAACATCGAGGTGGATCCAGGGAGGTCACCTGGAGTAATCTGCCACTCTTTCGTACATTCAGGACACAACAGCTGGACGGTCGTCTGGTCCATGGCACGGTATTACACACCACGCCTCAAAAGTGTTGCCGCACGGTTACTCACGAACCGACCGATCCGCACCTCCCGACGTCACACCGATACCACCGATGACAGATCCCCAAACGGCGTCGTTTACGCGGGGGCTGCCGTGTCGGAGGCTTCGAGGAGCTCCTTGTAGCGGTTTCGGATGGTGACCTCGGAGATGCTCGCGACCTCGCTGACGTCGTTCTGCGTGACCTTCTCGTTGGTCAACAGCGCGGCGGCGTAGACGGCGGCGGCCGCGAGGCCGACCGGCGACTTGCCGCTGTGGACGCCTTCCTGGCGCGCGGACTCGAGCAGTTCGCGGGCCATGCGCTCGGTCTCGTCCGAGAGGTCGAGATCGCTGACGAACCGCGGGACGTACTGTTCGGGGTCAGCGGGTTTGACCTCGAGACCGAGTTCCCGGATGATGTACCGGTAGGTTCGGGTCAGTTCCATCTTCTCGACGCGGCTGACGGCCGAGATTTCGTCGAGACTGCGAGGCGTACTCGCCTGGCGCGCAGCGGCGTACAGCGACGCCGTCGCGACGCCCTCGATCGAACGGCCGGGGAGGAGATCCTCCTCGAGGGCGCGGCGGTAGATCACGCTGGCCGTCTCGCGGACGTTCTCCGGAAGACCCAGCGCGCTGGCCATCCGGTCGATCTCGCCGAGCGCCTGCTTGAGGTTGCGCTCCTTGGAGTCGCGGGTGCGGAAGCGCTCGTTCCAGGTGCGAAGCCGCTGCATCTTCTGGCGCTGGCGACTCGAGAGGGCGCGGCCGTAGGCGTCTTTGTCCTGCCAGCCGATGTTGGTCGACAGCCCCTGGTCGTGCATCATGTTCGTCGTCGGCGCACCGACGCGGGACTTCTTGTCCTTCTCGGCGGCGTCGAACGCTCGCCACTCGGGACCGCGATCGATCTCGTCTTCCTCGACGACGAGTCCGCAGTCCTCACAGACCGTTTCCGCGTGTTCGGCGTCCGAGAGGACTCGGCCGCCACACTCGGGGCAAGTCTCTCGCTCACCCGATTCCTCGGTCGTTTCTTCGCGCTCTTCCTCGCTCGTATAGGTTCTAATTGTCGTGTCTGTCATGGTGTATCGGGACGGTTACTCGGGGCTCCCGGGTGGGGAAACCAGAAGAAACCCGGTCGCCTCGGCTAACGTATAGTTAGGCCGGAAAGGATATAAAGATTTCGTCTGCTTTATAAGCTAATCGGGAAAACGTTTATATGAGTTTTGATTATATAGCGATTGATCGTTATCGATATGTGCCACAGTGGCCGACTACTCGCCGTCGCGGCCGCTGCAGACTGGCAATCGTGAACGCCGTCCGACTCGGCGTGCCGTCACGTCACTCAACCCCACGTCGAGCAGCTACAGAAAGGTATCGTCAACACATGTTGGGAGTCACCGCTTCGAACCGGTCCCGTCCCGTGAGGACGGCGCTCGAAATCAAACCGTGAACAGATGCCCCTCCGTCGGAACGTCGAACAACCCGACGCGCGCGCCGGCATCGAGCCACGCGTGGCCGTAGGAAAACGACGCCAGCGCGTTGACGCGGTCGCCTTCCTCGCGGAAGTGCCGGCCGTCCTCGAGATACGAGGCCGCCATTTCGTAACACTCCTCGGCCGCCTCGGCCATCGGTGTTCCGTCCGGTGGGGCAATCGACGCTTCCTCGAGCGCGTCCGCGAGTAACTCTCCGTAGCGATCCGTCTTCTCCTCGAGATCCGCAACCATACTCGGTGATCGTCCGTGGGCATCGTAACAGTGTCGTCAACGAGTCGCGTCCCAATGGCAGGGACGGTCCCAGATATCGAACGGTTCGACCGTAAACACGTAGGGAACGCGTTCAACGGCGTTAACGTCTTCATAGGTTTGAAACCGAGCGTGCTGTACTCGAGCGTGCGCCAGATCGAACTGTTCGTGCCGGACGACAGCTCCGACGACGCGTTGTCGGTCCTCGACGACGAGGGGATCGACTACGTCCGGACCGCCGAAGCCGGCGACGGGACCGACGGCGAACTCGTGAGCTTCCCGCTTCCGCCCCAGGCGGTCGAACGCGTGCTGTCGTCACTTCGCGAGGCCGGAATCGACGACCAGTTCGTCGTCGTTTCCTCGATCGAGACGGCGCGAACACCGCGGATCGACGAACTCGAGGAGCGATACGTCAACGGCCGGGAGGAAGACGACAGCATCGCCCACGAAGAGATCCGGTCTCGAGCGATGAACATGACGCCGGGTCGGGTCACGTACTACGCGATGACCGTGTTGAGCGCGATCGTCGCGACCGCGGGACTCCTCCTCGACTCGCCGGCGATCGTCGTCGGTTCGATGGTGATCGCCCCGCAGGTCAGCGCGGCGCTGACGGGCACCGTCGGCCTCGTGCTCGACGACCGCGAGATGGTCGTCGACGGGCTCACGTCGCTGGCGTTTGGACTCGGCGTCGCCATCGTCAGTGCGTTCGTCTTCGCCTGGATCGTTCGCTCCGGCGGCGTCGTCCCGTCGACGATCGACATCACGGCCATCGTCCAGGTCCAGAACCGAATCTCGCCCGGGCTACTCGCGATCGTCGTCGGGATCTGTGCCGGTGCAGCGGGTGCGTTCGGTCTCGCGACGGCGATCCCCGTTTCGCTGGTCGGCGTGATGATCGCTGTCGCACTCATCCCGGCGGCCGCGGCGGTCGGTATCGGGATGGCCTGGGGTGACCCCTCGGTCGCCCTCGGCGCGTTCGTCCTAGTCGCGGTCAACGCCACGTCGATCCTGTTCTCCGGGCTCGCCGTCTTCTGGTATCTAGGATATCGACCCGACGGCTGGACCCGCGGCTCGATTCGGGAGAATCTCTCCAGTGAGTGGATCGACACGCTCGCCGTTGCCGTCGTTCTGGGCGTGGTCGTGCTCTCCATGGGCGGCCTCGTGTTGGGGCAGTACGTCCTCTACGAGAACAGCGTCAACGACGAGGTTCGCACCGTCCTCGACGACGACGAGTACGCTGACCTCGAACTCGTCGAGGTGCGAACCGAGTTCGTCGGCGTCGACGACGAATCGGCGGTGACGGTCGTCGTCCAGCGGCCCGCTGACGCGCCGTACCCGAATCTCGTCGCCGATCTCGAGACGGCGCTCGAGGATCGGACCGACCGCGACGTCGCCGTCGTCGTCGAGTTCGTCGATGCGGGACGGGCCTAACGACGACACAGCACGTCACAGGAGCCATCCTCGCGTTGCTGAGAACGCAAGCGGTTTAGGCACTCTGTCCTAACCCGTAGCCATGAGCGAACAGCCTCGAGTCGAGATCTATACCAAAGAGGACTGTCCGTACTGCGACAAAGCCAAGGATCTCTTCGACGCGAAGGGAGTCGAGTACGAGACGTACAACGTCACGGGCGACGACGACCTGTTCGAGGAGATGGTCGAGCGAGCGAACGGTCGCAAAACGGCCCCCGAAGTGTTCATCGACGACGAACTGATCGGCGGCTGGGACGATACGAGTGCACTCGACGAGACGGGTGAACTAGACGCGAAACTTGGGATCGAAAGCGACACCGAGGACGGTGAAGTCCTCGAACACCGCAAACTCATCATCGCCGGGACTGGAATCGCCGGACTGACCGCAGCGATCTACGCCGGCCGCGGAGACAACGAGCCGCTGGTCATCGAGGGCGACGAACCCGGTGGCCAGCTCACGCTGACCACCGACGTGGCGAACTACCCCGGCTTCCCCGACGGGATCAGCGGCCCCGAACTGGTCAACAACATGAAAGAGCAGGCCAAACAGTTCGGTGCCGACCTCAAAAACGGGATCATCGAGAACGTCGATGCCAGCCAGCGCCCGTTCCGCGTCGAACTGACCAACGGCGACGTCTACACCGCCGACGCCGTCATCGCCGCCTCCGGTGCGAGCGCGCGAACGCTCGGCATCCCCGGCGAGGAGGAGCTGATGGGGTACGGCCTCTCCACGTGTGCCACCTGTGACGGCGCGTTCTTCCGCGACGAGGACATGCTCGTCGTCGGCGGCGGCGACGCCGCGATGGAGGAGGCGACCTTCCTGACCAAGTTCGCCGACACCGTCTACATCGCCCACCGACGCGAGGAGTTCCGCGCCGAACAGTACTGGGTCAACCGCGTCCAGGAGAAGGTCGACGCGGGCGAGATCGAGATCATGAAGAACACGGAAGTGACCGAACTCCACGGCTCGCAGGCGGAGGGCGTCGACCACGTCACCCTCGTGCAAAACGACAAGGGCCACCCCACGGATCGCCTCGACGACCCCGAGACCGAGGAGTTCGAGTTCGACGTCGGCGCCGTCTTCTTCGCGATCGGTCACACGCCGAACACGGGCTACCTCGAGGGCACCGGCGTCCAGATGGACGACGAGGGCTACCTCCGCACCCAGGGCGGCGATGGCGGCGGCCAGACCGAGACCGACGTCCCCGGCATCTTCGGCGCCGGCGACGTCGTCGACTTCCACTACCAGCAGGCCGTGACGGCCGCCGGAATGGGGTCGAAGGCCGCACTCGACGCCGACGAGTACCTCGAGAACGGAGAGCGCGCGGAGTCGACGAGCGAGGGCGAGGCCGTCGCTGCGGACGACTGATCGGCCGTCGAGCCCCGAACGACTGTTTTTGCGTCGGATTCCGAGGACTCGCGAGGAACTGCTATCAGAGCGGACGAGCGACAGCGGGGGTGACGGCGCGAAACTGCCGAGTCGTCTCGACGACACTTGTGGACTCGACGTCGGTCGAGACGGCGTTTCAAGCCCGATAGATAGTGTTTACGGCCGTTCGTCGGTCGAAAGACCGGAAGACCTACACCGACCGTGTGACGAGGGAGCTACATGACCGTTCGATCCGCTATCGTCCTTGCCGCGGGGGAAGGAAAGCGGCTCCGACCGCTGACGGAACACCGACCGAAGCCCATGCTCCCCGCCGCCACCGAGCCGATACTGGCCCACGTCTTCGATGCGCTGATCGCGGCCGGAATCACGGAACTAACGGTGGTCGTCGGCTACGGACGGAACCGCGTCCAGTCGCACTTCGGCCCGACGTACCGCGACGTCCCCGTGACCTACGTGACCCAGGAGAAACAGCTCGGGAGCGGTCACGCGCTGGCGGCTGCCGAATCGACAGTGTCGGGGTCGACCCTCGTCGTGAACGGCGACCAGCTCGTCGACCGACGGATCGTCGAGGACGTCATCGATGCGCACGGAGAGACCGACGACGCCGCGGCGACCATCGGCACGATCCAGCACCGCGACGTCACCGAGTACGGCGGCGTCCTCCTCGAGCCCGACGACGCGGGGGTCTCGTCCCGCCGGGTCACCGAAATCGTGGAGAATCCGACCGACGACCGAAGCTACCTGCTCAACGCGGGCGTCTACGCCCTCGAGACGCGTGCGTTCGAAACCGTCCGGAGCGCGAACTCACGTGGCGGGGAACACTCGCTCGTGGACGGACTCACCGCGCTGATCGACGGCGACGAGCCGGTTCGAGGCGTTCGCTCGGAGGGGATCTGGATCGACGCGACCTATCCCTGGGACTTGCTCGAGGTTGCCGACGCCCTCCTCGAGAGCGATGGCGGCGTCGAGAGGACGACCGCGGCGTCTGCCCGAATTCACGAGCGCGCGACGATCCGTGGCCCCGTCGTCATCGCGGACGATTGCGTGGTCGGGCCCGGAGCGGTGATCGGACCCAACGTCTGTCTCGGCGAGAACGTCACCGTCGGCTCGAACGTCGTCTGCGAACACAGCGTCGTCGACGCCGATACGCGGATCGGTCCGAACGCCACGCTCGTCGACTGCGTGACCGGCCGCGGCGTTCGGATCGGCGCCGGATCGACCGTCGTCGGCGGGCCGGGCGACGTCCACGTCGGCGATCGGATCCACCGAAACGAGGGACTCGGCGCGCTCATCGCCGACCGCGTCCGCGACGGGGGCGGCGTGACGTACGCGCCGGGGACGATCGTCGGCTCGAACGCCGTCATCGGCCCCGGAACGACCGTCAGCGGGACGATCGACTCCGAAACGGAGGTTCGGTCCTGATGTGCGGCATCGTCGGCTACGTCGGATCGAACGACGCGATCGACGTCCTGCTGAACGGGCTCTCCGGCCTCGAGTACCGCGGCTACGATTCGGCCGGTGTAGCGCTGGCGAACGGAACGCTCGCGGTTCACAAGCGGGAGGGCGAACTCGCCGCGCTCGAGTCGACGCTGCCGACCGCGGAACTGCGCGGACGCTCGAATGGCATCGGGCACACGCGCTGGAGTACGCACGGGCCACCGTCGGACGCTAACGCCCATCCGCATACGGACGACGAAGGACGAGTGGCCGTCGTCCACAACGGAATCATCGAGAACTATCAGTCGCTGCGCGACGAACTCACGGCGGACGGCGTTACGTTCGAGAGCGAAACCGACACCGAGGTCGTTCCCCACCTGATCGGCCGCGCCCTCGAGGAGGGGATGGCCCCCGAAACGGCGTTTCGCGCCGCCATCGACCGAATCGAGGGGAGTTACGCCGTCGCGGCCGTCTTCGCCGGTTCGGAGACGATTCACGCCGCTCGACGGGCATCGCCGCTGGTTCTCGGCATCGGCGACGACGGCTACTACCTCGCGAGCGACGCGCCGGCCTTTATCGAGTACACCGACCGCGTCGTCTATCTGGAAGACGGCGAGTTCGCTCGACTCTCGCCCGAGGAGGTCGTCGTTACGGACTCGAGCGGAACCGTCGTCGAACCGTCCGTCGAGACGATCGAGTGGGACGCCGAGGACGCGGGGAAGAGCGGGTACGACCACTACATGCTCAAGGAGATCCACGAGCAGCCAACGGCACTGCGGCAGTGTCTTCGCGGTCGCGTGGACGAACTGACCGGGACGGTGACGCTCGAGGAACTCGACGCGCTCGAGTCGTCGTCGCCGGTGCAGTTCGTCGCCTGCGGAACGTCCTACCACGCCGCCCTGTTCGGGGCCACGCTGTTACGCGACCGCGGCGTTCCAGCCCAGTCGTTTCTCGCCAGCGAGTACTCGACCGACCGGATTCCGGTCGACTCGTCGACGCTCGTCGTCGGCGTCACGCAGAGCGGCGAGACTGCAGATACGATGCGCGCGCTGCGCGAGGCGAACCGCGCCGGCGCAGAGACGGTCGCCGTGACGAACGTCGTCGGCAGTTCGGCAGCGCGGGAGTGTGACCACGCGCTGTACATTCGCGCCGGGCCCGAGATCGGCGTCGCCGCGACGAAGACGTTCGCGAGCCAGCAGGTCGCGTTGACGCTGCTCGCGTGTCGGCTGAGCGACGGGTCGAACCACGACGTGATTCGCACGCTGCGCGACGTTCCCGACCAAGTCCAGACCGTCCTCGATACGTCGCAGGCGACCGAGATCGCCGCGGAGTACGCCGAGTCGGACGCCTTCTTCTTCATCGGACGGGGCTACCAGTACCCCGTCGCCCTCGAGGGTGCGCTCAAACTGAAAGAGATCAGCTACCGCCACGCTGAGGGGTTCGCCGCGGGCGAATTGAAACACGGCCCGCTGGCGCTGGTGACCGAGGAGACGCCGGTGTTCGCGCTCGTCACTGGCGACGACGAACGGGCGCACAAGACGGTCAGTAACGTCAAAGAGGTCGAGGCTCGCGACGCGCCCGTCGTGGCGGTGACAGACGGTCAAACCGACGTTGAGCGCTACGCGGATCACGTCCTCGAGGTGCCCGCGTCGAACGAAATCGGCGCGGCAGTCACCGCGAACGTCCAGTTGCAACTGGTCGCCTACTGGGTCGCCCATCGTCTGGGTCGATCGATCGACAAACCGCGACATCTGGCGAAAAGCGTTACCGTGGAGTGATCTTCGGCTTGCAACCGCTCGCTCACGCGCGGCGATACGGGCTCACCGACACCGGCTCGGAGCGAAAACGTGATGAGTCCGTACACTCACGTGATGGCCAATGACCGACGCCGACTCGAGCGCGCTCGCCGATGCGACCGCCTCGTTTCTCGCGGATCACGACGAGGCGGAACGGGCGCTCGAGACCGTGCTCGAGGTCGACGCCGAAGCCGAAACCTGGACGTTCGACGACGTTCCCCTTGACTCGGGAACGTTCGGTGAACTCGTCTCTCGAGGGATCGTCGAGAAGGCCGGCGGGGAGTACCGGGTCGCCGACGCGGCGGTCGTCCGGGCCGTGCTATCGGGCGAGGCGGTGGAGTTGGATACCGGCGACGATGGCTCCCTCGACTTCCGTTCGGCAGTCGACCTCGGAATCTGGGGCGATCGACGGGCGCTCGCCGGACTGGCCGGCGCGCTGTTGCTAGTCGTCGCGATGCGGCTCACGCAGTTTCGGTCGGTGTTCCGCGGTGATCACGTCGTCTCGCCGGGGAACGACCCGTACTACTACCGGTACTGGACGAACGAACTACTGGCCGAGTCGACGAGTCCGACGGATATCAGCGTTCTCGCGGAGCTGCCGGCCGGCGCCGCCGCTCGACGACCGCTGACCCACGCGTTGAACTGGTGGTTCGCGACGCTGCTTGGCGGGGACCAGTGGGCCGCCGACGCGGTTGCAGCTTGGTTGCCCGTCGTCGCCTCCGTCGCGCTCGCCGTCGTCGTGTACGCGCTGGCGGTCGTGGTGACGAGGGACGTCAGGGTCGGCATCGCCTCCGTGGTGTTGCTCGCGGTCACGCCCGTCCACGCCGTGTACACGCAGGTGGGATTCCTCGAGCACCGGCTCCACCAGTACTTCTGGCTCGGTGCGACGCTCCTCACGCTGGCGTGGCTCGCGGTCGATCTGACGCGGCGGCGCGAGACGACCGCCGGTCGGGACGCGGTTCGCGACCACCTCTCATCGCCGGCCACGTGGCTCGCCGCGGTGGGGCTGGGCGTGGCGCTGGGTGCGTCGGCTCATCTGTGGGGCGGCTCCTCCCTGCTGTTCGTACCGCTGGCCGCCTACGTCGGGCTTCGGGCCGTCGTCGACGCCCGCGAGGGACTCTCGCCGACGCTGGCTAACCTGCCCGTGCTGGTCGGGATCGGAATCGGAACGGCGATCTCGGTCTGGTTCCACACCAACTGGGGCTGGCACTCCGGGTTCGTCGCCTACACGCCCGCGATGGTGCTCGGCGGCGCAATCGCCGTGCTCGCGCTCGGCGATCTGTGGCGACAGTTCGAGCTCCACGTCGGCGGACTCCTCGCGCTCGAGGCGGCCGTCGTCGGCGCGGGACTCTACGCGCTTCGCCGGTTTCGGCCGGCGGACTGGGCGGAGGCGCGGTCTCGAGCCGACGACCTGCTCCTCCGGGAGGGAATCACGGAGACGTCGTCGCTGTTTACCCCCGAGTACGCGGTGATTTTCGGACCGCTGATCCAGCTCGGAGTCGGCTTCTATCTCGGGGTCGCGGTGTTGATCTGGGCCGTCTGGCACGTCTCTCGTCAGTACGAACCGGCGTGGTTGCTGCTCGCGGTGTACACGTCGACTCTCATGCTACTCGCCGCGATTCAGGTCCGGTTCGCCGCACAGTTCGCGGTTCCGCTGTCCGTTCTGGGTGGCATCGGCTTCGTCTACGCGCTGTCGACGATCGACCTGGCGCGGCGGCCGTTCCCGTTCCGACAGGGGACCGACCGACCGAACGCGGTGGCCGCGGACGGCGGCCGCGACGAGCCCTCGATCACGCTGCCCGACGCGCGAAAGCTGGGCTACGTCCTCGGCATCGGCCTCCTCGTCTGCGGCTTTAGTCTGCTCTACGTCCCCGGACTCTCCGGGCAGGTTGCCCACGGCGATTCGGAGTTCGAAGCCGCACTGACGATCGACGAGCATGCTGCCGAGACGGACCGGGAGTACCCCGACAGCTTCGTGCTGAGCGAGTGGGGCGACAACCGGATGTACAACTACCACGTGAGCGGGGAGTCCGAAAGCTACGCGTACGCGATGGCGAACTTCGACGACTTCCGGTTCGGCGACGATCCGGACAGCAACTACAGCCAGTTCGAGGACAGGGTCGGCTACGTCGTCGTGACCGAACGAGAGACCGAGCTACCGGCGGAGAGCACGCACGCGCAACTGCTCGAGGGCCTCGGAACCGGCGGCGACGGCGGCGAGGCGCTCGCCCACTACCAGTTGCTCTATGCGGACGACGATCGGTCCGCGGCGGCGTTCGCCGTCGTTCCGGGGGCGATGATCGAAGCGGACGCCGAACCGGGCGAGACGGTGACCGTCAGTACGTCCGTGTCGGTTGGCGAGAAGTCGTTCACGTACGAACGTGACGTGACAGTCGGAGACGACGGCCGACTCGAGGCGACGGTTCCCTACGACGGGACGTACGCGGTCGGCGACGACGACGTCGACGTCAGCGAGTCGGACGTGCTGGAAGGGGCGGTCCTCGAGGTCGGTGCGGACGGCGATGGAGACTCGAGCTGAGTCGATGATCGTGGTTCGACCGACACCATCAAGACGACGACGGTCCAGCACAGAGACGAATGCGTCTCGCCGCCAGACTCGTCGTCGTCGCTCTCTTGTTCGCGGCGCTTCTCGGCCTCTGCGTGCACTACGGTGGGACCTACGACGATAATTGGCCCCATCCAACGGGCGATCAGTTAGGAGAGGAGTACGACGCCTACGCGGGCGAGCGCGTCCTGCTGTTTGGGAGCGTCCAGTCGGTCGACGGCGAGACGATCGTAATTCACGTCACGGACTCCGCCGACGAGGTCGCGGCCGAACTCGAGATTGACGGCGTCGACAACTCGGTGGCTTCCGGAGGGACCGTCCAGGTCTACGGGGTGCTCGAGTCCGATCGAACGATGACAGCCGACGAAACGGTCGTCGTCGACCGCGACGCGAACGCGTTCGATTACAAACTCGGAACCTCCATCGTCGGCGTCCTGCTCGCGATCGGCTACTTCGCCCGCCACTGGACCGTGAACCCGCGAACGTTCGCCGTCGAACCGCGAGAGACGGAGGCCGCCGAACTCGTGGCGGGGGCAGACGATGGCTGAACTCCTCTCGCACGTCCTCGTTGCCTACGCCATCGGTACCGTCGTGAGTTGGCGTCTCGAGTGGGTGACAAAGCGCTGGGTCGCCGTCGCGATGATCGGCGCGCTCCTGCCGGATCTCAACCGCATCGGTCTCTTCGTCACGGATGCGACGCTCGAGAGCGTCCTCGGCGTCCCCTTCAGCGTCGACGCGATCCACACGCTCGGTGGCGTCGGCTTGCTTTCGGCTATCGGTGCGATGGTCGTCGCCGACCAGCACCGGCGGGTGTTTGGCGTGTTGCTCGCCGGCGCGCTCTCGCACCTGCTCGTGGACGCGGTCAAGGCGTACGCCGACGGTGCTGCCGGCGCGTGGCTGTATCCGGTCACCTGGACCCGCCACCCGACCCCGAACCTATACGTCTCATCCGATCCGGTCGTCCTCGCGGTTGTCGGCGTCACGGCGCTTCTCATCTGGTGGATAGACCACACTCGAGGCGAGGAGCGGTAGCGTACGGTCGACGGAACGGAAGCGAAGCCGCGTCTCCCATCAGGTCACAATACCTATGTGGATGCAAGAAACTCACCACTGATATGAACGATTCGGGTGTGCCATGGAGCTAATCGACGAGAACGGGAACCTCTTCGGGACCGTCAACGTCGTCGATGCGCTCGCTGTCTGTCTCGTCTTCGCGGTCCTCGTCGCCGGCGTCGCGGCCGTCGGGGCGCTCGGAGGGGGAGACGACGCCGATGACGACTCCGCGAACGAAATCCGCTACGCGACTATTGACCTCGGGACGCAGCCGTCGTCGACGGCCGACGACGTCTCGGTCGGCGACGAGATGACTCACGACGACCACCCCCACACGCTCACCGTTACCGACGTGTACGCGGCGCCGGTCTCGAGCGGCGAGACCCACGTGACCGTCCGCGCGGAGGTCTCGGGAACCCACCTCGAGAACGGCGCGTACGCCTTCGGCGACGACGAGTTCGCCCCCGGACAGAACGTCTCGATCAACACCGGCGAGTACGCCGCCACCGGCGGCATCGAGGCCGTCGAAGACGAGGGAACGGAACTCCCGCGCACCGAGACCGAAGTGCTGCTCGAGGCGACGCTCTCGCCGTCCGCCGCCGCGGACGTTCGGGTCGGCGACGAGGTCATGTTCGGTGAGGATACCGTCGCGACAGTCGAAACGGTCTCCGTCTACCCCGTCGGTGACGAGCAACACCGAGTGTTCGTCGGCGCGACGTTGACGACACTCGAGCGTGGAGCGGATCTCCGGTACGGAGACGTACCAGTCGAATCCGAATCGATGATTCCGATCTCGACGGCGGACTACGATCTCGCGCTCGGTGTGCTCGAGACGGGGGTCATCGAGGAGGCCGGCGAACCGGCGACGACGACCGTCGAGATCGACCTCGAGAAGCTGAGCGATCGCGAGGCGAGTCTGTTCGAACCCGGGTTGACCGAGACCGCCGGCGGCGAGACGTGGGCGACGATCCAGGACGTCGACCGCGAACCCGCGTCGGTCGTCGTCGAAAGCGAAGACGGCGAACTTCAGAAGCACGACCATCCGACGCGAGACGACGTGACGCTCACCGTCGAGCTACAGACTCGAAACACCGAACTGGGGCCCCAATTCCAGGGCGCGTCTCTCAACAACGGAGACACCGTCTACCTCGACTTCGGCGTGACGTCTATCGAAGAACGGATCTGGCTCGTCGAGGGCTGACCATGGTCGATTCGAACCCCGGAACCCCGAGATCAACGCTCGAAACCCTCGGAGACCGAGTTCGCCAGGGACTTTCGGCGTCACGGCTCGGCGGCGGCGTTCGAACGCTCGCACGCTTCGTTCGCCACTCGCGGCTCTACCGCTGGTTCACGACCGAGCCCGAGCCGAACGTGATCGTCATCGACCTTCGCGAGACGTACACGGTTGGTCCGTTCATCCGTCTTCTCGACCGCTGTCTCGAGGGGCTTTCGGACGCCGCGACCGACTCCAAAACGGCCGACGTCGTCGCTCGACTCGAGACGGCGTTTCGGAATCGGCCGCTGACGGTCGTTGGACTCGCGACAGCCGTGACAGTACTCGTCTCGCTGCTCGTCTCCGTCGCGCTCGGTCGACTGGGGACGGCGCTACTCGTCACACACGCTGCCCTCGTGTTGGTTTCACTTCTGGGGCTGCGGTCGGAGCGGACGCTCGAGGAGCTTACCGAGACGCGGGCGTGGACGCTGCTCGCTGCCGCGTTCGAGCCACCTGAGCCGCCCGAAAAGCGATAGAGTCGCCATCACGGGCGGACACGTCCCGACCACTCCGGACATCAGCTCTCGAACCGAACCCCGTTTTCGAACGACTGACGTCGCCACAGACGGCTCGAGACGGCTGTCGATGTTCGAAGGGACGATCCGCAAAATCGGTGGCCGGTGTCGAGGCATCTCTCCTCGGTGCGGTCAGCAAGCTCGTATTTCGGTTCGGGGCTATCTCCAGATCATTTTCCGGACGTCCGCGAGCACGCTCCAGACCTGTCGGACGACGATCGTCACGTCGACCCAGAACGACTGTCGGCGGATGTACTCGAGGTCGTACCGCAGCTTCGCGTTCGGGTCGGTGCTGTTCGCGTCGTTGATCTGAGCCAGCCCGGTCAACCCCGGCTTCACGAACCAGCGCTTGCGCCACGCCGGCGCGTCCCGCTCGAGCAACACCTCCTCTTCCGTCCAGACGGCGCGCGGGCCGACGACGCTCATGTCGCCCACAAATATCGACCACAGCTGTGGTAACTCGTCCAGATGCGTCCTCCGCAGGACGCGGCCGACGCGCGTGATCCGGTCGTTGGTTTCGTCGTCGGTGGGCGTCGCGTCCTCGCCCTCGGGGACCATCGACCGGAACTTGTAGACCGAGAAGGTCTCGCCGAGCCCGGCCGTCCGATCCTGGCTGTAGAGGACCGATCCCGGACTGTCGTACTTAATCGCGGTGGCGATCAGCACCATCAGCGGCGCGAAGACGAGCAACCCGACCGTCGCGAACAGGACGTCGAACACGCGCTTGAACAGGTGGTCCAACGGATCCCAGGGCTCGAGATCCACGTCGACCAGTTCGCCGACGTCCCCCGCGGACACGAGCACGCTGTCGGCGTACTCTCGGTGGACCTTGGCGTTGACGCCGTGTTCGTGACAGGCGTCGAGCGCGCCGAAGAACTCCGCTCGGTCGGCCTCTCGGAACGCGAGCACGACGGTGTCGACGTCGCGCTCGACGAGCACGTCCTCGAGGCGGGAGAGCCCACCGAGTCGCGTCAGTCCGGCGAGCGCCCGCGGCTCGTCGAGTGTCGACTCGGGCGAGGGTATCGGATCGGGACCACCCGTCTGACGGCGCTCTACTGCGACACCACCGTCGGCTCTGACATCGCCGGACGGCGCTCGGGGGCCGTGACCGTCGATATCGTCCTCGTTGAACCCGTGGTAGCCGACGTTCGACGGGCAGAGATAGCCCAGTACAGGAGCGTTCACGGCCGGCGCGATGCGCTCGATCTGAGCCAGATCGTCGCCGACGAACAGCGTACGGCCGTCCAACTCGGTCGGTCGGTGACGGATCCAGACGAACCACGCCGGAATCAGTATCGCCAGGAGCCCGACAATCATGACCAGCGTGGCGCGAGGCAGCCTGTGGGACCACTTGAAGTAGCCCAGCGCCGCGAGCGCGAGTCCGGCGACGAGCAGCCGTTTCTGGGCCAGCACGACGGTATCCAGGAGTCGGCGCGGCCGCGGTCGATAGAGCGGGAGGAGACACGCCGTGACGGCGACGACGGAGAGGCCAATCGCCCAGTAGAGCGAGCCGCCGGACAGGACGGTTACCTCGAGGCGATTGAACAGCGGGACGTACGTCGTGAAGACGTGTTGGGCGAACGGGTGGTTGGTGGCGACCACGGCGGCGACGGTCAACCCGACCACGCCGAGGGCGCTCACAATCCGATATCGCCACCCAGTAAGCATTCGTTACGATGAACGAGTCGGCAGTGTCATAACGTTGTTGAAAGCGGTGTCAGACCGAGGATGAGTCGGCGCTACACGGGTCGGTTTTCGGGTTGGAGACCGGCTATAGCTGATCTGCTATCTCGCTCTTTTCAGGAGGTAAGGAGGCTATAACCCAGAGATGTGGAAATCCGCGATGGTAATTATTCAGTTTGAATGTCCCGTACACCAATAACCAGACATGTTTTATCAGTTGACGGTTTCGTAGAATTATGTCGGTCGGCCCGTGAGCGCGGTCGAAGCGACGAGAAAGTCGGACAACGTATCCCGCGAGGAGCCAAAAGCCAAGTAGCGTCGACACGAATGTCAACGTATGGGGACCGCGGACGAACAGATCCGAGTCAGCGACCGGGTGAAGCGTGAACTCGAGCGGCGGAAGCGAGAGAGCGAGAGTTACAACGACGTTCTCGAGCAAGTTCTGGAGGATACCGAAGCTGACTTCGACGATTGATTCGGGATACTGTCGGACAAACAGGCTGACCGCATCCGGAGACGAAAGACGGTCCTCGACATTGAAGAATACTGAACCATCCTCGCCGAGACGATTCTCCAGTGCGATCCGCGGGATCGCCGATAATCGGATCAGCTGAGACGAGTACGGAACTTCGGTGACGGTGTTTGATCGAAGACCAATTTGGACTCGAGCCGAGGCTATCGGCGTCGGTCGTCTCGAGAAGCGCCCGCACCGCGTGATCGATCGCGATACCGTTGTCGATCGCGACGGCTGTCGCTGGGTGGTGTAGCGTCCGAAAGAAATGAAAGTGCGTCGGAGCCGGACGAAGTCCGTTGGTTAGTGAGGCTGACTTAGTTCTGGCGTCGCAGGGCCAGCATCGCGGCTGCGAGCAGAGCGACAACAGTGTCACTGAAATTATGCTTTCTGACATTACATTCGGCGGAGTCTTCAGAAGATTAGTTGCACAGACCTACAGCGACAACGGAAAACAGCTGTGGCTGTAGCGGCTATTGGCTGGGGACTTGACGAGCTGTTTGAGTCGCCAATCGTTTCCCGTCGAACATCGGTCTCTTCGACGAAACACGGGAAACCAGTGGAATCGGGATACTTTTGCCGACGGCAGTTTTCGACGTCAACATAAACCCCTATGGAATCGACGAAACAGTTCTCGCCGTCCCGACGTACTCGAGAACACTCGGGCGCAGCGACTCGGCGACATTTCCTTCGTGTGAGCGGTGCAGTCGCAGTCACGGGGCTGGCCGGGTGTGCCGATACAGTCAATAACTTGGTTGATGGCGATGACCCAGACGGTGCTGACGGCGGTTGTGGCTCCGCCAAGCCTGCAGATACGGTCTCCGAGTACGCGACACATCCGGACGAGGATGTCTCGCTGTTCTGTCGGGGGCTGCGTCGGCTCGGCTACTACCCCGACGAGGTCGTTCCGGGATCGGTGAGCGTGAACTGGACGTTTCCGATCAACTACGTCGGACACACCGCAGCCAAATCGAGTCCCGTCCCGACATCCGTCGGGGAGACGATCCTGTTCGCGGGCGATACGGGCTGGGTACACGCCTACGCACCCGACGGCGAGAAGCGCTGGTCAACGCGGACGGGCGCGACCGAACTGGGTTTTCACGGCTCGGCGGCTATCGTCGGCGACACCGCGTACATCGGTGGCTATGACGGAGATCTGTACGCGCTAGATATCGAAACTGGCGATCTAGTCTGGCGGATTCGATCCGACGAACTCGAGGGGACACTCGCGATAGGCTCAAGCCCGGCCTACTACGATGGGACGCTCTACGTCATCGCCGAGTACGGCTCACCGTCGTCGGGAGCGCTCTGGGCAATCGACGCCGAGACCGGCGAGCCGACGTGGAAGGACGACCGCATCTGGGGCCAGCCCCATCCCTCGCCCACGATTGACCTCGAGGCCGGACGCATCTTCGCGGGATCGAACGACGGCGTCGTCTACTGCTGGGAGTTCCCCTCCCTCGAGTTCGCCTGGGAGTTTCAGGCCGAAGCCGACGGCGAGGAACAAGAAGACGGTGCGTTTCGCGCAGGCGCCGAGATCAAAGGGACCGTCGCGGCCCACGACGGCTTCGGCTACGTCGGCAGCTGGGACAACAATTTCTACTGCATCGACTTGGAGGACGGCACGGAGGAGTGGGCGTTCGAGACGGACGGCTCGATCATGTCGAATCCGGCGGTCGATCCCGAGGAGGACGTCGTCTACATGGGTAACGATGACGGCTACGTCTACGCAATCGAGGCCAAATCCGGCGAGGAGATCTGGTCGTCCGACGTGAACGGCCGCGTCATCGGCGCGCTGTCGGTCACTGCTGGGTCGGTGCTCGCCGGTTCCTACGATTCGCACCTCTATGCGCTCGACAAGGAGACCGGCGATCGGTGTTGGCGAGTCGAGAACCGGGGTCGCGTCACCAGCGCGCCGGTCCCCGTCGACGGCCGGATCTACTACGCCGAGCGGGCCGTGTTTTCGAACTACTACGACGATGATGAGGAGACGGTCATGGATGAGCCCGGACACGCGTACTGTCTGGTCGGCGACGAGTGACGAACGACGGAGTTTGCGCGGTGCTATTGCTTTGATTTCTCCAGAAACACGTAAGAGACACACAGTGGGAGCGTCGATTCGAGCGTTCCGTCCGTACATCCCGTGTAGAGTATGAAAGAGTGCCATCCTTCCGGTGTTAGCACCGATGCGTATCGGCTGCGCTAGTCGTCAACCAGTACAGCGTCGGTCCTCGATTGATATCTATCTCGAGGACCCCTCGAAAAGTTCGAACGAACGAGGCATCATGACTGTTGTTTGTACGACGGCGTAGCACCGTAGTCGACGTATTCGACGAGTGCTGCCGCTGGTTGGTGTAGCGTTCGAAAGAAAGGAAAATGCTGCGAAACCGGAGCGGATCCGGTAGTTAGTTACGGCTTAGTTCTGGCGGCGCAGTGCGAGCATTGCGGCTGCGAGCAGTGCGACGACAGCGACTGCGACTCCGAAGCCGGGCGTTCCGTCGTCGTCGTCGTCATCTTCTTCGCCGTTCTCGTCACCGTTGGCTTCGTCGCCGTTCTCGTCGCCGTTCTCGTCACCGTTCTCCTCTCCGTTCTCGTCGGCTTCGCTGACGGTCAGCGTGCCGTCGGATTCGGATTCACCGTCGACGAGCAGCTCCCAGTCGTAGGAACCGGCAGCAGCGTCTTCAACGGTGAAGGAGTCGGAATCGGATTCGCCGCCTTCGAGTTCAACGTCGCCCTCAATCTGGCTCTCGCCGTCGAGGAGGAAGTCGTAGGAGGCTGCACCGGTTTCTTCGCCGAGGTTCTCGACGGAGACGGTCACGTCGACATCGTCACCCTCAACGGGCTCTGCAGGATCGACGTCAACGTTCCAGTCGAGGTCAGCAGGAAGGTCCTCGTCGGCGTCGACGATGATACCTGCGTGCTGGTCGGTTGCGTCACCGCTTTCGGTGACGCGAACGGTTCGGATCTCAGTTCCGGCCTCGAACTCGGAGAGGTCGAACGTGGTGGAGAGCGCTCCATCAGCGCCGACTTCGCCGGACGAGGTCATAACCTGAGTTGGTGCACGAACGCGGAAGTTCGCTTGCGTTCCGGGTGCGACGTTCGTTTCAGCGGCCAGCTCGGACTCAGCAGAGTTCTGGAGCTGGATTCGGTCGTCGCTGTCGAATTCACCGTGCAGTTCGATGTTCCGCTCTTCAACATCGAATTCCTGAGATGCGGACTGCGTCTCGTCTTCGTCGAAGACGTAGTCGTTGTCTTCAGTCACTGCGAACTCAACGTCCCACGTCTCGTCAACTTCGATGGTGTCGTTAGCCGAGACATCGAAGGCAACGTAGAACATGTTGTTCTCAGCGTCAGGGTGGACAGAGACCACGTCATCGTCGTAGTCTTCGAGAAGGTCGCTCAGGGAGAGCTCGTCTGCGTCACCGTAGCGTGGATCGTTGGTGTCGGTGAAGGTGAACTCGAGACCGCTCTCGTCGTTCCACTCGTTAGTGTCGTTAAGCATGTAGCCGTAGACACCCGAGGCTTCGACCGAGGTGACGAGGAGATCGCCGTTAGCGACCTCGTCATCAGCGGTAACCTGATCGAGGATGTCGTCAAGGTCGTCGTCAGCGTCAACAGTTTCTGGTGCGACGTGCGTCTCGATGTCACCAGTCGAGCGATCGCTGAGGATCAGCACTGCAGCGTCGGTTTCATCTGTGTCGCCATCTGGCTCCTCAACGAAGACTTCCATCTCGAAGTCAGCGTCAAGCAGACGGAAGTCACCAAGGTTCACATCCGGATTGTGAACGTTAACGGTATCTGCTTCGTCAGAGCTGAATGCGGCATCGAGGTCGTCAGTGTTGTTAGCTTTGTAGGTGTTGAATTCGATGGTCACTTCGTCAGCATCGTCGTAATCAGTGATTTCGAGAGTGACATCGTAGTTGTCATCTTCTTCGGAGATGTTCACCCACATCTCGTCGGTCTCGGTAGGCTCGAGCGTGAACTCGGCAACGTCACCGATTTCCTGTTCGTAGGTTGCCTGATCGAACTGTGCGTCAGTGTCAGAAGGCTCGTTCAGCGTGATCGTTGCAGTGGACTCGGCACCAGTGTCAACTGCTTCGAACTCGAACGTGTGTTCGTCAGCCGTGAAGTTGGCCTCGTCGAAGTGGACATCCCACTCCTCTTCACTGGTCACGTCGAAGAGCGTGACGACTTCGTTGTCCTCATGCGTCTCGTAGTCAACGTCTTCGACCAGATCACTGTCGATTGCGTGAACGAGGTCGTCAGCGTCAACGCCGTCGACGTTCACGTTGAGGTCGTAGCCGTTACGTGCAGAGGTAATCTCGAGGTCCTCAGAGTCGCCAAGCGTACTACTGTTGCTAGCGAACTCTGCCTGAAGGTCCTGGTCACTCACACTGAAGTTGGCAGTGGCACCATCAGTGTTAGTAGTGTCACCCTCCAGCGTGTAGCTACCTTCGAGGCTTCCAGTTCGGAGACGGACGTAGTCCGCTCCGTCATCACTCGTGCGGATCGGCATTTCACGGACAAGGTTGTCATCTCCGTCTAGCAGAGCGACTTCATCAGCGTCGCTGTCCCATTCCTCGTTGTCAATACCGCTGAGGTAGAGTGTTTCTCCTTGCCAGAATCGGTCACTGTCACTAATCGTCTCTAAGTCATCGTTACTCACTGCGGCTGCCCCGCCCACAAATGCTGCGGACATGGCAACAACAGAGAGTACCATAAGCGCGGCCAGGAACACTGCGCGTCCCTTTTCGCGATATGAAATTTCGCTTGTCATTTATGTTGTCTTCTTGTTTCGTTTGGTTGGTTTGCGATCGATACGACAGGAGTGCGAGTGAGCAACCAGTGCAAACCGCCGCACTGACCCGCACCGGGTAGGGGTATCAGAAATGTATAAAGCATCACGTAATAAGCTTTCTGGAACACTCAGTAATCGATTACTTCGAGTGTGATTACACAAAATCGCATGACGTGGCGATAATTGACGGCTCGAGCCACCAATTGATACCACCTCGTGAACGTCGATTCTAATCCGGTATTACTCATAAAGAATCTTGATTGTATCGAGCCAGTGTGGATATTCATACACTGTTACTCGCTCCGACCACCCCACGCTCGCGAGTCCGTTTCGCCTAACTTCTGATTACCGCCTCGAGAACCGACACGATCCCAAACCGAAACTGCCCAGCACACCCACGCGAGACGAACGGTCACCAAGACGACCACAGGGGTGGACCGTACGACCCACACCACAGCATGACAGTCGCCACCAGAACAATTTTGCTGACCCCCTCACAACACGAGCGGTATGAATCCGGACCGACGACGCGTGCTACGACTCGCCGGGGCGACGACGGCCGCCTCGATGGCCGCACTGGCTGGCTGTACGAGCGCCGACGACGGCGACGACGGCGGAAACGGGGACGACGACAACGACGAAAACGGCGACACCGACGAGGAAGCCGAACCCGAATCGGAGGGCTCCGAGTCCACCACCTACCCCACCTACGAGCGGTGGCTGGCGAGCGACGCCGACGGCGAACTGCTGTTCAGCTACGTCGACTGGGCCGGCCTCGAGACGTTCGAGGACGACACCGACGAACCGATGCCCGACGACGATCACACCGACGCGGAGGACCCGATGATCCAACTGCCGATGGTCGGGCTCTTCGTCGCGTCGATAACGGCCGGCTTCGCGATTCCGGGGACCGGACTCGATCGAATCGTCGATATGGAGGACGACCTGGCCGCGGCGGACGCCGAGACGATGCTCGAGGAGCTGCTCGTCGTCAACGAGACGGTGCTCTTCCTGGGCGACGTTGCGACCGACGAAGTCGCCGACGCGCTCACCGAAACCAGTGACGACCCGTACGCCGTCGGAACGACGTTCCGGCACGTCGAGGATTTCGGCGACTTCGAACTCTACGAGAGCGAGGCCGACGACGACGGATTCGGCGACCCATCGGATCAGGCCGTGGCCGTGGGTGCCGACGCGATCCTCCTCGCGAGCGACTCCGAAGCCGCGGACGGGATCGACCACGTTCGTTCCGTCCTCGAGACCGAAGCGGGCGATCGCGAGCGCGCGACCGACGAGCGCGAGGCGTTCGACTGGACGCTCGAGACGGCCGGCGAAGGCCACGTCGCCCTCGGCATGTACGGCGGCGAGGAGGATCTCGACGACGTCGAGGAGGCGACCGCGATCGTCAGCTCGCTCGCGTTCGACGCGGACGGCAGCGCCGAGGGCGACTTCGCGGCGACGTTCGAGACGATCGACGACGAGACGGAAACCGAACTCGAGGCCGAACTCGGCGCGACGGCCGACGATCTGACCCTCGAGATCGAGTCCGATCGGGTCACGGCCCGGGGATCGTGGGACGCGGACAACGACGCGCTCGACTAACTATCGCCGGCGATAGCTCGCACGTACTCTTCAGTGATCGGAATGGGGAATACCCACGTCGTCGGGAACGAGCGTGAACCCAAGCGTTCGGAAATCGCTATCGAACGCGAACACGTGTTCGACCCCGTAGGCTGCCGCGAGCGATCCCGTCGCGTGATCGACGAACGAAATCTGCTGGTCGTCGAAGCGAGCGAATTCGTCGCAGATCGTGTCGAACTGCGTTTCGTCGGGGTGAAGGACCGTGATGGCCGACGAATTTCGAATCCGTTGAAGCGTCTCGAGCGCTTTTTCGTGGCTCTTCTTTCGGAGAATTAGCGTCGCTAATTCACTGAGCACGTATCCAGTGGTGTACAGCGGACGAAATCTGAGGTCACCGGTCTGAACACCGTTCATGACAGTACGTGCTCGTTCGTGACGGGGAGAATCCCGGACGAAGTGTGCGAAGAACGCGCCCGTATCGACGAACAGCGGAGTCGTTCCCGGACCGCTCATCCCTCGAGTTCACCGTAGAGGACGTCGTCGATGTCGTCTTCGTCGATCGGCTCGTCGATAGTAAATGCGGGAGCAGTAAAGAGCGGGTCGTCGGTCTCCGCTTCCGTGTGTTCTTCCGACGTCTCCGTCGGGTACCACCACACGACGGTCCGACTACCGAGGGTAACTTTCTCCAGTGCCCCGGCCGTCGCCAGGTCGGACAATCGACGGTAGGCCGTGGATCGATCGACGTCGAAGCGATCGGCAATCTCTTGGGCGGTATGGAACGGCCGACCGTCGGCGAAGTGTTCGAGAACCTCCTCGTCGTCGAACGTCGATTCGAACTGTCCTGATTCGTTCCGATCGGCGTTTCCGGACATCTTCCTCTCTACTCGAGAGAGTACCCGCACACCAATAGGTGTGCCGGATCAGCGTTAGGTCACACTACATAGTGCTTGGTCGGTACAGATTCGAGTACCCGTTCGTTTTTGAACTGTTCGGAGGAAGAGATTCGTCTTGCGATCGCGTTAGAACGATAAAACGACTGTTCGTCGCTCAGAACGGGAACAGCGAGTCGGCCTCGAGGTCGCGCTCGATCAGTTCGATCTCGTGACCGTCCGGATCCTTGGTGAAGGCGTACATGTTGTCGTTGCTCTCTGGGTCCCGATAGTCCTCGGCCTCACGTTCGAGCAGCTGGTCCCAGTCGTCCTCGAGGTCGTCCATCCGAACGCAGAGGTGTCCCCAGGCGTCGCCCAGCTCGTAGCTACGGCCGTCGTAGTTGTACGTCAGTTCGACGGACATCGCCTCTTCGGCGGCATCCGACGGCTCGACGAAGTAGTTCGCGAACGAGTCGGACTCCCAGCGACCGACCTCGTCGTACTCGAACTTCCGGGTCCAGAAGCCGAGGGCCTCGTCGGCGTCCTCGACGCGGATCATGGTGTGGTCGAGCGACCACGTCGCCCCCTGATCGCGCTGGACGATCTCTATCTCGTGGCCGTCGGGGTCTTTGACGAACGCGTACCGGCCGCCACAGCTCTCGGGATCGCGGTAGTCCTCGACGCCCTCGTCCATCAGCTGTTCGTAGTGTTCCTCGAGTTCGCCTTCGGGCACGCGAACCGCAACGTGTCCCCAGGCGTCGCCTAGTTCGAGGTCCGCGCCCTCGTTGTGGGTGAGTTCGAGCATCGCGCCCTCCTCGTGCATCTCCTCGGGACCGAGGTAGACGATGGTGAAGCCGTCGCCCTCGTAGCGGTCTTTCTCCTCGTACTCCAGGTGCGTTTGGTACCAGTCGAGGGATTCCTCGAGATCCTCGACGCGAATCATCGTGTGGTCGAGCGTTCCGTCCATACGCGACACGACGCCTGCGGGATCAAAAAGCGTGGCGAAGCCGGCGGTCTACTCGTCTCCGCTGTCGCCGTCGGCGCGCTCCGCAGACGTCCGTGACGCGATCGGATCGAGTCCCTTGCGCGCCCCGTCGAGCTCCGACAGCCCGCGGACGAGCACGTAGAGGAGCGCGACCCCCAGCGGGAGGAAGATGACGGGCGAGACGTCGAGATAGCCGTAGAGCAGGTAGCAGACGACCACGACGACCATGACGGTCGTGGCGTAGTAGAACTGCGTGCGCACGTGGTCGATCAGGTCGGCCCCGGTGAACGTCGACGACAGCACGGAGGTGTCGGAGATCGGCGAGGTGTGGTCGCCGAAGATCGCCCCCGAAAAGACGGCGCCGACGACGACCGGCATGAGGTCGAACGATCCAGTCAGGCTGTACGCGAGTTCGATGGCGAGCGGCGTCACGATCCCCATCGTCGCCCACGACGACCCCATCGTGAACGCGATGAAGGCCGCCACGAGGAGGATCGCGATCGGGAACAGCGCGATCGGAATCGCATCCCCGACGGCCCCCGCGACGTAGTCGCCCGTCTCGAGCGCCGACGCGACGTCGCTGATCGCCCACGCGAGGACGAGGATCGTGACCGCGGTCACCATGAGCCGGAAGCCGTCGATGACGGTGTCGACGCCGTCGCCGAGATCGAAGAGGTCGTAGGCGACGCCGATCGCGATCGCGGTCGCCACCATGGCGAACGAACCCCAGACCAGTGCGCCCGCAAAGTCCCCCGCGCCGACGATATCGACGAGCACCTGCAGCCAACCGTCCTCGCCCGCGGCAGCACCGACGGCGGTCGGCGCGCCTTCCTCGGCCTGCTCCGCGGTCCACCCGTCGTAACCGGTCCAGAGCGCGCCGGCCAGCGTAACCGCGATGAGGACGACGACGGGGGCGAAGAACGTCCGCAGCATCGGACGGTCCTCGATCGGTTCGCCGAGGTCCTTCTCGACTTCCTGTAACGGCTGGGCGTCCTCGCGGCTGACCTTCCCCGTCGTCCACGCGCGGTGTTCCGCGTCGAGCATCTCGCCGTAGTCCCGGCGGGTGTAGACGACGATCCCGACCATCGCGATCGCGAGCAGCGCGTAGGTGTTGTACGGAATCGACCAGACGAACGTCTCGAACGCTGTCGGGGCCTCCTCCTCGACGCCGAGGTCGTCGTAGCCGGCGGCGATCAGCGAGAGCTGGAAGGCGACCCAACTCGAGAGCCCGATCGTCGCCACGGGCGCGGCCGTCGAGTCGACGATGTAGGAGAGCTTCTCGCGGGAGATGCGGAACTGATCCGAGATCTCACGCATCGTACTCCCCACGATCGCGGTGTTCGCGTAGTCGTCGAAGAACATGAGCAGCCCTAACACCCACGTCGTCAACCCGACCGTTCGCTGGGTCTCGAGTCGGGCCGTCGCCCAGTTGCGGACCGCGGTCGCCCCGCCGAGGCGCCAGATGAGCGCGACGCCCGAGCCGAGCAGGATCGTAAACAGCAGGATCTGGACGTGAAAGCCCTCGTCGGCGATGATCGCGCCGACGATCCAGTCGAACGTCTGTGCGATACCGAGGCTCTCGGTGTAGATGACGGCCCCCGACCAGACGCCGAGAAACAGCGAGAGCATCGGCCGCCGGGTGACGATCGCGAGGACGATCGCGAGCAGCGGCGGAACCAGCGACAGAGCACCGAATTCGGACATAGTAGACGAGCCATCGTGCTGGTGAATAACGCTAGTCGATCGGAACGGTACACTCACCCTGCTAACTAATTCTCGGGTGACTGAACGAGCGAGCGGACAGTCGCTCGGGTCCACACTACCATCGAACGAAACCACCTCCAGCGTCTCGACCGTCTCGACACCGCGGAAGCTACCGTCGTAGAATCAGCTTCAGCACGTCCTCGTCCTCGAGGACGTGGTCCTTGCCGACCTGTTGCTGGTCGTGGGTCGCGCTGGGACCCGTTACGCGAGCGAAGCGGAACCGCTCTTCCATCTCGCCGCCGAGTTTCTCGATGGCTTCGGCGACGGTGGCGCCCTCCTCGATGACGAGGGGCTCCTCCCAGTCGATGCCGCGCCCGGGTTTCTCCATGTAGACGCGGATGAGTCCGAGATTGTCCCAGATACGGTCTTTGAGGACGTCCAGTCCCTTCTCCTCCTCGGCGCTGATGAACGTCACCTCCTCGGGATCTAAGTCGCGCTCGCGAAGTTGCTCGTCCACGGTTTCCTTGTAGGAGGGTTCGATCAGGTCGACCTTGTTCACGCAGGTGATCGACGGGATGTACTCCCGGTTTTCCATCAGGCCGTCGACCAGTCGATCGATGTCGACGTTCTCCTGCAGGTTCAGGTCGGCGTTCACGTAGCCCTGATCGCGCAACACGTCCGAGATCGTCTTCTCGTCTAAGTCCTGCTCGGTGCTCGAGGTGATCTTGATGCCGTCTTTGATCTTCGGACGGACCGTCACCCGCGGCGGTTCCTGATCGACGCGGATGTTGATGTCGTACAGCTCCTCTTGTAGTCGATCGTACTGCTCGATCTCGAACACCGAGAGCGTGAAGATGATGAGGTCGGCGTTCCGGACGACCGCCAGCACCTGCTGGCCGTCACCCTTCCCCGTCGCTGCGCCCTCGATCAGTCCGGGCACGTCCAGCATCTGGATGTTCGCCCCGCGGTGCTGGAGCATGCCGGGGTTGACGTCCAGCGTCGTGAACTCGTAGGAGCCCGTCTCGCTCTCGGCGTTGGTTAGCGAGTTCAACAGCGAGGACTTGCCGACGCTCGGGAAGCCAACCAGCGCGACGGTCGCGTCGCCGTGTTTCTCGACGGAGTAGCCGGTGCCGCCGCCGGCCGAGCTCTGATTCTGGAGCTTCTCCTTTTTCTCCGCGAGTTTGGACTTCAGCCGGCCGATATGGGCCTCCGTCGACTTGTTGTAGGGCGTGTTGGCGATTTCGTCTTCGATCTTCTCGATCTCCTCCTCGAGCCCCATTTGTCTGTACCCAACCGCCCGTGCCGAAAAACACTTTCGACCCCCTTCGCAGGACGGTGACGCCGGCGCCGTCGTGCGCTCGGTCGATGCGACACCGCGCTCGTCGTCGAGTCGCCGCTCTTCCGGCGGACCGGCGGCTGACGTGACGTTCTCTTCGGACCGGCGTTCAGTCGATGCGACATCGCCGCTCGAGGGTGGGCGTGGTGAACTCCGAGCCGACCCGCTTCGATCAGTAGTCGACGACGATGGTATCTTTCACGACTCGAATCCGGTCGACGGGGACGAGCAGTCGATCGTTTTCGTCCGTTTCGAACTCGAGCGACCGGGACTCGATCCGCGCAGATGGGTCGACGACGAGATCGTTAAGCTTCCCGGACGTCGTATTCAGCGTGAGGTTGTGAACGGTTCCGAAGTCGACGCCGTCGACACCGACGACGGACTTCTTTGTCAGCGATTTCGCGAGCAGTTCGACCATGACTCTCGAGCCGTCGGTATCGTTCATAATTACCCGGAGGCTTAGGACGCTGCAACGGTTTCACTCGACAGTTTCGCTCTCCGGGAGTGACGATACGAAACCCGTAGGGACCGCCGGAGCGGCGACGACTCGGAGAGCCGACGCGAGCGGTGGGCGGGCCGTTCCGGCCGAATCTTCGGAACGAACGACAGCCGCCGTTTCGCCGGTGAGACGCGTCGAACGGGATCGGATCTCCGTACACCACGAACGACACGCGGTACTACCACCGGATTCCAGCACCGACGGCGGCGACATTCGACACAAATAAACGACGCGCGGCGCACCGTTCACACGATGTCCAACGCGGCGCGGCTGCGCGATAGCACTCAGATCGTGCTCCCCCGGGAACTCCTCGAGGACCTCGAGCCGCCGCTGGACGACGAGTTTACCGTGACCATCGTGGCCGACGGTGAGGATCGCTGTCGGATCATCGGCAGCCCCGTCGAAATCAAGGCGGCCAGCGAGTTTCTCGTTCGCCGCGGGATCTCGGTTCAGTAGCGTCCCGACGGCGTACGCCAGCGGCCCTAACCGATCGAAATACCCGATGGGACGCGTTCGGTGCGCAGTTGTTGTTTTCACAGCGACATGTAATCCGTATCAATATACTGGGTAGTTCGCCGCTAACTTAGTGACAACGGGGAGAAGAACCTCTCAACGGCGATTATCATGTCAACACCAGTCTCAGAGATATCGACTCGGTCACGGATCACAGAACATAGTCGACGATCGATCCACCGATGAGCCTCACCGTACACGATCCCACGATCGACGGCTCGACGATCGAGTGTGAGATCACCCCGCCGCGTCACCTGCGGCGGTTCTTCAGCGGCGAGGCGTTTCGCGTGGAGTACGACGTGGATCTCACGGGCCTGCCGACCGAAATCGCGACGATTCCCGCGCTCGCACACGTCTGCCCGGTCGCGTGGGCCAACGGCGTCGACGTGGAGGTGTCGGCGGTGGACGAAACCTTCCTGCAGACGCTCGAGGAAGTCCGCGAGGTGTTAGCTCGGATGTATCCGTCGTTCATCGAGGGCGGCGAAATCCGCGTCGGCGAGGTCGTCGATACGCGAACCAACCGCTCGCCGGATGACTTCGACGAGAGCGGACTGCTGTTCAGCGGCGGCATCGACTCGGTCGCGAGCTACGTGCGCCAATGCGAGGAGACGCCGACGCTGATCAGCGTTCAGGGCTGGGTCGTCGGCGTCGAACAGGACGATCGGTGGGAGGGGGCCAAAACGCATATCGACACGTTCGCGGCCGACCGCGGCCTCGACGTGCAGAACGTCCGTTCGAACATGCTCTCCTGTCTGGACATGCCGATGTTGCAGGCCCACTACAAGCGCTACGTCGACGGCGCGTGGTACAGCTCCGTCGGCCACGGCCTCGGCCTCGTCGCGCTCTGTGCCCCGCTGTCGTACGCGCTCGGGCTCGGGACGGTCCACATCGCCTCGAGTCATACCGACGAGTTCGAGCAACCCTGGGGATCACACCCCAGCATCGACGATAGGGTCCGCTGGACGTACACGAGCGGCAACCACGACGGCTACGAACTGAGCAGACAGGAGAAGGTCGAACTCATCGCCGACTACGTCGAGACCGAGGCGACGGCGTTCCCGATCCGAACCTGCGTCCACGAGAATCGCGGGGGTAACTGCAACGAGTGCGAGAAGTGTTACCGGACGATGGTCGGGATGGTCCTCGCGGGGCTCGACCCCAACCGGTTCGGCTACGAGATGGACGAGCGGACGTTCCAAGAGGTTCGCGAAGGGGTCGAAGCGCAAACGTTCGTGATGGACGACCACACCGTTTTCCACTGGCGGGACATTCAGGATCACGTTCGCTTCGATCGGGAGTTCCCGGTCGACGGCGCGACCGAGTTCTTCGAGTGGCTGGAAACCGTCGATATCGGCGCGATCACGGAGTCGGCAACCGAAGCCACACACCGCAAGGTCGTTCGCGGCGTCGCGCGCAACATCCCCTACCCCGTCTACAACTCGCTGTACCCCGTCTACGGCACGCTCAAAAAGCGGATCTGATCGGGTTCGTCCCAGTCCGACAGGGAGCGCGTTCGAGCAAACTCGTCCGCTCACACAGCAGCTACCGCTCGGGGTGGGTCGGCGCGTCGAACCCACCGCGGATCAGCGGCTTCGAAATGTGTCTCCGTGCGCACGGGGGCACCTCGTACCAGCCCGTTTCGAGGTCGCGCTCGAGCCTCCGCTCGACTTTCCCGTCCCTGCTGGTCCCACAGTCCCGACAGCGATAGCCCTGATTCCGCCCCGCACTGTTCATCGTCCGCTCGCAGTCGGGGCAGGTCGGCGTCACGCGCTCGGTCGTCACCAGCTCTCGGACCGCGAACTTCTCGAGTTTGAGCGTTCCCCGCGACACCTCGCCGCAGGCGGTGAGCCGATCGCCGACCCGTAGCGCTCGCACGCGGTCGCGAAACCGTTTCGTGGGTTCGAAGGCTGCACACTCGAGCCGAGAGACGTCGGCCGACCCTGCCGCCAAATCAAAGAAGACGTGCCCCCCGCGACGCGTTTCGGGCTCGCTCGCAACCCATCCGTCGACGCGATATGCCAGACCGTCGGCGACCGACTCGAGTCCCCCCTCTTGCAGATGAGCGTCCGTCCCCTGATTGGTCACGAACAGCTGGCTCGAGGTGACGGGCTCGCTTTCGATCCGCTCGGCCACGGTTCGAACGGCGTCGGGGTCGTCGCCTCTGATTCCGTACAGGATCGGACCGGGGGTGTGGGGGACGCAGACGGTCTCGTCCTCGCCGCGGTCTACCGTGTCCCAGACCTCGGGGTAGCCCCGGTCGGCCGCGGCGAAGACGCTCTCGCGGTCGACGTCGCGAGGGGTCCCCCACCGGCTCGAGTCCCGGTAGGAGATGTGTTCGTACGTCCACTCCGAGAGCGCTCGGCGGCTGCCGATCGCGGCCAGCGCGCCGATCCGTCCGCGTCCGTCGCCCGCGTGCCACGAGCGGTAGCCGTGGCGCTCGAGCAGTGCCGTCGCCTCTGCAATCTCGAGGTGCTCGTGGATCGCCCGACCGGAAAACGCACTCACGTCGTCGGGAACGTCCTCGAGCCCGCCCTCGACCACGATGAGCCCCGGATTGGTTCGCTCGTCGGCCGTCTCCGAAAGCGACTCGAGCCGGTCTCGAGCGATCGAGAACGCCTGATTGGGATCGGCGTCGGTGTGAATCGCGAGTGCGGCGTTCCCCCGCGTCTTGTATGGAACGGCGGGGTTGAGTCGGACGAGCAGCAGTCTCGAGACCGTCGCTCCCTGCCGGCGCAGTCGCTCGGCCACCTGCGCAGCGACGTAGGTCGTACACATCCCGCGCTCGCGGGAGTCGGTATCGTCGAGGCCGACGACGGTCATCGCCCGGAGTTGGGACGGGAACGAGTAACCGCTTTCGGGATGGGTCCTCGAGTCGCCCACTCGAGCTAGATCGAACCGATCAACGGAAGCGACCTATCACCGGTGGGGTCGATACCCAGTATAAAAGTATACTGCCGGTACGTATCCGAACCGCGACACGGCACCCGGATGTCCCGGGGAAAACGTCTTATACGAGGAATCGCTTACATCCCCTTATGTCCCGCTCCGCACTGGTCGGCAACGTGACCGCGATGCTCGAGGACGCGGGATTCGTGGTGAGCGACCGGTGTGCGATCCGACCGAAGAGTTTCGATATCGCTGCGCGCCGGGGTGAAGACCTCATTCTGGTCAAAATCCTCGGCAACATCGACGCGTTCAACGAGGCCACGGGCCACGAGATGCGTCGTCTGGGTACTTACCTCCAGGCGACGCCGCTGGTCATCGGTCTCCGGAGTCGCGACGAGGATCTCAAACCCGACGTGACCTACTTCCGTCACGGCGTCCCCGTCCTCAGCCCCGATACCGCGTACAACCTGTTCATCGAGGAGGTCCCGCCGCTGATCTACGCCGCACCCGGCGGCCTCTACGTCAACATCGACGGCGACTTACTCGCCGACGAACGCCAGGACAGAGAGTGGAGTCTCGGCCAACTCGCGACCGAACTCGGCGTCTCCCGGCGCACCGTCTCGAAGTACGAAGACGGGATGAACGCCTCCGTCGAGGTCGCGATGACCCTACAGGAGCTGTTCGACGCGCCGCTGACGAGTCCGGTCGACGTGCTCGACGGGGCCGACGAGGTCCACGAGAGCGACTCGACGCCGGCCGACCCCGACGCCGATCCAGACGACGAACAGGTCGTCGCCGTGCTCACCCGGGCCGGCTACAGCGTCCACCCGACGCTGCGCTCGCCGTTCAAAGCGGTCAGCCGGGACGACGAGGACGACGACGAAGAGGTCGTGCTCACCGGCCACTCCGAGTTTACGAAGGCCGCCGAGAAACGGGCTCGGATCATGAGCTCCATCGGCCACGTCACCCACACGCAGTCCGTCTACGTCGTCGACCGGGCGAAACAGGAGTCCGTCGACGGCACCGCGCTGGTCGAACGCGACGAACTCGAGGAGCTTCGCGACGCCGCGGAGCTCCGGAAGGTCATCCGGGAACGCGCCGAACACGAAGAAGCGGCCTAAATCGGTTTTTACACGGGGTTCGGGTAGGGTAATCGGTAAGAGACCGTCGTCGAGAGACGTCGGGTGTCGACTCGTATTGACAACCAGCGGTCCGCTCGGCGGAGCGATCGAGGTGTCTGCGAGTCTCGATGCCGGACGATTCGGTTCGCCGCTCCGCGACCGCTCGATCGGTTCGGCGCCTACCGGTTCGTGACCGAGCGATCGGTTTCGAGTCGTGCTCGAATCTGGTCGAACTGTTCCGGGTATGCCCGTAACGTCACTGCATCACGTTCTTGATCGTATCGAACGTATTCCGCGTCCGCTAATTTCGGAATGTGCGTATGATACAGCGACATGTAGATTCGCGTTACGTTCTCGGCGGGGATCTCCGGGAGCGCGGTGTCGTACTCTCGGACAGCGACCTCGTCAGCGAGATCGGCAAGCGGGATCGGTGTCCCGTACTCTTGGAGACACCGGAGCGCGGCGCGTCGACGGTGATGTGCGAGACCTTCGAAACGGCTACTGACGTCGGCGTGCGCTTGTTGTGGCCCAACCATGGACGTAATCGGGGCACCTACACGGAAGAGGTGACGGGTTGTATGGACCACTTCGGGAGCTGTAAAACGGACGTTCTTCGAACGGAGACTCGCGGGTACGAGAACGTGAGTGGTACGTCGAAACTGGCAGTGCCAGCCACGAGCGGTTCTGGAGACCGAACCGAGCGACGAACGACTGGTGGCGGAGTCAGGTCGTAAAAACCGCGATTCGATCACCCTGTCGACCGTGCTGTCAGGCGTACGTTTCCTCGAGGTATTCGACGATATCGTCGCTCTCCGGCATTCCCTCGACGCCGTTTGCCTCGTCGGTGATGACGGGAACGCCGGTCTGGCCGCTGACTTTCTCGACTTCGGTCCGCTCGTCGTGCGATCGGGGGACCTCGATCACGTCGTACTCGAGTTCGAGGTCGTCGAGTTTCGTGCGGACTTTCGCGCAGTACGGACAGCCGGGAAGTTCGTACATCGTAATGTCGGCCATATGGGTACGGATAGTTGACTGAGCCCTAAGAGACCACTGGTCGGGTGTCGAATTGCCGCAATCGAAGACGAGCGGGCAGAACGCAACGGCGCGAGCCGATCAGAACGTGATCTGTCCCGCTTCGACGGCGAAGTAGATCGCGAAGTAGCCGACGAACAGGATGGCGAGTACCCACTGGCCGGGGCTGACGTCGCGTGCCTCACCGATAGCTGCCTTGATGAGCGGGTAGCTGATGATCCCCGCGGCGAGTCCGTTCGCGATCGAGGCGGTCAACGGCATGATCGTGATCGTCAGGCCGGCGGAGATGGCCCAGACGGGATCCTGCCAGTCGATGTCGGCGACGCCCTGGAGCATGATGATCCCGACGACCACGAGCGCGATGTACGTCGCGTACTGCGGAATCGCTCGCATCAGCGGTACGAAGAGCAACGCGCTCAGGAAGAGGACGCCGACGATCAGTGCGGTGAAGCCGGTTCGGCCGCCCTCCTCGATACCCGTCGAGGATTCGATGTAGGTCGTTACCGTCGACGTCCCGATCATCGCGCCGAACGTCGTCCCGACTGCGTCGGCCATCAGCGGCCGTTCGATCTCGGGGAGGTCGCCCTCGTCGTCGAGGAAGCCGCCGATCTGGGAGACGCCGATGAGCGTGCCCGCCGTGTCGAAGAAGTCGACGAAGAAGAAGGTGAAGACGACGAGCGCGAAGACGAGCGGATCGTCGGCCATCATTCCTAGCCCGTCAATGAAGCCCGAAATCAGCGGCGTGATGTCGTACTCGACGGAGAGCAACATGCTGAGCAGTCCGTCGTTCGTCGCCTGATCGTAGGCGGGTTCCGGCACCAGCGAGCCGGGAGAGACGACGTCGAGGAGCGTCAGCAGCCAGCCGGCGACGGCGGTCGTCAGAATGCCGATGATGATCGAGCCGCGGGTGCCCCGGGCGTAGAGGAAGAAGGTGAGCGCGAGACCGGTGAGCGAGAGCGCCGCGACCGGGCTCTCGAGGACGTTCCCGAGCGTCAGCAGCGTCGCGTCGTAGCCGACGACGACCTCCATCTCCTGGAGTCCCAGAAAGAGCAGGAAGACACCGATACCGGCCCCGACGGCGAACTTGACGGGTTCGGGGAACAGTTCGATGATGTACTTACGGGCCCCGACGGCCGTCAGTGCGATGAAGATGATTCCCTCGACGAAGACGGCGGCGAGGGCGAGTTCCCACGGCACGCCGAGGATGATCACGACGGTGAACGCGAAGAAGGCGTTGAGCCCCATCCCGGGGGCGAGTCCGAACGGACGGTTCGCCCAGAACGCCATCACGCCGATCGCGAGGACGGACGCGAGGATCGTCGCGATCGCGATCACGTCCCGCGTCTGGGCGTCAGTGTAGCCGTCGATCGTGATGGCTTCGGCCAGAATCGCGGGATTGACCACGATGATGTAAGCCATTGCCAGAAAGGTCGTCACGCCGGCGAGCGTCTCAGTTCGATAGTCTGTCTCGTGTTCGTCGAATCCGAAGTAGGCCGCGAGTGTATCGGAAGCCCCCATATTGGACGATCGAGCATAACAAGAGCGATTAGTTAAAACTTCCCGTCCGAAAGCCGATAGCTAATAGACACGTTCGTGCAACGATTGCGCGGTACCCGCTTTCGACGACTTCGATTCGGTCACCCGACGAAGACTCGAGGGAGGCCGGATCGGGATCAGCTTTATCGGCTCCGGGAGAAACGCTCGACTATGGAGGAGACGGGATACGAGCCGTTCGCCGGCGATTCGGCCATCGGACCGCGCCACATCGACGACCGACTACGGCGACGGTCATCGGACCGTTTGCTGCGACGGCCACCGGACCGTTCGGCGGGTGATCGCCCGTGACCGAGAACCGAGACCGGTTGGCGACGACCGACGCTCGCGACCTCGCCCTCGAGTGTATCGAAGCGGGAATCGCGGCCGGCCATCCGCGTCGAGTGATCCGGGAAGCCGTCTCGCTCGAGGGACGCGATCACCTTCGTGTCGCTGACGGGACGAGCAACCTCGCACAATACGACCTCACCCAGTACGACGAGATCACCGTGCTCGGCGGGGGGAACGCCGCCGCACACGTGGCCGCGGCGCTCGAGGACCTCCTCGGCGATCTGATCGACGGCGGCGTCGTCGTCACCGACGATCCGACCGAGACCGACCGCGTCGCCGTCCTCGAGGGCGACCACCCGGTGCCGAGCGAGCGCGGCGTCGAGAGCACGCGCGAACTTCTCGCGGCCGCCGACGCCGCGGGCGAGCGAACGCTCGTGTTGGCGGCGATCACCGGCGGCGGCAGCGCGCTCATGCCCGCGCCAGCGGGAGACGTCTCGCTCGAGGAGCTTCGAACGGTCACCACCGCGCTGCTCGAGAGCGGCGCCGACATCAGCGAGAGCAACGCGGTTCGAAAACACTGCTCGGCGCTGAAAGGTGGCCAACTGGCTCGTCGCGCAGCCCCCGCGACCGTCGTCTCCGTGCTCTTGAGCGACGTCGTCGGCAACGATCCGAGCGTGATCGCGAGCGGGCCGACGGTCCCCGACGGATCGACGTTCGCGGACGCGATCGCCGTGCTCGAGCGGTACGAAATCGACGTTCCGGGAGCCGTCGCTGATCGCCTCGAGCGCGGCGCCGTCGGCGAGGTTCCCGAGACGCCCGACGCCGACGATCCAGTTTTCGGGGACGTGACGACGCATATCGTCGCCGACGGGATGACGGTGCTCGAGGCGGCCCGCGACGTCGCCGTCGACCGCGGCTACGAGCCGCTCGTGCTCTCCTCGCGCATCCGCGGCGAGGCCCGTGAGGCCGCCACGACGCACGTGGCCATCGCGGAGGAGGCTCTGGTTACGGGAGTACCGACGTCGCCGCCGGCCGTCCTCCTCTCCGGCGGCGAGACCACCGTGACGGTCACCGGCGACGGGAGTGGCGGGCCGAACCAGGAGTTCGCGACGAGCGCGGCGATCGAACTCACCGGCGGGATCACCGTCGCAGCCGTCGACACGGACGGAATCGACGGCGCGACCGACGCCGCGGGAGCGCTCGTCGACGAGACGACCGTCGACGATCGGGCGACCGCTCGAGCGGCGTTACAACACAACGACGTCTCGCCGTATCTGGCCGAGCGGGGCGAGCTGATCCGTACCGGCGCGACCGGCACAAATCTGAACGATCTGCGGGTGGTCGTCGTCGAGTCGGCGTCGACGAGCGATGACTGACGGGCGCGATTACGGACGCAATTGCGGACGACACGGTGCTTGCGTTCGGTCTTCCCATCCTCGAGCCAACGTATTTCACCTCGGAGCGTGTACTACTGTACCATGAGGTTCGTCATCGTGGGTTACGGACGGGTCGGTTCGCGAACGGCACGCATTCTGAGTGACGAAGGCCACGAAGCCATCGTCGTCGACAACGATCCAGATCGCATCGAGCGCGCCGAAAACGACGGGTTCGAAACGGTTCACGGCGACGGCGCCGACGAGGACGTCCTGATGGACGCCGGAATCGATACCGCCGACGCTATCGGCGCGTTCTCGCCGGATCTCAACGTCAACTTCGCGGCCTGTATGGTGGGCGAACACCACGGCTGTCGCACCGTCTTGCGGATCGACGAGGACTACCGCGAGGACATCTACGAGAAGTACGCCGCGGACGTCGACGAGATCATCTACCCCGAGCGACTCGGCGCGGCGGGAGCGAAGACGGCCATGCTCGGCGGCGACTTCAACGTCGTCGCGGATCTCGCGACGAACCTGCAACTGACCGTCCTCGAGATCACCGAGGACTCCCCGGCCGTCGGCAAGCGGATCAGCGAACTCGACCTGCCCGCGGACGCGCGGATCTACGCACACGGTCGCGCACGCGAGTCGCTGACGATTCCGCTACCCGGGACGGAGCTCTCGAGCGGCGACGAGGTCGCGATCATCACCGAAACCGATCGGGCGGACGACGTTCGGTCGGCGCTGTTGCCGGCGAGCGTCTGAGGGGCTGGGTCGCGGAGACGAGCGTCTCTGTACTGATCGGTCGTCCGCACGAAAGCGAGAGGGGAGGAATGCTGGCGCGCGGATGGGGTGGGTTGGAGTGGGATGGGGAGCGATTTCCGCCAGTGCGCGCCAGTTGAACCAATTGTCTCGAGAGCCAATAAAACCGCGTCAGACGTCCGAATGACACGGGTCAGCTCGCGGGTATGTCAGCTCTCAGGTCGGAAGACGAGGACGTTCTGGTGGACCATCGACGGGACGAACGAGAACGGGTAGCCGTAGACGTGGAGGTCCTTCGTCGGGTCGTACCAGATGAGGTTCGCCGCGAGCGTCACCGGCGCGGTCGACTCGATCGCTCGAGCGAGATCCGCCGAGAGGAACTCGTAGGACTGCTCGCGGTACATGTCGCCGATGAAGACGACCAGATGGCCGTCCGGAGCGACCGCGTCGGCAAAGCGGTCGAACTTCTCGGCCATATCGGCCAGCCACTCGGCTTTGGACTGCGTGTCCGATTCGTCGCTCGCTGCGTCGTCGACGACGTTTTCAGCGTCTTTAGCGACTTCACCGTCTTCAACATCTTCGTCCGCATCGAACGCGCCGAGTTTGCTCTCCCGGGTTGCACGCTCGTTTCGGGTCTGCTCGAGTTCGTCCATGTTCCAGTAGGGAACGTCGGTCAGCAGCAGGTCGACCGAGTCGTCCGGAATCTCCTCGATCAGGTCCGCACAGTCGCCGTGGCGCACGTCCTGTTCGGAAAGGGGCGGTTCGCCGCGGCTCCGTCGCGCCTCGTTCTCGCGCTCGAGGACCGTCTCGTAGATCTCGATCCAGCGCTCGGTGCGTTCGAAGCCGATCGCCTCGCGCAAGCCGGTGCCCTCGTGCTCGCAGAAACTCGCGCCCAGCAGAGTGCCGCCGACGCCGGCGAACGGGTCGAGGACGGTGTCGCCGGCCTTGCTGAACCGATCGATCAGGTCGGCACAGAGCCGCGGCGGCTTCTGTCCGCCGTGTTCGCTGCGCAGGTCGTGTTGAACGTCCGGCGGGTAGCTTTCCGCGATCACCGACTTCGTCGCGTACTTCCACTCCTTGCCCGTGAGGTCATTGACCCGATTGCGCTCGTCGTAGATCCCCCGCCCCTCGACGTAGCGCTGGTGATCGGCGAGTTCGTCGGTGTCGATCAGTTCGCCGTCCTCGACCGGGAGCGACTCGTCTCGAGCGCGTTCGGCGTCGAACTCGCCGTCGTCGTCCGTGAACAGGCGACTCTGTCGGTGCCGGTCCCCGTCGTCTGCCATATACCTCGAGTGCTCACTCGGGTCGCTTAAACGTGTGTCTCTCGCTGGCTCGAGCGACCGAAAAAACGCGACCGGAACGGCGGACGGTGACTACTGCGTGTAGGAGCTCTCGCCGACGACCTCGAGGAACTCGCCGCGACCGATCGACTCCGCCTCGTCGAACTCGGTCACCCGTAGTCGGACGCGTTTCTCGACGGCCTCCGGACCGGCACCCTCGACGATCAGTTGCGTGTCACCGATGTAGGCCAGTCCCGCATCGGTGCCGTTCGTCTCGGAGACGAACACGCTGATCTCGTCGCCCACGTCGAACGACGGCTTTGTACTCCGGAACGTCCATCCTTTGAGGTACTTTTCGAAGAAGCTCATATGCGTGCCACCTCTTCAGTTTCGCGGTCGGTAACGTACTCGCGGCCGAAGCCGGTGATGGCCGCGACGACGAACACCGCGACCAGCAGCCAGCCCTGGAAGACGAACGGGACGACGTCGATCGGCGTGACGAGCATGCCCGTGTCGAACCAGTCGTACGCGTTGGGTAGGTCCTGCATCGCCGTGTAGCCGGCGAGGACGCCGCCGGACCACGGGAAGATGTAGCCGAGCGCGGCGGTCTGCCCGTCCAGAATGTTCGCCCGACGGTAGCCGTTCAGGTTGAACCGTTCGCCGATTTTCGAGATGTAGGGCCCGATCGCGACCTCGGCGGCCGTGTTGATCGTGATGACGGCGTTGATCAGCGCCGCGGAGCCGACCATCGTGAGTTCGGCGTTGCGAACGTTCGTCGCGAGGTTCTCGATCGACCAGTCCAGTATCGCCTGGAACGCGCCGCCCCGAATCATGATCTGGGCCGCCGCGATGATCAGCAGGACGAGAATCGCGAGTTCGAAGAAGCCCGCCGCGCCGTTGATCAGGCTCCCGCCGACGCCGACCGCATCAGGGTTGTCGACGATGGTGAGAAACGGGAGGAACTCGAGCGGTTCGGCCAGCGGTGCGTCCTGGGGCGCGTTGAAGGTGACGATGTCGCCGACGCTCATCAGCCCCAGCACGAGGCTGAACGCGATCGCGGAGACGATCCCCCACGAGATCGCTTCGACGATGTGTCGGCCGGCGACTGCGGCGCCGATGACGATCCCCATCGAGACGAGGTGGATCAAGCCGATGGGTTCGCTCTGGGCGACCAGAATCTCCTGGGCGTCGCCGGCGATCTCGAGGCCGCTCATGAACTGTCCGGCGACGACGTAGCCGACGAACGCGATGAGTGCAGCGATGATCACGTACTTGAATCGCGACGCGACGACGCCACCGATGTCCGAGTCCTGCGTGACGGCGCTGACGATCGTCGTGTCACTGACCGGCGCGAGGTTGTCGCCGAAGATCGCCCCGGACAGAATCGCGCCGAACAGCAAGACCGGGTTCGCGCCGAGCAGGATGCCCGCCGGGAAAAACAGCGTGACGAACGCGATAGCCGCGCCGTAGCCGGTCCCGATCCCCGTCGTGAACAGCGCCGCGAGGATGAAGGTGATCGCCGGGAAGAGCGTCGCACCGATTCCCGCGATGTCGGCGAACCAGACCAGTCCGTCGACGAAGCCGCCGTCCTGTAACACCTCGGCGAACATCCCCGCCCAGATCCAGGCGACGATCGCCGTCACCGCGACGGGTTGGGTCATCCCCTCGAAGATGGTGTTCGCGTAGGATTTCCAGTTTCCGCGGACGAAGAACATCCCGACGATGAGGCCGATCAGGATCCCGACGATGAGTCCGCCGGTGTCCGAGATCCGCCAGAGCGCCGTCTGTGCGACGGCCCAGACGATGAAGAACGCGATCGGCAACGCGCTCATTCCGCGGCCGCCGTAAAACGTTATTCGTGGTTCGTCGTCGTCGGTTCCCTGGACGAATGCGTCCGTCGGATCGCCATCAGTCGACTCATCACTGACATCACTCATTTGAACTTACGAGATGTATAATCAAACTCTCGCTGAAAAGTCTTACCAAGAAACGAGTGAGTTACCGCTAGCCGACACGTCTCGGCGACGGTCCATCAACTATCTCCTCAAAAGCGTCTCTTCTGACGTCCCGCGGATCCGCGAGCCCCCTCGAGTCGACCCGGTGCTTTTGGCGGTTCCGGGAGAGGGATGTACTGATGGGTACCCTCGAGAGCGTCGCGCTGTTGGTCGTCGGTACGGCTGCCCTTTGGCTCGGTGCCACGTGGCTCGTCGCGGCCGCCTCGAGGCTCGCCGAGTCGGTCGGAATCTCGCCGCTCGTCGTCGGTCTCACCGTCGTCGCCTTCGGCACCTCCGCGCCGGAGATCGCCGTCTCGACGACCGCGGCGCTCGAGGGTCAGAGCGACGTCGCGGTCGGCAACGTCGTCGGCTCGAACGTGTTCAACCTGGGCGTGATTCTCGGGATCGTCGCCGTCCTCGCCCCATTTCGGGTCACGACGACGCTGCTCCGGCGCGATGCGCTCGTGATGGCCGGTGCGACCGTTATCGCCGCGCTGGTGCTGGCGGATCAGTCCGTATCGCGACTCGAGGGTGCGCTCCTCCTCGTCCTCTTGCTCGGCTATCTCGGCGCGCTCGGGGTGGCGATCGGACGGTCGTCGGGTACGGACTCGAGCAGCGTGCCCGATAGTTCGGACGGCGGGACGTCGATCGAGAAGATTGAGGAGATTGAGGACATCGAGACGGTCGAGAGCCCTGAGATCGAAGCGATCGATGGGGCGGTGGACGAGAACGTCTCCATCACCGACGAGACCGCCACAGCCGACGGTCCCGTTCGGCTCGGTCGCGAGAGCGTTCGCCTGCTCGTCGGCCTCGCGCTCGTCGTCGTCGGCGGTCGCGTCCTGGTCGCCTCGGCGACGACCATCGCACTCTCGCTGGGGCTCTCACCGTGGCTCATCGGCGTGACGATCGTCGCCGCCGGAACCTCGCTGCCGGAGCTCGTCACGTCGGTCGTCGCGACGCGACGGGGCGGGGTCGCCATCGCGGCGGGGAACATCATCGGCTCGAACGTGTTCAACTGCCTCGGCGTGTTGGGACTCGCGGCGCTCGTGCGTCCGATGACCGTCGATCCCGCCGTCTTCCCCGGCGTCGTCTGGCTCGTCGCCCTGACCGCCATCGCGACGGGGCTGCTCGCGACCGGCAGGCGCGTCACGCGACTCGAGGGCGCGCTCCTCGTCGCCATCGGCTTGAGCTACTGGGTCGCAACTGCCGTGAGCTGACCGCCCGCAGTGTCGCTTCCCGGTGGTAACACAGGTGTCAGCGGGATGCTTTGTACCCTCGAACCGTACGCGTAGGTATGAACATGCTCGTCGACGGCGAGTGGCGCACGGACGCTGGAGAGTACACCGACGACGACGGCTCGTTCGAACGCCAAGAGACGACGTTTCGCGACCGGATCCGCGACGATCCGGACGCCCGGTTCCAGCCCGAAGCGGGCCGGTACCACCTCTACGTCTCCTCCGCCTGCCCGTGGGCGCACCGAACGCTCGTGGTCCGGGCGTTGAAGGGACTCGAGGACGCCATCTCCGTCTCGGTCGTCGACCCCTACCGCGACGAGGACGGCTGGCAGTTCACTCCCGACAAAGAGGGGTGTACGCAAGATCCCGTCCTCGACGCCGACTACCTCCGAGAGCTCTATGTCGAGGCCGACTCGGACGTCACCGGCCGCGTGTCGGTACCCGTCCTCTGGGACACGCAGGAGGAGACGATCGTCAACAACGAGTCGAAGGAAGTGATGCGGATGATCGACACCGAATTCGGGGATGTCGGCTCGAGGGATGTCGATCTCTACCCGGAGGGATATCGGGACGACGTAGACCGAATTATCGACGAGATCTACGAGCCGGTCAACAACGGCGTCTATCGGGCGGGTTTCGCGACGAAACAGGGGCCGTACGACGACGCGGTCGACGACCTGTTCGCCGCGCTCGACCGCTGGGACGACGTGCTGTCGGATCAACGGTATCTCGCCGGTGACCGGCTGACGGAAGCGGATATCGCGATGTTCACGACGCTCGTCCGGTTCGACAACGTCTACCACACGCATTTCATGTGTAACGTGCAGTACGTCCGCGAATACGAGAACCTCTGGCCCTATCTGCGTGACCTCTACCAAACGCCAGGCATTGCAGGGACGGTGAACATGGACCACATCAAAGAACACTACTACACGACTCACCCCGACGTGAACCCGAACCGGATCGTCGCTCGAGGCCCGGATCTCGCGTTCGAGGCCCCACACGACCGGAACGAACTACCGGGCGGCCCGCCGTCGGCGCTGGTCGGCGCGAGCGCGGACGATTGAAACGCACCAACTCGGTGGGTATCACCGCCGTTGTCGGCAATAGCTATGCTAACACCTGACGTATAGTACGGTGCCTATCGACGGCAAGTGAGCCCCATGGTCAAAGAAGTACGCTGTGCCGAAGCGGGATTCGAGGACTGTCAGTTCCTCATTCGAGACGAGAACGAAGACGAGATGATCGACCTCGTCCAGCAACACGCCGAGCGGAGCCACGATACGACCGTCTCTCGAGACGACGTCGAAGGACTGCTACAACAGGTCTAAATCGGCTTTTCGGGTGAACGCCTCTTCCTCGCGTCGTCGACTGCCCGGCGACAGCCGCGGCGTTTACTCCACTGATACCGGTTGCACCGCGTGTTACGGACTGTTCTGTCGCCCTCGTTCTTTCCGCCACGATTCGAAACTGTGCTCGGGTTCGTCGGCATAGAACACCCGCCAGATGATGTACGCGGGGATGAGAACCGGCAGCAGCGGTAACGCGATCATCACGAGAATTGCCGCCATGATGTACCCGAACAGGGACATCTGGGTGTTCGGTCCGTAGCCCGTCGACTCGCGTACCCGTGTCATATGTCTCGGTACGTACCAGTCGCTAATCGGTCTTACGGTCCGCGAATCGGCGGACGCCGAACGGCCCACTCGCCTCGAGTCACCCGTCCTCTCACTCTCCCAACACGTCCGCCGAGTCGTCCTGCGGGCGATACCCCAACTCGAGCATCGTCTCCGACAGCGAGAGGAACCGTTCGGAGTTGTCCGAGATGCCGTGGGCCGTCGTCGGATTCGACTCGAGGCTCGTCGTCACCGCGGCCTCGATCACCCGCCGGCAGTCCCCGGTACTGAGCCACATCGCGCGGGCGAAGCGCTCGCCCGCGCCGTCTCGCTCGGCGACCTCGGCCTCGAGTTCGTCTTCCGAGAGCAGCCAGCCGATCCGCAGGTTCACCACGTCCATCCCGTGACGTTTCGCGTAGTAGTGACCCATCGCCTCCCCGAAGACCTTGGTGACGCCGTAGTAAGTGTCCGGATCCATCTCGTCGTCGGGCCGCACTATTTCGGGTTTGCCGACCGTCGACTCCGGCCGAATCGGCGAGACGGTGTTTTTCATGTTCACCGCGTGGTTCGAACTCGCGAAAACGACCCGCTCGAGGTCGTTCTCTGCCGCGGCCTCGAACGCGTTGTACGCTCCGTCGACGTTCGGTCCCGAAAGCTCATCCCACTCCGCCCGCGGGTTCGGGTTGGCCGCGAGGTGAATCAGGACGTCTTGGCCCTCGAGGGCGTCGATGAACGTCTTGCGGTCCGCGACGTCTATCGGCGTCGTGTCCAGGTCCTCGCTCTCGCTGTGCGAAAAGAGCGTGAGGTTCTCGTCGGAGAACGCCTCGATGGCCTCCCTCCCGACCCGTCCCGACGCACCGGTGATGGCGATATCGGTCATGGGCGTTGGACATCAGGACGGGGGAAATAGCTCCGGCCAGCGCGTTCCGGCTAGTCGAACGAGATCGAACTACTAGGTTGTACGCGAACGCAGCGCCGAACAGCAACACCGTCCTGAAAGCCCCTTCCGCTCTGGACTCCCGGGGCTCGCTGCGCGCGCTCCCGTCGGTCGCGTGCTTACGTCGCCCGGGTTCGTCCAGAACGGAAGCCCCTTTCATTCCCACCCGGCGGTGGATGGCCGGGCGGCTGAAATCCGCCCGAAGGAGGGCTGCTGAACTACGGTTCGACGACCAGTTTGCCGATGCTCTCGCGATCCTGCATCGTCGCGAAGGCGTCGGCGGTCTCCTCGAGCGAAAACGTCCGATCGATTTCCGGCGACAGCGCTCCTGAAGCGGTCAACTCGACGAGCCGTCGTAGATCGTCCTGCGTCCCCATCGTCGAGCCGACGATGCGCTTGTGCCCGAGAAAGAGGTTCGTAACGTCGATCGTCGACTCGTTGCCGGCTGTACGGCCGCAGATCACCATCGTTCCGCCGCGGGCCAGTACGTGCTGACCGAGTTTCGTGTACTCGCCGCCGAGGTGGTTGATCACCGCGTCGGGATCGCCGATATCGGCGAGTTTGTCTCGAATCTCGTCCACGTCGGTCGCCCGTATCGCGTGATCGAGGCCGAGTTCCCCGACGCGCTCGAGTTTCGTCGCCGACGACGAGGTCCCGATCGTTTGCGCGCCGAGGATATCGGCGAGTTGGACGGTCGCGACGCCAACTCCACCCGTCGCGCCGGGAACGAAGACGAGATCGCCCGGCCCGACGTCGGCCCGTCGGAGCATGTGGTAGGCGGTCATGTACGCCGTCGGCAGCGCGGCGGCCGCGGTCGCATCGACCTCGTCGGGCAAGACGATGAGTCGATCGGCCTGCACTCGAGCCCGCTCGGCCAGCCCGCCGTGGTACAGCGAGAATCGCTCGCACGTGTTTTCGGGACCCTCGCTGCAGAACCGACAGGCGCCGCAGGTCTCGTTCGGGCAGAGCACGACCCTGTCGCCCGGTTCGACACCCTTGACCTCGTCACCGGTCTCGCTGACGACGCCAGCAACGTCCAGTCCCGTGACGAACGGGAGGTCGGCCGCGTCGACCATCGCCGAGTCGCCCTCGAGAATCCACAGGTCGTGTCTGTTGATCGCGCTCGCTTCGACGTCGACGATCGCTTCGCCCGGACCAGGGTCTGGCTCCGATTGGTCGATCACGCTCACGCCGTCCGGGCCGATCAAATCGGTGAAGGCTGCGGCTCGCATCGGTACTGGAGTCGGTCTCGAGGGTAAAGACCGTGCGGGCCGCGGAACGTCGATAGCTACGTGGCGGTTCGCCGGCAGGAACGCTTTAGAGGGTCTTGCCCGACGACTCGAGTATGCTGGAGAATACCACAGCGTTCGTCACCGGTGCGAGTCAGGGGCTGGGCCGCGAAATCGCCGTCGCGTTCGCCGACGCTGGCGCGAACGTTGCCCTCGCGGCCCGTAGCGACGGGATCTACGAGACCGAAGAAGTGATCGACGCACCCGAACGAACGCTGGCGATCGAAACGGACGTGACCGACGCCGACTCCGTCGCCGACGCCGTCGACGCCACCGTCGACGAGTTCGGCGGGTTGGACTGTCTGGTGAACAACGCCGGCATCGCCGGGCCGACGGCCCCCGTCGAGCGGACGACCGACGAGGAGTGGCTCGAGACGCTCGACGTCAACGTCGTCGGCATCGCTCGAGCGGTTCGGGAAGCCTCGCCACACCTCCGCGAGTCCGATCACGGCAGCATCGTCAACCTCTCTTCGATCGGCGGCAAACGGCCCTACCCCAATCGGACGCCCTACGCGGCCTCGAAGATGGGCGTCATCGGGCTGACGCGCGCACTGGCTTTCGAGTTCGCCGAAGACGACGTCACGGCAAACGCCATCTGTCCCGGTCCGGTCGAGGGCGAGCGCATCCGGAGCGTCTTCGAGCGACAGGCCGACGAACGGGGGATCGAGTTCGAAACGGCCAAAGGTGAAGTGCTCGACAATCTCGCAATCCGCGAACTGGTTCCGCCCGAGGAGGTCGCCGCACTGGCTGTCCAACTCGCCAGTCCGGACGCTCGCCACGTGACGGGGCAGGATATCAACGTCTCTTCCGGTGGTGCCTGGTACTGAGGGGAAGGCCGGATTCGGACGATTCCCCAACCGAAGTTCGCCAGTTTCGAGGGCGGTCTACGTTGTCGTATCGTCGGTTCCGATCACGTGAACTGACGTCTCCGCCGAATCGTCCGATCCCTCGACCCGAACGGGGAACGTCTGCCCGTTCGCGACCGTTGCGGTCTCGAACTCGAGCGCCACCGTCTCCGTCCCGTCGACCGTCGTCGAAGCGGCGTCGACCACTGTCGGATCGTGTCCGACGACGAGTTCGACCTCGGCCGCGGTCGCCGAGTCAGCGTCGGTCTCGAGTTCGGCCGTCACCGCGAGCGTCTCGCCCGCGGGGACGGGGTCGTTGGTCTCGAGCAGGGCGACCGATATCCCGCCGTCGCCGACATCGTCGTCTCCGTCGGTGCCGTCACCGCCGTCGAACTCGCGGTCGAACGACTGGAACTCGTCCCAGAACGGCTGCGAGCCGCCCTCGCTGGCACCCAGCGTGATCCCCTCGCTGCGCGCGTCTTCGACGTCGTCCCAGACCGCGAGCGGCCACGGTTCGTCGCGGCCGTCTTCGATCATCGAGGCCTCCATCTGAACGTCGGTGGCGACCGCCTGGCTGATGCCCTCGTGGTAGCCGTCGTAGAACTCCCGGAGCATCTCGGCCGCTCGTTCGTTGTCGCCAGCCGTCTCTTGGGCGCCGGTCGCGGAACTTCCGCCGACCGAGAGTAACGCTGCCGCCGCACTGGCTCTGAGAACGGTTCGTCGTCGTGAACTGTGTTCGTCCATAACTGGTCTCGCCACGATACCAGTAGAAAAGCTACCAGACCGTTACACTACCACAGGAATCGATTACTCTGGAGTTAGTGGGTGAATCAGTTCGTAACGAACGGAGATCACTTTCAGCCGATAGTTGACGAGATCCCTCGAGCGACGGTTGCTAATAACCGACAGCCGTGGTCGTGTTTTCGCCGATCTCAGTCGGTCTGGACGGTGACGAACTGACGGCGGTGGGAGTCGAATCATCAACGAACCGATCCGGATGGCAGCCACTACTGTCCGTCAATTCCGTATTTTAGGTTCGCTGAACTGTCAGGTCAGTGACGGCGCGAACGAGTGTCGGCAGCGACCTCGAACCCGTTCCGTCACCGCCGTCAGTCGACGAACTGATCCAGCGTCGCGTCCAGCCCGTTTCGGACCTCGCGCACGAGCGCGCCCTCGATATCGAGGCCCAGCACGTCGACGGCCGCGCGGCCGACGCGCTCGCGCATCTCGGGCGGCGAGTAGACGCCGAGTCGCCACTGGGAGTACTGGGCGGCCCGCAGCGCCTCGACGAGCGGCGACTGCTGGCCCAGTCGACGAATGTCGCCGTTGACCAGCACGCGCGTCGTCGACTCCGTCATCGACGGCCGTCCGGGAACGTCGAGGATCACACACTCCGGATCGACGTCCGCCGTATCGGCGATCTCGCGTTCGAACTCCCGGATCGATTCGTGATCGGACTCGATGATCCCACCGGGGACGTCGTCGATCTCCGCCCATACCGCCCGTTTGTACAGGTCGCGCTGGTCTAAGCGCCGCGAGAACTCGGTCGTCTCCGCACACGTCCGCAGGGCGACGATCAGGTCGTGATCGTCCATCCGCTGGAGCGTTCCGGCGTCGACGTCGGTCTCGGGTGACTCGAGCAACCGTTCGCTCGCCCGCCGGAGCATCGCCTTGGTGAGTCTGGCGACGCTGTGACTGTAGACGGTCGGGTTCATCAGCGCCCGGGCGACCAGCAGGCTCTCGGCGGCCTGGACGTTTCCCTCGTCCAGGACGAGTTCGCCGTCGGTGAAGGTGAGTTCGCGGACGAGGCGACCGTGATCGATCGTGCCGTAGGGAACGCCCGTATGGTGGGCGTCTCGCACCAGGTAGTCCATCCGATCGACGTCGAGTTCGCCCGAGACGAGCTGTCCGAACCGCCCCTCGCCCGCGACGAGGTCCGCAACGGCGTCCGGCTCGAGGTCGTGCTCGCGCAGGACGTCGCCGACGTCCCCCTCCGCTAACAGGGCGTGAACGTCGTCGTGATAGCGACCCGTCCGTCGGTGAGTGACCGCCTCGAGGTTGTGACTGAACGGACCGTGACCGACGTCGTGGAGGAGCGCCGCGGCGTGGACGCGTTCGGCCTGTTGGCCGTCGATTCCGAGGTGCTCGAGCGCCTCGCAGGCGAGGTGGTAGACGCCCAGACTGTGCTCGAACCGGGTGTGGTTGGCGGAGGGGTAGACCAGCGAGACGGTGCCGAGCTGGCGGATGTTCCGAAGCCGCTGGACGGCGGGCGTATCGAGGAGGTCGCGCGCCACGCCGTCGACCCGGATGTGGTCGTGGACGCTGTCCTTGATCGTGGTCATACCCCCCGATTCGGCGCTATCGTACAAAAACTGTCGTCCAATCCGCGGCGCGGTAGATCCCCATTTACCGGATCCGAGGAACGCGGTTCATACGCGCTTTTTGCCACACAACGAGCCCGTGGTGACGTTTACAACCATCTGTCTTCACACGAGTTCCGAGAAGAGACTAACTACAAACGATTAGCAAATAATTAATTATAGTTTTCCAACTTGATTGGTCTTCCCGTATGTCACACAATCCCAACCGGCGCACAGTGGTAGCAGGAATACCGACGGCAATCGGCCTCACGGCGATCGGAACCGCGAGCGCGAACGAAGAGCGGGCCCGATACGTCGTCAGCGGTGGCAACCCGAATCAGCTCGAGCGAGCGGGGTTCACGGTCGTCCACGAGATCTCGGGGGCGAACGTCTACCTCGTCCTGGGGCCCCAAAACGAGGACCCGTCGGATGCGAACGGCGTTGATGCCGCCTTCGAGGATTTCGCATACGGACTCGGCGTCCCCGAAGGCCCGACAGCGACGAACACCGAGGGCGAACTCGAGGACGAGCAGTGGGACAAGCGGCTGATCAACGCGTTCGATGCACACGAGCACGCGACCGGAACGGGGACCCGTATCGGGATCGTCGACACTGGCGTCTACGACGGCCACCCCGATCTGGGGAACGTCGACACGGACGCCAGTCGGACGTTCGTCGACTGGGAGGAGTCAGAGCACACCGGCGACGTACAGTATCACGGCACTCACGTCGCCGGCATCGCAGCGGCGACCGGAGCGTCGGGCGTGACCGGCGTCGCCCCGGACGCCGAGATCGTCTCGCTCCGGGTCTTTCCGGCGGAAGGTGACCTCCTCGCCACCGTGGGTGACTCCCTCCTCGCCCTCGACTACGCGGCCGAGCGCGGGCTCGACGTCGTGAACATGAGCATCGGAAGCCCGCCGCAGCCGCCGCGAGACAATCAGGAAGGATACCGCATCGCTCGCCAGCGAGTGGTACGCAGCGTCACCCAGCGAGGCACGTCGGTAGTGGTGAGCGCGGGCAACGACAGCCAGAACCTCCAGCAGGGTGGGTGGGTCAGCCTCTGGGGGAGCATCCCCCGAGCCTCCTCGATCAGCGCGACGACCGAAGACGACGAACTCGCGGCGTTCTCGAACTACGGGGCCAACGAGATTTCGGTCGGCGCGCCGGGAGCGGAGATCCTCTCGACGTTCGACCCGGACAACGAGGCGCTTCCCGGAGCCGAGTACGCGAGCGCCTCCGGAACGTCGATGTCCGCACCGCAGGTCAGCGGGCTCGCCGCGCTCGTGCGCGAACTCGATCCCAGCGCCAACGCCAACCAGGTCGAGAACGTGATCGAACGCGGCGCGGAGGGCAGCGGACGTGGCGACCCCGAGACCGGTGCCGGGCGGATCGACGCGCTCGAAACGGTCTTACTCGCGTAACCGAGCCGCCGACCGTTTCGACCGCAGTAGTTCGAGGCGATTCCGTGCCGTAGATGTGCGTTCGTTCGGCGCGAAGCGGACGGCGTCGGCCACTGCTCATACGTCGACCGTCCGCGTGTACGCCCACAGACCGACGGACTCAGCGAGGACGGTCCACGACCGTCGATCGGAGAATCATCGTGACGGCGGAACTCACCAATTGCCGCCCGACGACATAAAAGCGACCGTCATCTGACGCGGGGTCACTTACCCGCGTCGCCGTCGTCTTTCCGGAGACATGACCGAACTCACTGTCCCGCCGGACGCCGACGAAGAGGAAGCCGCAGCGCTCGTCCAAGAGCACATTTCCGTCGGCGACGTCGTCGAAATCTGGAAGCGGGAACGGACGGATGCCGACGATCCGGAACACTCGGGAGCGGTGACGAGTTTCGAGCCGGCATACCTCGAGATCGACGGCCAGTCACCCGAGAACAAGAGCGTCCGCTACGACGAGATCGATACGGTCATCAGAGCGAAAACGGCCGACGAGAAGGCGTAGTCGGTACCAACGACGGAAGCGTTCGCGACTCTCACTCCCGCTCGTACTCGCGCTCGCGACGGTCGTCACCGGCGTTCGTCTCCGTGGACGAACCTCCGACGTCGGCTTTTGTGAACGAACCGGCGGCGAACACGTCGTCGGGAAGGTCGTCGACCGACATCAGCCGCTCGAGGCGGTGCTCGAACTCGTCGTCGTCGATTTCACCCGCCGCGTAGCGGCGTTTGAGGTCCTCGAGCGCGTCCATTTCGGTGTTCTCTGTGTCCGGAGTTGTCTCTTCGTCGCCGAAGAACAGGTCGGCGATCTCCTCGCCCCAGAACAGGAACAGGGGCGTCAGCAGGAACCAGCCGACGATCGAAATCGCCCCAGCGAGTCCCTCGAGGCCGGTGAGTCCGGCGAGGCTGACGAGCGCGAACGTCACGACGCCGATCAGGAGCCAGAGCTCCTCGGCGACGAACTCCTCCAGTCTGGTTGCCATACTGATCCGATAATTCGCCCGGACTGTATAAAGTGGTTCTTACGGCCCGCCACCGCCCGTCCGTTCGTCGCCGGTTCCATCGTCCGTCGCGAGCGTTCGGTCGCGACGGGCGTCGAACGCGTCCATCACGACGCTGGCGGTCGCACCGTGGAGGAAAAGCGAGGCGAGGACGACGAAGCCAACGATCGCCCAGAGCCGTTCGGCGGCGACGGCGAGTTCGAGTTCCGCGAACGAGGCGTGAGCGAGCGCGAACGCCAGATAGTAAAACGAGCCGATGCCGCGAATGCCAAACGCCGAGATGATCACACGATCGCCCAGCGGCGCATCGGAGCCGACGAACCCGAGCAAGCCGGCGAGGGGGCGAACGAGCAGTATCGCCACGAGTCCGACCGCGACGTCGGGCCTGGTCAACGACGCCAACAGCCCGTCCGCGATCGCACCGCCGAACAGGACGAGCACGGTCGCCATCAGCAACCGTTCGACGAGCGACGCGAAGTCGTGGAGTTCCCGGTAATAGTCGTGTTCCCACTCGTAGCGTCGGAGTTCGAGCGCCGCGACGAACACCGCAAGAAAGCCGTAGCCGCCGAACAGTTCCGTCACGCCGTAGGCCAACAGCGTCGTCACGATCGCCTCCGCGCCCGCCAGCACTTCCGAACGGTGGGTTTCGACCGGCGCGTGGAAGACGAGCCTGGCCATCAGGTGGCCGATTACGTACCCCAACAAGAGCCCCGCTCCGATCCTGTACAGTCCGTCGAGGAGCGCCCACTCGAGGAGCCACGTTCGGCCCGCGACGTTGTCGGCCGCGGCGATGGCGATCGCGAGGTACGTAAACGGAAACGCCAGGCCGTCGTTGAGCCCCGCCTCCGACGTGAGCGAGAATCGAACGGAGCCCCATCGGTGGACGGATGCGAGCTCGTCCTCGAGTTCCGTCTGCGGCGCGCCCGCATCCACGTCGGAGGCGAGGACGGGGTCCGTCGGGGCGAGTACCGCACCCAGAAGCATCGCCGTCGCCGGGTGGAGTCCGAGCAGCGTCCAGCCGAGTACCGCGATGGCTGCAATAGTCAGGGGCATCGTAATACCGAGCAGCCGCCACGTCGCCGTCCAGTTGCGCCACCCGAAGGGGCGATCGATCTTCAGTCCCGCGCCCATCAGCGCGATGATCACGACGAGTTCGGTGAGGTGTTCGGTCACGACTGCGTTGGTCACGGGATCGATCGACGGCGTCCCCGGTATCGCGAAGAGAGCGACCCCGAGACTGACGTAGAACATCGGCAGCGAGAGCGGGCGGCTCGCCAGCAATCGCGGCAGGAGAATCGCACCCAGCAGTCCAATCGCGACGATGATAAGTGCGACGTCGTAGCCGTCCATCGAGGTCGGTATGACAGGTAGCGAAGAAACGAAGCGGCTTGCGTATCCACAATCGGGTCTCGGTCGGGCGTCCCTCGAGACGAATCGGGACGCGACGAGACGGTGTACCGAGCGGTGCTACCCGGTTTCGAGTACGTCCTCGAGGAACTCGAGCAGTATCTCGTTGAACGTGTCGGGATTGTCCTGGTTCGCGTTGTGGCCGGCGTCGGGGATCACCTCGTACCGGCAGTCGGGTTCTCTCTCCGCCCACGCGGGTGCATCGCGCGCGATGGTTCCCGTCCCGTCGTGCTCACCGTGGGTCAACAGAAACGGTTTCCGAATACGATAGCCCGGCTCGGCGTGGTGGCAGACGGCGACCGCCTTCCAGACGGTGAGAAACTCCCGCTTCGACAGTTGACAGGTCGCATTGTACGCGTAGCGTTTCGCCGCCGGTGTTTCAGCCGTGTTCTCCGCGATGACTTTTCGGAGGTGGCCGGCGGGCCAGAGCCGAAAGAGATACGGCGTGAGTCGGAGGGCGAGGTACTCGAGCCTCGGCGGAACGGTCAGTAGATCCGTCGAACCGATGATTCCGAGCGCGGTCACGCGCTCCGGATACCGGAAAAGGAGTTCCTGTGAGACGTAGCCGCCGAACGACTGCCCGACGAGGACGACCTCCTCGGCACCCAGGCGGTCGATGATCGCCATCAGATCGTCGACGACGAGAGGCACCGTGAACTCCGTGCCGATGGGTTTGGAGATGCCGTGACCCCGGATATCCCACGCCAACACGCGGTATCCGGCGTCGACCAGCGGTTCCAACTGCGGATCGAACAGCCGGTGGTCCATCGTCGCGCCGTGCGTGCAAACGACCAGCGGCCCGTCTTCCGGTCCGACGACCCAGTAGTGAATCTGCGAGCCGCCGCGCTCGAGCACGGCCGGCCGTCCCCAGTACCGTTCGTCTTCGTCCTGTGCCATATCCAGTATCGGTGATGGGGAGCGTCAAAGCAGTCCCGGTGCGGTCCTACTCGAGCGAGACCCACTCCCGAGCCTCGTCGCTCTCTTCGATGGCCGCGAGCACGCGCTGGGCGGCGAGGCCGTCCTCGAAACTCGGCTCGAACTCGCCAGCGTCGCTGACGGCGCTCAGGAACTCGTAGTTCTCGTGGACGAAGGTGTGCTCCCAGCCCAGCACGTGGCCCGGCGGCCACCAGTGGTCGACGTAGGGGTCGTCCTCGTCGGTGACCAGAATCGTCTCGTAGCCGCGATTGTCGTCCGTTCGCATCAGTTCGAGTTCGTTCAGCCGCTCGAGCGAGAACCGCAGGCTCCCTTCGGAGCCGTGGATTTCGATCGTGTGGTCGTTTTTATGGCCGGTAGCAAAGCGCGAGGCCTCGAGCGTCCCCATCGCGTCGTTTTCGAACTCGAGCTGGGCGGAGTAGGCGTCGTCGACGGTGACGGGGCGGCTCTCGTCCGAATCCGGAACCGGCCGCTCGTCGACGAACGTCTGCAGGTGGCCGCTGACGCCGACCATCTCGCCCGCGAGGTCGTCGTCGCCGACCAGGAATCGAAGCAGGTCCACCGTGTGCGCGCCGAGATCGCCGAGCGCGCCCGAGCCGGCCAGTTCCTCGTCGTTGCGCCACGACCACGGCGCCTCGGGATCGACCAGCCAGTCTTGTAAGTAGCGCCCGCGGACGTGGTGGATCTCGCCCAGTTCGCCGGCCTCGAGCAACCGTTTCGCGTACCGAATCGCGGGGACGAACCGGTAGTTGAACGCACAGCCGGCGGGCACATCGCTCCCGGCGTTCCGGGCCGCTTCGGCCATCGTTTCGGCCTCCTCGAGCGTCGGCGCGAGCGGTTTCTCGCAGAAGACCGGCGTCCCGGCCTCGAGCGCCGCGATCGAGGGCTCGGCGTGGACGTGGTTCGGCCCCAGGTTGTAGAAGGCGTCGACGTCGTCGACGACCTCGGTCCAGTCGGTCGCGATCGAGTCGAAGCCGAGTCGGTCCGCCGCGTCGGTTAACGCCGCCTCGTCGCGGCCGACGAGGACGCTGCGTTCGACGTCCGGCGCGTCCGGGAAGAACATCGGCAGCCGCGCCATCGCGTTCGCGTGTGCTTTGCCCATGAACCGATAGCCGAGAACCCCGACTTCGAGTGACATACGTACTCGTTCACAACGAGTGTAGTTAGAAGTTTTCGTCGCGAGAACCGATCCCGCGAGTGATTCGGTTCGTCGGCGCAGTCGGTCGACGCTGCAATAGGCGTCTCGCGGTATCGAACGGGGCGAACCGACCGAGACGCGGGTAGAACGAGTCGTGAGCCGATCGGGGCACTCAGTTTATTGTCGGCGTGTCCGAGTCGCGTCGACTCTCATTTGCCGTGGGAGGAGTATCGATCGAGTTCGACGACGAACGTCGTCCCTCTAGGTTTGTTCTCTTCGACCCGGAGATCGGCGTCGTATCGGTCCATAAGCGTTTCGACCAGATACAGGCCGAGACCGGAACCCGACGAATCGGTTCCCTTCACGCCGGGCGAAAAGAGCGTAGCCCGTATCGGTTCGGACAGTCCGGGACCGTTATCGGCCACCCGTACCGTTACTGTCTCGGGGTTGGTCGCCGTCGTCACCGTGATCTGCGGCGTCGGTTGATCGTTGTGCTGGACGGCGTTCCGAAAGAGGTTCTCGAACGCGCCGTTCAACGCGTCGTCCGCGGCTACGTGTCGCTCTCCGTCGTCGTTCGTCACGACGTTGAACTCCGCGTCGGGGTATTCGGCTTGAACGCGGTCCGCTGTCGTCTCGAGAGTTTCGATCAACGGAATTCGTTCTGGCTGATACTCCTCGTCAGTGTCGAGTCGACCCGCAATGGTTGCGAGTTCGGCGATGCGGTTGGCACGTTCTTCGATCTGTCGGAGCGGTTCGCCGGCGACCCGCTCGTTTTCGGCGAGCAGCTCGTCCCAGTACTGATCGGAGAGCATTTCGGTGTACCCGATTATGACCGTCACGTCGTTTCGAATATCGTGACGAAGCAGTCGATTGACGAACTCTAGCTGTTTGGTACGCTCTTCGAGTTGCATCTTGGTGTGATGATTGTTCGCGCTATAGTGGCCAATTATCAGGAAGATCACTCCACCTCGAAGCGCTGCCCTGTTGGTGATATGAACGATATCAATTAAACTCTCTTCTCGACCGATGAGTGAAAATCCGACCAAGATCGGCGTCAGTATCGCCCCGAGAAGGAACCACGCTGCGATGCGCGGCAACGCGGTGTCGTTCGTCTGAGAGAGCCGCCATCTGACGTACCAGAGCAACACTCCGAAGTACAGCAGGGGGAGCAGAAGCTTGGTCACCCGAAGATCGGTGACCGGGGCCCCGAATTCGATCCAATCCCCGATCAGTGGAACGAGGAATACTGCACCCAGTCCGATGATCATTCCTCCCCCCAGATATTCGTAGGTCAACTCTTCACGTGACATGCCCATCGTACCCTGCGGAGACGCAAAAGCCACTGCGGTGGCTCACGATGACACTCATCGCTCCTGATGTGGAACCCACACTCGAGGGGAGCACCGAAGCCGGCGGTCTCGGTTCCTCCTCACTCGGCCCAGTACGCGTCTCCGGGCTGTTCTCGGAACACCGCTCGCTCGAGGAGATCGACGGCTTTCTCGAGACCCTCACGCGAACTCGTCAGCGAGTCCTCGTGTTCGATACTCAACGCGCCGTCGTAGCCGACCATCCGGAGCGTCGAGACGATCTCCTTCCAGTGGCCCTCGCCGTGGCCGTAGCCGACCGACCGGAAGAGCCACGATCGATTCGGCTCGTCGTCGTAGGCCGTCGTGTCGAGGACGCCCTTCTCGCGGGCCTGCTCCTCGTACACTCGAGTGTCCTTCGCGTGGAAGTGGTGAATCGCGTCCCGGTCGCCGAGATACCGGATCGCGTCGGTGATCGTGATTCCCTGCCAGTAGAGGTGGGAGGGATCGAAGTTCGCGCCGACGCGCTCGTTCGTCTCCTCGCGCAGGCGATCCATCCCGTGGGGTTCGTAGACCAGCATGTTCGGGTGCATCTCGATGGCGAGGTCGACGCCGTGCTCGTCGGCGTAGGCGGCGAGATCCGACCAGTAATCGACCGCGACGTTCCACTGATACTCGTGGGCGTCGGCGTGTTCCGACGGCCACGGCGCCGTAATCCAGTTCGGGACCTCGTCCTCAGGACCGCCGGCCGGCAGCCCGGAAAAGCAGGTAACCGTGTTCACGTCGAGCTGGTCGGCGAGCCGAATCGCCTCGCGGAGTTCGGTGTCCGCCTCGGCTGCCTGCTCGTCGTCCGGATGTAACGGGTTGTTGTGGGTCGCGAGCGCGCTGATTCGCATCCCGTAGGTCTCGAGCAGCTCCGCCAACTCGGCCTGTGCGTCATCGTCGTCGAGGTACTCCCGTCGAACCAGGTGGTCGTCCCCGGGATAGCCCCCGACGCCGGGTTCGATCGCGTCGACGCCGATATCGGAGAGGTACGCGAGCGCACCCTCGAGCGATTCGTCCGCCAGCGGTGGCGTGTGTACACCGATGTCCATACGAATCAGTAGCGGAGCCACCGGCAAATATATTTCTATCGTTTGTAGTAAAAAGAAAATCGCAGTAGCGACTACGCCGTCGTCGATCGACCGACGGCCCATGTCGACCGATCGACCGACGGCCCATGTTGGCCGCCTGCGACGGCTCCCTCGAGCGATTAGGCGTCGTCGAGTGCGACCGACCGCCCGTTCTCGCTCGAGCGGTAGATCCCGTCGACGATCCGCTGGACGGTCAACGCCTCCTCGACGCTAGAGCCCGCGTCGCCGCCGTTCTCGATCGCGTCGAAGAACGCGGCCTGTTCGTCGCCGTGCGTGTCGTTCTCGCGGGTCTCGACCGTCGTATCCAACATGTGGTCGGTGACGTCCGCGCTCGCGGAGTGGATGGTGAGGTCGTTCGTGAGGAGGTCGAACCGCGCGGCGGCCTCCGTTCCGCGGACGACGAACTCGTGTGTCGGCGGCCGGTTCGTCGCCCACGCAACCTCGAGCGAGATCGTTCGGTCGCCGGCACAGCGGACGAACGCGCTCGCGGAGTCGTCGACGTCGAACGCGGCGGCGCCCTGGTCGTCGCCCCACATCTCGAGGTAGGAGTACTCCTCGCGGGAGCCGAACTCCGAGCGGGTGACGCCCGAGACCTCCTCGACCTCGGGGTAGCCAAGCAGGTACAGCGAGAGGTCGATAGCGTGCACGCCAAGATCGATGAGCGCGCCGCCGCCGGAGATCTCTCCGCGAGTGAACCACGAGCCGCGGCCGGGAATGCCCCGGCGACGCACGTAGTTCGCTTCGACGTGTGTTACCTTCCCGAGGTCGCCGCGCTCGATCCGGTTCTCGAGGAGTCTCACGGCGTTCATGAACCGGTTGTTGAAGCCGATCATGCACGTTCCGCTGCTTTTCGCCGCGGCCTCGCTGATCCGCGCCGCGCTCTCGACGGTGTGACCGAGCGGCTTCTCGAGGAGGACGTGAAGGTCGCGTTCGAACGCGGCGACGGCGTACTCCTCGTGGAACTTGTTTGGCGTGGTGATGACGACGGCGTCGACGTCGTCGTAGAGCGCGTGGTGGTCGGCGTAGCTTGTGGCGCTGTACTGGGTCGCGAACCGCTCTCGCGCCTCCGCGGAGACGTCCATGCCGCCGACTAACGGCACGCCGAGGTCGACGAGCCGTTCGGCGTGGTGGTGGCCGATGTTCCCGAGGCCGACGATTCCGGTCGGGACCGCCGGCGACGCTGATTCCCGCGTCATCGATCCTCCGGGCGGTCAGTTCGGCCGGCGATGGCCGCGTGTCGGCGGGCGATGGCGTTCTGCTCAGTACAACTGCTCTTCGTTCTCTTTGCGTTCATTGTCTTCTCGTTGTTGCTGTTTCTGCGTTTTTCGGCCGTGACGATACTGCCTGACTCCCGGGATGATCGTGTTCTTCACGTCGAGGGCGAACGAGACGATCCCGTAGATCCAGAAGAAAAACAGGACGGTCAGTCCGCCGTAGTAGACGATCGGCACCAGTTCACTCATGCTGCCCACCCGATTCCGCTTCCGTCGGCGTCGGCTCCGCCTCGGCGGCCGTCGGCCGAGACGATAGGTCCGCGATGCCGTGCGTGATCGCCGTCCCTGAACCCGTCTCGAACAGGTGGATCTTCGAGCGATCGAAAACGACCGACACCGATTCGTCCGCGTCGATGACGGTGTCGGGATCGACGCTCATCAGCAACTGGTTCGAGGCCGTCGATACCTCCTCGCTGGTCATCATCTCGCTGCTCGTGTCGTCGAGCGAGAGGTAGACGAAAATCTCGTCGCCCATCGGCTCGAGGACGTCCGTTCGCGCCTCGATCACCTCGGACGCGCTGTCGACGGACTCCGCGTTCTTCGTGAGGTAGATATCTTCGGGTCGGATCCCCATCGTCACGCCGTCCCCGACGGCGGACTCGAGGTCGGCGGCGGCGAACTCGAGGTCGAAGTGATCGGTCCGCAGGCCGGCGGCGGCGAGTTCGCCACGGACGAGGTTCATCGACGGCGAGCCGATGAAGCCCGCGACGAACAGGTTCGCGGGCTCGTTGTAACAGACCAACGGCGGGTCGATCTGCTGGAGTTCACCGCTGTTGATGACCGCGATCCGATCGGACATGGTCATCGCTTCGGCCTGGTCGTGGGTGACGTAGATGATCGTCGTATCCAGCTGTTTGTGGAGCCGCTGGAGTTCCGTTCGCATGTGGACGCGGAGCTTCGCGTCCAGGTTCGCCAGCGGCTCGTCCATCAGGAAGACGTCCGGTTCGCGAACGATCGCGCGGGCGATCGCGACCCGCTGTTGCTGGCCGCCGGACAGCTCGTTCGGCATCCGGTCTAACATCCCCTCGAGTTGGACGATATCGGACGCCCGGTCGACCCGGCGATCGATCTCGTCTGTGTCGTACTTCCGCAGTCGGAGGCCGAACGAGATGTTCTCGTAGACGTCCATGTGCGGGAACAAGGCGATGTTCTGGAACACCATCGAGACCCCGCGGTCTTTCGGCGGCAGTTTCGTCACGTCGGTGTCGCCGATGTGGACCGTCCCGTCGGACGGTTTCGTGAGCCCGGCGATGGTCTCCATCGTCGTCGACTTCCCACAGCCCGACGGGCCGACGAGACAGATGAACTCGCCGTCCTCGATGTCGAGGTTCATCTCGTTGACGGCGACGATGTCTTCGTAGCGTTTCGTAACGTCGTTGAGTCGTACTCGTGCCATTGTTACTCTTTGAGTGCTCCGTCAGTGAGTCCGCTGACAATCTTTTCCTGCGCGACGACCACGAGGATCAACATCGGTAACACGCCGACGATGCTCGCTGCAGCCATCAGGTTGAAGTCCGTCGTGTACTGCGTTTGGTAGCTCAAGATTCCGCCCACCAGCGGCGACCACTGCTCGGGCTGGTTCTGGAGCGCCATGATCGAGCTGAAGAAGTACTCGTTGTAGACCGCGATGAACGTCAACACGGCGGCGGTCGCGACGCCGGGTGCCGACAGGGGCATGATCACGCGGAACAGCGCGCCGAGTCGGGTCGTCCCCTCGACGCGCGCCGCGTCCTCTAACCCGTCCGGAATCTGGGCGTAGAACGTGGTGAGGATGAAGATCGCCAGCGGCAGGAACAGCGCGCTGAAGGGCATGATCATCGAGCCCGGCGTGTTGACCAACCGCGGCGGTTCGAACAGCTCGATCCCCAGAAACGGAACGACGACCGCGTTCCCGAGGAACGCGTCGAACAGCGGGATCAGGAACGCCGCCGGCGGGAAGTACGAGACCGCCAAGATGCCGAGCATCATCAGCCCGCGGCCGGGGAACTCGAGTCGACCGAAGACGTAGCCCGCGAGGCTCGCGAGGATCAGGACGATGACCGTCGTCGCCGTCGCGAGCACGAAGCTGTTGAACACGTAGAGGTGGAACGGCACCTGCTGGAACACCTCCACGAAGGAGGCGACGTTGAATCCCTGCGGCGTCGGGAACGGAATCTCGCCGAGAAGCGGGACGGTCACGTTCCAGTCGCCACGCGTAATCGCGCCACTCGGGGTCAGTGCCAGCACCAGCAGCCAGTAGAACGGGAACAGCGTCGTGACGAGGAAAAACGCCGCCGCGACGTAGAACAGGGCCCGGTACAGCCGCTTGCGCTTTTCGGGATCGTTGACGACGCCGTGGGTCCACCGTTCGAGCGGCCCCATCTCGTCCGTCGACTGTTCGGCCGGCTCGGATGCGGTCGTCATTTCAGAACCCCTCCCTGTACTGCTGGTAGATGACGCCCAGAACGGCGATGCCGATGATTCCGGCCGTCACGAACGCGACGGCGGCCGCGAGACCGCGGTTCGTGTCGAACGTCGCGACGACCATACACGAAAGCGACGGGACGGTCGTACAGCCCGACACCGAGTCGATGAGGCCGTAGATCCGCATCGCGTCGATCGTTCGGAACAGGATCGCGATGCCGAGCGCCGGCAGCACCAGCGGGAACGTGATGTACCGGAACTGCTGCCACTTGGACGCGCCGGCGACCTTCGCCACGTCGTAGAGGCTTCGGTCGATGCTCTGGAGTCCGGCGAGGATGAGCAACGCCATGAACGCCGTCGTCTTCCAAATATCGGCGACCGTGATGATCAGCAGCGAACTGAACGGATCGTTGAGCGTGTTGGATCCGGCGATGATCCCCCAGTCGGACAGCGGCCCCGTCAGGAAGCCGGCGCTCGGATGGAACATCAGGTAGAAGATCATCCCCTGAATGACGATCGGGATCGCCCACGGGATGATGATCGCGGCGCGGACCCACCGGCGGCCCCGGAACTCCTGATCGAGGACGAGCGCCTGTCCGAAGCCGATGATCGTCTCGAAGAAGACGCTCACGACGGTGAAGATGATCGTCACCGCGAGCGCGCTCCGCAGCAGTCCCTCGAAGTGGACGAACGGGAAACTCCCGCTGGTGCTGACGCCGGGGAGGAACGTGGTCGATCCGGGGAACCGCGCGTCGGCCGTGCCCGTGAGCAGTTGGACGTAGTTCTCGAGGCCGACGAACTCCGGATCGGAGAGGACGTTCTGGTACAGCGACAGCTCGAACGTCCGCAAGAGCGGATACAGCGCGACCGCACCGAGCAGGAGCATTACCGGCGTCAACAGCAGGTACGCGAACCCGGTTTCGCCGAGGTTCTCCATCCAGCGCGTGATCGCGACGACCGGCCCGGAGCGGTTCGACTGTCGGGCCGGGCCGGTCGTCCGGTCTTCGGTGCTCATCCTTGCTCTTCGATGTCCTCGAGTGCGTCCTGGAGGTCCGCTGCGGCGTCCGCAGGACTCTTGTCGCCGGCGACGGCGAGGTTGACTTCCTCGGCGATTCGACTGGACTGGTTCGACCACACCGTCGTCACCGGACGCGGCATGGCGTTCTCACCGGCCACGCGAAGGGTGTCGATGTAGTTGCCCATCGGCTCGACCTGTTCCGCCTCCTCGGTCTCGAACAGGTGTGGCTTCGGCGGGATCCAGCCCCAGAGATCGAACATGCCGAGGTTGAACTCGTCGGTCATCGTCGCCCGGATAACCTCGAGTGCCTCCTCCTTGTTCTCGGAGTTGGGATTGAGGACGATGTGCCAGCCGCCGAGCGCGGACGTCGATCCGCCGGTTCCGGGCTGGGCGGCCTCGTCCTCGCTCACGGCGTAGGGCATCGGCATCGCGCCGTAGTCGTCGACCGTGAGGTCGTGGTCCTCGCTCTCGAGGTTCGAATTGATCGCGTAGGGCCAGTTGCGCTGCATGACGGCGTCGCCCTCGAGGATGGCCTCGCGGGCGTCTTCCTCCTGCCAGGAGGTGATGTTCGACGTCGCGAGTCCGAGCGGGTACTCGTCCTCGAGGGTATAGTCGTCCGCCTCCTCGGCGACGAACGTCCGCATCATCTCTAGCCCTTCGACGAACTCCGGTTCGTCAACGGTCACGTCGCGGTCCCCAACCGGGCCGAACAGGTTGTCGAAGCCGCCGAAGTAGGCGCCGCCGAACGAGGACATGACCTCGTTCCACGTACAGCAGGCGGTACCCTCGTACTGGTCCCACTGGGTCGCGAGTCCGTACTCGGCGTCGGAGGCCTCGACGATTTCTTCGGTAACCTCGGCCCACTCCGACCAGGTCATCGGCTCGGTGGCCCACTCGTCGAAGTCCTCGTCGTCGTACCCCGCCTCCCGCGCGTAGTCCTTGCGGTACTGCATCGTCGGGTAGTCCGGGAAGATCGGGACCCCGTACAAATCGCCTGAGTCCGGATCTCGGGCCGTCTCGGTGAACGACTCGAAGTACTCGTCGTCGACCTGCGAGAGATCCTCGTCGTCGAGTTCCTCGCTCAGGTTGGCGATCTGGCCGCGCTGGATGAAGACGTTCACCCAGCCGTTGTCCATCAGGAACAGGTCCGGCTGGGTTTCTTCGGCCTGCAGCAGGTTCGTGTAGGCATCTCGTCGGTCGCCCGTGTCCTCGTCGCCGGGCTGCAGCCGAACGTCGATCCCGTCGGCACCGTTCTCCGCCAGCAGGTCGAGGATTTCGTCGCCGACCGCCTCCTCGGCGTTCGGGTCGATCCCCCAGACGACGGCGTCATCGGACGCCTCGCTCCCGTAGATACAGCCCGCCAGGCCGACGGCGGCCCCGCCTGCACCGGCTGCCTTGACGAACGTTCGCCGCGAGACGTTCGAGTCAGTTCGACGACTCCCCTGTGAGTGCTTGCCAGACATATAAGGAGACATGATAGATATTACTATTTATATCTAATGGTCAGTGTACAACAGGTGTAGTTAATCGCAATCAACACACTCACTGGAAGGCGATAATCTCCGACTTTCGGGCGTCTCGAAGGCTCTCAGCAAGATGTATCCGCCCCGCATATCGAACGTCGCGTTCCGATTGCCGCCCAATACAGTAGCTGGTTTCGCAAACAGAACTCACGTACAGCGCTGAGTTGGAGCCGCATTCGAGTCGTAAAAACCAGTGGTCGAACCGACCGACACCTCACTCGAGCGACTCGATCGTAATCCGAATCGCCTCGAGATCCTCGAGCATCGCGCCCCAGCCGCCGATCGTGGTGCGCTCGTCGCCGTTCTCGATCGTGATCGCCGCCTTCCCCGCGAGCTGTGAGAGTGGCATCACGCGTTCGTCACTGGCAGAGACGCCGGCGTACGCGACGTCGGTGATCGTCCCCCGTTTCGTTACCTCCCGCCCCGTTCCGGTTTCGAACCCGACGACCGTCGCCTCGATCGTCACGCCCGCCTCGAGCAGCGGTTCGACGTCCCGAAGACACTGCCGCAGATCGACGTACGTGATCGGTGGTTCGTCGCGCCGGGCCGAGTAGATCGTCTCGTGGACCTCCCAGAGGCAGGTGAGGAAGTACCAGTGGAAAACGTACGCGTGGGTCCGATCGTTGACGATCATGCCGTACTCGTTCGTCGAGTCGCCGTGGGGGGAAAAGCAGGTCCACGACCGGTCGATCAGCGCCAGAAACGGCGACGGGAGGTCGCGGTAGCGCGCCTCCGTACAGGCGTGGGCCAGCGCGTCCGTCGGCGGCAGCGCCGGCTCCGCGCCGAGGTCCGGAAACAGGCAGACCTTCACGTCGACGTCGTTCTCGAGCGCCGTTGCGAGGGCGTCCGAGAGATCGGCGAACTGTCCGGGCGTCAGGCCGATCTGGACCTGATTGCTGGCCTCGCGGATCAGTTCGTCGGCCCGCGCCAGCACCGTGTCGAGGCGCTTGACGATGCTCACCTTGTGCTCCTCGATATCGGGTTGACTCCAGCGATCCTCGATCTCCCCGGCTGCCGTCTCGAACCGATCGGCGCGGGATCGGAGATCCGTAAGCACCTCCGCCGGATCGTGGGCTCGGGCGTGCAGACTGTCCTGTTCGTAGGTTTCGATGTACCCCTGCTCCTCGAGCCCGCGCAGCACGTCGTAGATCCGCGGATCGGGAACCGAACTCGCCTGCGCGATGTCGGTCGCCGAGGCGGAGCCGAGCTCGAGCAGCGTCACGAACGCGTCGGCCTGGTACGGCGACAGCCCCGCGTCCTCGAGCGTCTCGACGAGTTCCTCAGCGTCCATCGGCACTCATCCTCCCGAAGCCGTCACGCGACTCGCTCGACCACTGCCGGCGGGCCGGCCGGAGCCGTTGGCGTGCAGCCGGGACGTGTTCTCTGATACGCTTCGCATACTCGTCCATGTGCAGTCAGATATAACACGTGTTGTAAAAACCTGTTGTTGAGACAGTACACTGAAGGGGATTCGATCGGAACGCACGGCGTATGTCCGATCCGCTCGAGCCGATTCGGCGACCCGAGTACACCGGTGAGAATCGCTGTTGGCCGTGTACGATCACCAACAGTGTGGTGCTCGCCGTCCTCGTCGCCGTCGCCGCGCTCCGGGGACGTCGACGCCTCGCCGGTGCGGTCGCCGTCGTCGGGGCCGTCGCGATCGCGCTTCGCGGCTACCTCGTGCCGTACACGCCCCGATTCGCCCCGCGGTTCGTCGCCGCGCTCCCGATCGATCCGTTCCACCGCGAGGCGTCGGCCGGCGACGGCTCGCTCTCGGATGCGGGTACCGAAACCAACGACGCGACGCGAGCACAGCCGTCCGGCGAGGAGATCGTCGCCGGACTCGTCGAAGCCGGCGTCGTCGAGTTCCACGGCGACGAAATCGCCCTCGATCCCGACTTTCGCGACGACTGGCGACGGGAGATGCGAACGCTTCGCGAGACCGATCTCGCCGGTCTCACGCGCATCGCCGATCGTCAAACCGACCCGTCGGTCGACGCGCAGTCGCGGCGCAGTTGGGGCCGGTCCGTGATCGTCCTCATGCCCGAAACGGGCGCACCGGTCACGCTCTCGCGCGGAATCGCCATCGCCGAACTCGCCGCCGCGCGCGCCCTCGAGTCCCGCGTCGAGTCCGACGCGGTCCGTCGCGCCGCGGGTCGGCCGCTCCGAACGATCCTCGAGCGCTGTCCCCTCTGTGACGAGGAGTTGACAATCAGTCGCTCGAGTTGCTGTGGCGAGGTGACGCCGGTCGGTAGCCTCCCGTCGGAGAAGCTGGTCTGTCCCGCCTGCGACGAACGGTTCTACACGTTCGAGGACGCCGACCGCTGATCGGTACAGCCCGAAAACCTCGAGCACTGATCGGTACAGCGTGAAGATCCCGAGCGCCGATCGGTGTGATCGGAGCGACGTCCGCTGCCCGACCCCGACGCCTACTCCTCCCAGTCAATCGCGTCCGTTCGTTCCGCGTGCCGGAGGATGAACGGCCCGAGCGAGCCGGTCCGCTTCGAAATCGTCGCGATCCGCAGCACGTAGGCCGCGAGCAGAAAGAACGGGACGAGCGCGATGGTCGTGCTGGCGCTGACGACCCACACCATGTTGTCCACGCCGAGCACCGCCCCCGGAACCGACGCCGGATCGAGATAGAGCACCGTCGCTGTCGCGACGACCACGCCCGGCAGTCCGGCGTAGACGATCGACCGCGTGAGGTGGACGAGTTCCCACTGGAAGTACAGCGATTTAAAGTGCTCGAGCGCCGGCCCGAACAGCGTCAGGACGTCGATAAGCTCGTCGAACGCCTCGTATTCGTCGGCGGCGAGCATGTCCTCGTGCTCGTGACGGAGCCGCCGAACGGCGTAGATCTTCCAGGAGTAGTTGTAGTTCAGCCCCGATCGGAGGACGCCGAACTCGCCGAAGTCGGACGTCTCGAGCTGTGAGTAGATCTCGTCGGAGTTTCGGCAGACGTTCTCGACCAGTCGTTCGGTCCGGCGGCGGAGGACGTCGTCGTCGCTGTCGGCGACGGCCGCTTGCAGGTCTTCGGCACGGTCGCTGCTCGTTTTGACGAGCGCCTGCAGGAACTGCGAGGGATCGGGCGGGCCGACCGATCCGAACAGGGCCTCGACGTTGCGTCGGTACTCCATGGCCTCGTCCATCCACCGCTGCTGGTCGCCCAGCCGCCCGAGTTCCTGCGAGAGCACCAGCTGGTTGATCGAGACGACCAGCGTCACGCCCGTAAGAATTGCCGCGATCAGGGCCTGGAACGCCGTGTTGACCGGCGTCCCGTGCGCCATCGCCTCTCGAAGCGGCACGGCGACTGCACCGAGCGCGACGAACGCAACGAACGCGACGACGGACAGCAGTCCCGCGAGGAGCCACCGGTTCGCATCGAGCAGAAACCAGTGGGCGACCCGACTCTCGCCGGTTCGTCCTCGGAGCGTATCGGTCGAGAACGGATCGTCCATACGGACCGTTCAGGACCCGGCCGAAAAGTGGTTGAGCCTGAATCGCGGACTCGAGCGATCTTCGGACGAGGCGGCGATAACGGCTCAGAGACGGACCGCACGAAACCGAAGCCGGCGATAGTCCGCCGTCCACGTCTCCTCGTCGCGGTCGTACAGGCTCGCCTCGAGTCGATCCTCCACGGCCCCGATCACGGCCGCTTGCTCATCGGCAGGCACCGGCTCGAAGAGGCTGTCACCGAACATCTCGAGCCAGTTTCGGAGCCCGTCTTCGCCCGCCTCGAGTTCGGTCGGTCGATCGAACAGGCGCGCGAAGCGGACCTCGAGCCCGTGGTCCTCGAGCCGGCCGGCGTACTCGCCGACGCTCGGGAAGTACCACGGGCTCTCGGCGTCGTAGCCGCGGCTCTCGAGTTCCGCGAGCGTCGCCTCGACGATCCGCTCGACGTTCCCCGTTCCGCCGAGTTCGGCGACGAATCGACCGCCGGGTCGGAGCGCATCGCGAACGGACCGGAGGGTAGCGTCCTGTTCCTCGTCGGGAATCCAGTGCAAGGCGGCGTTCGAGAAGACCGCGTCGAACGGAGCGTCGAACGACATCGTGCGGGCATCGGCGCGGACGAACTGCGTCTCCGGATGCGCCTCGCGGGCCCGTTCGATCATCTCGGCGGCGCTATCGACGCCGACTGCGGTCGCGCCGGTGGCCGCGATCCGGGCCGTGAGGTGGCCCGTGCCGCAGCCGAGATCGAGGATCCGTTCGTCGGCCATCGCCTCGAGGCGTTCGAGCACGTCAGTTCCGTACTCGGCGACGAACGAGTGGTTCCCGTCGTAGTCGTCGGCGTCCCACCTGTTCGAGTCGGCTGTCTCGTCGACCATACCGGAGACAACCGAGCGAGAACGCTTGATGATTGCCCTCGGCCGAGGTCGCTGGGGACGGCGCAGAAAGTCGCTCAGGATGCGACGACTGTCACTCGAACCGTCCGCGGTGGACGATCTCCTCGAGATCCTTGCGACCGCTCGGTTGTTCGCGCTCCCGAAGGTCCTCGGACAACGCTTCGGGCGGTGCGTGCTCACCGACCGCGAACATGGCCTCGACTGCGAACTCCTCGGGAACCTCGAGTTCGTCAGCCGCGCGCTCGTAGTCGAAGCCGGCCATTCCGTGGACCGCCAGGCCTCGCCGCGCGCCCTCGAGCGCGAGGTTCTGCCAGGCCGCGCCGGTGTCGAACGAGTGCGTCGGCGCCGGTTCGCCGTTGTGGTCGAACGTCGTCTTCGAGACGATGACGCCGAGTACGGCTGCGTCAGTTGCCCACACCTGATTCCCTTCGGTGAGCAGGTCGACGAAGGTGTCCCACTCGTCGTCGTCGCGAGCGGCGTAGACGAACCGCCAGTGCTGGTTGTTGAACGCCGAAGGGGCCCACCGGGCGGCCTCGAACAACGGGAGGTACTCGTCTTCCTCGAGCGGTTCACCGGTCATCGCATACGGCGACCAGCGACCGACGAAGAGCGAAGCGACGTCGTGTTCGGGGTCGCGGTGCTCGGTGGCTTCCTCGCGGAGGTCGGGTTGCGTCGGTGCGGTTCGTTGCATTACGCGCCCGTTCGTAGCAGCACTACATATTCATTTTTAGACATGGATGCTACCAGGTAACGGTCACGTCCCCGTCTCGTGTGTCCATTTGGCAACCGGTACAGAACTATCTATTTTAATACTAATTACCGATCCGAACCGCCCGGTCGAACGTCTTAGGTTCGCTTGCTCCCCTCGATCGGGCCACCCGAGAGCCGACCGACGTCGCAATCGATGCAGATGACAGCGATCGAAATGTAACGAGCTATAGAAACCGAACCGAACGCGGAAACGGACGGAAAAACGAGAGACGAGAGACGAGCTGCGTCGAACTAATCGCTCGAGCGTTCAGTCGTCGGCGGGCGTCGGCGCACCGCGTTCGATATCGATGTTGCCTTCGTCGAGATCGGCCTCGACGTTGCGAGTTGCTTCGACCATGTTCGCCATCTTACCGTAGGCGACCTCGCGGGGCAGGAGCTTCACACCACAGTCCGGGGAGACGACGAGCTGTTCCGGCGGCACGACCTCGAGGCCCTTTTTGATGTTCTCCTCGATCTGCTCGACGGACTCCACCTCGGCGACGTGGACGTCGGTGACGCCGAGTGCGAGGTCGGCAGTAAACTCGGGGTCCTTGAAGACGTCGAGCTGATCGTAGTCGCCGTTGGCGAGTTCGAGGTCGAACTCGTCGACGGGGTAGTCGAGGATCTCGGGGTAGATCCGCGAGTAGTCGCCGTAACAGACGTGCAGGCCGATACGGACTTCCTCGGGGATGTCCGCGACGATGTGCTCGAGCGCCTCGCCGACGATGGCGTGGTCGTCGGGCGTGGTCGCAAGCGCGGGCTCGTCGATTTGGATGTAGCGCGCGCCGGCCTCAACGAGCTTCTCGACTTCCTCGTTGACGAGATCGGCGAGCGCGAGGGTGAGTTCGTCGTCGTCATCGTAGGCCTCGTTGAACGACCAGTTGGCGAGCGTGTAGGGTCCCGTGATCGGCACCTTCACCGGTCGGTCCGCTGCCTCGGCGGTAAATTTGTACTCGTCGACGAGCCAGGAGTCGGTGTACTCGACCTCGGACACGACGGAGGGCTTGTCGAAGTAGTTGTGGCCCCAGACCTTGACGGGGCCGTTGAACTCGTAGCCCTCGATCCGGTGGGCGAAGAACTCGACCATCTCGTTGCGCCGCATCTCGCCGTCGACGACGGTATCGAGACCCGCGCGCTCGTGTTCGTTCGTGATGAGGCGAGCGGCGTCGTCTTTGGCCTCCTGATAATCGTCTTCGTCGAAGCTGTGATCGGGGTCCTGATAGAGCTCCTTCGCACGGTTGAGCCACTTTGGCTTCGGATAGCTGCCGACGACGCTCGTCATAATGAAGTGGTCGTTCTCGTGGTCCTCGGGTCGGAACTGATCTCGGTTTTCGTTCGTGCTCATGCGGCTGTCACCTCCGCGAGGTCCGCGGCTTCGGCAAGCGCCTCGAGTTTCTCCTGATACTTCGCGTACGGCAGGTAGAACGTCTCCGTGTTCGTCGTCAGGTAGACCGTCTCGAACTCGGTCACCTGCAGCTGATCTTCGACCCAGTCGACGCGGTCGCGGATCGCTTCGGGATCCTCGACGAGCGTGTTCTGGCCGTCGGCGAGGCCGAGCGAGATGTCGCCGGTCGCGCCGTACTCCTGAATGTTGTAGATATTGTCGTCCTGATTTGCGACGAAGTCGAAGCCGACCGCATCGATGTCCGCGTCGAGCAGGTGGGCGTAGACCTTCTCCTCGAGTGCGCCCCAGTAGGGCTGGACGACGACGTCGGCATCGGTTGCGCTCGCGACGCGATCGATCGCCTCGCTCGCGCGCTCGTCAGCGCCGTCTTCGGGCGGCTCCTCAACGAGGGATGGCTCGAGCAGGAACAGCGTCTCGTGGGCGGGGAAAGCGTCGACCTCGCCCGCGAGGAAGTCGGCGATGGCGCCGAGGAACTCGGCGTCGTCGCCGTACTGTTCGTCGGTGGCGAGGTCGGCCAGCGAGTACGGGCCGGGGAGGACGGCCTGCAGGTCGCCGTCAGTCACCTCGCTTGTGGCCTCGAGTTCGCTCGCGACGTCACCCGAGAACTCGAGTTCGTCGGAGACGACGGGCTCTCGATAGAAGTTGTTGTTGTCGTAGTAGCGGACGATCCCGCGGGTCTCGACGGCATCGTGGACGGCCAGCGGGTGAGCGAGCATGTCGTCCCACCGGAGCTGTCCCTCGACGATTCGGTCGAGTCCAGCGTTCTGTTGGTCCTCGATCACGTCGCTACGGGCGTTCTCGTAGGCGGCGGCGATCTCTCCGTCCTCATCGCCGCCGATGAGATCGTGTTTCTGGTGTCCCTTCAGGTCCGAGAGGTCGTCTTTCGCCCAGTCCGGGAGCGGAAAGAGCCCCGGCGTGGTCGAAACGTACTCAGTCATCGTGAATGCGACGTAGGCTATACCGACGCTTAATATTTTCCATATCAATAAATACGTGGCAGTAATCGTCAGTGAGCTAATCGAGTGCGATATCGCTTTCAGAGTCACCGTTGTCGTCCGTCGAGCGACGCGAAATCGATACCGTAACAGCATACGAGTATTCGTGACCTATTGTTGTATTAATATGAAAAGTTAGATGCTTACACAGTCACGAATACCTAATTGTTATTTACCCGGTGCTTGATGGCAGCGTATGGCGTTCGAAAATCCCCTGATTGTCTTTGCAATCGGGTTGATTGCCGTAATCGCGCTACTCGTGTGGCTTCGATTACCCGCCGTACTGGGTCTCGTTATCGCCGGCCTCATCGTCGGTATCGCGACGGCCGAGGTACCGCTCGGTGACGTCCCGTCCGAGTTGGCCGTCGGCCTCGGTGAGACGTTCGAAGGGGTCGGTATTCCCATCTTGATGGCTGCGATCATCGGGAAGGCGATGATGGAGAGCGGCGCTGCGGAACGGATCGTTCGGGCGTTCCAGTCGAGGCTCCGCGAGGAACGGTCCTATCTGGCGCTGTGGGGGAGCAGTACCGCGCTGTCGATTCCCGTCTTCTTCGACAACGTGTTCTTCCTGCTGACGCCGCTCGCGCGCTCGATGCGGGCCCGCACCGGCCGCGACTACGCGCTGTACATCGCCGTCATCGGCGCCGGTGCGGCGACGACGCACGTCCTCGTCCCGCCGACGCCGGGCCCGCTCGCGGTCTCGCTCGAGCTCGGAGCCGATCTCCTGTGGACGATGGTCATCGGTGCGACCGTCGCTATCCCGACGGCGATCGTCTCGGGGATCCTCTACGGCAAGTGGATCAATCGCCGGCTCGACGACATCCCGCTCCGTGAGACGGTCGGATCGACCGCCGAAGACGTACACGAACTCGCGGAGCGGAAGACGTCGGCGCTTCCCGGTGTGTTCGAGGCCTCGCTGCCGATCCTGCTCGCGGTCGTCCTCGTCGCGTCGAACACGACGCTCGACTACTTCATCGATCTGGCCGATGCCGGCGTCTTTCCGTTCGACATGATCCACGGACCACTCGAGGCAGCACAGCCGGCCGCGGCCTTCGTCGGTGATCCGAACTTCGCGCTCACCGCGGCCGCGCTGGTGGCCGCGCTGACCTACCTGCGTATTCGGAACCTCGATCGGGACGTCTGGAACGACGAACTCGTCGAGGCGCTCAAAAGCGGCGGTCACATCGCGGCGATCACCTCCGCCGGCGGGGCGTTCGGTGCCCTGCTCGCGGCGTCCGGTATCGGTGATTACATCGTCGAACTCGTCAGCGTCGGCGGCGCCGGTATCTCAGTGCTGATCTCAGCGTGGGTCATCGCGGCGGCGATTCGAATCGCACAGGGCTCCGCGACGGTCGCGATGATCACGACGGCGGGGATCATGGCGCCGCAGGTACCGGAACTCGGCGTGAGCGCGGTCTACCTCGCGCTGATTATCGGTGCCGGCGGCAACATCTGCTCGTGGTTCAACGACAGCGGGTTCTGGCTCATCAAGGAGATCGGTGGGCTCACGGAAGCCGAGACGGTGAAGATCTGGACGGTGCTGACCACGATCATCTCGGTGACGGCGTTCATTATCATCATCGCAATGGCAACGGTGATTCCGAACGTACCGGCCTGATCGATTCGAACGGTTTCCGTCCGCCGCTTTTTCCGCAGACACCTTGGAACGCGTACCATTTTGTAGCGGGAGTGTGACACGCCTCGTATGGTCTCCGAGTCGCCCCGTACTCTTCACATCCGACTGGGAGTGACGCTTGCCGTCGTCGCACTCGTCGCTATCGGGATCGTCACGCTCGTCGCTCGAATCCTCTACGCCGCGGTGACGGCGACCGGACCAAACGTCGCCGCATCGACCCCGGTGGTCGCCGGAACGCTCGTTCTGGCGGCGGCACTTTTCGCTCTCGCGTACGTCCGCTACGGCTACCGACGAACGCTCGAGAACGCCGACGCTCGTCCGCTCGACGTGGACGGCGTGGACGATGCGTACGGACTCGAGGCTCGCGTCCGGCGGTTCGCACTCGCAGCCGGGGTCGAAGCACCGACTGTGGCGATCGTCGAAACGGACGAGGCCACCAGTTTCACCGCCGACAACGGCACTGCCGCGACCGTCGTCGTCACGCGGGGTCTACTTGAGGCGCTTGCCGAATCCGAACTCGACGCGGTACTCGCCCACGAAGTTGCTCATCTCGCGAACCGGGATACGATACTCGCAACGGTGGTCGCGACGATCGGGTCGGTCTCCGAGGGACTGTTCGCCCGCGAGCGACGCCTCGGCGAGTGGATTCGGTTTCTGCTCGCGATGGGGTCGGTTACGCTCGTCCTCCTGCTCGTCGCGGTTCCCGTCGTGGTCCTCTCGATCTGTTACCTGCTCGTCAGCGTTCTCGCCCGTCTCATCCTCGCCGTCAACGCGATCTGTATCGGCCTCCACGCACAGACCCGAGAGTACGCTGCCGACAGGGCTGGTGCCGAACTCGTCGGAGATCCCACTGCGCTCGCCGCCGCCCTCGAGACGCTCGAGGAAGCGACGCCCCGCGAAGACGCACGGAGTCGCCACGCGACCGCGACGCTCGGGATCGTGTCGCGACAGATATCGGCCGACCACAGACGTTCGCCCCCGACCGAGTCGTCGATCGCCCGCTGGGTGCCGGCCGGCGACAGCGAGTTGAAAGGTGCGCGAATCGTTTCCGGGCTATCGCGAGTGTTCGGCCGTCTCGGGCGCGCCCTCGAGTGGCGACCCGCGACGCATCCGCCGACTGAAAAACGAATCGAGCGGTTGCTCGAAATGGCTGACGAGACCGAGTGACCCGCTCCCAACGTTCGGTGACTTTCGGACGGACACTCACCGGCCGTCTCACGTGATCAGCTCGAGCACCGTCAGCGTCTCGAAGGGGAAGGAGTCGTCCGCGATTGCGACGGCGCTGAACCCGTGTTCGCCGGCCTCCTCGACGACCTCGTCGACCCCCGTCAGGCTGCTAACGAGCAGGTAGACGACGCCGTCAGGTGCGAGCACGCGACCGACGTCAGCGAGGAAGGGGTCGATCACGGCTCGGCCGTCCTCACCGCCCGACAGGGCGCGCTCCATCCAGTCGTCCCACTCGTTTTCCGGGTCGGTCGGGAGGTACGGCGGATTGAAGACGACGGCGTCGAACGCGCCGTCGGCGAAGGGTGCGACGAGGTCGGCGCGGACCGCCTCGAGGCCCTGCTCTCGGGCCTGACGAACCGCGTGGGGGTTCAGGTCTGCGGCGACCACGCGCGCGGTCGTCTCCGCGTCGATCCGACCCGCGATGTAGCCGGAGCCGGTGCCGACCTCGAGGACGAACGGACCGGTTTCGCCGTCTCGCAGTTCGTCGTCATCCTGCAGAAGCCGGTCGCAGGCCGCCTGCGCGAGCAGGTGGGAGTCCTCCGCCGGCTGGTAGACGTCCGCGCCGACGCCGCGTCGGTCCTCGAGCCCCATCAGTCGTCCTCCGATGGCGTTCCTGGCTGTGTTTCCCGTTTCGGTTCGTCCGTCTCGCCGTCCGCAGAGTCGTCGATATCGTCGTCCTGCGGATTCAGCGAGGAGTCGCCCGCTTCTCGCTTGTCGTCCTCCGCGATTCGAAGGCCGCCGGTTTCGGCCCGGCCGGTCAGTTCGCGCTGCGGGTACGGGATCTTGATTCCCTCGTCCTCGAAGGCGCGCTTGATCGCGTGAATCGCGGCCGTCTTCGACTTCGAGAACCGGCGGGCGCTGGGGTTGTCGATCCAGAAGCGCACGCCCAGAACGACCGCCGAGTCGGCGAAGTTCTTCGTGATGACCTGTGGCGACGGCGCGGTTAGCGACTCGTCGAGCCCCTCGACTTCCGCCCTCGCGATCTCAGCGGCTCGCTCGACGTCCGTGGAGTAATCGACGCCGACGTCGACTTCGACGCGGAGTCGCCCGCGTTTCGAGCGGTTGGTCACCATACTCGAGGAGATGAGGTCGTTGGGGATCATGATGTACTCGCCGTCGAACGACTGGAGGCGAGTGTTGACGATCGAGATATCGGTGACGATTCCTTCCTCGTCGTCGACTTCGATCCAGTCGCCGATCTCGAACGGCCGGTCGAACATGAGGACAAAGCCCGCGATAACCGTCCCGAGCGTCTGTCGGGCGGCCATACCGATGACGATACCGGCGAACCCGGCCCCGACGAGCAGGCCACCGAGGTCGTCGATCCAGACGCCGAGAACGATGATGAGCGAAACTGACCAGATCAGCACCTGCGAGAGGCGGTGCGTGATCTCTCGCTGGTGGTCGGTCACGGCCGTCGCCGAGCCGAGCACCTCACGGAGCACTCGGCGAACGAATCGGGTGACGATGAGCGTCCCGATAACGAGAACGAACGTGAACACGCCGCGTGCGATGACGTCGCTGCCGAGATCCTGATCCGTGTAAATCGACTGAATTTCGCTGGTCTGGTCCCAGACGCCCAGAATGATAGTCAGACTGAGGAGGCAGGTCGAGATCAACAGCCCCATCGAGATGATATCGCTGTACAGCGGTCGCGTTCGCTCGGTGAGCCATTCCTGTAGCTGGCGATAGGAGAGGAGAACGATGAGGAGGAGACCGACCGCTGCGAACGTGACCGCGAGCCTGCCGTTGGTCGTCTCGAAGACGTTCGATAGCCAGTCGAACCCCATCAGTATCTCGGACATGGGTAGTCGTCGTCTCTCGAGGCTGTCGTCCGCGGAGCTACGAGTATCCGTCGGTCGGCGTCGACACTGCCAACGGTTCTCGGTCGTCCGAAAATGGCCGTCACGGCCTCACTGTCCCTCACTTACTGCGCTGACGTCGGCCGCAAGTTGGGCCAGGGCCGCGAACTCCGCCGGTGCCATCGCGCCGGCACGCTTCTGGAGGATCTCCTCGTCTGCCGCCTCGACGACCGCGTCGGGCTCCTCGAGCCCCGAGATGTGTGCCGTGTTCCGAATCCCGTTCCGGATCGTCTTCCGGCGCTGGGTGAACAGGGCCTTGACGAACCGCAGGAAAAACTCCTCGTCGTCGACCTCGTAGTCCGGATCGCGGGGCTCGAGTCGAACGACCGCGCTCTGGACGGCCGGCGGCGGCGAGAACGCTTCTTTCGGGATGGACTCGACGAGTTCGGCGTCCGCGTAGTGCTGGGTCGAGACGGAGAGTCGGCCGTACTCGGGCGTTCCGGGTTCGGCAACCATCCGCTCGGCGAACTCCTGTTGAAACATCAGCACCAGGGGCCGTTTTTCGGGCAGGAGCCGAAACGTGATCTCGCTCGAGACGCCGTAGGGGAGGTTCGAGACAGAGGCGGTGAAGTCGGGGAGGTCGACCTCGAGAGCGTCGCCCTCGATGACCGTCAGCCGTCCGGCATCGATCTCCTCGCGGAACTCCTCCTGCAAGAACGCGGCGAGCGTTCGATCGCGTTCGACGACCGTCACCTCGTCGTCCTCGTTGCCCATCGCCAGCAGGCGGTCCGTCAGCGCGCCCGTTCCGCCACCGATCTCGAGCAGGTGGGAGGTGTCGGCGTCGATAGCCGCAAGATACGTCGGCAGTCGATCGAGAACGCGGTCGTCGACGAGAAAGTGCTGATCGCGGTCCGGATCGCCGCGGACGCCCGCCCGGGCGATCAGTCCGTCTGGATCTCTCATTGCCGGCGTTTTGGCGGGGATCGGTGTAAACGCACCGTCTTGCGGACCGCTGTTTGTCGCGAGTAGTGGCTCGCTCGAGCGTGGTGCTCCCACCGACGGCGGTGAGTTCCACATCGCTCACAAGTCACTTGTTCAATATCGACTCGTGCGATCTCTCTGGCGAGATCGAGAGGAACGGATTCTCTACACACCTTCTCAGAGCTCGGTCTCGAGGACGTACCCCCACTGCTCGAAACCCTGCCCATCGTAGTACTCGTGAACGTCCGTTTTCGCGAGCGGCGACGCCAGCGCGACGTACTCGCAGTCTTGCTCGGTCGCCCACTGTTCGACGAACCGGACGAGTTCGGTTCCGTACCCGTCGCCTCGGTGTGGTTCGTCGACGACGAGGTCGTAGAGCCACGCGTGTCGCGCGTGGTGGAGGACGTTCTCGAGGCGGACACCTGCAACACCGACGAGGTCACCGTCGGCGAACCCACCGAACAGGTGGTACTCGTCCTCGCCGGTCCACTCGAGCACGTCGCTCGGCTCGGCGTCGCTCCACAGCTGGCGGACGATCGGAACGGCCTCGCGACGCTCCGTCTCGTCGACTATCTCGCGGATCTCCATATCGCCTCCTGGCGGCGTACCCACTACGGTGTAGAGGATCCAACAGTTTTTGCGAGAAGCCCGCCGGCCGTCCTCGAGTCGGGGCTCGGTCCGCTTACTGATTCTGTTCCTGCTCGCGCCGCCCGACGAACGTCTGGTATTTGAGGTCGTCGTCGCGCAGTTCCTCGAGGATGCGCTCGACTAACACCTCGTCAGGGTCGTGGAGCCCGGAGACGCGTTCCGAAAGCTCCTCGAAGCTCTCGAAGGGCTTGCGCTTGCGTTCGTCGAGGATCCCGTTGCGGAGTTTCTTTCCGATCCCCGGCAGGAGATTGAGCTGGTGGAGCCGCAGCGTGATCGGCTGGGCGTCGTTGTAGAAGTCGACGAATCGCTGCTCGTTCTCCTCGACGAGATCGGCGACGACGTACTCGAGTTCCGACTGGGCGCCCGAGGAGAGATCCTCGTAGTCGACCCGGTGGGCTTCGGTGACGATGTCGCGTTCACCGGCTGGTTCCACGACGACTTCGCTCCCGATCGTGAGTCGTTCCTCCTCGTCGAAGGCGACCTGATAGAGTTGGAAATCGTCGATTCCAAGGGCGTATCCCGCTGGTGACTTCTCGTACTGTGGCCGGCCGTCGTCCGAGAGCCCGTGTGCGAGATAGTCCAACACGACTGCGCGGCGGATATCCGTCCCGTCGCTGTCGGCTTCGCTCATTGGTTTTGGATACGTCGAGGGCGTACTTAAAGAGTCGGCCCGCCATCGTGGGACGGGAACCGCCGTGCCCGGCTATTGTAGCCACTGAACGTGACTGGACCCTGATCGAGTCGAACAGCGCGATCGATCCGCCGAGCGACTCGCGGACGCGCCGGTCGAACCGACCGGCAGCGACTCCGATCGCCGCCGATGAATCGAGATGCGACTGGTCGAATCGTACTGAACCGTCGTCGCCAGAAAAGCGCGTTCCGAACGGCGCCGGCTCGTACGGTTTGCTGTACCGGTGTACGGGTGGGACCGCGAACCGTCCTGCGGTCCCGCCGGAAGTGACTTACAGCAGACAGTATCAGACGTACTGCGCGAGGACGTTGAGAATCTCGTCGAGTTCGTCGCCCGAGAGCGAGTAGCGCTGCTGGGCGTACACCGAGCGGAGTTCGTCCCGGTTGCGCGGCAGGAGGTTCGCGATCTTGTACGCCGTCGGTTCGTCGACTTTCTCGAGTTCCTGCAGGTCGTCGACGAGGTTTTGGGCCTCTTCCGGCTCTAAGACGGTGAATCGGTTGACGTGCTCGATCGCTCGCGCGAGTTCGTAGCGCAGTTCACGCTCTTCGTCCATCGCGCGTTCGGCTTCGATGTCGGCGAGCAGTTCCTTCGTCTCCGAGATCGTCAGGAACTCCTCGTCGACGATCTCTTTGAAGATCGTCATCCTGACTCAGATCCGGTTCTTGTCCTGGTTCTGTGCGCGCATGTGTGCCGCGGTGACGATCAGCGTCTTCTCCTTGCCGCGGTCGCTGATCTGCACCTTGAAGGCGTCGCCCTGTTTACCGACGACTTCGCCGGTCTGACCGTCGAAGCGCGGGTGGTAGCGTCCGTTCGGAACGCTCGGGTCGATCTTCAGGTGGACTTTCTCTCCGTTCTCGTACTCCTGAATCGCTCGCTGTGGCGGCGACGTGCCGCGGTCTCGAGGAGCGTTCGCGAGTTTCCTCCGGGTTCCCTGACGAGGGCCATTAGAGTGTGGCATAGTCGTACGGCCCTCTTGAGCGCTGATGGTTATAAAACGCACGTCTTTCGACTACCAGTTCCGCTTCGGCCCTCGTTCACACGGACCCGCCGCTCTGGAATGGCCCAGACACTCTCATGTCAGTGTCGCGCCCACTGGGGGGACAACTCGAGCCGATACCCGTCCGTCGTCTCCTGTTCTGGCTATCGAAACGGATCGTTTCGCCGGTTCGGGAAACCACGACTTAACCGCCCGTTTGTGGACGGATAGTTATGCGTGATGGCACCAGTTGAGAAGGTATGCGCCACTACGACGTTCGGCTCTCCCCAGCGGACGGGTGGTTTCACCCGTTCGAGAAGCGAATCGACGAGCACGAGGGGGTCGAACGCGTCGCGATTCAGCGGATCCGCCTGGCGACCGACGAACTCGGGCTGGTGCTGTACGAACTGGGTGGCGAGTTCGACCGCGTCGAGGCGTTCGTAGACGACGAACTCGGCCCGTTCGACTACTGGCTCGAGGCCTTCGGCGACCGAATCCTGCTCTGCTCGCAGTTCGTCCCGAATGAAACCGTTCGCGCGCTCCTCCGGATTACCCGTGAGTTTCAGGTCTTCCTCGATCCGCCGATGACCTACGTCCGCGACGGCGACCTGCGGGTGACCTACCTCGCGACGGAGCCGTCATTTCAGCGGGCGATGGCCGTCGTCCCCGAGGACGTCGACGTCGTTCTCGAGACGAAACAGCCGTTCGAACCCGACGAGAACGTCTTCCTCGCGACGCTCACTTCCCAACAGCGCCGACTGCTCCGGACGGCGATCGATCTCGGCTACTACGCCTCGCCGCGGGAGACGACCTACGACGAAATCGGCCGCGAAGTCGGCATCGCCGGCGGGACGGTCGGCGAGCACCTCCGGAAGATCGAGGCGAAACTCGTCGATCACGTCGTGTCGGAACCGATCTCCGAGTCGACGACGCCCCAGCAACTGTAGGGTTCCGACGACGTCGTCCCGATCGGCGGCGAAAGCAAGAGTAACCCCACTGCAGTCCGTTGGGCCCGGTATGGACGACCGCGAGCGCGACGGAAACGACGACCAGTATCGACTCGAGACCCGTTCGATCCACGCCGGACAGGACCCCGACGCGGAGACCGGCGCGCTGATGACGCCGATCCACGCTAACTCGACCTACGAGCAGGACGCGCCCGGAGAGCATCGGGGCTACGAGTACTCACGAACGGGGAACCCAACCCGAACCGATCTCGAGGCGAACCTCGCGAGCCTCGAGAACGCCGACTACGGCCGCGCGTTCGCCAGCGGGATGGCCTCGATCAACACCGTCCTCAACCTCCTTTCGGCCGGCGACCACGTCGTCACGGGCACCGACGTCTACGGCGGCACCCACCGCATCTTCACGCAGGTGTACGAGGAGTACGATATCGAGTTCACGTTCGTCGATATGACCGATCTCGACGAGATCGAGGGCGCGTTTCAGGAGAATACGGAACTGCTGTGGCTCGAGACGCCGACCAACCCGCTCATGTCGATCGTCGACATCGCTGGCGCGTCCGAGATCGCCCACGCACACGACGCGCTGTGTGCCATCGACAACACGTTCGCGACGCCGTACCTCCAGCGGCCGCTGGATCTCGGCGCCGACATCGTCTCCCACTCCCTGACGAAGTACCTCGGCGGTCACTCGGACGTCGTCGGCGGTGCCCTCCTGACGAACGACGAGGACCTGGACGAGCGACTGGGGTTCTACCAGAACTCGGTCGGCGCGACCCCCGGCCCCTTCGAATCCTTCCTGGTCCTTCGGGGCACCAAGACGCTGCCCGTCCGCATGGACCGCCACTGCGAGAACGCCCGCTCGATCGCGGCGTGGCTCGAGGACCACCCCGACGTCGACCGCGTCTACTATCCCGGGCTCGAATCCCACCCCGGTCACGAGATCGCCGCCGAGCAGATGGACGACTTCGGCGGCATGCTGAGTTTCGAACTCGACGCGAGCCTCGAGGAGGCGAGCGAGGCCGTCTCGAACACCGAGATCTTCACGCTCGCGGAGAGCCTCGGCGGCGTCGAGAGCCTGATCGAACAGCCCGCGCCGATGACCCACGCGGCGATCCCTCGCGAGGAGCGCATCGCCGCCGGTCTCACGGACGGCCTGATTCGGGTGAGCGTCGGCATCGAACACGTCGACGACCTGATCGCCGATCTCGACGCGGCGATCGAGTCGGCGCTCGACTGACCCAGTCGCGACGCGTCGTTACGAGGGATCGCCGACGCCGACCGGCCGACGGTCCGTTGCAGCGACGTGCCACCACAGGAAGCCGCCGACGCCGGCGACGAAGAGGCCGAGCTCCCAGAAACTGAACGGCCCGACGAACAGACTCGCGAGCAAGCACACCGAGGCGGAGCAAAAGCCCCCGCCGACTGCGATCGCTACTCGTCGCTCGGGATACCTCGAGAAGAGCCAGAAACCGCCGAGGAGGACCGCGTTGCCGATCACCGCGCCCGCGATTACGTCGACGAGGTAGTGAACCCCGAGGGTCATCCGAGTCAGGCCGACCAGTGAGACGATCGAGAGCGCGCCGAGGTACCGCTGTCGCCGACTGCCGACGGAGAGATGCCTCGCGAGCGACAGGTAGACGATCGTCGTCGTCACCGCGTGGCCGCTGGGAAAGCCCGCGCCGCTGTCGACGACGGCCAGTTCGTACAGCGGCTGGAGGATCGAGGGGAGCGCCTCGAGCGCGACCAGGGGCTGTTCGGGGCGCGGTACGGGGGCGACGATCTTGATCGTCCGCCAGATCCCCGTGCCAGTGACCAGCAGGCCGGCGGTCACGACGGCGTTGCGGCGGTCGTGGAACCGGTAGAGACAGCAGATGAGCAGCGTCGCGAACCAGATCGCGCCGAGTTGGGTCGCCATCGCGGTCGGAAACGCCAGCGCTTCCGGGACGATCTCCTGGAGGGCGTCGACCTCGCCGAAGTCACGTGCCATGGCCGGTCAGGTCGTCCAAGACATGAGCACGAACAGCCCGAGAAGCGCGAGGACGACGTACACCGACGGCTGGTGAACGACGGTGCGTCCCGAGAGCAGTCGCGCCTTGTTCGTCCACACCGAAATCGTGTTCAGGAGCATTACCGGCCGGAACAGGTCCCGCTTCCGAAACGGTTCGCAGATCGAGAGGAGTTCGTCCGTCCACTCGACGAACGGCTCGATATCCGCGTCGCCGTCGTCCGACTCGACGAGCACGCTCAGTTCGATGTTTTGCTCGAACGCGACCCGCGTGAGATTGATCGAGCCGACCATCGCGGTCGGGTGGTCGCCGGTCCGAACGTAGAGTTTCGCGTGGAGACAGCCGTGTGGATACTTGTACAGCTGAACTCTGTCGTCGAGTTGCTGGAGGTCGCGGGCGATCGAGGGCGTGAACTGATCCGCGGTCGGACTCACGACGACGACGAGTTCGTTCTCCGGAGATCGTGAGAGAAACCGCTCGATATCGGGACGGATGAGTCGGTACGCGCTGTTGGTGAAGTAGCCGGTCACGAGATAGATCGTTCCGTCCTCGTCGAAGAGCTGTGTAATCCCGTCTACGACCGTCGTATCACCGCACTGGTTGCTAATTAATTCCATTCGAGATACCTCATTCAGCTATCTAATTCAGTATAGCAACCTTCGATTCTGTCGGCATATACTTTTTGTTTCGTTGAAATGAATGGCAGAGAGTCGCAGACGGAAGTCGACCGACTCCGCGACTGTCCAGGGAACACTCCCCCGTTCGTCCCCGGATCAGTTCGACGGGCGGTTCGCTAACTGCGCCCGAAAGATCGTCTCGAACCCCTCGAGATACGCCCGGAGGTCGACGCTATCGACCGCACCGACGAACTGCGCCGCCTCGTCGTACTCGCTGCGCCAGCGATCGACGAAATAGGCCTCGATATCGGACCCGCGGATCGCCGTCACGATCGGTTCGACAGCGTCGTCCGTCAGCCGCGCCTCGAGTGTCTGCAGTTCGTCAATCGAGACGACGCCGGACTCGAGCGCGCGGACGACGACGCCCGAACTGTAGTCGCCTTCGGCCAGTTCGCGCTCCCAGGTCGCGATCCAGTTGCCGACCCGGGCCATCCGCTGTGCCCGCGTGACGACCTCCCGAACCGCCGCGAGTTCAGCCGCGTCGAACGACGATGAGTACGCGAGATCGATATCGGCGAAACAGAGCACCATCATGTTGTGCGCGTCGTACGTCCAGAGTTCGCGCTCGGAGGCGAGCCCGGGATGCTGGGCCAACAGCGCGGAGTAGTCGACCGACTGGAGCGCCTGTCGGAGATCGAACCGGAACAGTTCCGCGAACTCACCGGCCCGCGGACCGTCGTCGTACAGGGTTCGCAACTCCGTCCAGAGCTCGCGTTGAAATCGGACGTACTCGCCTGCAACTCCCGCTCGAGTCGGATCGGCGTGCTGGTGCTCGAAGGGCACTTTCAACAGCTCTGCGAGCGTCGCCCGGTCGCCGTACCGTTCGGCGACGTCGTCGACGACGGTGATGAACATCGTGGCGAGAACCTTCGCGCTGCGAGTCCGTCGAACGCAATCTGCATCGACACACGAGAGCCCGAACTCGGCCGTCGCTCGGTAAAACCAGCGCCAGAGCGATCGGTCTCGATCCGTGATCTGCTCGTCGTAGGCGTCGGCCAGCGGACGAACCACCTCGGGGAGCGACTGCGAAGCGGCGTCGGCGAACGGATCCGTCTCGACCTCGAGGGGCGAAAAATCGACTGTGCGTTCCATTTTCATAACCATATAACGTATCGGATTTATTAGTTTTCATTGCGCCGGAACTGGTCGTATAGAATCCATTCGGACGAGAGAGGTCTCGATCAGCGACGAACAACGCTTTCGGCCTGGCGGTGAACGTCTGGCGTATGGGAACGAACGAAGACCGCGATGCTGGCGTTCACACGCTTCCGATGACGGTCGACTACGGCGGCCGAGAGCTGACGATCACCCCGACGCTCGTCGAGACCGAGCGCGGACTGGTCCTGATCGACGTCGGCCCAGCGGGGACGGTCGACGCCGTACGAACGCACCTCCGATCGCTCGGCTACGAACTCGAGGACATCTGGCTCGTCCTCCTGACCCACCACGACGGCGACCACGCCGGCGGGCTCGCGGAGTTGCTCGAGCACGTCGACGCGGTCGTCGCGACCCACCGGAAGGAAGCGCCGTACGTGACGGGCGTCCACGATCCGATCAAGGGCGACGGCGATCGGTATCCGCCGGCGGCCGTCGACCTGGAACTCGTCGGCGGCGTCCGAATCCCGACGCTCGCGGGGCCGATGGCAGTCGTCGACACCCCCGGCCACTCGCCGGGCCACGTCTCGTTGCACTTTCCCGAAGACGGTCTATTGCTCGCCGGCGATGCCCTCGTCGCGGACGTAGACGAGCCGATAGACGGCCCGAAGGCCGAATTCACGCCGGATATGGACCGCGCGCTCGAGTCGGTCGCCGATCTGGCTGACCTCGATATCGAACACGTCGTCTGCTTCCACGGCGGCTACGTCGACTGCGGCTCCGAGGCGGTCGGAGAGATCGTCGAGAGCCACCGGGACTGAGCGCAGCCGGTTCGCCCCACCCGCCATCGAGTCCCAGCCCCCGAAACGGAATTCTCATCGGGCTCGAGCGACAACGCTCGCACAATGCGAATCGAACTTCGCGTCTGCCAGCACTGTCTCGACGGCGACGACGGACACGGCGGCCACCACAAGTCGGCGCTCCTCCAGGATATGGTCGCGTGCGCCGAAGTGATTCAGGAGCACAAGGACGTCCTCGACCTCGAGGACGTCCACATCCGGAAGGTCAAAGATACCGAGCAGGGGAAACCCGAGGCGCTGCCGGTCGTCGCGGCGACGATCCAGAACAACCAGATCGTCCTGAACGACACGCAACTCGTCGCGGAGGGACAGGACGGCAACATGCTGCTGTACGCGAACCCCGACGACATTCTGACGGTGCTCGCGGGCAACGTCGACGAGATCAGCAAAGCCGTTCCCGGCGACGTCACCGTCGATCTCTCGCCGAAGGGCGCGGAAATCATCTCCGAGGCCGGTCTCGGCGCGGATCGCGAAAAACAACCGTAGCGTCCGTCGGATCGGGCCGACTCGATGAGGTCGGCTCCGGAACCGCTTTTCGCTGGCGGCTCGAGTCGAGGTGTAACGGCCGAATCGAACCGGTCGACTATCTACGATAGGCTAGTCCGAACTCGAGGCTGCCTGACTCGGCGGCGACGCCTCCTCTCTGCGATCCCGGACGAGCAACCAACACGAACACAGGAAGCCGACGGCGACGGTTCCAGCGAGGATGCCGAAGGCGATCCGGTAGCCGAACTCGGTGTAAGCGACGGTGCCGCCGACGGTTTCTCCGGTCTGATAGGCGTCGAGGGCTACCCCCATCACCGTCGGGAGGATCGTGCCGCCGATGAAGCCCGCCGTGTTCACGGTCGCCGTCGCGACGCCGCTGGCGCCGGCCGGATACCGTTCCTTGACGACCGACAGCGAGAGCATCGCGGCGCCGAAGAGGAAGCCACACGCCAGATAGGAGACGGCGACGACGGCGAGCGGCGGTCGGCCGAAGACGGGGACCGCGGCGAGTGCGACCGCGAACAGGCCGATCCCGGCCGTCATCGGCAGCAGCCGCTGGCCCTGTCTGTCGGAGAGCCAGCCGATGGTCGTCGGACCGAACAGCACGCCGATCGATGCGAGGAGCGTGAAGTACGAGGCCGTCGTGACGTTCAGATCGTAGACCACGACGATGTACGGGACGCCCCACATCCCCACCAGCGTCAGCATCGCGCCGTTGCCCGCGAAGAACACGATCGAGAGCAGCCACTGGTCGAGGTCTCGTGCGAGCGTCCGCAGGTGGCCGCCGATCTCTCCGAGCGTGACCGACGGCTGTTCGGGAACGCCCTTGATCGGTTCTAGCCCGGCGTCGGCCGGCGACTGACGCGCGAGGACGTAGACGGCTCCGGCCGCGACGAACCCGACGCCGGCGAGGCCGAACATCGTCTCCCGCCAGCCGAACAGATCGACGGTGACCGCGAGCGGCGTCGTCGCGAGGATCGCACCGAGACCGGCCACGCTGCCGGTCAATCCAGTCATCGTCGCGAACTCGTCGGCGCGGTACCAGTTCGCACAGAATCGCAGAATCGAGACGAAGATGACGCCGCTGCCCAGACCGATGAGCGCGCGCGACCCGAACGCGGCGAGGTAGCTCCCACTGAGTGCGAAGCCGACGGCCCCGACGCTCAGGACGACGGCACCGGCCGAGCCGACGTACCGCGGGCCGAGTCGGTCGGCGAGGACGCCGGTCGGAATCTGGATCGCCGCGTAGATGAGGAAGAACGAGGCGTGCAGCGTGCCGAGCTGTGCCGCCGTCGTCTCGAAGTCGGCAGTCAGCCGTTCCGACAGCACGGCCGTCGACAGCCGGTGGAGATTGACGAGCAGGAAGACGATCACTAGCGCTCCCCACGCGAGCCACCGGCGTTTCGTCGGATCCGACAGGACGTTCACGTCGACACTCTTTCTCAGGTGGGATGGTAAGAATTGCGAGAGCCGCGCGGCTGGCGGAGTCCGACTCGAGGCCTGAACGTCACGTCAACGGCCGTTTCTCGAGCCACGCGACGGCGACTCACGAGTCACGCGACGGCGACTCACGAGTCACGCGACGGCCACGAACGGCGCGATGCCAACGGCTCCTCGGAGTGTGTGGTTGCTGAAGAATTCGGCCGAAGACCGGATCAGATACGGCCGACGTTTTCGACGCCGACGCTTTCGACGCCGTCGACTTCCGAGAAGTTCTCCTCGACGGTCTCCGTCCCGCCCGAGCCGTCGGGAACGATCACGGTCGGGTAGAGCGCGATGAGACCGAAGGCGACGTCCTCACGTTCGACGCCGTTGATCTTCGCACCCTCGGGGAGGGCGCTCTCGAGACGCTCCTGGAGCGCGTCCAGGTCGATCTCTGGGCTGTCCGGCATGACCTTGATTTTGGCAGCTACTTTTCCCATGGGTGTCTTACGGGCCGGTGAATCCGCAGTCGGGGCACTCGTAGAGGTTGCTCTGTTTGCGGCACTTGGCACAGCGGTAGATCTGGGCGCCACAGTCGGGACACTTGAACGCAGCGGCGTTCGTGCCCGCGATGTTGATCCCGCAGGAGACGCAGGATCGGGTCTGCTTGTCGTCCGTCGTACTCATACCCCTCCCTTCCCGCCCGCCGTTTTTAACGGTTGTCTTTTGGGGGCTCGAGACCGGTACGCTGTCCACGGTGCGTGTTGACGAGTGGTATGGGACGTCTCGCCCCAGCGTTTTCTGAGCCAGAAAACACCCTGCTGGGTACTTTATATTCCAGCCGAAAGGGAAGGATGAGGTTCGGTGGGTGAACGCCAGACCGGACCTCTGCCTCTGACATTCTGCGGTCGAAACTGCAGCCGTCAGTCGTGCGGATGAAACCGCCGGACGGCTGCTTTCACCGCATCCTCGCGCCCGAGAAACGTCACCTTGTCTCCCGCCTCGAGCACCGTGTCCGCGCTGGGGACGGACGTCTCCCCCTCGCGCGCGATGACGGCAACGATACAGCCGTCGGGGATCTCGGCGTCCAGCTCGGCGATGGTCGAACCGACCAAATCGCTGGCGGTGACCGAGATTTCCTGGGCATCGTGGCCCTCCCCGATCTGGGTCATCCACTGGGCGAGCGCGGGTCGTTCGATCTGATTGTCGAGCGACCACGCGGTCGCGCTCGAGACGTCGATGGCCCGGACGTCGAGCGTCTCGAAGGCGTCGACGTTGCTGGGCGTGTTGACCCGCGCAACGACGGTCTTGACGTCGTATTTCGTCCGGGCGAGCTGACAGACCAGCAGGTTCGTGTCGTCGTCCGCCGTCGTCGCGACGGCGATCTTCGCGTCCTCGATGCCGGCTTCTCGCAGCGTTTCGTCGTCGGTGCCGTCGCCCCCGTGGGCGGTGAATCCGTCCCGTCGGAGATCCTCGACGACGTCCGGGTCTTCGTCGATCAGGACGACGTTTTCTCCGCGATTCTCCAGTCGAGTGGCGAGCGATCGGCCGACCCGGCCGCCGCCGACGATGATGGTGCGCATTGGAATGACCTGAAAGTACTCCGCGATCTGGCGGGCGAGCCCCGCCTGTAAGACGACCGTGATGAAGATGACGAGAAAGACGGTGCCCGCGAGCGTCTGGGCGGCCTCGAACTGGCCCGCAGCCTCGAGTTCGATGGCGAACAGCGTCGCCACCGACGCCGGAATAATCCCCCGGGGACCGACGAACGAGAGGAACAGTTGTTCGTCGCGGCTGAACTGCCGGTCGGTCGCCGAGAGGGCGACGAGGATGGGGCGGATGAACAGCGTGACCGCGACGACGACGGCGATACCACCCGTTCCGAGCCCGATCAGCGAGTCGAAGTCGATCAACGCCGCGAGCGAGATGAAGACGAACGAGAGCACGATCAGCGTGAGGTCGCGGTTGAACTGCAGGATCTCTTCGCGGTGGGGGAGATCGACGTTACCGAGAACGAAGCCGGCGGTTGCGGCCGCGGCCACGCCGGTTTCGGAGAACACCGACTCGGCGAGACCGAACGCGACGAGCGCGCCGACGAGCGTCACCAGCCGCGCCAACTGCGGCGCGTTCCCCGCCGGCGTCGTGGCGTGGACGAGAATCGTTCGAACGATCAGCGCGACGACGATCCCGATCCCGATCCCCGCCGCCAGCCGCTGGAGGAACGCCGGCGGAATCAGCTCCGGCGAGTCCCCGACGACGAGGGCCTCGAAGATGACGATCGCGAGCACGGCCGCGGTGACGTCGTTGAAAATTCCCTCGGCCTCGAGGGCAGTGCCGACGTGTTCCCGGAGCGTGAGCACCTCGAGCAGCGGCGTGATCACCGTCGGACCGGTCGCGATCAACAGCGCGCCGATCAGAAAGGCGACGTCCCACTCGGTGCCGAGGAAGAATCGAACCGCGAGCGCCGTTCCGACGAACGTCAGCGCTGCACCGATCGTCATGAGTCGGACCACGGCCTGTGGGGCCTGCTCGAGTTTCTCGCGCCGGAGATGAAAGGCGCCGTCGAAGATGATGATGGCGACGCTGACGCCGACGACCGTCGAGAGTCCGTCGCCGAAGGTCTCGATGGTGACGAATCCGAGCCCTTCGGGACCGACGATAACGCCGATGACGATGAGAAAGAGCACGCTGGGGACCTGCAGGCGTTTGGCGAGCACCTGCGCGCCGACGCCGAGCGCGAGGATCGCGATCACGACTGACAGGAGATCCACGGGTGTGCGGAAGTGTACCACGAAGCAGTACATAACGACTCGGACGATTTCGGTCCCTGAAACCGTTCGATTGGGGGCGACCGTCGGCCCGCAACTCAACATTCAAACCCGGGCCGTTCCTACACGCAACCGAATGCGCCTCGACGACTACATCGAGGATCTCGAGCCCGACGAGGAAGCCGAGCGACGGCGCCTCGCGAAGGAGAAATCCTACGCGATCACGGACCATCTCGAGGAGTTCGAGCAACGGTTCGACAGCGCGCTCAGCGGCGACTCCCTCGTGGGATCGACGGCCCCGTCGATCTTCGTCGGCCGGTCGAACTACCCCGACATCCCCGTGGGACTCCTCTCGCCGGTCGGCGACGAGGACGCGGCCGAGGAGTACGTCACCGACGGCAACTGGTACCAGCAGGGGTACGACATCCCGGACGTGCTCCAGCGCCGCACGGGGCTGTTGAACTCCAGCAAGCGCGCGAACGTCGACTCGCCGAGCATCGCGAGCCGGTTGGCGCCCTCCGTTCACGACACCTGGGACGGGTTCGTGGGCGTCCAGCGGGAGGTCGCCATCGCCGGGAAACCGGTCGACCTCGAGATCGGACTGGACGCGAAACCGGATCTGGGGCTCGACGCGGGGACGGACGTCGCGACACCGCGCGGTCCGCGAGCCAACGCTCGCAACGCCGAACTGCGGGAAAATCCCTACGTCCCGAAACAGGTCAAGAAGACCTTAGAGGACGACGACTGGCAGGCTCAGGGGGCGATGACCTACCTCTACCGGCGCGGCTTCGACGTCTACGAGATCAACTCGATCCTCTCGGCGGGCGCGCTCGGCGAGACGAAACAGCGTCGCCTCGTTCCCACGCGCTGGTCGATCACCGCCGTCGACGATACGATCGGCCAGTACCTCCGCGGCGGCATCCGGAGCGAACCCAGCATCGACGAAGTGCAGGTCTGGGCCAACGAGTACGTCGGCAACCGCTACTGGATCGTCCTCGCGCCGGGCAACTGGGAGTTCGAACTCGTCGAGATGAAAGCCCCCGGCAGCATCTGGAACCCCGATCCCCACGACGACATCTGGCTCGCGAGCGCCTCGGAGGGGTTCGAGGGGCGCTCGAGCTACGTCGAGGAAACTGCAGGAGCCTACTACGCCGCCCGGCTGGGGGTACTGGAGTACTTAGAGTCGATCGGCCGCCAGGCGAAGTGTCTGGTCCTCCGGGAAGTGAGCGACGACTACTGGGCCCCCGTCGGCGTCTGGCAGGTCCGCGAGAGCGTGCGCAACGCCTTCGAGGGCAACTATGGCGAGGCCGAGACCTTCCACGAAGCCGTCGCGGAGGTTTCGACGCAGCTGCCGGTCTCCTACGCCCGCCTCCGGCGAAAGTCCGAACTCGCCGCCGGGTTACAGTCGAACCTCAGCGCGTTCTCTCGAGGCGGGTAGCGGGTAGTCTCGGTGACCGGCGGCCTACCCACCCCACTCGATCTGATCTAATTTTGCTTCTTCGAATGGCTCTGACGGATGGGTCTCCTCGAAACGCGCCGTCGAAAACCGCGCCTCTAAACCGTCCAGAGCCGTACGATCGGGTATGTGGCTCGCACTCGTCAGTACCGAACTGCTCACCGTGATCGCGATCCTCGCGTTGCTCGTCGGGGTCCCGCTGTTCGTCGTCGGCGTGATCGCGGTCTTCTCGGCGTACGTTCGGTTCGACGCCGAACAGTACCTCGAGGAGGTCGACGCGAGCGAGGGCGAGCAGGTCGGCGGGGACGACGAGTGACGGTGAGCGCTACGTCGAAATCCTTGATCGGGCGGGTGCTGACGCCGCGGAGACGCGACTGACGACGACGCTCGAATCTCGCGACGACTATTCTGCCTCCGGGAGCTGTCCGTCGGACTCCGCATCGACCGACTGTGAGTCACCTTCCTCGACGGTCAGGTTCATCGTGTTGAAGACGTTCAGTCCGGCCTTGAACACCGCGAGCAGAACCGGGCCGAGGAACAGCCCCATGATTCCGAGCAGGTAGATCCCGCCGATGACGCCCACGAGGACCACCGCCGGGTGCAGTCCCGACCCGCGGTCGACAAAGATTGCCCGCAGGTAGTTGTCGACGATCGAGAGGACGGCGATCCCGTACAGCAACATTACGGCCGCGGTAAGCGGATCTGCCGTGATCGCGAGGTAGACGACGGCCGGCCCCCAGACCAGCCAGACGCCGACCGCCGGCAGGAACGAGACGACGATCATGACGACGGTCCAGAACGCCACGTTCGGGACCCCTAGCAGGTAGAATCCGAGCCCGCCCAGTAGCCCTTCGACGACGGCGACAAGCACGTGGCTGTAGATCACCGCCCAGGTGACGACCTCGATCTCGTCGAACAGTTCGTCGCGAACGTCGTCCTCGAGCGGCGCGATGTCGCTGACCCAGGCGACGAATCGGTCGCCGTCCACCAGCAGATAGTACAGGAGGAACACGAGCACGAGAAGCCCGAAACTCATCCGAATGCTCGCGTTCAGGAGCCCGATCAGCTCCTGGAGGACGATTTCGACGGAGCCGGAGAGCGAGCCCTCGATCTCCGCGAGGAGTTCCGACTCGAGTTCGTCGAGCACCTCCGCCTCGATCCCGAGTTCGAGCGCGGCAGCCCTGACCTCCTCGACGGCGGCGAGTTCGTCGAAATCGTCCAGGAAGGAGAACACGGTCTGGAGCACGACGATCGAGAAGTAGATCAGCGGGACGACGGCGGCGACGATCGCAAAGGCGGTGAGCGCGAGCGCCGAGAGACGAGCACCGAGTCGCTTCTCGAGTCGTTCGTGCGCGGGATACAGAACGAACGCGAGGAGACCCGCAGCCAGCACGTACTGCAACAGCGGGGCGACCAGAAGGGCGCAGATCACGCCGAGAGCGACGAGCAGGAGGGCGAAAAACGCGGTTCGAGCGTCCATACTGTCACGTGAGTCGAACAATACGTAAAGATTGACATTTGGGGCGCGACCGATCTCGAGAGCAGAGTGGGGCGGCTCGAGCGAGTTGACTCGGTGGAAACAGGAGCGAGCGGCGGTACAGAGATGGGCAAGCGGAAGTGCGGTGTCATCGAGCCGACAGGCGCTCGCAGCGTCATACGGACTACTGTAAGTCATTTCCGGTGCAACTGAAGCCGTCCTGCGGTTGCACCGGTAAATCGTTACAGCAGACCGTATCAGTCGGTGACTTCGGTATCAACGGAGTCGAGCCGCTCGAAGACCTCCTCGGTGAGGTCGCCGGTGGTATCGATGATGTCGTCCCACGCTTCGTTGTCCGGTGCCGTGCCGAGCAGTCGGGCGACCTTCATGATCGAGAGGTGGTAGACCCGCTGGCGTTCCGGCTCCTCCTGCCAGACGATCATGTTACAGGGAAAGAGGCCGCCGATCTTCATCGTCTCGTCGAGCGCCTGATCGGCTATGTTGGGATTGCAGGCCCCGAGCACGTAGTAGGGATCACGGTCGGCGTCGACCTTCTCGTTGAGCAGTTCCGACGGCGAAAACTCGACGGGAATACCGAAACCGACGTCCTCGCAGACCTCGCGGACGTGTTCGATCGCGTCCTCGTGGTCCATCTCGAGGACGGCCTGTTTCTCGCCGAAATCCTCCGGGTCGATCGTCGCCGGGTCGATTGGGAGACTCATACTGGAGTCATCGGCGGGAACGTACTAAAGCCCCACCGTCGCCGGGGCGCGATTCGGCCGTCCGTCTCAGACAGGGGCGCCGTTCGAAAGCCGAGCACACCCGGCCGTCACAACGGGATCGGCAGCCACTCGAGGTGTTGTAACGCCGACGTCGGATCGAACAGCGGGTCGTGAACCACGAGCCAGTCGAGCAAAACGAGGCCCGCCCCGTGAGCGATGACGGAGGGGAGAATGGAGTTAGACTGGTAATCCACCGCGCCGAAGAGGATGTCCGTCGGTCCCGACAGCAGGAACTCGATCGGCGGTTTCCCGGCGTGGTGGATCATGTAGACGACGGGGCTGATGAGCACCGCCTTGAACCCGATCTCCCTGACGCCAACACAGAGCAAGCCGCGATAGTACGTCTCGGCGGCCAGCGCGAGGATGAATAGCTGGACCGCGTGGGGCACGAACTCGCCCAGCGCGGCCGACGTCTCCCACATCGGATAGAACTCTCGGATCGTCGGCAGCGTCGAGCCGATCAGGTAGAACGGGAGGACGAACAGCGAGAGCAACACCGCGTTCCGGACGGCGACGCGGTTGATGTTCCAGCCGATGTGGTTCCCGTGCGTGAGGCCCAGAGCGAGCGGGCCGCCGATCAGTAACAGTCCGTCGACCCAGACCCGTCGCTCGAGGTCGCCCGGGACGTAGTGCATCCACAGAATCGTCAGGATCGCACCGGTCAGCAGCGACTTCTGGAACCACGAGAGCCGATCGAACTGGTCGCGAAGCCACCGACCGCCGCTCCGGGCACCCTCGGTCGCCACGGCTACTTACTCGTCCGCCGTCGGGATCGGTCCGGTGCCGATAACCGCTCGGACGTGGGTCTCGAACTCCTGGTGGCGCTGGAAGTACGTCTCGTCGATCGACTCGAGGATGGACGACAGCTCCTGTGGCCCGTCGGGCGTTCGGACGACGCTGTCGCCCTCGAGTCGATCGATCTCGCTTTTCTCTTTGGGCCAGACCAGCCGGGACGTGACGCGGGCGAGGGGGGCGCCCTCGACGGGGGTTGACTCTCCGAGTGTCACGGCTGGCTCATCGTCGTCCTCGTCGCTCATGAACGGGGGTTTGCGAGCGCGTCGATTCAAGCTTTCGTTTCCGGAGGGGAGGCGGTTCCGGAGTCGGTGGTTCGCTTCACCGGCTCATCGGCCCGACAGCGGTGGGAATCCCGACGGTTCGGCGTCGAGTGACCCCGCTTTTGCACGACGTGTGTCTGACGTATCGTTTTGTGGTGGGAGTCCGAACACCCGTGCATGACAAGCCTGACCGAGGCCTACGACGGGAGCGCAGGGGAGGTGGCGAGCCCCCAGCGTCTGTACGCGGGGACGGCACTCGTCCTCGTCGGCGCGATCCTGGCGGTCGCGGCCGTACTCATGGCGACGACCGACCTCTGGAGCGGGCTCGCCGCATCGCTCTCTCCGAACATCGACGCCCACTACGCGTCCATCCGCATCGCCGGCGTGCTCGCCGGCCTCGGGGTCCCGGCCGCACTCGTCGGTGTCTTCATCGTCCTTCCGGCCGGCCGTCGGGTCCAGGCCGCCGCGGCGATCAGCGTGAGCCTGTGTCTGCTCGGCGTCGTCCTCTTCTGGGGCGCCTACCCCAACGACTGGCGATCCTACGGCGACGACCACACGCTCCGCGTCTCCGCAATCTACCTGCTCGGCCTGTTTACGGCCCTCTGGAGCCTGTTCACCGCCGTCGTCAACTTCAAGACCCGCAACGACCCCGGCGGCGCACTCGAGATGAACGTCACCCGGCACAACCAGACCGTCGTCGAAGTCACCGAATCGAACGAGTCGACCGGCTTCGGCGGCATCGGCTTCTTCGGCGGCACGCCGGACGGCGACGTCGAGACGCAGACTAACGATCCAGAGTCCGACGGAACACAACTGTCGTACGACGAATCCTCGACCGCCTCCGAATCGAAATCGCGGTCGACGACGGGAACCAGCGCCGGCACCGGCCGTTCCAGTGGCTCGGCACGTCCTCGAGCGCCGACCGCCGGCACCCCAACCAGCGACGGCGGGACGGCAACGTCGGATCTCTCCTCGCCGCTCGACGCCGGTAACGGCCGTGACGCCGAAATCGTCGGCTCGGAGCCGGCCACGCCGAACGAACCGACGGACCAGTACTGCGGGAACTGCGGTCACTTCGAGTACGTCCGTTCCTCCGAGGGGATGGTTCCGTACTGCGGCCGCCACGACGAAGCGATGGACGACATGGACGCCTGCCGAGAGTGGACGCCGAACAACTGATTTTTCGGTCGCCGATTCGCACTCGCCCCTTCGTTTTGTGGACGTATCGACCGCCACGAACTCGTACTGGCGGCTGTAGCGGTCGCGGCTCACACCCGGTGCAGGGGTGAGAACAGCCTACCGAACAGCCGACCTATCGCTCGGAACCGGGCGGCGGATGCGGTACGTCGTCGTCCCTCCTCAGGGCCTTCGGCCCCCAGATCACCGTGAGAAGTACGGCCAGCAGTATCCAGTGGAGGTAGTAGGCGGGATCCGCGACCTCGAGCGTTTCGGCGGTAAAGTTGACCCAGCCGTGCAGCAGGATGATGCCGAGGATGCTCCGTGCGGTGTGGTTGTACACCCACGTGAACGCCGGCGAGAGGGCGACGATCCCGATCGTGAACAGCCAGAATCCGATCGTCCCGAACCCAACCATATCGTGCTGGAACGACCCCGGAATAAAGAACAACGGGAGATGCCAGAGCGACCAGACGACGCCCAGGATCAGACTCGCGCTGAGCGCGGACCAGTGCAGCTGCAGCCGGTCCAGCGCGTAGCCTCGCCACCCCAGTTCCTCGAGGATCGGCGGGAGCGTCGCGAAGAACAGCGCCGGCAGAATCGCCGCCGGATTCGTCCCGAACTCCCGCACGCCTTCGCCCCACACGAGCCCTGAACCACCCAGCAGTAGATCGACGGCCGCTGCGACGAGCGTCACCGCGACCGGGAGGAGCAGAATAATGGCGAACCACCGGACTCCGATTCGACGAACCTCCGTGATCCGGGCCCAGAAATCCGCTCGCCCTCGCTTCCCGTAGACGAGGTAGACGAACCCGATACCGGCGACCCCGGGAGCGGCGAGTCCCGCTAACAGCAACGCGAGTCCTGCAGCACTGTCGAACCGGAGCCCGAGGGCGATAGCAGAGAGCCAGAACAGCCACGTCGCCCCCACTGACACGGCGAAGAACAGCCACGGGCTTCCGACGGCGACGGCCGTGTTACCGATCGTTCGATGCGACGCGGTGGTCATACGGTACGTACCGTGGGCACGGGGTTAACGTGCGCTACGTCTCGGCGTCACGCGGGTCCGTCTCGAATCGACGGAACAGTTCGCGAACGTCCCCGAGAAATTCCGTGTTCGGTACGCAGAGCGCCATGGGGGCGTCAGATGCCGACCGCCTGCCGCCCTAGCTCGAGCCCCCACTGGGGAACCTCGTACAGAACCAGCGCGACGAGCACCAGTTCCAGAACGGTGATGACAACCGTCACCGCGGTCGCGTGTTTGCTGCTGACCGCGACGCCGACCGGCAGCCCGAACTCCTTCTTCCAGAGGGGGTAGAACAGCGCGATACCGCGCTTGCTTCCCGCCACGTCGAGCACGTAGTGAGTCAGCACGCCGATCCAGACGTACTCGAGATTTCCGAAGACGTACGGAAAGGCGATGAAACCGGCGAGAACCGGAAGGCTGTGCAGCGTTTTCCGGTGTTTGCCGAAGGCCGTGTCGACGTCCGGAAAGAGGGCGCCCAGCGTCACCGGGACGCCGATCATGATTATGGCCCGAAACGTCTCGAGGTCGCCTGCCGGCTCGAGGAGGTAGCCCAGTCCGAGACTCAGGAGAACCGCGTTGAGAACGTGTCCCTTCTTGTTCATCTATCGCTACTGGAGAGGCAACCGCCGAAAAGGTTTCTCTCGATGACTGTCACCGACTCGTGTCGGTCGGTCGCGACGTGCGAGATGGGAGCGAGTCGGAGTCCGTTCTCGTCTCGAGTTCCGGTGTCGTCGGCCCGCTCGAGTCGGTGATCCCGACCCGGATTACCGTTCGGTAATGGCGAGCGCCGTAAAGAGCGCGAAGGCCGCGAACTCGGCGACTTTGGTCGACAGGGCCATCATGTCGTCTCGCAGGTGGTCGATCGTGACCTCGATGACGCCGCCCTCGTCGTCGTGGCTGTGGCCGTGATCGTCTCCATTGTGATCGTGGTCGTCATCGTGGCTGTGGTCGTCTCCGTTGTGACCGTGATCGTCGTCGTGGCTGTGGTCGTCTCCGTTGTGACCGTGATCGTCGTCGTGGCTGTGGTCGTCACCGTTGTGACCGTGATCGTCGTCGTGGCTGTGATCGTCACCGTTGTGACCGTGATCGTCGTCGTTGTGACTGTGCTCGTGACCCAGTCCGGCGTCGTCGAGTCCGAGGGCGGACTCGGTGACGCCCGCGGCGTGCCAGTCGGCGTAGCCGACGATCGGGAGGACCATCACGAGCGCACCTGCCGCGTACGCCTGCGCCTCTCGAAGTAGGCCCTTGGAGTACGTGTAGATCAGGAGGAAGACGATCAGCGAGAACGCGACGAAGGCAAACGGTAGTATCGAGACGGAGTCCCCGTTGACGAGCCAGTTGTACAGATCGACGACTCCGAACACCAGATGGACGATCGCGGTGAAGAGTGCGAGAGCGCCTGCTGCAAAGACGGCGTGCTGACGGTTCATACGGTCACTAGCCTGCTAATTCAAAAACCGGTTCTGGTCTATCTGTCGAAAACGGTCGTCGGTCGTCCGAAGTTGTCGGCGGAAAACCACCTTCCTGACCGATGGAGACACCTACCGAGCGAGCAGACGATCACCGCGCGTCGATCGCCTCGAGCAGATCCTCAAGCGCCCGATCAACGGTCTTCGCGCGGACGGTTGCTCGATCGCCGTCGAAGACGTACCGATTGACGGCGGAAAAGGAGGACTCGCTCCCCCACGGGCCGGCGTACGCGACGCCGATGTAGACGGTGCCGACTGGATCTTCTTCAGTACCGCCGGTCGGGCCGGCAACGCCGGTCGTCGCGATCCCCCACGTGACATTCGCAACGTCTCGCACGCCGCGGGCCATCTCGTGCGCGACGGGTTCGGAGACGGCGCCGTGCTCGTCGAGTGCCTCACGGCTGACGCCGAGATGTCGGCGTTTGGCGTCGTAGGCATAGGTCGTCAGTCCGGAGTCGAAGTAGTCGCTCGCGCCGGGGACGGCCGTGACCGCGGCGCCGATCAGCCCGCCGGTACAGGACTCGGCGACGGCGAGGGTCTCCTCGCGGTCCCGGAGCGCGTCGGCGACGGCCATCGGCAGTTCGCGGTCGATGTCGTCGTTCATCGTGCTCGAGTCGAGGGGCCGACGACGTGTCAAAGCACGGGTTTCACGCGAACGGTTCCGCGACTCGAACGGAAAGAACGACGGTCCGCCGCCACCGTCTCCCCCACATGGAGTACGAGACGCCGCTGTTCTTTCACGTCATGCAGTACGCCGACCAGGCCGACCGCGACGTCATCGACATGGTCAGCGGGAACCCCGACTGGGAGCCGCCCCAGGCACTTCGGGACGGCCTGCACGAGTACGCCGACCTCGAACCCGACCAGTTCCAGTACCCGCCGAGCGAGGGGCTGCTCGAGTTGCGCGAGGAGATCGCTGCCCGGCGGGGCGTCGACGCCGAGCAGGTGGTAATCACGAACGGCGCGGGCGAGGCGAACTACCTCGCGATGGCACGGGCGCTCGAGCGCGACCGCGGAAGCGAGATCGTCCTGACGGACCCGGTTTACCCCTACTATCCCGGCAAGACGACGATGTTGGGTGGGACCCAGCGATTCGTCGCGACGGACGACGAGGGGCAGCTCGATCCCGCCGACGTTCGCGAGGCCGCGAGCGAGGAGACGGCGGCGATCGTCGTCAACTCGCCGAACAACCCGACCGGAGCGGTCTACCCGGAGGAGACGGTTCGGGAACTCGTCGCCATCGCCGAGGAGTACGACGCGATCCTCGTCAGCGACGAAGTGTACGACCACTTCGATCTCTCGGGGGAGTTCTCGAGCGCGCTCGAGTTCGATTCGAACCACCGGATCGTCACCAATGCGTACTCGAAGTCGATGGCGATCACCGGCGTGCGCGTGGGGTACGCGATCTTTCCACCGCACCTCGTCGAGAACGCCAAGAGCCGGCACATGCTGGTCAACGTCGCGACCACCCGTCCCGGCCAGTACGCGGTCCTGGAGGCCCTGCGCGAGACGGGGCCGGACTACTACGAAGCCAACCGCGACCTGCTTCGGGAGCGCGTCGTGACGTTCACCGACGCCTTGGACGCGGCAGGTGCGGAGTACACCACGCCGAAGGGATCGTTCTACGTCATGGCCCGCTTCGACGGCTATCCGGGAACGCTCGAGAACGTCGAACGATTGATCGACGAGGCCGGCGTCGCCGGAATGCCCGGCGAGGCGTTCGGCGACTCCCGAACGGAGTGGCTCCGATTCGCTCTCGTGACGCCGCGCGTCGAGGAGGCGGCTGAGCGGTTGGCGACCTACTTCGACTGACTCGGCTGCCGACCGTCGAGTTAGACAGCGAGCCACGTCGGATACAAGATCCAACGGCTCGTCGAAAACCGCAGTAAGTACTCGGTTCAGTATCTGTAACAGTCAGTACCGGGAAGGCGTTACCGCCGACCAGCCGGCGTGCGGTGGCGCGCGCTGAGTCGCGGTGAGTGGCTAGCGAACCGCGGCTCGAATATGCGCGAGGGATGAGCGAATAGTGCGGGACCTTCGGTCCCGCACACCATGCGAACGGGCGCTTCGCGCCCGTGAGCAGACGGAGTGAGCGAATCGGCTGGGGAGGACGTGGCGATTCCCTGTTGCCACGATAGTAGAACACTCGGTATCGTCCTCATCTCCTTCAATCACACCGTACAGTAAACAGACGTAGTGAGCAATCGACGGAGACCGCCACCTGCGCTCCGGCCGTAATACAGATACGAGCGGCCGAGAGTGTTGCAGGGAGATGCCCCTCGAGGCCGTCGTCGCCGCGTTCGTCCTGACGCAGCTGTGCTACGCCCTCGTCAACTGCGGGCTGCTCGGCCTGTTCGTCCGCCGGCCGGCGAACGAGGTCGACGAACGGACGCTCGGCCGCGCCCTCGAGACGGCGACCAAACGGCGCGAACGACGACCGACTCGAGCCCGCGCCGACGGCGGCTCCGAACAGCCATTGCCACCCGACCAACCCGCCGTCGACCCTCCTCTCGAGCACGGTCCCGGCCCCCGCTGTCGACTTCCCGCCACACAACTTCCGCGGGTTCACGTCCTCGTGTCGGTCGCAGCCGACGAGTGGGGGCTCCTCGAGCGGACCCTCACGAGTCTCGCGTCCCAGAGCTATCCGGTGTCGCTCGTGCGCGTGATCGTCGCGTACGACCCCCGCGAAACGGCCGCACCGGAACTCGAGGGCACGATCGGCTCGAATCGACCGGCGGGGATCGAGATCATGACGATCGAAACCGACTCCGATGCGCTGGCGAGCGAGCGGTCACCGGACGAGTGGTGTTTTTCGGGAACGGGCGTCTCGCGGGCGCAAGCCCGTGCGCTCACGCATGCCTACGATACCCAGTCCCGGACGTTCGCGGACGACGACGTCGTCACCGTCCTCGAGGCGGGCACGCGACTCCCCGTAGATACGTTCGAACTCGCCGTCGCCGGTCTCGCGGAGTACGATGTCGTACAGGCCAAGCGGACGGTCGGGAACGCCGACGACGGTATCCTGCCGCTGCTCGAGTCGATGGCGAGCGCGGGCTGGTCGGATCTGTGTTACAAATCGAGCAAGAGGCCGTACCACCTGCTGGGCTCGGCGTACTTCACCGAAGCGCACGTGCTGGCCGATCTGGATCGCTGGCAGCGCGAGGCGGACGGCAACGTGCCACTCGGGGTCGCGGCGTCCCGTCGCGGCTACAATCTCGGAATCGTCGATCGATACGCTCGAGCGCACTGTCCCACCGCTCTCGAGTCGTGGATTCAACGGAAACGCCAGTGGACCCGCGAGCCGTACCGGTATCTGTTCGCGCGCGGGTGGGCCGGCCTCGAGGACAGCCGGTTCTGGACGGGACTCTTCCTGATACAGGCGTTGGCGCTGCTATCCGTCGTCGGCATCCCCGCCGCGCTGCTCGTCGGGTTCCTGTACGGCGGCGGCGTGGACGTCAACTTGCTCACGGTGCCCGTCCTCTCGCTCGTGGGCTTCAACGCGCTGGTCTGGGGCTACTCGAGCGTGGTGGCCTACCGCGCGGCCTGGGACGCGCTCCCCTTCCGAAGCCGCTGGCATCAGGCGGGTTACTCGATCGTCGTCAACCCGATCACACAGGGGCTCTTTTTGTTGGTACTGGCGGTGCCGACGGCGCTGGCAATCGACGACGTCGCTCGAGGGCGAGTGTAACCGACATGGAAATTCGAATCGAGAGACCGACGAATACTCGTGTCGGGACGGAGAACCGGCTGTCATGAGTGGAATCGACGTCGAGCCGGTCGACGAGGAGGCCGAGGACGCTTCGAGCGGCGACGACGGCGCACACACCATCGAGGTGACGCCGACGGACTCCGTCGCGGACGACGAACGCGAGACGATCGACGTGGAGCCGTCCGACGAGCCGATCGACGGCCCCGACTACGTCCTCTACGGCGGGAAAGGCGGCGTCGGAAAGACGACGATGGCCGCCGCAACCGCGCTCGACAGCGCCCGCGCCGGCACCGCGACGCTCGTCGTCTCGACGGACCCCGCACACTCCCTCTCCGATACGTTCGAGACCGAGGTGCCGTCCGAACCCGGCCGGCTCCGAGACGATATCCCCCTCTACGCGGCCGAGATCGATCCCGAGGCCGCGATGGAGCGCGGACAGGCCGCGTTTCTGGGTGGCGATGGTGGAGACGGGTTCAGTAACGATGGCTCCGAGGACGACGCGTTCGGTGGCGGTACCCAGGGGCCGTTCGGCGGGAGCGGGGAAAGCGGCGGAATGGGCGGCATGGGCGGACTCGGCGACATGCTCGGCGGCGAGTCCCCGATGGACGCCATCTTCGGCGGCGCGATGCCCGGCGCCGACGAGGCCGCCGCGATGCAGCTCCTCCTCGAGTACATGGACGACCCCCGATTCGAGCGCGTGGTCGTCGACACGGCGCCGACGGGCCACACCCTTCGGCTGCTCCAGTTACCCGAACTGATGGACACGATGATGGGGCGAATCCTCACATTCCGCAAGCGAATGAGTGGCATGCTCGAGGGCATGAAAGGGATGTTCGGCGGGCAGGAGCCGCCCGAGGAAGACGACCTCGACGATCTGGACGAACTGCGCGACCGGATCGAACGGCTCCGGGCAGTTCTCCGCGATCCCGGACGGACGGACTTCCGGATCGTCATGGTGCCCGAGGAGATGAGCGTCCTCGAGTCCAAACGCCTGCGCCAACAGCTCCGGGAGTTCGACATTCCCGTCGGCACCCTCGTCGTCAACCGCGTCATGGAACCGCTCTCGGACGTCACCGACGACGTCGAGGGCGAGTTCCTCCAGCCGAATCTGGACGACTGCGAATTCTGTCAGCGCCGCTGGGACGTCCAGCAGAAGGCCCTCGCGGAGGCCCAGGACCTCTTCCGCGGGACCGACGTCCGGCGGGTGCCCCTGTTCGCCGAGGAGGTCCGCGGGGAGGAGATGCTCGAGGTCGTCGCGGCCTGTCTGCGGTAGTCGACGCTGCGAGGTGCGCACTCCGCCCCGTTTCGTCGCGTTCCATTTCGTCCTGTACGTCCCATCCGCCTCCGCACCAGTTCGCGTCGGGATAGTAACGTCTATCCGTTATCTCAGTTTGATTGATGTATGACGTCCCTCCGGCGAAAAGGTGCGATCGGATCGATCGGCGACGGAATCGATTGGCTCCGTCGAAACCCGATACTGATCGTTCTGTTCTTGTTGTACGGCCTTATCGAACTCGGTGCCGAGCTTCTCGGGCCCGGCGGATTCGTGCTCACGCTCGTCGGCTTCCTCCTGTTGCCCTACATCGACGGGCTCGTCCACGTGATCGGCGAGCAGGAAGCGTCCGGGGAGTCCGGGGATATTGGGCGAGCCTCCTCGACCGTCCTCGCCCGGTACCTCTCGTTGATCGGGATCTGGATCGCCTACACGGTGGCAATTTTCGTCGGATTACTCTTTCTGATCCTCCCGGGAATCTACCTCGCGGTTCGCCTCTCCCTCGCGTTTCCGGCGTGTGTTATCGACGATCAGGACGCGTTCGAGAGTCTCAGCACGAGCTGGTCGGTCGCGAAAGGAAACCTCCTGAAGCTGTTCGGTATCTTCGTCGCATCGCTCGTCGTCGTCGGTAGCGTCGGGATCGTTACGGTGCTGTTCACCGGTTTCGACGGCGAGTTCTTCATCACGTTTCTGTTCCTCTCGGCTCTCCTGACAGCGGTCGTCAGCCCCGTCGTCCAGTTCGCCTTCGCTCGCGTCTACCTCGAGAATCGGCCGGCCGACGAAACCCCGGCAACAGCGGACGACACCCGCAGGAACGACGGGTGGGGAACGACGACCGACGACAGAACGCGAACCGACCGCGACGACGACCGCTGGGACGACGCGAACTGGTAGCGGAAACGAGAGCGCTGTGGCCACGTCGCAGTTACGACTCCGACCGATCCTCCGGCACGACCGTCACCGGTCGGTCGCTGGCGAGGATCACCGCTTGCGCCACGCTGCCGAACAGGACCTTACCGATCGGCGACTCCGTCCCGATCCCGAGCACGATCACGTCGCTGTCGACCTCCGCGGCGAACTCGAGGATCGCCTCGGCCGGCTCGCCCGTCGTCTCGTGGAGCGACCAGTCGACGCCGCCCGACTCGAGGAGATCGGTTGCGACCTCGATCGCGTTCGGAAGCCGCTGGCGAGTCGCAGCGTTTTCAGCCATCTCCTCGGCGAAGGTCTCGGAGAAACCACCGGCCGCCCACTCGGCGTTCGGCGCCGAGATGTCGGCGTGGACGTGCAGAATGTCGACAGTACAGTCGTCTGCAGCCGGGTTCTCGAGGATCGATTCGACCTGTGCGCGCGCTCGAGCCTCGGTTTCGTCGACCGGGAGCAGGATGCGGTACATGGCCGTTCCTTCGGGCGCCCGAATCAAAAGTCGTCTCCCGGATCTGGACTCGAGGTGCTGCGTGGCGTCCAAACGCTGATTACCCCGTTGCGAGCCGATTCGCCCCCGTCACTCCTGCATCGCCGGTTCGTCGATCGGAGGCTCGAGTCGAACGGCGTACAACAGCAGACCGACGGCGAGCCCCATGCCGGCGGCGAGTAGCCACCACGAACCCTGGTAACCGACGGTGTCCGCAAGATAGCCGAAGGCGGGCGGAGCGACGACCGAGCCGATGACGAGCGAGAGTTGGCCGGCGGCGGTCGCCCCGCCCATCTCGTCGGCGGTGACCAGCGTCGCCATGTAGGAGTAGTAGATGCCGGTGTTTCCGAGCACGAAGAAGCCGAGGACGGAGAAGGCGATGGCGGCGTTCAGCGCGCTGTCGGTCGCCGCGACGACGACGAACAGCGCGGCTCCTGCGACGGCCTGGACGATCAGGATCGCCCCGATCCGCGTCTGCGGGTCGCCCGGCAGGGTGTCGCTCAGCCAGCCCGTGACGATGCGACCGACGCTCCCGAACAGCTGTACCAGCGCGAGCACCACGCCGCCGAAGGCGACGGAGGCGCCGATATCCTCCTCGACGTAGAGAACGGTGTAGCCGGTCGTCGTAAAGAGCGCCGCGCCGAGGAAAAAGCCCGCCGCGACGAGCACCCGGTACGGCCGGTTGCGCGACAGCTGTCGGAAGTCAGGGTACTCCGCCACGCCGCCGTCGCCCGCGCCGCTGTAGAGAAGCGCGAAGAGGAGGGCAACGACGAACCCGACGCCCGCGGCGATCAGGAAGCCGGCCTGCCAGAAGAGCACGCCCGCCAACCCGGTCACGAGCAACGCGCTGATGCCGCTGCCGGCGGTGACGCCGACCTGTTTGATTCCCAGCGCGAAGTTCTGTCGGCCCGCGGCGATGCCGTCGTAGATCGCCTTGTTCGTCCCCGGAATCGCGGAGGCGTACATCGAGCCGAGAAAGAACGCCGCCGCGAGCAACAGGGCGTAGGTGGGTGCGCCGGCAACCATCACGACGCCGGCCGCCAGTCCGACGAGGCCGAGCGTGAGCGATCGCTTCTCGCCGAAGCGATCGATCAGCGCGCCGACAGGAAGCAGACAGACCGCGTAGCCGAGCGTCAGCGCTGTCACCACGAACCCCACCGAGAGCCGAGAGAGGCCGAACTCGTTGCGAAAGAACGGCGTCGCCGCGAAGACCGTGTAGTAACAGATGCTCGCCGACACCTGCCACAGCGACACGAGCGAAACCGTTCGCCAGTACGACCGATCCATCGACCGTCGCCTCCTTTCTCGAGAACGCGCTTTACTGTCCCGGTGGCGGAGAGACGTTCCGGCTCGGGACGCTGCTTCCGTCGCGCGGTTCCGACGCGGAGTTGGTGTTCACTCGCTGCTCACTCATCACTCACTCATCACTCACTCGTCGCTCCACTCGCCGCCGACGCGGTCGACGCCCATCATGTTCTCGCCCGCGTGCTCGGTGAAGACGACCTTCATATTCTCGTCGGGAACGTCGAACGTCTCGCCGAGGTAGGCCATGGTCTCGAGTGCGAACGCGCGCTTACAATCGAACGGCCGACCCTGCCGGATTTCGGCGTCGAGAAAGAGCAGTGGTCCGTCCACCGCGCGGCCGAGATGGAGATCGGCCGACTCGCGGTCGCGGATCGTCACGGCGACGTGCCCGGCCGTCGTCGCCATCTCCGCCGTGTAGAGATCAGTTACGCGATCCGCAAGCGCCGTTTTCTCGGCAGCCGATAGCGACAGCGTCGTATCGAACTGGAGGAGTGGCATATCTCGAGATAGCGAGCGACAGTGTTAATTCCGGTGATCGACCCACACCTTACGGCGGCCGACTGTCGCCGTCGGTGGGGTGGTCTCGATTTCCGATCACGCCGTAGAACGGTCGGTGGGCGATGAGTTCCGAGTTCTCTGTTACGAACCAATAGTAACAACCGAAACGAGTTACACACTGAGCACACAGCTCACGGGTCGCTTACGCTCCCCGTCTGCTCACGGGCGCACAGCGCCCGTTCGCATGGTCCGCGGGATCTCTGATCCCGCGCTATTCGCTATCCGCGGTTCTCGCTCACTTCGTTCGCTCCGAACCGCGTACGCTCCGAACCGCGTACGCTCCGAACCGCGTACGCTCCAAACCGCACTTCCCTCGTTCGATCAGGTGTGCAGTGACATTCAGTGGCTACGATAGCGCTTGTTCGTTGGTTGCTGTAGCTGACAGTGATTGGGTAGTAACATTCCCGTTCAGTCGGTTGAAACCAGTACCATTTATATCCCGTATCTGGTAGCAACGGAAAAATGGCGAATAATTCTCCGAAAGGCTATCAGGAGTTTATTCAAACAATCTGGGCGTATCTGTGGAGACTTAACGCACAGACGAAAGCGTACCTCCAGCTCGATGCCCCGGCGATCGTCCGGGATATGGACGGTGTGACCGAGGAAGAGCGACGTCTCGCACGCGAAACGTTTGCCGATGGTGGCCGCGATCCGGGCGACGGAAACGGCCCGAACGCGGGCCCCGGTAACGGTGGTGACGACCGAGGCAATGACGATAACCCGTTCGATGTCGGTGGCTCGTACGGGCTTCGCCAGAAGATCGGCTTCGGCCTCGGACCGGTCTTGTTCGCACTTATTTTCCTCTCGCCGACGCCGGAGGGACTCACACCGGAAGGGCAAGCCGTCGCCGCCGTCACCGCCTGGGTCGCCGTCTGGTGGATGTCCGAAGCGATTCCGATCCCTGCGACGTCGTTGCTCCCGATCGTGCTGTTCCCGCTGACCGGCGCGCTTCCGGCCGCGGAGACGACGCCGTCCTACGCCAATCCGCTGATCTTCCTCTTCATGGGTGGATTCTTCCTCGCGATGGCGATGCAGCGGTGGGGCCTCCACCGCCGGATCGCGCTACGAACCATCAAAGCCGTCGGCACCGAACCCTCGAGGCTCATCCTCGGGTTCATGCTCGCGACGGCGTTTCTCTCGATGTGGGTCTCGAACAGCGCGACGGTAATGATGATGGTTCCCATCGCACTGGCGGTGATCTACCAGACCGCGGATCTGGTCGACGACAGCGACCTGGATATCGATACCACTGAGGGGAACTTTTCGTTTGGTATCGCACTCATGCTTTGTATCGCCTACGGTGCATCCGTCGGCGGGGTCGCGACGCTCATCGGCACGCCGCCAAACATCCTCTTTGCGGGGCAGGCTGGAGAACTCTTCGGCGAGAGCATCAGCTTCGCCCAGTGGATGCTTTACGGTGTTCCAATCTCGGCGGTCGGTCTCGCTGCAGTCTATATTTACGTCACTCGGATCGCGATGTCCCCGCAGTTCGACCAGCTACCGATCGGTGCGGGCACGATCGATCGACAGCTCTCTGATCTCGGCTCGATGAGTAAACAGGAGCGACTGGTGCTCGTCGTCTTCGTCGGCATGGCCTTCGCCTGGATCGGTGCCAGCTTGATCGGGCAGTTCGATTCCGCCCCGGCGTTCGTTCCCGGCGCGCTAGCGCCGTTCATCGACCCGATTTTCGCGTTCCCGGTCCCCGATGACGCGGATACCGTCGTCGCCATCGGCGGTGCAATGGTGCTGTTCACACTGCCGACCAAGACCGAAGACGGTGATCACACCTTCCTGCTCGACTGGGAGAACGCCGTCGACATTCCGTGGGGCGTCATCCTCTTGTTCGGCGGCGGTCTCGCCATCGCTGCCGGCTTCGGCGACACCGGCCTCGCAGCCTGGATCGGCGAACAACTACAAGCGCTCGAGGGCGTCTCGATGGTGCTCATCCTGTTCTCCGTCGTTACCATGACCATCTTCCTGACCGAGGTTACCTCGAACACGGCGACGACGGCGATGTTAATGCCCATCCTCGCCGGTGTCGCAGTCGGCATCGGCGTCCACCCCTTCGGACTGATGATCGCCGCCGCAACCGCGGCTTCGTTCGCGTTCATGCTGCCGGTCGCGACGCCGCCGAACGCGATCGTTTTCGGCAGCGGATATATTACGCTGCCTCAGATGGCCCGCGTCGGGATCGGTCTCAACGTGATCGGTATCATCCTGATTACGATCGTCGCGCTCGTGTGGCTGCCCGTCGCCTGGGGCATCGACATCACGGCACTTCCGACGGAGTTCGTCGAGGCCTGGGACTCGTAACACCCGACAGCGCACTCGAGATCTCCCTCGAGTGGACAACAGAGCTCGGCCGGGTCGCCATCGTTCCGCGAGATACTGGACGCTGCTGCTCGGCAGAACGGGGAGTGATTACCAACGGAAACCACGTTCCGACTGGCTGGGAACCGGGTGTCCGGTTGATACGCTCCGCCGAATACGTGATGGATGAGACGGTATGCCAGACCACGACACCTCAGAACGAACGCAGGCAGATGCGATCCTCGGGGCGCTCGAGGCGTCCAATCCGGCGACGATCGCCGATCTCGCAACGGCTCTCGAGACGCATCCGGTAACCGTCGAGCGCAGCTGTCGTTCCCTCCAGCGAGCTGGGCATATCCGTCAGTGCACTGGTGGGGTGTACACGCTCGTCGAGACCGAGACCGACACCGACCGGCAGACGACCCCCGCTGACGCTCCCGCAGATCGACACCGGCAACCGAACCCCGCTGACTGACTGCCTCGAGCGACCGAATCGGTCGTCCCATAGCAACGATCCCGATTACCGTCGCTCGAGGTGGCGGTCGTCCGCGGTTCGACGACCGCGTTCGATGTCCTGACTGCCGTCGCTGGCTGCCGACTCATCCGACAGCTCCGCCGTCGCACACTCGAGACAGTAGTAGTTGTAGTCCGTCGACCGCGTGTAGACCGGCAGCCCCGCGAGCGCGTACTCCTCCCGGTAGCGCCGAACCAGTCCTCGCTCGACGCGCGAGTCACAGGCGACACAGCGTTCGTCGCAGTCCTCGTCGGGGCGGACGACCCGTCGATCGACCGACCGAACGCGGCCGAACGCCGACGGCGCGTGCCGACGGTCCAGCCGTCGTCGCATCCTCGGATTAACGAAGATGCCGAAGGCGACGAGCACGAACGACGCGACGAGCCACAGCGCCGCCAACAACACGTATCCGGCCGTGACGCCCTGTGTCGCACTGGCGACGATGTTCCCGGCCCCGACCACCCCGAACAGTAGTCCGAACCCGACGAGGAGCCAGCCGGCGATGCCGTACAGGAGCGCCGAAACTCGATCCGCGAGTTCGACCGCATTCGATCGGCCGTTGGACATTACAGTAATCGAAGTTCGAGAGCCGATCGTGTAAGCGTTCCGAACGAATCGGACGGCGACTCAGACCAGTTTTTGGAGCAATCGGTAGCCCGCGTCGCGGAGGGCGTCCGGCAGGAATCGAGCGTAGACGCCGTACTGAGCGAGCGGGCCGACCGGGTAGCGAGCCGGCGGCTCGGGGGTCGTCGCCGACTCGAGAATCGCCCGCGCGACGTCTTTCGGCTCGGAGGCGAACGGACCTCCGCTCCCCCCGCCGATCAGCTGCATCTCGTCGTACAGCTCGTACAGCGTCTCGTAGGCCGGCGTGCGCTCGCTCTCCGGCAGTTCCTCGTCGACCCGGTTCGTAAAGTTCGTCTCGACCGGCCCGGGTTCGATCACGGTGACGTCGATGCCGAACTCCTCGACCTCCGCGCGCAGCGAGTCGCTCATCGCCTCGAGGGCGTGTTTCGAGCCCGCGTACGCGCCCGATCCGGGGAACGAGATTCGGCCGACGACGCTCGAGACGTTGATGATTCGGCCGGCGCCCTGAGCGCGCATGTGGGGCAACGCCGCGCGCACGAGTCGGTGCGGGCCGTAGACGTTGACGTCGAACTGGCGGTGGAGATCCGACGTCGAAATATCCTCCATCGGTCCCATCTGGGCATAGCCCGCGTTGTTGACGACGCAGTCGATCGCACCGGCGTCGTCGACGACCCGTTCGACCGCCCGCGCGACCTGATCGGGATCGGTGACGTCCAGCGCGAAGGTCGTACAGCCGGCCTCCTCGAGAGCCGTAACGTCGTCCGGATTGCGCGCCGTCGCGAAGACCTGCCAGTCGTTGGCGAGGAACGCCTCGGCGGTCGCCCGACCGATTCCCGAGGAACAGCCCGTGATCAGGACGCTCTTCTTGCGCGCGTAGCGGTCCCGATCGCTCGCGTCGTCGGTCGTGGTCTCGGACGCTGCGCGGTCGCTCGCGGTAGTTCCGGACGCCGTACGGTCCTCTGTGGTGGTTTCAGACGACGTGCGATCGGTCGCGTCCGTCTCGGTCGTAGTCGATTCGGCCTCGCGATCCTCCTCGACGACGGTGCCCTCCGGCCCATCGTCGGCTTCCTCGACGTCCTCAGCGGTGGCCATACGTGACGGGTTCGAGAGACGATACCTAAGTATCGACGGTTTGTCGCGCTGAACGTACTGTTCGGATCCGCGGGTGAGTGCGTCCTCCCTACGGCAACAGGTAACTGGAGGGCAACGTTGACGCGACGGCAGCGTGATTCCGACATCCGATTCGACGGCTCGTCCGTCGTTCTCGTCGAACGCGGACGATTGTAATCGATCAAGGGGCCAAATATATCCCTCAACATGATTGTCTTGGTCACTAACCGAGAGCTATTCACTGCCGTGGTACTAGATAACACCCATGAGCACCTCGTCAGCGACCCGACCAGTGCTGGTCGCGGTCGGCAATCCCGACCGAACCGAACAGTTGGTCCGAACGGCCGGTGATCTCGCCCGAGCGAGCGATAGCATGGTGAAGATCGTTTCGGTCGTCGTCAAATCGCACGACTCGCCGTTTTCCGTCTACTCGGACGAGACGATCATCGACCAGTACGCGGGGAACAGTCGGGAGCTACTTGACAGAGCGATCGCCGTCGCACCCGACGACGTCACCGTCGAGGACGCGCAAGTTGTCAGTCACTCGGTCTCCGAGGGCGTCCTCGCGGCGATCGAACAGACCGACGCCCGGGCGCTCGTCGTCGGCTGGAAGGCGCGGGGAAGCCGAACCGACACCGTTCTCGGATCGACGGTCGACCGACTCATCGAGCGCGCACCGTGTGACCTCTACGTCGAACGCATCGGTCACGAGGCCAACGGCGTCGAGTCGATCCTGGTTCCGGTCGCGGGCGGCCCGCACGTCCGTCCGGCGGTCCACGTCGCGACCGCGATCGCCGCTCGAAACGAAGCGAGCGTCCACCTGGCGTCGGTCGTCGACAAGGAGACGGATTCGACCGCGGCCGACGAGTACATCGATCAGGCACGGGCCGCTCTCGAGGAGGCCCCGGGACCACCCGTTCGGACGGAGTCTGCGACCTACGCCGGCAACGACGTCGCGACGGAACTGCTCGCCGTCGCCGCCGACCACGACGTCCTCGTGTTCGGCGCGACGCGTCAGGGGGCGCTTCAGCGTCGACTCGTCGGGACGATTCCGCGGACGGTGACCCGACAGACCGACAAGACGGTCATCCTCGCTCGCGACGGAGACGCCGTTGGCGGGTCGGTGCTCACCCAGCTTCGACAGCTACTGACTCCGTCGTAGCGACCGCCGATACTGGACCGTCTCCATCTCTCCCACTTCTCACGCCGTTTCGTCGACTTCCCGTTTCGCCTCGTCGGCGTAGCTGTCGGCCAGTCGGACGGGTTCGGGGAGCTTGTACGACGAGGCGAGCGCGAGCGCGACATCGGCCGCGGTTTCGGGGCCGACGCGGTGGCCGGGGCTGACGTACAGCGGATTGATGTACCGATCGGGCGAGTCGTACTGGCGCGTCTGGACCGCGTAGCCGATCAGGGTACCGTCGGGACAGTCGACCCGCGAGTTCGCTTCGATCGGGACTCGAGTACCCGCCGGGAGGTTCTCCGTCTCCTCGCGCGGCGTGCCACAGAGCAGGCTCTTCGCGACGCCGATACTGGGAACGTCCCGAACGACGCCCACGTGGGTCGCGATGCCGGCCTGCCGGAAGTGAATGCGGCCGCTGCCGTCGAACAGAAGGAGGTCAGGCTCGACTGAGAGCGCCTCGAGCGCCTCGAGGATCGGTCCGCCCTCGCGAAACGCGAGCAGGCCGGGAATGTAGGGGATCTCGAGCGGCGTCACCGCGTGGACGCGTTCGATCACCTCGCCGCCTTGCATCGCGACGACGGCGCTCAGCGCGCGGTCCTGGTCGCCGTCGGCGTTCGTGAGGAAGGACTGGTCGACGCCCGCGACGATCGGCGGCTCGGCGGGGCTCGAGGCCGTCGCGAGCGGGTTCGACAGTGCGGTTGGATCAAACGCAAAGTCGTCCTCGAAGACCGCGGCGTCGGCGATTTCGCGCTGGAGGGTTTCCATGTCGTCGCGCTCGAGCGAGCCGTCGGGTGCAAGATCCGGACGAGGTGGAGTCATCGATAGGGACGAGTTGGCAGCGGGTGAAAATCAGTGCCGGGGTTGCAGCGTGTGAAGAACAGCGGATTAGAACCGCCGGCGACCACCAGGGCCGCCCGGCCCACCCGGACCGCCTGGCCCCATCTGAAGCTGGTTTGGAGCCCGGATATTCTTCGTCCGTTTGAGATACTCACCGTAGGCAAGTCCGACGAGCAGGCCGACGAGGTGTGCACCGTGAGCGATCCCGCCGGCACCCGGGGAACTGATCACGATCAGGAGCGCGCTGATGACCGCAGTACCAATTGCGATGTACTTGATCGGCATCTCGATGACGAAGAAGAGGTAGACCCGGAGGTCGGGGTTCAAGACCGTTACGACACCCAAGATCGCCAGCGCAGCACCGCTGGCGCCGAGCACGCTCGTACCGACCAGCGGATTACCGAACACTGCGTCGGCTGCGAGTTGTCCCAGACCTGCCAGTACGCCGCTGACGACGAACAGGATCGCGAAGTCCCGGGACCCGGTATAGCGTTCTACCAGTGGTCCGAAAAAGAAGATCACGATGCTGTTGAAGACGATATGGAAGATAGAGCCCCCGGGGACGAAAAAGGGCGAGTGTGCGAAGATCGATGTGACCCACGTCCAGACATGTCCGGGGTTGTCGGACGAAAGAGTGAATAGGTAGTTGTGAAGTCCCATTCCGCCAACAGAGTAGGCGATCAACTGTGCCCCCATCGTGACCCACATGATCGCGAGGAACAGGTAGGTCATGTTCCCGCGGAAGTATGCGAGTGGCCCACCCGTTCCAGTATTGATGGGGAGTTTGTCGGTGAGACTCGAGGCCTTCGATTTGCTCCCACCGCCGTTTACGGAGTCGTCGAACCCGCTGTCGAAGACCCCGTTGGGGTCGTTCCAGTTCTGGAGCCCCGTACAGTCGTGGTTCTCCGGCAGTCGGTGTTCACCGCAGTAGGTGCCCCCGCAGTGCCGACAGTTGTAGGGCATGCTTTCGTCTTTCCCACACACGTCGCACTTCGCCATTGACCGGGGGTATGTGTGGCACCGCTAAGGGATTTGGGGTTCGTCCCTCGCGCTGAATCGCGGCGCGAATGGTGGGGTTACGCCCGCGCTCGCGACAGTTTTCCGTCCCTAACAGTTCGACCGGGCTAGCAGTCCGAGCTTGAAGCCCGTCCGGGTCGTTCGTCCAACCGAACACCGTCGAACCCGATCGTCTCGAGGCCGGTCGAAACATCGCGGCGGCCCAGCCTGGCAGGGACGAACTGTACATTTTTGCCCTCCCAACCCGGATATCGAGGCGTGCAAGCATACGAGCGCAAGCAGCTGCTCGAGCGGGTCGAGCGCGATGGCGCGACCGTCGGCGCGGACATCCCCGAGACGATCACCGTCCAGGGCGAGGCGATCGACCTCCGGACGTTCGTCTTCGAGATCAAGCGCCGCGAGACGGTCCCGGCCGGCGAGCGCGACCGCGTCGAGCGGGCGAAAAAGAACCTGCGACGCGAACGGAACGACCGCCTCGAGCGGATCGAAGAGGGCGAGATCACCCGCGAGGAGGGCGAGGAACTCGCCCAGAGCATCATCGGGATCGATCGGGCGCTGAACGCCTTAGAGAGCCTCGGCCCGACGAACCTCGAGCGCGAGCAGAAAGCCCAGCAGGCCGCCGATCGAAAGCGCTGGATGTCGTTCCTGAAGCAGGCCCTCGGCGACGACGACGGCGCCACTCGGGGGGGACGGTAATGGCGACCAACGCCGAAATCGCCGGCCGCTTCGAGGAGTTTGCGGACCTGCTCGCAGCCGACGGCGTCGAGTACAAACCGCGCGCGTACCGACGCGCGGCCGAGAACATCCAGGCCCACCCCGTTCCGATCGGGGATCGGGTCGCAGCGGGCGACGAGGAGATTCTCGAGGAGATCGACGGCGTCGGCGACGCCATCGCGTCGAAGGTGGTCGAGTACGTCGAGACCGGGTCGATCGAGGAACTCGAGGAGCTTCGCGAGGAGTTGCCGATCGACATCGCCGACATCACTAGAATCGAGGGCGTCGGCCCGAAGACGGCGGGGAAACTCTACCGCGAACTCGGCGTGCAGACGCTGGACGACCTCGAGGAAGCCGCCGGGGCCGGCGAAATCCAGGAAATCAAGGGGTTCGGTCCGAAGACGGAGGAGAACATCCGTGAGGGAATCGAGTTCGCCCGCGAGGTCGGCCAGCGCCAACTGTTGGGCGAGGCCCGTCCGCTCGCGGACGACGTGCTCGCGTTTCTCGAGTCCCTCGAGGCCGTCGAGCGCTGCGAGGTCGCCGGCTCGATCCGACGCTGGCGCGAGACGATCGGCGACGTGGACGCCCTCGTCGCGACGGAGCAAAGCGAGGAGGTCATCGAGGCGTTCGTCGACTGGGACTCCGTCGACAGCGAGATCGAGTCTGGGCCCGAGAAGGCGAGCATTCGCGTCGGCGAGATCCGGGTCGACCTACGGGTCGTCGTCCCCGCGGAGTTCGGCTCCGCGCTGCAGTACTTCACGGGCAGCAAGGATCACAACGTCCGCCTGCGAAACTACGCGATCGCCCGCGATATGAAGCTAAACGAGTACGGCGCGTTCGACGTGAGCGATGTCGAGGATCCCGAATCCGACCAGCGCGTCGGCGAGCGTGTGGCGGGAGAGGACGAGAAAGGCATGTACGAGGCCCTCGGCCTGCCGTGGATTCCGCCGGAACTCCGCGAGGATCGCGGCGAAATCGACGCGGCCGAGAACGGCGAGTTGCCCGACCTCATCACTCGAGACGATATTCGGGGCGACCTGCACACCCACACCGAGTGGTCCGACGGCAACACGAGCATCGAGGCGATGGTCGACGCCGCCGCGGAGCTGGGCTACGAGTTCTACGGCGTCGCGGATCACGCCGAAGGACCCGGCATCGTCGGCGGGATGGGGCTCTCGGACACCGAAATTTTAGAGCAGGTCGAGGCGATCCGCGAGGTCGCCGCCGCGAGCGAGATCGAGGTCTTCGCCGGGATCGAAGCCAACGTCGACGCCGACGGCGAAATCGGCCTCACCGAGGAGGTAATCGAGGCGTTGGACGTGATCGTCGCCTCGCCACACAGCGCCCTCGATCAGGACGCGGAGAGGGCCACCGAACGGCTCGTCCGCGCGATCGAGAACCCCGCGATCGACGTGCTGGGCCACCCGAGCGGCCGCCTGCTCAACGAGCGCTCCGGACTGGAGTTCGACGCACGGCGGCTCGGCGAGGCCGCCGCCGCACACGAGACCGCCCTCGAGGTCAACGCCAACCCGCGCCGACTCGACCTCTGGGGGAGCGCCGTCCAGGCCGCCCTCGAGGAAGGCGCGCCCATCTCGGTCAACACCGACGCCCACCAACCCTCGACGCTCGAGTACATGCGCTGGGGCGTCCACACCGCCCGTCGGGGTTGGGCCGAGCCCGCGGACGTGATCAACACGTGGGACCTCGAGGACCTGCGCGAGTTCCTGCACTGATTGGCGACCGCTTCGGCACCCTCTTCCATCACATGCGCCTGCTCCTCGACGTCATGTGCGGTGGCGTAGTTTCCTATCTGCGGATGTGCGATCACGACACCGTCTACGCCGGCGACCGCGGGATCGAGGCCGACGACGCGTTGCTCGCGGTCGCTCGAGCCGACGATCGGACGCTCGTCACGAGAGACGTCGCGCTCGCAGACCGCGCGGCCGACTCGATCCTGCTCGAGTCGCGCGACGTCGAGACGCAACTGGCGGAACTCGCGGATGCGGGGATAGAGCTGACGCTCGCCGACGAACCCGCGTTCTGCGGTCGGTGCAACGGCTCGCTCGAGAAAGTCGACCGTACGGCGTCGAGACCGGCATACGCGCCCGACCCCGCGGAGATCGACGTTTGGCGCTGTCGAGCGTGTGGACAACACTTCTGGCGAGGGAGCCACTGGGATCGGGTCGCGAAGACGCTGGCGAAAATTGGCGACGGAGAGCCGATCGAGGACCCGTAGCCGAACGGTGAGGGCACCCACCGCGGCAGGTTGGCGTTATCGGTTCAGCACGAACGCGACGTCGAGGGTCGTCCGGTACTCCTCGATCGACCCGCCCTCGACCTCGGCCGTCTGCGATTCGACCTCGACGCCGGTGATGTTCTCGAGCGTCTGATCCGCGTCGTCGATCGCATTTTGTGCGGCGTCTTCTCACGATTCCGATGAGTTCCCGGTCAGTGTGATGACTTTGACTGTTTCTCCCATAATCCAGTGCGGATAGTCAGCACGATACTGGGTAATCGTTGGGCGTGAGAAAGCCGTCTTCGTACTGGACGCACCCGTCAGGACTCGAGTGGCTGTACCGACCCGAACCGTTTCAGGTCTCGACGCCGAACGCTACGGAGACCATGCCGAACGATAACAACCACCTCGACCGAGCGGGAAAACAGGCGGCGTACATCACCAACGAATGGAGCGACGATCCTGCGATCATGCAAACGCAGGCGCTTTGCTACGTCGGAGTGCAACTCGAGCGAATCGCGGACGCCCTCGAGGAGGAGCAGTAGCCGGAATCGCCCGCTCGTACTGTCGGACAGAACTATTGTGAAAATTCGCCGCTTCCGTCCGGCGAATTCTCTTCATTGATTTCTGTCCGACAGTGTCAGTAGACGGAGACGTCGTCGAACCGACCGTCGTAGGCGATGTGATTCGGATGCGTCGGCTCGGTTCCCGAGAGGAAGAGTCGGTCGACCTTCTCCCAGGTATTTTCATAACAGAGGTGGCCGAGTTCGCTCGCGGTCGTTCGCCACCGCCGCCGGCCCGTCTGGTGGACGACGCGTCGGGGAACGCCGTCTGCGAGTGCACTCACGAGGTCGGCCTCGGAGTGGATCTCGGTCTCGAACGCGGTGTAGGCGACGCCGACCGTGCTCGAGAGGTGGGCGTAGGACGACGTAAACGGCGGGAGTTCGAACAGGTCGGCCAACTCGCGCGCCCGTCGGTTGTGCGACGGGAGATGTTTCGGGTTAAAGATCTCAACTGCGTCGATGGTGTCTCGATACTGACGAAGATCCGCTTCGGTGAGACTCACCGTTGCGAACTCCGGATGCGGAGCCAACACGGCGGCCTCCTGTCGCTCGAACTCCGCCATCGCGGCCTCGAGCGGGATGAAATCCGGCACCGGCTCCTCGAGACCGATCGCTAGAACGTGTTTTCGATCGCGCCACGAGCCGGTGAACACCTCCCGTGCGGGGACGACCAGCAGATCCTCGCTCGAGAAGCGGTTCGCTCGGCGCCGAATCTCCGGTAATCGGGTGAAGTGTGGTGCGTAGACGATGACGTCGAGACCGGCAGCGATCGCTCGATCGACGACCGACTCGTCGAGCACCTTCACGTGACAGTCGACTCGAGTCTCCACAGCGGTACCCTCGCTCACGAGAGCCACTTTCGAGACCGCCGGGTTATGAATTCTGATTCGGCGGCCAGCCGACGGTCTCCTTGATAACGGCGACGATCGGTTCGACCGGCTCGTCGGGTTCGAGTGCGAGGAGAAGTGCTTCGTCGCCCACGTAGACCCGTAATAGCTTCAGAACATCCATCGAGGTGGCGATGTATTCGACCCGTTCGGCGGTCGGAAACAGCGTGTTTCGAAAGAGTTCGATCTGCATGAAGTCCATGTGGACGTGGGTGTGGATCCGCTCGAAGTGCTCGAGCATCTCGTCGCTGCTGTCGTACAGCGCGATGGTTCGATCGTCGATGTAGAGCGGCCGAAACGACTCCGTGTCGTACTCACAGAACGAGTAGAGCGGGCCGGATACGGTCTGCTGGACGGCCTGTCGGACGCGGTCGGCGTCGAAAGAGGAAAGTTGCGAGCGGTTCGTCGCGGGCATACGCCCTCTAGGAGCGGACCTGCCGAAGCCCTATCGCATGCGGGTCGCGACGGACGGCGGCCCGTAGTTCTGGCTGCGAAAGGATCATTAGGGCGGCCACTCGATAGTTTCAGTGAGAGTGAATGGCCTGGGAATGCGGCATCGACGGCTGCGGAGCGGTGTTCGAGGACGTCGAATCGACCGTCGTCCATCAGGCGACGGAACACGAGCGACGGGAGTGTAAGGTCTGTGGCACCGTCGTCCCCGACGGCTACCTCGCGATCCGACACGCCTTTACCGAGCACAGTCGCGCGGAGTACGTTCGCGCCTACGGCGCGGACTCCGAAGACGTCCGCAACCGCGAGGAACTGCTCGAGGAGATCGAAGACGTTGCGAACATGCAGGCGATCGCCACAGAACTCAAGCGATAGCGGGCGCAAGCCGTTGGACAGCGAGTAGGTGTGCTGTGCTCCGCTCGGCAGCTGTGCAGGCACAGGGGAAACCGAGCAACTTGATTTCACGCGGGGAATCCAGCGCCGTGGGAACTGAGGGTCGTCTTATGTATACGGTTGTACCACTATCCCCAAATGAGTCATATGACAAACAAGACATTTGATGCGTTAGCGGATGAAAAACGGCGACGCCTGTTATTCGCTTTGGTCGAGGAGAATTCGCAAACAGATTCACCGATAGCGGAGGGGGTTCCAGTCGACACAAGTAGCATTGAGTACCAACACTGCCACCTCCCCAAGTTAGACAACTACGGGTTTATCGAATGGACACCCAGTATGAATTGCGTCGAAAGAGGACCCCAATTTGAGGACATTCGACCGATACTGCTGTTTCTCTCTGAGAACAGCAGCGAGCTGCCCGTAGAGCAGTGAGTTCCTCCCAACCTATCGCTCACGGGTCGTCCCTCCCCGTTCGCTTTTCGAGGCACTCATTTCGCTCGCCTCTCATATCGTTCGCACCGAGTGAACCGACTCGCTACCGCTCGTCGGAGTATTCAGCACGACACTGTCGTGCTGACTGCTTGACGAGCGTGTTAGCGCTCGTCACTGTCCAGAACCCGAATCTGGTCGCCGCGAACCGTCACACGGCTAAATTTTACGTCGTCGGGATGCCTCGCTTCGCTCGCCACCCACTCCTCGCAAAATTTAGTTCAAAACGTTCTCGCCGCTCTCCTGACGGATCGCGCCGAGAGAACCGACTCGCTATCGCTCGTCGGAGTCGAGCACGCGAATCTGGTCACCACGAACCGTCACACGGCTAAATTTTACGTCGTCGGGATGCCTCGCTTCGCTCGCCACCCACTCCTCGCAAAATTTAGTTCAAAACGTTCTCGCCGCTCTCCTGACGGATCGCGCCGAGTGAACCGACTCGCTATCGCTCGTCGGAGTCGAGCACGCGAATCTGGTCACCACGAACCGTCACCGGGATCGGGACCGTCGCCTCGTACAGTTCGACGGTCACCTGATCCTTACCCTCGTCGATGCGCTGAACCTGGGCCTTCTCGCCCTTGAACGGGCCGGCGATGAGTTCGACGATGTCGCCCTCGGCGATCCCCTCGACGTCCGGTTTGGGCGAAAGGAAGTGCTCGACCTCCGAAATGTCGGATTCGCCGGGCACGATGCTCCGGGCGTGAGGAATGTCCTCGAGAACGCGGTTCAAGACCGCGTTGCCCTCGGCTTCCACCATCACGTAGGAGGTCAGCGAATCGGGTGCGAGGGCGGCGTGGATCTCCGGCTCCTCGCGGTTGATAATCATGTCTGCTACGGTGCGCTCTTGACTCGCCGTCGTCTTGACTGCGAAGATCCCCATCAGAGACCACCAGTCAGCACGAGCATGATGCCACCGATGAGAAAGCCCATCAGCCCGATGAGCAGGATCCCTGCGCCGGCGATCTTCGATACCTGAAGGAACTCCTCAGTCGTGGGTGTCGTTGCCATCTTCAACACCCGAACGTACGAGGTCAGGTCGTACGGAACGTCCATGTCTGTCTGTTCACACTGGGGCGTCTTTTATCTGTCTTTCGTGTCCGACGACGATTCGGGTCGCGAACGGGTCGACGTTGCAGGCGACGGCCCGACGAACAAACCGCTCGAGGGCGAATCACCGATCATGGCTGAAGACGACGCAGACCGAGCGAACGAGTACGAAGCGGAGCGAGAGGCAGAGATCGAAGACGAACTCGAGCGCGTCGATCAGGATCCCGACCAGGTGGACGCCGGAGACGACGATCTCGGGACGCAGAACGCGCCTCGCGAAGAAGAAGCGGAGCTCGAGGATCTCGAAGACGCCGAGGACGCGGACAGCTAACGACCAGCGACTGCACCGCCGTCATACCCGTTTCTTCGTCGTATTCGACGAACTCCCCAACTCGTCACGACGTTTCGTCGGGATCGGCTCAGCAGGTGACCAGTTCTGCGATACCGCCCAAAACGGCCCCGTGATTGACTCGAACTGCACCGACGCCTGCAACTCCCACGAGAGTTCCTCCGATAGCCGTCTTCGGCTCAATCGCTGGGTCAGCTCTTGTCGGCGCTCACCGCGGGCAGCGTCACCGAGAACGTCGATCCCTCGCCGGGTTCGGAGTCGGCCCAGATATCGCCGCTGTGTCGCTCGGCGATTCGCTCACAGAGCGCGAGTCCGATCCCCGCACCGTCGTAGGTCTCGCGACTGTGTAGCCGGTCGAAAATGTCGAAAATTCGGTCTTGTTCGTCGGGATCGATGCCGATCCCCTCGTCGCGGACCGAGATCGTCCACTTGGTTCCGGCTCGGTCGGCATCGATCTCGATCCGTGGCGACTCGTCCCCCGAATACTTGATCGCGTTCGCCAGGAGGTTCTGGAACAGCTGTCGGAGCTGGTTGCCGTCGCCTTCCACGCGCGGCAGCGACTCCGCCGTGAGTTCCGCGTCGCTGCTGGCGAGCTGGAATCGCAGGTCCTCGCAGACGTCCTCGATGACGGCGTCCAGTTCGATCGGCTCGAGCGGCGCGCCGCGCGTCTCGATGCGAGAGTACTCGAGCAGCCCGTCGATCATGTCGCGCATGCGGTCGGCGCCGTCGACGGCGAACTCGAGGAACTCCTGGTTCTCTTCAGTGAGATCGGCGCCGCGAGCGTCGAGCAACTGGAGGTAGCTCGAGACCATCCGCAACGGCTCCTGGAGGTCGTGGCTGGCGGCGTAGGCGAACTGCTCGAGTCGTTCGTTCGACGTCTCGAGTCGGTCGACGGTTCGCTCGAGTTCGCGCTCGCGCTGATTCTCCTCGAGTTCGTACGTTACCCACTGGCCGATCGACCGGAGGAAGGCGTGTTCGTCGTCGGAGAAGCCGTCGGTACACGGGTCGGAACTGACGAAGAAAAACGTTCTGTCGGTCCCGCCGTCGACGTCGAGATAGGTACCGAGGTACGCGCGAAGGTCGAACTCGTCGTAGACGAAGATATCGTCGTAGCCTTCCGTTTCGGGGTCGGAGACGCTTCCGGCCGCCCTGATTTCGGTCGCGGCCGTACAGTAGGTCTCCGACAGCGGGAGCTCGACGCCGGGTTTGAAGTGTTCGTGGTCCTCGCTGACGTATTCGACTTCGAACCAGTTCTCCTCGATATCGACGCGAGCCATCGCGCCGAGTTCGAGGTCGAAGCGCTCACAGCCCAGCTCGAAGAGGGCCTGTAACTTCTTCTCGAACGATTTCTCCGGGTCCGCCGTGATATCGTTCTGGCGCTGGAGGTAGTGTTCGCGCTCTCGGAGCTCGGCTTTCGCCCTCGTTCTGTCGATCAGCGTACCGAGCATCCGATCGAGCTCGTGGGTCGGCTGGGTGGTGTCGCAAAACTCGACGGGTGGAATGTAGTAGAAGTTGTGACAGACAGTGTTGTCGTATATGAGGTGGGGGTGGACCCGTACGACGTCGCAGAGGACCTCCTGCGGGAACGCCTCGCGGTCGTACTGACAGACCGCGACGGCGTCCTCCTCGTCGAAGAGTTCGTTGACCTTGCTCTCGTAGGTCATACACTCCTCGACCGACACGTCGGCCTCGAGGATCCACGACATGTCGGCAACCAGTCGAAGCGCCTCGTACTCCTCGGTCGTCTCCTGGATGACCTCCTCGTAGATGGAGATCATCTCGTCGGCGTCGAACTGACCGTCGCGAAGGTAGGTGTTCTGGATCGTCTCGAAGGCTAACGCACCGGACTCGACGGCGGCGTCGACGTCGACACCCCTGTCCCGAAGAGCCGCCTCGACGTCGGTTACGTCGTTCTTTTCGACGACGTACAGGCAGTGTTCGCCGCGTTCGATCCCCTGGCGGATGAACGGAGCCACGGCCGCGAACTGATCGTCACTGGATTCGTAGATCAACGCGAAGTGGTCGTTACAAAAGTCTCCGTCCAGCGGTTCGACCGGGCCACGAAAGTTAGGGCTGGTCTGCAGCGCATCGAGCGGCCGCTCGAGACCGAGCACGTCGTCGGAGATGGAGTGGGTGGGTTTGCTCATGAGGTTCCCAAGAATCGGTTAGCCATAGGAATCGCCTCCGAAGGGAAAAGTTCGACGGTCAAACGTGGCAGGAACCCACATACAGGACGGCCACGTGGCCACCGCCGAAGCAGGATCACGGTGCGTCGACGTCCGGCCGCGACTCGAGCGTCAACTCGACGATTCCACGCTCCCCGTCGCGGATGATCTCGACTGGGATTGTCTCGTCGGGGGAGGTCTCGAGCGCGAGCACCGACGAGAGCCGATCCTGATTGGGGATCTCCTCCTCCCCGATGGCCACGATTATGTCGCCACCGACGGGGACGGCCGTCCCGTCGACCGTCGTGGCGCCGGTCGCCGGCTGGAGGACGTCCTCGGCGGGCCCGTTCGGTATGGTTTCGGTGATCAACACGCCCCGTGGCTCCTCGAGATCGTTCGCCTCGGCGACCTGCGGTCCGACGGGCGTAACGGTGACGCCCATGTAGGGATGTTCGTACGTACCGTCCTCGACGAGTGCGGGGACGACGCGATTCGCGAGTGCGGCGGAGATGGCGAATCCGATCGTCTGGCCGACACCCGCGAAGACGACGCCGACGACCTCGCCGTCGAGGTCCACGAGCGGACCGCCGCTGTTACCCGGGTTGACCGAGGCGTCGGTCTGGATCGCCGCCGGGATCGAGAACCCCGTCGGGCTCGGGAGCGATCGGTCAATCCCGCTGACGATCCCCTGTGAGATCGACGCATCGAGCCCGAGCGGGTTGCCGAGGGCGAGGACTTCGGCTCCGATCGTCGGCCCGTCGGTCGCGAACTCGAGCCCGTCGGGACCGTCCGGCATGTCGTCGACCTCGAGGACGGCGAGGTCGCTGTGGACGTCCGTTCCGACGACGGTCCCCTCTCGCCACTGTTCGTCCCGAAACTGGAGTTCGACCTCGTCTGAGCCGACGACGTGGTGGTTCGTCACGACGTAGTCGTCGACCACGAACCCGGAGCCGAGTCCGCCGGGCGTCTCCTGCCCGGGCTCACCAGTCCCGGGGACGGTGACGAGCACAACGTCGTCGATCGACTCCTGATAGACCTCGGCGTACTGTCCCCCCACGTCGGCGGCTTCGTCCGGCTCGTCGTCGTCCTCGGCCTCCTGTGTACCGGTACTTGCGCTCACGACGCTCCCGAAACCGGTTGCGGTCGCGACACCGGCACTCAGCCCCAGTACTCGGCGGCGGCTGACAGGCCGTTCGTCTGGCGACATACCCAGATTCACCTCGAGGAGGACAATAAAACACGTCCCGGCAGCGCCATCTCGAGAGTGCAGTCGTTCTCGCGTTCCGATCGACTTCGACGGGCCACATCGGTGATTCACGAGCCCGACGCGGCATGAGCCGCGTCGAACAACGCTGAGCAGAGCACCGCGAGTCTTCCGAGCTCGATTTCGCTTCGCTCAACCGAACAGCGCAAATCGAAGATTTGCTGGCTTGACTTCGGCTTACGCCTCGTCAAACAACGCTGAGCAGAGCACCGCGAGTCTTCCGAGCTCGATTTCGCTTCGCTCAACCGAACAGCGCAAATCGAAGATTTGCTGGCTTGACTTCGGCTTACGCCTCGTCAAACAACGCTGAGCAGAGCTCAGCGAGTTTGATGAATCTTACGATTCATCAAACAACTCCTCACCGTCGACCATCCGCTCCGCGACGACGTCCATGTCGAGGGTCACGCCGAGGCCCGGTTTCTCGGGAATCTCGATGTAACCGTCCTCGATGACGTCCTCTTCGACCAGCTCCTCCCACCAACCGAGTTCGTAGGAGTGGTACTCGACGGCCAGCGAGTTCGGAATCGCCGCGCCCACGTGAGCACTGGCCATCGTCGCGACGGGCGAGGCGACGTTGTGCATCGCCACGGGGACGTAGTACATGTCCGCCAGGTCGGCGATCTTTCGGGTTTCGCGCATGCCGCCGACCTTCGGCATGTCCGGCGCGATGATATCGACGGCCTGCTCCTCGAGCAGCCGGCGCTGGCCGTGTTTGCGGTAGACGTTCTCACCGACGGTGATCGGTGTCGTCGTCGACTGGGTGACCTCCCGCTGGACGTCGTGGTTCTCCGGGGGGACAGGGTCTTCGAGCCACCAGATGTCGTACTCCTCGAGTCGCTTCGCGAGGCGTTTCGCGCTGCCGCCGGAGAACGTCCAGTGGCAGTCGAAGGCCACGTCGGCGCGCGATCCGACGCGCTCGGTGATGGCTTCGACGATCGAAGCCTTGTGCTCGATCTCGGGGCCGCGAAGGTGACGGTTCGCACGATCCTTCTCGTGGCCCGACGGCACGTCCAGATCGAACTTCAGCGCGTCGTAGCCCAGTTCTTCGACGACGCGTTCGGCCTCGTCGGCACAGGCTATCGGATCCGCTTCGTCTTCGGTGTGACAGTCACAGTAGACCCGAACCTCATCGCGGTACTTCCCGCCCAGCAGCTGGTAGGCCGGTACCTCGAGGATCTTGCCCGCCAGATCGTGCAGGGCGACCTCGATGCCCGAAATCGCCGTCACCGTGACGCCGCCGATCGAGCCCTCGCCGGACATCTTCTGGACGAGGTGCTCCGTGAGTCGATCGATGTCGAGCGGGTTCTCCCCCTGCAGGAAGGGGGCCATGCGCTCGATCAGTTCTGGCGCACCTGCACCCCAGTAGGCTTCGCCCGTGCCGACGATGCCAGAATCCGTGTAGATTCGCACGAGCGTCCACGGGAAGTTGCCGTCGACCATCGTCGTCTGGATGTCCGTGATCTCGACGTCTCGGCCGTTCCCGCGCTCGCGGGTCACGTTCATCGTCTCCGCCGAGAGATCCCGCATCGTGTACTCGGCGTTCGGATCGTGTAGCTGCGTGTAATCGACTCCCATAGCACAAATACTTACTTCGATAATAGTAATTGTTTCTATTCATTGATCAACACCAACGGCATCGGATCAAGGAAAAACGGGATCGTGGCCGCGAACTCGAGCCGTGCTCAGAGACGGCTAAACTCGACGGCGGTCTTCACGACGTCGTCATCAGTTTCGAACGCGCGTTCGAACTCCTCGAGTCCGTGGATCCCGGTGACGAACTCGTCGGTGAACCACGTCGGAAGCTGCGAGAGCGTGTCGATCGCGGCCTCGAAGTGGCCGCGGTGGGAGTTGACGGTCCCCAGCAGCGCCTTGTTGTGGAGAACGAGTTCACGGTGGAGACGACCGCCGTCGACTTCGAACTCCCAGGGTTCGGGGACGCCGAGCAGGACGCCGACGCCGTTCGGCGCGAGCGCGTCGACCGTCTCGAAGGCGTGTTTCGCGTGGCCGGTCGCCTCGTAGACGAGGTCGATCGACTCGTAGACGTCGGGAATCTCCGGTACGGGCGTCTCGCGGGAGTCGACGTACGTCGAGCTGAGTTCGTCGATGAGGTCGATCGTCGGATGCGGGCGATCCCGCCGGCCGAGACAGTAGGTCCGATCGATCTCGAGTACCTCCTCGAACATTGCGAGCGTGATCAATCCGAGCGAGCCGTTTCCGAGCACGATCGCCGACTCCGGTTCCCAGTCGAACGCCGACCGGGAGGCGATGGCGTGCTCGATGGCCTTCTCACTGATGCTGATCGGCTCGACCAGAAATCCGAGCGGCGCGAGCCGTTCGGGAATCGGGACGAGGTACTCCGCGGGACTGGTGAAGTACTCCGCCATGAATCCGTGTCCGTCGACGATTCCTCGCTCGACGTACTTCCCCTCGGGAGCCATGTCGGGCTCGCCGCGCTCGAAGTACTCGTTGGTCCCGTTCGGGGGCCGACGAACGGTCGGGACGACGAACTCGCCTTCCTCGAGATCGGTTCCGTTCGCGTCCTCGACGATGCCGACGGCCTCGTGGCCGAGTACGAGTCGATCCGCGCCGTCGGGAAGGTTTCCGTGGTGGCCCGCGATGACTTCGTGGTCGGTCCCGTCGACGCCGACGCGAAGCGTGCGCACGAGCGCTTCGCCGGGCTTCGGGTCGGGACGGGGTTTTTCGACGAGGACGGGCGTACCGGCCCCGGGTTCGACAGCGATCGCTTTCATAGTCCACCAGAGAACCCCTGCCCGCAAAAAGTTTACCCTATTCGTAGTAAATATTTGAACAGCGCTCGGCCACCGTCAGTAACTATCGGCTTTCGAAGAGTTTTCGCTCTGCATACCGATGGCCGTCGCTCGATGCACGGGAGATTGAAACGGACGTCCGCACCCGCCGAAACGGAATTCTGCACCGCTAACGAGTTTTTGACGGTCGACGGAAAATTGCGAACGCGAGCAGCGATCAGTCGCTTCGTACGGATTCGACGGTCTCGACGAACTCGGCGGCGCTCTCTCGAACGCGGTCCATATCGCCGTCGGCGATCGCGTCGTAGTCGATGAGCGCGCTGCCAGCACCGACGGCGACCGCGCCGGCGTCGAAGTACGACTCGACGTTCGCCGGTGAAATGCCGCCGGTTGGAATCACGTCGACGTCGCCGAGTGGGCCTCGAATCGCGCCGATGTGACCCGGCCCGACGGTCGAGGCCGGGAACAGTTTGAGCACGTCCGCGCCGGCCTCGAGCGCCGTGACGGCTTCGGTCGGCGTCATGACACCCGGTGCCGAGAGCACGCCCTGTCGGTTACACAGTCTAACGGTCTCGACGTCGGTATTCGGCGAGACGACGAACTCGGCGCCCGCGTCGATCACCGACTGCGCCGTCGGCGCGTCGAGGACGGTTCCCGCGCCGACGATCGCGTCAGTGTCCCCGAGTTCACGGTCGACGGCGGCGATCTGTTCGCTCGCACGCGTCCCGTCCGCCGTGACCTCGAGCGCGTCGACGCCCCCCTCGTGAATCGCTCGCGCGACCGGAACGATCTGTTCCTCGTCGATTCCGCGGAGCACGGCGATCACGCCGCTCTCGACGAGTCGGTCCCTGACCGACTGGCGTTCAGACACCGGCGATCCCTCCCGCTGTGTGGCAGTGGCTGTCCATCACGACGAGACGTTCACGCCCCCGACTCAAGAAATTTACTCACAGATGAAAAACCGGATTTCCCGGTTTCTCACTCCTCGAGCGGGCGGACGGTAACCGATTCGGCCTCGAAATCCTCGAGGAACGCGCCGGTGCCACCGATCGTGTAACGCTCGCCGTCGACGTCGAGTTCGAAGGCGTTCTCGATCGGCACCGTCGACGAGACGGGGCGGACGAGACTCTGCCGAACGGCGACGACCTCGCCGGAGAGCGTCGACGGAAGATCTCGATCACCCACAGGTGTTCCCGTCACCGTCGCCTCGATCCGGTTGTCCGTGGCTCGGTGGAGAGCCATCTGGAAGACCGCGTTGCGGAATCCTTCGAACGTCCGCGGGAGCTCTCCGGGCGCGCTCACGTACCGTTCCTCGGCGGTCGGCCAGTAGTTCGCGAGAAAGGAGCCGGCGAAAACGGGTGCGAGCTGTGGCTGTGAGATGCTGATCGCCTTCGTCTCGCTCGTCGAACTCGTCAGTAGCTGGCTGGGGGCGAGCAGGCCGTGCTGAGCGTCGACCGTGAGCATCGTCGGCACGAGTGCGTCCCACGTGCGGACCGTACTCGCCGTTCCGGCCAGCGAGGCGATGTCCTGATCGTCGTCGGTGCCCCCTAACAGAAGCAAGACCAGGACGCCCCGATCGACCGTCTCCTCGAGCGTCGAGCGGATCTGGGGCAGTATTTCGACGGGCAGCGAGAGAGTGACTTCCGTCTCCGCGGCGGCCAACAGCTCCTCGATCCGTTTGAGCACCGTCTGGCGGGACTTGATCACCTCGAACTGCTCGCCCGTCCGCTCGGTCGTCGTGTACCGGGACTGTAACTCCGGCTCGATCGCTTCGACGCTGTCGGTGAGTCGTCCGACGACCGTCTCGGGCTGGACGGGGCGAATAACGGTCGGGACGGCGTGGTCGTCGACCTCGACGAAGCCGCGATCCTCGAGTTCCTCGCTGATGCTGTAGACGTACCGCTTGGAGACGTCCGCAGCGTCGGCGATCGTACTCGCCTTCGACTCGCCGTGGTCGAGTATCGCGAGATAGGTGTCGATCTCCTTCGCTGACAGGCCGAACTGCGAGAGCAGGTCGCCGAGATCGTCGGTATCCATGTATACTCAGTAGTTCACAATTGTTCGGTTACGCTAAAAGATTCCCGATCACCGAGCCCCGATGCCGTTCGCAGGCCGTCGTAACTGCGACGATCCGTCCCGCCGGGCCCAAATATTCGACCGTTAACGCTCCGGACGCGTCTTCGATCTTGCCTGAAAAGTAGGAACACATTTTTCAACAAGATTTAATGGGACGGGCACCAACCGAACGTACGATGGAATTACACGGCGCCCTCAACGATTTCAAGCGCTCTCAGGGCGATCCCCGGCGATTTCCCGGGGAGCGACGCTCGACGACGGGGCTGTTCTCCGGTCTCGACGACAGACTCGTCCACGTCGCGCCCGACGGATCGATCAGCGACTACTCCTACCCGCTCTCCGGCGTTGCCGGCATCGAACGCTCCCGATTCGGCCTCGCGCTGGACGGCGAAACACACTGGTTTGACGACGGAAACCAACGGTACATCGATAACACGGCCGTCGTCGAAACCGTCCACGAGGTCGCCGGCTACAGCTGTACTCAGTACGACCTCGCGGTGGATCGCGGTCACGTGACTCACTTCGTGCTCGACGACGCGGCGACCGACGTCGACGCCTCGATCACGGCCTGCTTCGGGTTCGCCCCCGAGGGACGAGCGAGCCGAATCGGACAGCTCTGGCACGGCGATGCCGTCGAAGTCTACCACGACAGCGAGCGCGACTTCGTCGCCGCGTCGACCGATATCTCCGTCTCGGGGCAGGTCCCCGAACGATTCGAGGAGTTACTCGAACCGGAACCCGCAGCGTTTCCGCGCTCCGAGGACGACGACCGATACGAGGAGGCCCGACTCAGCCCGATCACGATGGTCGAGTTCGAACTGACCGGCTCCGCACCGAGCGCGACCGTCGCGACGCTCCTGACGGAGACTGCCAATCGTGCCGACGCGCTCGAGCGCGTGCGATCGAACGCGATGGCTCACGACGACCGCGAGTCGATCGTCGACGCGGGCCACAGTCAAGCCCGCGACCGGCTTCCGGACGCGGCGCCCGGAATCGACCGCGGGTTCGCGGATCTGCGGGCGCTCTGTCTCCTGCGGTCGTCGACGGGCGCGCGGATCGCCGGCCCCGAGTTCGACCCCTTCTACCGCTACTCCGGCGGCTACGGCTACACCTGGTTCCGCGACGACGCCGAAATCTCCCGGTTTCTCCTCGACGCCGACGAACGGACGGGGCTCGGTCTCGAGGCGTGGCACGAAGCCAGCGCGCGCTTCTACGCCGACACGCAGCGCTCAGACGGGACGTGGCCCCACCGCGTCTGGCCGTACAACGGCCGACTCGCGCCGGGCTGGGCGAACGGTCGACTCGAGGAAGCGAACACCGCGGACTACCAGGCCGACCAGACCGCGAGCGTCGCCGCCTTTCTCGCGACCTACCTCCGGCGCGTCGACGCCGGCGACGAGCGGGTTCACGAGACGTTGACGTCGGCGCTCGAGGGGATGGATGCGACCCTCGCCGACGACGGCCTGCCCGAGCGCGTCCAGAACGCCTGGGAGAACATGACCGGACGGTTTACGCACACGACGGCGACGTTCCTCGAGGCCTACGCCGCGATCGCTCGAGCGCCAGTCGACGAGGACGTCGCGGCCCACGCGAGATCGCAGGCGACTCGCGTCTACGAGGCGCTCGACGACCTGTGGGTGGCAGACCGCGGCTGCTACGCGATGCGCCTCGACGGCGACGACCTCGACGATCGCCTCGACGGAAGTACGCTCGCGCTCGCGTCGGCACACCACGAGTACGATGCGGTCGCAGTCGTCGACGACGATCGGTTCGATCGGCTCGTCTCCCACCTCGAGACGACGCTCGACGGACTCTACCGCGATCCCGAGGGGCCGATCGAGGGGCTGGCGCGCTTCGAGGACGACCCCTGGCGGCTCCGCGAGCAGTCGGACGCCAAGATCTGGACGGTGACGACCGCGTGGGGCGCCCACGCGGCCGTCGAACTCCGCGAGCTGCTGGCCGCGAACGGTCACGACCGAGCCGCCGAGTTCGACGACCGCGCTCGAACGTTGCTGGCGCTGGTCGCGCCCGACGGCCCACTCCGACGACCCGGAGCCTATCTTCCGGAACAGTTGTTCGACGACGGCACGCCCGACAGCGCGACGCCGCTCGGCTGGCCGCACGCGATTCGCCTCGCGACCGCCAGCGCGCTCGAGACGGCCGACGCGGTCGAATCGTCGGCTACCGATGCGAGTGGCAGGGCGACCAGCCACGAGTAGTCGAAACGAGTCATTCCGTCTTCTTCGGCCAGAAGTGTGTATCGCTATGGCGTCGATTTGGTTTCGGCGAGAGGGTCGAACGGAGTCAATACAGTAGTACGCGAACAACGAGCGCAGTTCGAGTTCGATCGCCTGCCGATCGACCGGCCGAATGTGCGGAAGCAGCCTTGTTGAAACCCTCAATCGGTGATAGATTTCAGCAGCCCTGCTGAATACAGAGGATGAATCCATCACGGCGATCCACATTATTTCGCCTAACCGATCCTGAAGTAACCGATACAAAGACGTGCTTATTGACCGTATCTCCACCCAGACAGGACGGACGCATTCCAAGCCCCATATCGCAAATAGAGGGTCTCCTGCCTGAACTCACAACTCAATTGGTTCGTCGAGATTTGGATCGGCACCGATGATCGTGGATAGATGGGGCTGTAGCTGGTCGAACTGTTCTGTTGGTACTATGAGTCGCCGTTCGGAATAGTATTCGATGACCCCTGCAGATTCCAACTTTGGAAGGTGCGTGTGGGATAGCAAGGCCCCAATTTCTGTTAACACCTCTCCAGAAGCGTCGGTAACTGGCGTGTGATGATTACAGGTGAGAATCGCTGTTCGGAGGTCATTCACCGTCAGCGAACGCTGTTCTGCGGCGAGTACTGAAAGAACGATGCGACGGTGCTCATCTCTACACAGGTCGATTACCGTGTTGAAGTCAATGGTCTCTTCGGTCATTTTGCAGTCAATTTTGGTAACTTTGGGGTTCTTGGGTGTACTGCAGCCCGACGGTGAAAACTGTGACCAGACATGGTTACTAATTGGTTTACTGATCCAGTCGGACAAGGAGGACCATTGTTCCAACAATCCATTTAAATAGCCTTCCGGATCAGTCGAAGTCCGCCGATGTCGAGAGTAGGGCTTCGCTGAGAACCTGTTCCGTCCCCCGTCGCATTCGATTTGACATGG